>NZ_QPGM01000034.1:0-201 GCF_003335195.1 Microbacterium sp. JB110 | reverse complement strand
AGCCTGGTACGGACCCCGGTACGGAGCCTGGAACCGACCCGGGCACGGACCCTGGAACCGACCCGGGCACGGACCCTGGTACTGACCCCGGTACCGACCCGGGCACGGAGCCTGGAACCGACCCCGGTACGGACCCGGGCACGGATCCTGGTACGGACCCCGGTACGGAGCCTGGAACCGACCCGGGCACGGACCCTGGTA
>NZ_QPGM01000033.1:0-221 GCF_003335195.1 Microbacterium sp. JB110 | reverse complement strand
AGCGTATTTCTTGGCGCTCTGTAGGTACCTCTAGCATTATGGTCTTGGGTGTTGTACTTGTCCAAATACCTCAAGTTTCTCATATTGAAATACAAGTTTTTATCATGTCGGTACTTCCTTTAATTATAGGTGCCTTTTGCTATCCTTTAGGTAATCGTAAGATGATGATTCTTGTGGATAATCAATTAAATACACTTGAACGTATTTATGGTATGACGCTC
>NZ_QPGM01000032.1:0-227 GCF_003335195.1 Microbacterium sp. JB110 | reverse complement strand
TGTGATCAAGATGTTTTGGTGAAGACGAAGCCATTCACCTTGTGCTAATGAACGGATCTGAGCTTTATCGAGTTGTCGTGCTGCGCCATAGTTGAGTTGGGCAAGTGTGCCGCCAACTCTGAACTTTGCTTGTCGCGTTAGGCGATCTATTTTACGCTGATCACGCTGCGTTATTTCATGTTCAAGCAATAAACTTAGCCGCTCTTCGAAGCTTTGTTCAACGTATA
>NZ_QPGM01000031.1:0-240 GCF_003335195.1 Microbacterium sp. JB110 | reverse complement strand
GTCTATGACTTTGCTTTGGTCTGCGGTTGTTGCCGGTGTATCCATGGCATTAAACTTGCCTCGCCCGGGACTGATTCTGATGCTAGTAGGTTTCTATGGCTTGCTTTATTTAACAGAGAAAAACCGTAACTCAAGCTTAGGTCTCGTTTTCACTTTCTTATTCACAGGCTTCTTAGGTTACAGCTTAGGCCCAATTCTAAGTATGTATGTAGCGGAAGGCATGGGGGATGTGATTATTAC
>NZ_QPGM01000030.1:0-253 GCF_003335195.1 Microbacterium sp. JB110 | reverse complement strand
CTTCAGTCGTGTAATCTTCTAGTAGATGCTTATCATATTTTCCCATATCGACCAATTTTGATACATGATCAAACAACTTTGGTGGTTCAAATTGACCATAAGCTTTTTTACGAAGATGGAATACTGCTAATCGAGCAGCTAAATATTGATAATCAGGGGTTTGCTCTGAAATAAGGTCTGCTGCAGATTTTATGATGGTTTCATGGATATCCGATGTCGTTATCCCATCATAAAATTGAATGTGAGCTTTTAA
>NZ_QPGM01000029.1:0-259 GCF_003335195.1 Microbacterium sp. JB110 | reverse complement strand
TTCCCTGAGTATGTGCGCGAGCACTACGACCCCGAAAAGCATAAAAAAGTGGCCATGTTCTGCACCGGCGGTATTCGTTGCGAAAAAGCCTCGAGCTTTATGCTAAAAGAAGGCTTTGAAGAGGTTTATCACCTAAAGGGCGGCGTGCTGAACTACCTGGAGAAAGTCCCGGAAGAGCAGTCGCTGTGGCGCGGCGAGTGCTTTGTGTTCGATAACCGCGTCACGGTACGCCACGATTTAAGCAAAGGTGAGTTTGAGC
>NZ_QPGM01000028.1:0-238 GCF_003335195.1 Microbacterium sp. JB110 | reverse complement strand
GTAAAGGCTCTAACAACAACATACTTGTCGAACCATTTTGTCTAAAATTCAAATCAATCGCATATACATCATTTTTGTCGTCTAATAACAAGTCAAAGCCCGCTACGCCAAAGTAACCTTTAGATACCCCAATTTCCATGATTTCTCTACCAGCTTCTATCACGTGTTTAGGTACATCCGGCGCATTTTCATTTCCACTATAATAGCCGTAAGCATCTGTGAGTTGAGCTGAAGTACC
>NZ_QPGM01000027.1:0-273 GCF_003335195.1 Microbacterium sp. JB110 | reverse complement strand
GGCACTGAGTTACCGCGCTTTCACCGTCGTCGACCTCGCCTACAATTTTAATGTCGGACTCTTCGTTTAGTAGGTGGGCGATACTCGTTCTAACGAGATGGTGGTCATCGGCGATAAGGACACTGATCAATGGACAGGCTCCTGCATGGAAACTTCTTGGGCTCAGGCGTTGGCCTTGTACGCTAATCTATTACATTAACTGCATATAGGGTGCCACAGCTAACAACAAAGGAGAATTAGATAAAAGCAGGTGATTCAAAAACTTGACTGAGA
>NZ_QPGM01000026.1:0-294 GCF_003335195.1 Microbacterium sp. JB110 | reverse complement strand
CAGCACTCGACCCTAAAGTTAAGCGTCATGTACAAGCTTATTTTGGGCTATTTTTGAAGCATCAAGGCGAAGCTAACAATCTGAGTGAAGATGAACGCTTTGACTTTGCGATGCAAATTGATGAGGTTGTGACTGCTTCCGTTGCTGAGTTCTCAATTAATCCACAAGAAATCGAGAACCAAATCCGCCGTAAGCTATTGCCTTTATTATTTAAAGCCACTGGCATGGATATAGCCAAAGTCATTATTACTGACGTTATTCAGATCACTCGCCTTGGCGTTGTAGGTCATCATT
>NZ_QPGM01000025.1:0-287 GCF_003335195.1 Microbacterium sp. JB110 | reverse complement strand
GGTGCGTGACGATATTGCCAGCCTAGGCAGTGCGCCGCGTGATGTGTCTGTACTGTCCGCGCGCCCTCTACGATTGTTAGTAGTGGGCGGCTCGCTTGGCGCGGTTGCGCTCAATGAACGCCTGGCGCCTGCTTTGGCGCAGCTGCCTGAAGAGCAACGCCCCCAGGTGCGCCATCAGGCAGGCAAAGGTCGTGATGCGGATACAACAGCGCTTTACCAGCAGTACGGTGTTGTCGCAGAAGTCAGTGCGTTTATCGATGATATGGCCGCTGCCTATGACTGGGCTG
>NZ_QPGM01000024.1:0-283 GCF_003335195.1 Microbacterium sp. JB110 | reverse complement strand
GTAACGATCTTAAAGGCGTCTTGTAATTCGCCTTCACCAAGCTCTTCATCAAATTTTTCATTGCTTAATACCGCAACGGCAATCAAAAAGGCTAAACGCTCACTTGAGAGGTTCAAGGTGAAATTATTTTGTTTAACCCAGCTAACCACTTCATCAATTGGCTGTTCACCAATCGGTTCTTCAACTATTGGTTCTTCAACTAAGGATTGAGTTATTTCACTCATTATTCGTCCTGTTACTTTTATAATGACTTTATGCTCTGACGTTATTTAGGCATAAGTTT
>NZ_QPGM01000023.1:0-297 GCF_003335195.1 Microbacterium sp. JB110 | reverse complement strand
GATTTTTAGACCAGCATCTTCAAGGGCAATTTTACAAGGGCCCATGGTGCGCTGTACCAATGCTTCAGTCAAACTTTCTAGTTTTGAGCGGCTGATTGTTACCACCAAGTGCTTAGGACCACTGCTGTCAGCAGTAATGTAAGGTAAGTTTACTTCCGTGCTTTGCGCGCTTGATAGCTCAATTTTTGCTTTTTCTGCGGCTTCTTTTAGACGCTGCATTGCCAAAGAATCGCCTTTTAGGTTGACGTCTTGGTCTTTTTTGAACTCATCAACTAAATAATCAATCAATGCTGAGTC
>NZ_QPGM01000022.1:0-311 GCF_003335195.1 Microbacterium sp. JB110 | reverse complement strand
GCAGGTAGTGCAGTATCTGGATGGCCCCTCAGTCAGCATCGAACGGCGTTCGCCGGTAGGCAGGCTTGCGTGGACCGAAGACAGCGGCAACGGAGGACTTTCGTCCCCTGCGAGATGGGCAGCTCACCTTGAAGAATATTATCAGATTGATCTTGAGGAAGATGCACGTGTCGCTGGTCGAGACGCCGTAAAGCTAATTTTTGAGCCTCTTGATCAATGGCGTTTTGCTCACGAGTGGTGGTTAGATCGTGAGACGGGGCTGTTGCTCAAGCACGTGCTTATTGATCAGCAGGGTCGCATTATTGAGACCT
>NZ_QPGM01000021.1:0-327 GCF_003335195.1 Microbacterium sp. JB110 | reverse complement strand
ACCAATCTAGATGCCCGCACGGAGCTGATGATGGGCTCGCTCCAGGGCGGCTTAACCTTCCAGAAGGGGCTAGGCGCTATTCATGCACTCTCACACGCCTTGGGAGGACTGCGTGAGTTACAGCTACATCATGGCACCCTCAATGCCATTTTTCTGCCTAGCGTTATGCAAATCAATCGCGATGCGGTGCCTGAAAAAATTCGCTGCATAGAAACCGCACTGAAGATCCAAGAAGGAGGTTTACCCACTGCTCTTGCCGATCTCAATACACAGTTGGGAATCCCCAAAGGGCTCCGCAGTTTGGGCGTCAGAGAGAGCCATTTCGAT
>NZ_QPGM01000020.1:0-338 GCF_003335195.1 Microbacterium sp. JB110 | reverse complement strand
AGTCCAAATCCATAAGTTATCCCTGGAATCCCAGACGCACCTATAGGAACTTGATCTTTATCATCGACAACACCATCTTCGTTCAAATCAGTATATTTAAAGTATCCGACCCGTGGCACGCCAAATCCATAGCTGGTTGTTGATAAGTAATCATCCAGTTCTTCCTGGCTGTTGAACATACCGTTGCCATTGCTATAATCGATTTTATAACCGAAAGATTGAGCTAGCGCGTAGCCTGTACTCCGGTACCGATGTACATACGTCTCATCCCGAATAGGTTCATCGATAAATTCTACGACATTTTTATTCTCGCCGTAGTTTCCATTAAACGTGAGGTG
>NZ_QPGM01000019.1:0-346 GCF_003335195.1 Microbacterium sp. JB110 | reverse complement strand
CTTATATTTTGGATCGTAACCACCAACGTCTAAGGTGGGGTCCGTCTCTGCAAAACCTAGTTCTTGTGCCTTTTTCAAAGCCACATCGTAGCTTTGATTTTCATTGAATATTTTTGAAAGAATATAATTAGAAGATCCGTTGAATATTCCGCTGATAGAATGGAGCAATTCGTTGTCATAATATTCTTCAAGATTTCGAATAATGGGGATACTTCCACACACGGCTCCTTCGTATAGTAAACTCGTTCCGAATTCTTGCTGGATATTAACGAGTTCTTCGAGATGAGTGGCAATCATCTTTTTGTTTGCTGAAACAACATTTTTCCCCGATTGTAATGCCTTCTTT
>NZ_QPGM01000018.1:0-353 GCF_003335195.1 Microbacterium sp. JB110 | reverse complement strand
TGCACCCTGATTGGCGATGTTCTCTTGCGCATTGTCATGAAAGCCAATATCACCGCCCATCAGTCGCGTCAACTGCTTGGAGATGACCAGACCCAACCCTGTACCGCCATATTGACGAGTGATTGATGGGTCGCCTTGACTAAAGCTTTGAAACAGCATTTTTTGATCGGCAAGCGAGATGCCTTTACCACTGTCTTGTACGCTAATCATCAGGTAATTGTCACGGTGATCGTCCAAGCTGACACGTACTACCACATCACCACTGTCAGTGAATTTAATCGCGTTACCCACGATATTGGTCAATACTTGTTTGAGACGTAGCGCATCGCCATTAATACGCATCGGTACATCGT
>NZ_QPGM01000017.1:0-381 GCF_003335195.1 Microbacterium sp. JB110 | reverse complement strand
AGGCCATGCTTCGTAGCAGCTCCTCCAATTTCGGGGCGTCGAATCTTGCATTGTACAGCTGATTGAGTAATTGTTTTCGGGATATAACAATTTTGTACCCGTACCATTTCTCAATCTTTCTGAACGCATCTTCGAGCGGTTCCTGTTCAAATACCAGTTTATTTTCTTTCCAGTGACCGATAAATGGGATGGATGCATATCCTTGCGCAAGTGAATGCGTAGCTTCATCATAAATGGCAAACTGCCCTGCGTTCAGTTCCACGAAATCCTTCTGGTCGCTACCGGTCATAAAGTGTACCGTGCCTTCCGATACGGACACTTCCACCTGCGTTCTGTGCGGCTCCGCCCGGACATTGAATGCCGTTCCCACCACTTTTATCT
>NZ_QPGM01000016.1:0-380 GCF_003335195.1 Microbacterium sp. JB110 | reverse complement strand
TCCCTTCGGCCACCTCGAGTGCTTTCTTGTTACCACTCACTAGATAAACATCGATTAAACCTGCTAGGATTTTATGCAGCGTATAATAGGGCGCCCACACCTGATTGTTCTGTCCTCCATAGCTCGCGCCATTTTCCAACATGATAAATTGATCGGGAGGATAGGCACTGATATATCCTTTTCCCCAGTTCCAATAGTCGTTACGTATCCCTTTGTCGCTCAGGTCCGAATCATACTGTGTTTTATTCGGCCCGACAGGTACGGCGGTAGGATCTGAAACATGGTCCCCTCCAGCTACTTTTGCATGACCCGAAAGCTCGGACAGCTCGTATAATGTATTGACCATATACGTCATTTTTTGCGCAAAGTTTTCTTGCAAA
>NZ_QPGM01000015.1:0-3690 GCF_003335195.1 Microbacterium sp. JB110 | reverse complement strand
TTCGAGTAGATCTCGCCGTTGCGCGGGTTGTAGATGTCGAACACCATCACGAGCGATCAGCCCCGCGGCGGCCCATGCCGTGCCCGACATGCCGGTCTCGCTGAGCATGCCGCCGTTCGACCCGTCGGCCGCCGCATCGCCGGAGCCCGCATCCGCGCCGCCGCCGGCCGCAGCCTGGTCGTCGCCCTGGTCGTCGCCTGAGCCCTGGCCGTCGTCGGAGCCCTGGTCGTCGCCGTCACCGGAGCCCTGGTCGTCGCCGTCACCGGAGCCCTGGTCGTCGTCGCCGTCACCGTTGTCGCCGTCGCCGTCCGAATCGCCGTCGCCGTCTCCGTCCGACCCGTCCGACACGGTGATCTCGAAGGTCGCTTCCGAGGGGGCGAACGCATCGGGATCCGCGGGGACGAAGGACGCCAGGTAGGAGTGCCGGCCCTCGCCCGTCGGCCTGACCGGGATCTCCGCGACGCCGCCCGACAGCTCCGTGCGGCTCGACGCGGCGGCACGCGCCGAGGATCCCTCACGCTCGTCGACGACGATCCATCCCTCGGCCGTCGGCGTGACGGTGACCGTCGCGTTCGCGGTCTCGCCGTCGACGACGGCGTCGGACGACAGCTCCACGTGGAGCGTCGTCTCCGCGGGTTCAGAGGCGACGCCGTCGTCGGCGATCGCGAACAGGCGCAGTCGGTCCGCGTCGCCCCCGCTCGGCAGCGTCACGCTCTCGATCGTCCGCCCCTCGGGCGCGGAGTACGGCTCCGTCGCGTACACGTACGCGCCCTGCAGGTCGGTCGTCGCGTACCGCATCGGCATCTTCGCGACCACGGAGTTGCCGTACACCGGGTTGCCGTCCGCGTCCGGGATCACCCAGTCGCCGAGCTCGAGGGGGACGTCCTGCGTCGAGCCGTCGTCGAACGCGACGGTCGCCTCGGCCCGCGCCCCGCCGTCGCGCGCCGCGCCGACGAAGGAGATCGTCGTCGGGTCGAACGGCAGCCGGATCGTCTGCCCGTCCGGGCGCACCGCATCGGCGTATCCCGCCGGGCTGGCCGGCCACGTCGCCTCGAGCTCGCCGACCGAGAACGTGCTCCCCGGGCTCAGCGACACCTTCTCGAGCTCCTCGCGCGCGTAGCTGTTGCCCGCGGTGTCGAAGTCGGCCTCGCCGCGCGTCTCGGCGGTCGCCGTCGCGATCACGTTCATCGCGCGCGCGAACCCGCCTTCGTCCGTCACGCGCACGGTCACCTGCTGCACGCGCTCGTACTCGCCGGCGGTCGCCGTGACGACGATCGGATAGTAGCCCTCGGCGACGTCGGCGCCGACCTCGATCGCGAACCGCCCCGTCGACGGCCCGTCCGCCGAGACGTCGATCGGTGCCGCATCGACCGCGATGCCCTCTTCCTCCGACGTCGCGGAGACGTCGATGGTCTCGAGATCGGTGTCGAACGCCTTGGCGACGATCTCCGCCGTCGCGCTCTCGCCCGCGCTCGCGTCGACGACCCCCGCGCCCGTGGACAGCGCGAAACCGGTGCCGCCGTCGCCGAACGACGGGGGCGCCGACGACGCGGCGGTCGCCCAGGACGATCCGGGCTCCGCCGAGAGGTCGAGATCGACCACGCCGCCCGTGCTCAGCACCGACTCCGGCAGCGCGGCACTGTCCGACGCCTCCCCGTCGACCGACAGGCCGTCGATGTACCGCTCGCCGCTCGTCGCGCCGGGAGCGTTGATCGTCAGCGACCGGTCGCCGCTCAGCTCGATCCGCACGTGGTCGAACGTCGGCGTGTTCACCGTGAGCAGGGGCGTGCCGGGCGTCGCGGGCACGAGGCCCATCGCGGCCCAGACGTACCAGCTCGACATCGCGCCGAGGTCGTCGTTGCCCGGCGCGCCGTCGGGCTCCGCCGTGAACAGCGACGTGCGCACCCGATCGACCGACGCCTGCGTCTTCCACGGCTGCCCGAGGTAGTTGTAGATCCACGGCACGAGGAAGTTCGGCTCGTTGCCCGCCCACAGGTACGGCTCGTTCGCGCCGGAGTTCAAGTGAGTCATGAACGTGTCCAGCCGCTCCGCGGTCGCCTCCCGGCCGCCGAGCGCGGACGCCAGGCCGGTGATGTTCTGCGGCACCATCCAGAGGTACTGCTCCGCGTTGCCCTCGTCCCAGCCGGGCTGCCCGAAGCCGGATCCCAGGTCGGACGCATCGAGGAACGACCCGTCGTCCGCGCGGGCGGCGATCGCGTTCTGCGCGGGGTCGAAGAGGTTCTGCCAGAAGTTCGAGCGCGTCTGGAACCGTTCGACGACGTCGTCTTCTCCGAGGGCGGCGGCGAGGCGCCCGATGGCGAAGTCGTCGATCGACCATTCGAGCGTGACCGAGCCGCCGACGATCTGATGGTCGCCCCGGAACGCCTCGACCTGCGGCGCGTACTCGCGCTCCGCGTAGATCTCGGCGCCCGGCCGCTGCACGTAGCCGTCGAGGCCCTCTCCCCCGTCATCCGCCGCCGCGACCATGAAGTCGAGCGCGGAGGCGGCGTCGAAGTCCGTGCCGCCGAACGCGTGGATCTGCGAGATCAGCGCACTCACGCTGTCGCCGGTCATCTGGCCTGTCGCCGAGTTCGCGACGGGCCAGCGCGGGAGGGAGCCCGACTGCTCGGCGTCGAGCACGAGCGACTGCGCCATGTCGGACGCGACGTCGGGGAACAGGATCGTCTGCAGCGGCGTGAGCGTGCGGTACGTGTCCCAGTCGGAGAAGTTCGCGTAGTGCGTGCGCCCTTCCTCCACGGAGCGGATCTCGCCGTCGAACCCGATGTAGCGCCCGTCGACGTCGTTGAAGACGTTCGGGTGCAGCAGCGAGCGGTACAGCGACGTGTAGAAGGTCTCGACGTCCTCGTCGGAGCCCTGCGAGATCCGGACCTTCGAGAGCGCCTCGTTCCACCGCTCTTCGCCGTCGGCGCGCACGTCGTCGAAGTCCCATCCGGGAGCCTCCGCCGCCATGTTCGCCTCGGCTCCTTCGGTCGAGACGTACGAGACGGCCATCTTCGTCTGCAGCGTCGTGCCCTCGGGGAAGGAGAAGTACGCTCCGGCGCGCGGCGAGGAGGCCTCGTCCGACCCCTGCTCGACGGCGTCGCCGTCCCAGGTGCCGTGATCGATGAAGTCCTGGTCGAAGCTCAGCCGGAAGTGGATCGTGTAGGTGTTGCCCTTGCCGCAGAAGTCGCCAGTCGTCGCGGACCCCTCCACCGTGCGCGAATCGATGACGCGGAGGTCGGCGGCGCTGTTGCCGTTGATCGACCCGCCCGCGCGGAGGGTGAGGTGCGCGGGCGAGCCGTCCGGGAAGCTGATGCGGCTGAGGCCGACGCGGTCCGTCGCCGTCAGCTCGCTGCGGATGCCGGAGTCGGGGAAGGTCACCGCGTAGTAGCCGGGCTCGCCGATCTCGTCGTCGTGCGTGTACCGCTGGGTCGTGTTCCAGGGGGAGGATCCGACGTCGCCCGTGATCGGGAGGATCGGGAGGTCGCCGAACACGTAGCACCCGGCAGAGGCGTGGTTCATGCTGAACCCCTTCATCTGCTCGTTGTGGTACTGGTACCCGGCGTACGTGTCCTTCGTGTCCGGCGAGAACTGCGCCATGCCGAACGGCACGGCGGGGCCGGGGAAGTTGTTGATCGAACCGACCACGTCTCCGCCGATGCCCGTGCCGTTGAGCGTGTCGACGTGGTC
>NZ_QPGM01000014.1:0-22485 GCF_003335195.1 Microbacterium sp. JB110 | reverse complement strand
TTACCTGAGGCAAGCACCAATCGCTCCCGGACCTATTGACATGAGGCAAGACGGGTGCGTGCTCATCGACAGCCAGCGTCACGTCCACGAGGGAAACGAGCGCAGCAGCAAGGTGCGGATCTGCGATCTCGTAGCGAGTCTGGCGACCCTCAGGCTCAGCGACCACGACCCCGCAGTCGCGCAGGCAGGTGAGATGGTTAGACACGTTCGAGCGCGTCAGCTCCAACTCGCGCGAGAGCACGGCCGGGTAGCTCGGACCATCGAGCAACGTCATCAGGATCCGGGAACGCGTCGGATCCGCCATGGCACGGCTTAGCCGGTTCATGACGTCGAGGCGTGAAGCAATAGTCAGCACACGCTGAACTATACAGCACTGACTGATCAATCAGTGCTCCACCGCCAAGCGACACAGCACCCGATATCTGCTGAACACGCGATTCAACGATGCGGCTCGGCAGCGAGATCGTGACCCACAGTTGCGCCTCGATGCGTCAGCGTCTGGCATCCCGGCGGGTTCGAGCGGAAGAACTCGTCATCGAGCATTTTCGCCTGCTCTTCGGTAAGCGTCGTGCCTTGTGCGCGGAGAGGAAGATGCATGACAGTCAGCCTGCGCCAATCACGATGTTTCCCGACTCGGGGCGGCTGTGAATAGGTCGCAGCTCAACGAGGCGGCGTTTGGCACTGCGGACGCGCGCATGTATGAACGCCGCAGACGTTGTGACCTTTCGTGAAACAGGCAGTCAGAGCGTCGATCACAACCTCCACGTGATTCCGCGGCTCTCACCTCACCGGACGAGGCGGCCGATGGCTTGAGATGCCTCTCGTATTTTCTCTTCGGCAGTGTCCCCGCCTGCGCGGACGGCGTCTGCGACGCAGTGGCGGAGGTGGTCTTCGAGGAGTCCGATGGCGACGCCTTGCAGGGCGCTGGTGAGTGCGGAGATCTGGGTGAGGATATCGATGCAGTATTGCTCGTCTTCGACCATGCGGTGCACGCCACGTGCTTGGCCTTCGATGCGTTTGAGTCGGGCGAGGTAGCGGGCTTTGTCGGTGATGTAGCCGTGCTCGCCGTGGTCACACGAAGCTGCAGGTTTAATGACGTCGGTCATCGTCTTCTCCTGATTCGTCATGGTCATCGGTCGAGGATGGCGCGAGTCGTGGTCTCAGGACGAAGGTCCAGGCGCCGCAACAGCTGCGCGTTGAGCGCGACGACGATCGTGGACAGCGACATGAGGACGGCGCCGACCGACATCGGCAGCACGAACCCGATAGGGGCGAGGGCACCGGCTGCGAGGGGGACGGAGATGAGGTTATAGCCCGCAGCCCACCAGAGGTTCTGTTTCATCTTTCGGTACGCGGCGCGGGACAGTTCGATTACCGAGAGCACGGAGCGGGGGTCGTCGCTGGCGAGGATGACGCCGGCCGAGGCGATCGCGACATCCGTGCCCGCGCCGATTGCGAGCCCGACGTCGGCTTGGGTGAGTGCGGGAGCGTCATTAACACCGTCGCCGACCATCGCGACTTTCCGACCTTCTCGCTGAAGCTCCTGGACCTTCGCGGCCTTGTCTTCTGGACGGACCCCGGCGAAGACCCGGTCGATGCCGAGATCTTGAGCGACGGCATGTGCGACGGCCTCTGCGTCTCCGGTGATCATGACCACTTGCACGCCGAGGACGTGGAGCGCATCGACCGCTTCGCGCGACTCCGAACGCACCTCATCGGCGAGCTTCAACGCACCAATCACACGCCCGTCTTGAATGACGTGGAGGATGATGGCGCCGTCCGTGCGCCAGGCGTCGGCAATGGGGAGTTCGTCTGCGCCTTCCTCCGTGAGAAGGTGCGGTCCACCGACGCGGATGGTCGACCCGTCGACGGTTGCAGTGACGCCAACCGCGGGAGATGAGGTGAAGTCGCGACTTCCGGGCACCGTGAGCTTCTTCTCGGCAGCGGCACGGACAATCGCCTTCGCCAGGGGATGCTCACTGTCGACTTCCGCGGCGGCCGCCAGCGCAAGCACCTGATCCGCGTCGCCCCCGTCGGTGATCGATACTTCGGAGACGACAGGCTCGCCTTTCGTGAGAGTTCCGGTCTTGTCGAACAACACAGTGTCGACAGTGCGCATGCTCTCCAACGCCAGCCGGTCCTTGACGAGGACGCCACCGCGCGCGGCCCGCTCGGTCGCGATCGACACGACTAGCGGGATGGCCAGACCGAGCGCGTGGGGGCAAGCGATCACCAAGACGGTGATCGTGCGGATGACGGCGGCATCCGGGAATCCCACCAGGGTCCATACGAGCGCGGTGATGGCCGCAGATCCGAGTGCGAACCAGAACAGCCATCCGGCGGCGGTGTCGGCGAGTCGCTGGGCGCGGGACGAGGAGCTCTGCGCTTCGGTCACCAGGCGTTGGATGCCGGCGAGGGTGGTGTCATCACCGATCGCAGTGATCTCAACACGCAATCCCGAATCGGTGGCGACAGTGCCCGCTGTGACCGGATCACCGCTGCCGCGGGTGACCGTGCGAGATTCACCGGTGACCATGGACTCGTCCATCGACGCGCGTCCATCGACAATGCGCCCATCCGCGGGGACGCTGCCTCCGGGCCGAACGACGACAACATCGCCGACGACAAGGTCGGCGGGTGAGACGACAACGACCTCGCCATTCTCGACCCGTTCCGCCTCATCCGGGAGGAGAGCGGCCAGAGAGTCGAGGGCGGAGGTGGTCTGGGCGAGGGAGCGCATCTCGATCCAGTGACCGAGCAGCATGATGACGATGAGGAGCGCCAGCTCCCACCAGAAGTCGAGCTCGTGATGCAACATCCCTAGGGTCGCACCCCACGATGCGAGGAATGCGACCGTGATTGCGAGGCCGATGAGGAGCATCATCCCGGGCTTTCGGGAGCGGATCTCGCTGACGGCGCCGACGAGGAACGGTTTCCCGCCCCAGACATACATCACCGTTCCCAGCACCGGAGACACCCACATGATCCCGGAGATGTCCGGGAGAGAATAGCCGAGGATCATCGAGAACATGCCCGACAGCGCAACGGTCGGGACCGCCAGGACGAGCATGATCCAGAACAACCGGCGGAACTGCCCGACATGGTCGCCGTGCCCCGCATGACCACCGTGCCCCTCGTGGGCCCCGTGAGTGTCGTGCCCTCCATCGGTGCCGTGCGCACCGTGAGACATCGTGTCGGGATGTGTATGGTGCGAGGAGCCCGATGTCGCGGCATCGGCCACATCCGTATGGGCATGATGCGCCATCTCATGATGGGACTCGTGCTCCGCGGGTGTGTGGGACTCGTGATGTCCGTCGGTGTGTTCAACGCCGTCGTGGTGCGAGTTACTCATGGATCGATCCTCCTCGAAATAGTGACGCTAAACAGGGGTGTTTGGTAGCGACTACCGCGGGGTGGTGCGTGTTCAGGCGGCGGCAACGTACTTGGCGGGGTCCGCGTCGAAGCGGGGGCCGCATGCTGCGCAGCAGAAGTAGTAGCGGGCGCCCTCGTAGTCACGGAACAGGCCCGCGGCTTCTGCGTCTGCTTTGACGACGGTGCTGCCGACCATCACCGGGCATTCAGCGAGCTCGTCCGCGGATGGGGCGAGCAGATCCTTGCGCCCATCGGCCGCGACCGCCACGTGGCTGTTGTGACTGCAGCAGGATCCAGCGGGGGAATCGGACATATTGTTTTCCTCTTTCAGGCTTGCGGCTCGACTCTGACACGCACAACCATATACCCCCCCGGGGGTATTCCTGTAGAGTGAGCGGAACAGGCTTCACCATCATCGCGTGACGGTTTGGTGAGTGAGATCCGCTCATTGTGTCAGACCCATCACTCAACCGTCGGCGGTGGGCATCTCCCCAGGGGGTGTCAAGTTTTCTGTGTAAGGGTCCGGTCGGTTAGCCCCTCTGCCAGGTGGTCAGAGCGGGAGTCGGTTGGGGAATTGCACGGCGAACGCATTCAACGCCTGATGCCATCCTTGGGTGCCGGTGCCGAGCTCACCACCACGGGTGGTCTCGATGTTCCGGATACCCAGGTAGACCAGCTTGATCGCCGCCTCGTTCGAGGGGAAGGAGCCTCTGGTCTTGGTGATCTTCCGCAGCTGGTAGTTGATCGATTCGATCTGGTTCGTGGTGTAGATGACCTTGCGGATCTCCGGGGTGAACGCCAGGAACGGAGTGAAGTCCTCCCACGCGTTCCGCCACGCCAACACCGCCCCCGGCGCCTTCGCCTGCCAGACCTCGGCGAAGGCCTCCATCGCCATCTCGGCGGCCTGCACGGTGGCCGCCGTGTAGATCGGTTTCATGTCCTTGGCCATGGTCTTGCGGTCGGAGTAGGAGGCGTATTTCATCGCTGATCGCAACAGGTGCACCACGCAGGTCTGGACCACGGTTTCGGGGTAGACGCTGTTGACCGCGGCCGGCAGCCCGGTGAGCCCGTCGCAACACAGGATCAGAATGTCCCGCACCCCGCGGTTGCGGATCTCGGTCAGGACATTGGCCCAGAACTTCGCCCCCTCCGTGGCGCCCAGCCACAGGCCCAACACCTGCTTGCGGCCTTCCAGGTCCACGCCTACGGCCACGTGGCAGGCCCGGTTGGCCACGACCCCACCGTCCCTGATTTTGAGCCAGATCGCGTCGATGTAGACGATCGGATATACCGATTCCAGGGGCCGGGACTGCCATTGGGCGACCTCGTCGGCGACCACGTCGGTGACCCTGGAGATCGTGGCGGCGGAGACCTTGGACCCGTAGATCTCCTCCAGGTGTGAGCCGATGTCCCTCGTGGTCATCCCGCGGGCGTAGAGCGAGAGGATCATGTCCTCGACCTTGCCCAGCCGGCGGGCCCGTTTCGGGACGATCACCGGCTCGAAGGAGCCGTTGCGGTCCCGCGGGACGGTGAGCTGCACGGGGCCCTGGAGGGTCTGCACGGACTTGGTGTTCTTGCCGTTGCGGGAGTTGCCGGTCCCGTGGCCAGCGGGGTCACCTGCCTCGTATCCGAGGTGGTCGCTGAGCTCGGTCTCCATGGCCCGTTCCAGCACCGCCTTGGTCATCTGTGAGAGCAGTTCCTCGACCCCGTGGCGGCCCTGGCCGAGGTCCTCTGCGGCGGTCACCAGCGCGTCGATCTGGTCGGCGCTCAACACCCCGGCAAGGGGGTTCTGGGCATCAGCTATTTCGGTCATTCGTTCGGTCCTTTTCAGAGGTGAAACCCGCAGGTCACACCTCGGTTTGAGACCGGACCCTTACACAGTCAATGAAACACCCTCTCTCCCCAGGGTGTTCGTGAAGTTGGTGGTGTTAGCGGGGGAGAAGGAACGGAGGGCCGAGCATATGCAGATCACGCTACGCATCGCGCGTCAGCAGCTATCGTTGCGTGCCCTGTTACTGATCGCCGGTGCCGCACTCATGATCATCGTGGGGCTGCTTGGCATGCACACCTTCAGCGCCGACGTGGCAGGCCACGACGCCCACCATTCCGCGACAGCGTCAACAGCCCCCGAGCACTCCACCCCGATGGCGGCCACCTCTGACATCAGCGGCGCTATCGCGTGTGATGACACCTGTCTGATGGGAACCGGGCAAAGCCATTCGGACATGGTCACCGCGTGCGTCCTCGCATTGATTGCAGCTCTTCTTCTGCTGGTTCGCCCGATGCTTCTGGAGCATCTCGGCCCGCCCCTGCGGGCGCTGGCGTCGTCTTTGCGGTTGCGGGCTGTGAGCATCCTGCCGCGCACACCCTCACTCATATTCCTTTCGATTAGTCGAACCTGATCGGTCATCGTCGGCATCTTGCCGACACCCCGGCGTCGCCCTCTGCGCGGCGCTGTGTCCACGACCCCTCATATCTACTCATTCGAAGGATTTACTCATGAAGAAGCTTCCCCTTGCCCTCGGTGCTGGCGTGTTCAGCCTCGCTCTCGTTCTCACCGGCTGCTCTGACGCATCCGCGCCGACAGGCGAGAACACTGCACCGTCGGACACCTCATCGACCGTCACGGCAAACGACGCCGATGAGATGTTCGTGACGATGATGATCCCGCATCACCAGCAGGCCATCGAGATGGCCGACATCGTTTTGGCGAAGGATGGACTCGACCCGGCCGTCGCGGAGCTCGCTCAGCAGATCAAGGATGCCCAAGGCCCGGAAATGGAGCGGATGCTCGGGTGGCTGGACGACTGGGGCGTCGAGTACGAACCCGACGACATGGGTGGCATGGACCACGGTTCAATGGACGACTCCGGCGACGGGATGATGTCCGAAGAAGACATGGCAACGCTGGAAGAGGCAGACGCGACGCAAGCGAGCCGCATCTTCCTCGAGCAGATGATCGTGCACCACGACGGCGCCGTGGATATGGCACGCACTGCTCTCGAAGACGGTCAAAACCAGGACGTCCTTGACCTTGCCCAGCAGGTGATCGACGACCAGACCGCCGAGATCTCCATCATGCAGGACCTCCTCAACGAGCTCTGACGCACCCCGGGCGGGCCGACACTCGACACGACCCGCCCGGCCCCGTCGTAACCTCACACAGCAGGTCTCGACGCGAACCCCCTCTGCCGCGCACCCTACGACCCGTGATCTGCCGTCTCGTAGGGCCCTCTACTTACTTCTCTCGGAGCACCAATGAACCGCCTCCTGCCCCTGACCACGCTCACCGCACTCGCTCTCGTTATTACCGGATGCGCCAACACCCCAACCACCGAACCCGACGCTGCCACACCCCGTATCGAACATGTCCACGGCATCGCCGAAGACCCCCGCGGCACTGACCTGCTCGTCGCCACCCACAACGGCATCTACGCCGTCACCCCGGACGGGGAGGTCTCCGGCCCCATTGGCGGCCACGACTTCGACGCGATGGGATTCACCATCGCCGAAGACACCTTGTTCGCTTCCGGGCACCCCGGCCCCAAAACCGCCGCAGAACTCGGCGCCCCCAACCTCGGCATCATCCAAAGTGACGACTACGGCCAGACCTGGTCACCCGTCGCGCTCAACGGCAGCACCGATTTCCACGTCCTCACCGCCGGCCCCGACGGCACCCTCTACGGAATCGCGTCCAGCGACATCGAGCTCCTCATCAGCACCGACGGCGGCCACGAATGGACAGCAGGAGCATCGATCGGAGCGGCAGATCTCGTCGCCACGGACAACGGCATCTACGCCGCAGCCGAAGAAGGACTCCTGCGCAGCGACGACCACGGTATGACATTCGTCCCCGTCGAGGGCGCGCCACTGTTATACATGCTCGACGCCCGCCCGGACGGCGTCCTCGTCGGCGTCGGCACGGACGGCGCTCTGTGGGAACAAGACGCCGACCAGACCTGGCAACGCCTCGAGGCCGTCGACGGTGCTGTTCAGGCCTTCGCCGCGATCGGCGATGAACGAATCGTTCTCGTCGACGATCGAGGCATCGTCGACATCATCGCAGATGACACCACCGTCCTCAGCCCCGCACGGTAGGCAACGCTTTACTCTTCGGATCGAGGCATCATGAAACAGCGAAAGAATCCTCTTAGCACCCCGGTGATCTTCATCACCGCCGCGACCATCGCCCTCATAGTCGTGGCGATCGCGAGCTACCTCGCTATCGGGGCGATGTTCCAATGACCCCCCACCTACACCCAGACGGGAGACCCACGGATTCATTGCGGCACCTCCGGCCTCTTGCTGACATCTCGCTGTCCCCGTCTGTAACGACATCGACGGTTCCACATAACGAACGGACGCACCGCCGGCTCGTGCGCCTGGGACGAGTGCTGTTGGTGCTCGGACCGGCGCTCATCATGAGCCACATCCTCAGCGATACACAGTTTGCTGGCGAGACCGCGGTGTGGACCTACACCCTGGCAAGCTACGACGTCGCTGTCGTCGTCACGATCATTGGAGCAGCACTCACCTGGCGAACCCCACCCGCCGAGCAGATGCGCAGCAGATGATCGAGCAGGCACTGGCCACTGCGATCCTCTGCGCCCGGTTATCGTCGTCGTCGTCATCTGGACTGGGGTCGGATAGTTCCCGAATTGTGCACTCTTGAACAATCGTCACTACCAGTATCCACGAGGGTCCGGATGCCGCTGCCGCACGCTCGCGAGATGCGCACCTTTTCGACGAGATCACGTCGAAAGGTGCGCATCTCGACGATATGTGCGCATCTCGGCAGCTTGGCGCTAGTGGTGAGTGCGGGTGCGCGGGACGATCGAGACGTTCACACCTGCGCTGCGGAGCGCGTCGACGTGGTGCGGCGCGGTGGCGGCGTCCACGATGACCTCATCGAAGTCCGCCAGTGGCTGCATGGCGTGCAGCGCGCGCTTGTCGAACTTCGTGTGATCGGCCAGCAGGATGCGCCGGCTCGCGGAATCGAACATCGCCCGTTTCACGTCGACCGTCTCCATCGTCTGGTGGAAGGCGACGCCGTCGGTGATCGCTGATGTCGACATCACGAGCATGTCGGCGCGCAGCTCGGAGATCGCCGCCGTCGTGATGCGCCCCATGTATGAGCTGCACCAGTTGTAGTACTGCCCGCCGAGCCCGAGCAGGGTGACTCCGGTCATCGACCGCAGCTCGTTCATCACCGTCAGAGTGTTCGTGATCACCGTGAGCGGCCGCTTCGCCTGAAGATGCGGCACGAGCTGCAGCGCCGTCGTCGAGTCGTCGAGCATGATCGCCGATCCGGGTTCGATGAGCTCGAGAGCGGCCAGCGCCAGGCTCTCCTTCTCGGAGCGCTCCCGGCTCGCGCGGTACACGTCGCTCGACTCGACGAGCACCGTCGACAGCGCGGATGCCTCGCCGCGGTGCTTGCGCAGCAGCCCCCGCGATTCCAACTCATCGAGGTCGCGATGCACCGTCATGGTGCTGATCTCGAACCGTTCGGCGAGGTCTGCGATGCGGATCGTTCCTGCGGCCATGACGGCGTCCGTGATGGCGTTCTGCCGTGCCTCCTGGCGGCTCTGCCTGGACTCCGCCTCTGCACCCGCCTCGTCGTGCTCGATCTGATCCGCCATGCTGCTCTCTCCCTCGCGACACACGTGCTGCCTATATTCTGCCCGCCGGCTCGCGGCACCACCGAACGGCTGACCTGTCCGCGCACGGCGTGCCGATGAGCGTCAGTCCAGAGCCGCGCCGCCGATGACGTCGGTCGCGGCGACCATCGCCTGGGCGAACGACACGGCACCGGGGTCGGGAGTGCCCACACTCGCCTCCGCGTGCGGCCTCGCGCGCCCCATCCGAGGCAGCAGCTCAGCCGTCGCGCGCGCCGCCGCCTGGGCCGCTTCCGCGGCCTCACGCCATGCCGACTGCAGCGCGGCCCCTGCTCCGACCCGACTCGCGAGTTTCTGAGCGAACGGCACCAGCGCGTCCACCATCGTCTTGTCGCCCAGCTCTGCCTTCCCCTGGCGCTGGACCGTCTCACATGCGGCAGTCACCGCGGCCGCGACGGTTGCGGCATCCGGTGCGTTCGTGTCGCCGAGCACCTCACCAGCCGACCGCAGTCCGGCACCCCACAGCGCCCCTGACGTGCCTCCTGCGCGGTCCGCCCACGCGTCGCCCGCGAGAGTGAGCACCGTGCCGGCTCCGGCCCCGGCGCCGTCCGCGCGCTCCGCCTCGTCGCACGCGGCATGCACGCCGCGCTTCATGCCGATGCCGTGGTCTCCGTCGCCGGCGATCGCATCGAGACGTCCCAGCGCATCCGCTTCCCGATCGATGAGATCCCGCATGGCACCGAGCACGCCGCGCACACACGCCGCGGCCGCGATCGATTCGGCAGACCCGACGGCGATCGCGGCGACCGCCTCGTCCGATGCGGCGTCGGCGAGCACGGCGTCGCCGAGGTCGAGGGTTCCCTTGCGGTAGGCGGGAGTGAGCGCTGGCGACGCCCACGCCTGCTCCAGCTCGTCGTCCAGCCAGAGCAGCGTCAGCGACATGCCGGCCATCTCGAAGCTCGTCGCGTACTCCCCGACCTCTGGCTGCACGATCGTGATGCCGCGCTCTTCCAGGAGACGGGCGACGGCGCCGAAGACGACGAACAGCTCCTCGTGCTTCACCGAGCCGAGGCCGTTCAGGATGATGGCGACCCGTGCGCCGGATGCCGATGGCACGTCGTCCGGCCGCTCGTCGAGGAGCTTGGCCACGAGCAGGTCCGCCAGTTCGTCGGCCGTCGGAAGATCCCGCACCTCGATGCCCGGCTCGCCGTGGATGCCCATACCGACGGCCATCTTCCCCTCGGGCACGGTGAACAGAGGACTATCGGCTCCCGGCAGCGTGCAGCCGGAGAACGCGACCCCGAACGACCGCGTGCGTTCGTTCGCACGGTCGGCGAACTCCACCACCTCGTCGAGCTCCATCCCGCGTTCGGCCGCCCAGCCGGCCGCGCGGAACACCGCGAGGTCGCCGGCGATGCCGCGGCGCTTCTCGCGCTCCGACACCGATGCGCTGACCACGTCGTCGGTGACCCGCACGGTGCGGCACGGAACGCCCGCGTCGCGCAGCTGCTGCTGGGCCGCGTCGAAGTTGAGCACGTCGCCGGCGTAGTTGCCGTAGCTGAGCAGGACGCCGCCGCCTGCCTCAACGGCGGCCGCGACGGAGCGCACCTGTTGAGCGCTCGGCGAGGCGAACACGTTCCCCATGGCTGCGCCGTGCGCGAGCCCCGGACCGACCAGGCCGGCGAAGGCCGGGTAATGCCCCGAGCCGCCGCCGATCACGACGGCGACCTGCCCCTGCGGCGTGGACGTGGCGCGCGCGACGCCTCCCGGCACGCGCCTGACCAGGTCGCGATGCGCGGCGACGAAGCCCGCCGCGGATTCGTCGGCGAAGTTCTCCGCCTCGTTGACGACGTAGCTCATAATCCCTCTCTCAGTGGATGCGGGGGCGGAAACCTGGTTCCCGCCCCCGCGTTGCCGCTGCTGCGGTCGGTGTCACTCCTCGTAGACGAAGGGCGAGACCATGTTGTCGACGTTCTCCTCGGTGATCAGGATGCAGTCGATCGCCTGCTTCTCCGTCTCGGGCGCTTCGCCGGTCCTGATGAACTCGTCAGCGAGTTCGACGGCGGTCTGCGAGAACTCCGCGACGGGCTGCAGCACCGTGTAGGCCATCTCGCCCGCCCTCACAGCCTCAACGGCATCCGGTGCCCCGTCGAACCCTCCGACGATGACGCCGTCGAGCTCGCCGGCTTCCTTCAGCGCCGCGATCGCGCCGAGCGCCATCTCGTCGTTGCCTGCGAGTACGCCTTCGAGGTCGGGGTTCGACTGCATCAGCGCCTGTGCCTTGTCGTGGCCCTCGGTGCGGTCCCAGTTCGCCACCTCTTCGCCGACCTTCTCGAGCTCGGGGTACTGCGAGATGACGGTGCTGAAGCCGTTGGAACGGGTCTGCGCGTTGTTGTCACTCGGCGCACCGAACAGCTCGACGTACGTTCCCGCCTCCTCCATCTGGTTCACGTACTCCTGTGCGCCGAGGGCGGCGCCCTGGGCGTTGTTCGACACCAGCTGCGCCTTCGCCAGGCCCGACTCGTTGATCTCAGCGTTCACGAGGAACACGGGGATGCCTGCCTCATCCGCCTTCTTCACGGCGCCGATGGAGCCGTCGGCGTTGGCCGGATCGAGGATGATCGCGGCCGACTGGTTCGCGATGGCCGTGTCGATCAGCGTGTTCTCGGTGTTGGTGTCGCCCTCGTGGGAGCCGACGACGGCCTCGTAGCCGAGTTCCTCCGCCTTCGCCTGAGCGAGGTCGCCCTCGGTCTTCCAGTAGGGGTTGGCCGGATCGTTGACGATGATGGTGATCAGACCGCCCTCGTCGCCTCCACCGGAGCCTCCATCGCCCTCACCCTCGGGGGAATCGGATCCGGATGAGCAGGCGGTGAGGCCCACGACCAGTGCGCCAGCGGCGGCGAGTGCGCCCAGCGTCTTCATTCTGAACATGTGATGTGTCCTTTCTCAGGGTGCCGGCAGCGTTCGTCGGTACCGGTTGTGCGGTTCAGGGTTCCTTCGTCGATGATTCGGACGTCCCCGCACCAGACGGTTCTGCCGATGCAACGGGCGTCGTCCCGTCCGTCGACGTGGTCTTCTTCTTCGGCTTCGCCGCAGGCCGGCGACGACCGTACTGCAAGGTGTTGAGAAGCACGGCGACGACGATGACCGCGCCCATGAACACCATCTGCCAGTACGCGGAGACTCCGATGATCACGAGCCCGTCGGCGAGGAAGCCGATCACGAAGGCGCCCAGCAGCGTGCCTCGCACATTGCCTCGTCCGCCCGTGAGCGCCGCTCCCCCGATCACGACGGCCGCGATTGCCGTCAGCTCGTAGGTCTCGCCGGCGTTGGGGTCGGCACTGGTGAGTGTGGAGGCCAGAACCAGGCCGGCGATCGCGGCGCACAGGCCGGAGATCACGTACACCGAGATCTTCACGTTCTTCGTCGGCACGCCCGACAGTTCTGCTGCTCGCTCGTTGCCGCCCGCCGCGTAGAGCCAGCGGCCGAACTTCGCCCGGCCGAGAACTGCGCCGAGCACGATCGCCACGACGATCATGATCAGCACGCCGATCGGAATGCCGAGGATGCGGTTGAAGCCGAGCCAGTCGAAGCCCGTGTTGCCCAGGTCCTCACTGCCTGACAGGTTGTTGATGGTGAGGCCGCCGGTCATCAGCAGCGCAAGGCCGCGCACCGCGTAGAGCATGCCGAGCGTGGCGACGAACGGCGCGATCTTGAACTTCGCCACCAGGATGCCGTTCACCAACCCGACCAGCGCTCCGACGCCGCAGGCGATCAGCACGGTCACGGGAACGCTCGGATACAGCGTGACGCCGAACATCTCCAGCGGCACGCCCTTCAGCAGGAAGCCCGCGATCACTGCGGAGAACGCCAGCGTCGAGCCGACCGAGAGATCGATCCCGCCGTTCAGGATGACCAGAAGCATGCCCAGGCCCAGCAGCGCGTAGATCGCGACGTGCGAGGTCATGATCAGGATGTTGTTCCACGTCAGGTAGTTCGGCGAGAGGATCGAGAACACCGCGATGATGAGGATGAGGGCGAGGAAGGCCCGCCCCTCCAGCAGGAGCTTGGTGATGGAGAACCGCTTCCGGTTCTCGAGAATGGCGGTCGTTGTGGTCGTCATTGTCCTGTCCGTCTCGATCGATTCAGGCCACGGCCTCGCCGGAGGCGGCCATGATCATGTCCTTGGTCACGTCGGGTGCGAACTCGGCGGAGATCTGTCCGCGCCTGAGCACGATGATGCGGTGCGCGATGCTCAGGCACTCGCCGACCTCGCTCGTCGTGTACACGACCGCGAGCCCGCGCTTGGCCCGTTCTGCGAGCAGCCGGAACACCTCGCCCTTCGCTCCGACGTCGATTCCCCGGCTCGGCTCGTCGAGCAGCATCACCTTGGGATCGGTCGCAACGATCTTGCCGATCACGACCTTCTGCTGGTTGCCGCCGGAGAGCGAGCCGATCGGAACATCGGGACCCGGCGTCTTCACCGTCACCGCGTCGATGAGCTCCTTCGAGCGCTGCGCTTCCTTCGTCCGAGAGATCGATCCCCTCGACATGCTGGCGTCGAGGCTCGCCAGCGTCAGGTTGCGCCCGACGTCGAAGCTCTGCACCAGACCGTCCCGCTGGCGGTCCTCCGGCACGAGTCCGATGCCGTCGGCGATCCGGTCGGCGATCGATTCTCCGAGGATCGACCGCCCGTCGAGGCGGATGTCGCCCGTGGCGACGGGGTCGCGCCCCGCGACTGCCTCGAGCAGCTCCGTGCGCCCCGCACCCATGAGTCCGTAGATGCACACGATCTCTCCGGCGCGAACCTCCAGGTCGAGGTCGTTCACGATCACTCGCTCCGAGTTCTCGGGGTCGAGGATGGTCAGCCCCGAGACCTCCAGCACCGGGTCGCCGAACTCGTACCCGGTGGGAGGAGTTCCGAGGTCGAAGTGCTCGCCGACCATGTGGTGCACGATCCACGCCAGGTCGATGTCCGCGCGTTCGGCACGCGCGGTCATGTTGCCGTCACGCAGGACGACGGCGTGATCGGTGATCTCGAGCGCCTCCTCGAGATGGTGCGAGATGTACACGATCGCGACGCCGCGCGACAGCAGCTCCCGGATGATGCCGAACAGCACCTCCACCTCGGCAGCAGCCAGAGCGGATGTCGGCTCGTCCATGATCAGGATGCGCGAGTTCACCGACAGCGCGCGGGCGATCTCGATGATCTGCTGCTGGCCGACGCGCAGATCCGAGACGAAGGTTCCCGGATCGATGTCGAGCTGCATGTCGCGCAGCAGCTCGCGCGTCTGACGGTTCTCCTCGGCGTAGTCGACCCCGCCGAAGGCCTTGGTGATCTCTCGCCCCATGAAGATGTTGTCGCGCACCGTGAGGTTGGGAGCGAGGCTCAGCTCTTGGTGGATGATCGAGATGCCGCGCGCGGTGGCCTCGGTTGTGGAGTCGAACGCCACCGCCTCGCCGTCGAGCACGATCTCGCCGGACGTGGGCTGTTCGACCCCCGAGAGGATCTTCATCAGGGTGGACTTCCCCGCGCCGTTCTCACCGAAGAGGGTCGTGACCGTTCCCCTGCGGATCTCGAAGTTCACGCCCTTCAGCGCGCGCGTGCCGCCATAGGTCTTGACGATGTCGCGCGCCTCGAGGACGACGTCATCAGCTGCCCCGGCCATCAGCCGGCCTCGAGATGCGCCGGCGTCACGAGCCATGCCGCTTCGTTGATGAGCGTGAACGCTCCGGTCACGGTCACGGTGCTTCCCTCGAGCGACGCGGCGTCGACGCTGTCGAGCACCTGCACCTTCATCTCGTCGTTCAGCGCCGCCGCAGCGTTCTGGAACTCGATCTGGTTGGTGAACTCGCCGAATACGATGTCGCCGGTGGCGTCTCGCAGCTCGGTGCCGTTGATCGCCGGCCCCGTCTGCACCCGAACGAGCAGGTCGTCGGGAAGACCGTCGACGGCGACGTCGTAGATGCCGGACTGGCCTTCTCCGACGGTGCCCGTGAACGTCACGCTGAACACGGGGCCGCCGGAGGACGGTACGGCGTACTCCTCCACAGCGGCTTCGGCGTCCGCGGCGATCGCCTGTGCGAGCTCGTCCGCGTCGACCGCCTTCTCGGCGATCGCCTCTTGAATGCCGGGGAACCGCTCGGCCCCGAAGGCCTCCGCGTTGAATCCCTCATCCGCTCCCGCATCGGCCGCATCGTTCGAGACGACTCGCGTGCCGAGAACGACGAAGACGAGCAGCACCACGATCACGCCGGCGAGGATGCCGCGCTTTGCGCCTGCTCCGAGGCCTCGCCGTGCGGGGCGGGCCGCTGCTGGCGCGCTCACAGGAGCACCCGCGATTCCGAGTCGTTGGGGCGGATCTGGAGCTTGCGCCCCTCGCCCCGTCGGAACATGTCCAACGCCGTGGTGTAGTCGTCCAGCGTGAACGAGTGACTGATCATCGCCTTCGCATTGACGGCGCCTCCTTCGAACAGCTCGACGGCGCGCCCGAACGAGTTCAGAACCGCCATGGTGCCGACGATCGAGATCTCATCGCGGTAGACGCGGAACGGCGAGAACCGCGCCGTCTGGTCGGCCGGTGCCACGCCGAAGTCCTGGAAGAATCCCGCGGGCTTCACACGTGTCAGGGCGTCCTCGATGGCCCGGATGTTGCCGGTGCAGTCGATGACGACGTCCCACTTCTCACGGTCAGCGTCGTCTGCGCTGGTGAAGCGCTGCTCGATGCCGCACTCGGCCGCCGTCTTCAGACGCTCCTCGTTGAGATCGATGATCGTGACCGTGGCTGCGCCGGCGCGGTGAGCGAGCTGGGCCATCAGCAGCCCCATCGTGCCTGCTCCGAACACCAGGACGTGGTCTCCGAGGCGCCGGGGCAGCACGTCCCAGCCCCGGATCGCGCAGGCGAGCGGCTCGATGAGCGCCGCCTCGTACAGATCGGTGTCTGGCCTGAGCCTGTACACGTTGCTCGCCGGCGCCGTGAAGAACTGCTGCGACGCGCCATCGGAGGCGACGACGCCGAGCCCGTTCCACCTGGGGCAGAGGTTCTGATGTCCGTTGAGGCAGAACTCGCACTCGCCGCACGTGGTGCTGGGGTTCACCGCGACGTGATCGCCGACGCGGAAGTCGAAGACGCCGTCATTGACGCCGTCGCCGAGCGCCACGATCGTCCCCGTGGCCTCATGGCCCGGCACGAGCGGGAAGACGGTCCCCTCGAACTCCCCGTCGAGCACGTGGGCGTCGGTGCCGCAGATGCCGACCGCCGCTGTCTCGATCAGGATCTCCTTGTGCCCGGGAGTCGGGATCTGCCGCTCCTCGAGAGCCAGCTCGCCTGCTGATGTGAAAGCGACTGCGCGCATCGTTGCTCCTGTTCGCATCTTGTGCGGGGCATCCTTCGCCTCGCTTCGTACGGGTCTTCCTCGGCCCATCAGTTCGAGCCGTTCACCGCCCCGAACATGTTGGGCTTCCGTTGCCCTGTGTGAATATCATGTAGCTTAGAACATACTTCACGTTAGATTCAACGTAGAGTCCGTGAGATGCTCTGTCAACAGGGCATGTCGAACGATGAGGGAGAAGCACATATGACGGATGCACTGCGGATCGTCGTCGGCAGCGACGACGCCGGATTCGACTACAAGGAGATCCTGAAGCGCGATCTCGAGAACAACGCAGTCGTCGCGGATGTGATCGACGTCGGCGTCGCTTCCGACGGCCACACGCCGTACCCGAAGATCGCGATCGAGGCAGCGGAGCGCATCGCCCGTGGTGAAGCGGACCGCGCGATTCTGATCTGCGGCACCGGCCTCGGCGTGGCCATCTCCGCCAACAAAGTTCAGGGCATCCGGGCCGTCACCGCCCACGACTCCTACTCCGTGGAGCGTTCCGTCCTCTCCAACGATGCCCACGTCCTCTGCATGGGGCAGCGCGTCATCGGCATCGAACTCGCCCGCCGTCTGGCAAAGGAATGGCTCGGCTACACCTTCGACCCGACCAGCGCATCCGCAGCGAAGGTCGCGGCCATCGACGGGTACGAGACCACCGGGTCCTGCTGATGAGACGGCTCACGGTCGGGGTGAGCCTGAAGATGTACTTCGGGCACGAGCGCGCCGCCGCCTGGTTCACCGACGTCGCCGTGCGCCTGCGCCGTCACGAAGCAGTGTCGTCCGGCGCCGTGGATGTGTTCGTCACGCCGACCTACCTGCAGATCCCGCGAGCGATCGAGGCGTTCCGAGGCACCGGTGTGCGCGTCGGCGCACAGGACGTGTCAGCACACGAGGCCGGAGCCTTCACCGGCGAGGTGTCCGCTGCGGAGCTGGCAGAAGTCGGAGCGTCGATCGCCGAGATCGGCCACGCGGAGCGGCGCAGGATGCACGGCGAGAACGACGAGATCGTCGCGGCGAAGGCGGCCGCCGCTCTTCGCTGCGGACTCACGCCTCTGCTCTGCGTCGGAGAGGAACAGCGAATGGATCCGGATGCGGCGGCACAGACTGCCGTATCGCAGTTGCGCAGTGCGCTCCGAGACACGGCCGCAGGCGCAGTCATCGTCGCCTACGAGCCCGTCTGGGCGATCGGTGCCCCGAAGCCTGCAGGAACGGATCACGTTGCAATCGTCGCGGCCGCGCTCCGTGCTGCCCTCGACTCCGACCTCGACCGGGTCGGCTCATCCGTGATCTACGGCGGTGCGGCAGGACCCGGCCTCCTGACCGAGCTCGGCGGCGCCGTCGACGGAGTGTTCCTCGGTCGATTCGCTCACGACCCCGATGCTCTCGTCGACGTGCTCGACGAAGCAGGGAGACTGTCGCGGACACGAACGCCCTGATATCGCGGAGCAGGGGCCTTCCAACGCATGCACGGCCCGCGGCACAGCGCCGACGAGCTGTCCGTCAGCCGTCTTCGACGAGGCGCGCGAGTCTCTCCCCTGCTGTGACCATATGTGCGGCCATCGCAGACGCCGCCGCAGCCGGATCCCGCGCGTCGAGCGCATCGGTGACGGCCTCGTGTTCGCGCACCGCGACCTCAGCTTCCTCACGGGAGTGCACGGCGCGATCCGCGTAGACCTGCAGCAGGGAGCGCACGACGTGCAGCAGGTCGTGCAGTGTGGCGTTCTCCACCGATTCCGCGAGATCGAGATGGAAGCTCAGGTCCGCTCGCGCGAATGCCGCAAGGTCGGTGCCGGCGCCGCGCATCTCCTGCACGTGTGCGCGCAGCGACGCACGGGCCGCGTCGCTCGCGCGGGTCGCGGCCAACCGAGCGACGTAGATCTCGAGCCCGGCGCGCAGCTCGATCAGTTCCGACGTGTTCTTCTCTCCGATCAGCAGCCCCCAGCGCAGCGTCTGCGGCAAGAGCTCACTGGCCTGCCCGCGCAGGAACGTGCCCGAACCCGGCCGAACATCGACGATGCCGATGATCTCGAGCGCGGCGAGTGCCTCTCTGACGGCTGAGCGTCCCACCGCAAGCGACGAAGCCAACTGTCGCTCCGAGGGAAGCCGCGTGCCGGGCTCGAGCGATCCGCTCGTGAACAGGTCGAGCAGGCGTCGGGCGACTTCGCTCACGGGTGTCCCGGTGGACAGTGTGCCGAGGGCATCCACGATGCGTTCCGAGGGTGATGTTGAGTCGACAGCCATCGTGTTCCAATCTGTTGATGTCGACGTGACTGATCGCGCCGCTCGAGGGCATCGATCGGCGCGGCACGGCAACGATCATCGTGACATCGGTACGGCAGGCGCGACGGTGTCCCGATGTGCACCGAGCGTAGCCCACCCCGTGTGCGCTCCGAATCCGTTGCCGCACGGAAGCGCTCCCGGGAAACGGGAAACAGGTCGAGCGGTGTTCATGCATTGCAATTGGTCAACCGGTTAGCCATAATGGGGATGCGATGAGGGGGATCACGCACAGCGACTCGCCCCTTCCTCCCCCGACCGGGCCTACTCGGATGCCTGTCTTCCCGGCCTGACACCCATCGGAGCGAATGCAGACCATGACCCAGCCCCGCACAGCCGACCGCTCGCCCGTACGCCGGGCCGACCCGCACCACGCGGTCACGCTTGCCTGTGCCTGCGCCGACATGCTCTCCGAGACTGCGCGATGATCGGCCTCGGCTCCTACGCCTACTTCTGGCGGCACTCCGATCGCGTCGAAAGTCCGATGACGCTGGTCGACGAGTTCGAAGACACCAGCGCGCAGAGCGTCGAGCTCTTCCAGATCTGCGACTACGCACCGCTCGAGCGGATGAGCGGGGCAGAGCTGCGCGATGCGGCATCCGCGGCTCGCGACAACGGCCTCACGATCGAGCTGGGCACCAAGGGCATCTCCCCTGAGCATCTGTCGATGTACCTGCGTCTCGCGGAGGTCTTCGACGCGACGCTGGTGCGCAGCATGGTCTCCTCCCCCGGCTCGGATCCGACGCTCGGCGAGGCGTCCTCGTGGCTGCGCAGCTCCATCCGGAGCTTCGAGTCGGCAGGTGTCACTCTCGCACTCGAGACGTACGAGCAGGTCGCCACGGCTGACCTGGTCCGCTTCGTCGAGACGGTCGGCAGCGACGCGCTCGGCATCTGCCTCGACCCGGCCAACGTCGTCGCCCGCCTCGAGCGGCCGACCGAGTGCGTCACCGCCGCCGCGCCCCACGTGAAGAACGTGCATGTGAAGGACTTCGCCTTCGCGCGGCAGGACGGCTGGGTCGGCTTCACCTACAGCGGCGCCCGGATGGGCGAGGGACTGCACGACTACGAGCACCTGCTCGAGACGGTGCGGCCGCGCGAGCGGGGCATCAACGAAATCGTCGAGCACTGGCTGCCGTGGCAGTCGGACGCACAGACCACCATCGCGGTCGAGCGGGAATGGACCCGCACGACCCTGGACTACCTGAGGAGCACACAATGAGCGGCAATTACGCGATCGCGGTCATCGGCGCCGGCGGCAAGATGGGCATGCGGGTGTCGAACAACCTCGCGAGGACCGACCACGACGTGCGCTACGTCGAGAACTCGCCCGCGGGGCGGGAGCGCACAGTCGACGCGGGGCGCGAGCTGACCGACGGCCCTGCTGCCGTCGCCGACGCCGACATCGTCGTGCTCGCCGTTCCCGACCTCGCCCTCGGCGCGGTCACCGCGGAACTCGTGCCGCAGATGAAGTCGGGCGCCGTCTGCCTGACGCTCGACCCAGCTGCCGCCTACGCCGGCCTGCTCACCGAGCGCGACGATGTCGTCCAGGCGGTGGCGCATCCGTGCCACCCGTCGATCTTCCTGCAGCGGGAGACGCCGGAGCAGTGGGCAGACACCTTCGGCGGCATCGCCGCCCCGCAGGACGCGATCGCCGCCGTAGAGAGCGACGACCCTGCCGCGAAGACGCTCGTCGAAGAGACCGTGCGCGCGATCTACGCGCCGGTCATCGACGTGCATTTCGTCACGATCAAACAGCTCGCGCAGCTCGAGCCCACGCTCGTCGAAACCGTCGCGTGCATGATCGGCGAGCTGCTCAACGAGGCCCTGCACGAGACCGTGCACACGATGGGCGTTCCCGAAGCGGCAGCGCGCAGCATCCTGCACGGCCACACCCAGGTGGCGCTCGCCAACGGCCTGCGCGGCGACAACCCGTTCAGCGACGCGTGCCTGATCGCAATGAAGTACGGTCGCGAGAGCATCATCAAGGAGGATTGGAAGAAGATCTTCCAGGACGACGAGCTCGATAAGAACCTCGCCAGGATGCTCCATCTCGACACGATCACGCGCTGAGGAACCGGTATGACCCGTCTCGAAGGAAAGACCGCGCTCGTCACCGGCGCGGGCAGCGGCATCGGCCTCGCCGTGGCCGAGCGGTTCGCCGCCGAGGGCGCACGCGTCGTGTTCGCCGACCGCGACGCGCCTGCCGCGCAGCGCGCCGCGGCGGACATCGGTGACAGCGCCCGTGCCGCAACCGTCGACATCTCGCAGGAGGATCAGGTCGCGGCCGTGTTCCGTGAGCTCGACGACGAGGGCTGGGCGCCGAACGTCGTCGTCGCCAACGCTGGCGTGCAGCTGTTCGGGCAGGACGCGAAGGCCGCAGACCTCGATCTCGAGGTGTGGCGCCGCACGGTGGACATCAACCTGACCGGCACGTTCCTCACTGTGAAGCACGCGGTCCGCTCGATGCTCACCTCCGGCGGCGGTTCCGTGATCCTCACCGGCAGCCCGACGGGCGTCAACGGTGAGGGCAAGGACTTCACCGCATACAGCGCGACGAAAGCCGGCATCCACGGGCTCGCCCGCACGGTCGCCGCGGCATATGCCACCGAGGGCATACGCGTCAACACCGTCGTGCCGCCGTACACCGAGACGTCGCTCGTCGCAGCGATCCGCGAGGATCCGGATGCGCGTGCCGCGATCACGAGCCGCATCCCCATGGGCAGGCCCGCCACACCCGACGACATCACCGGCGTGATGACCTTCCTCGCCAGCGACGACAGCGCGTTCGCCACGGGTGCGATGTTCACAGTCGACGGCGGCATGACCACGCTGTGATCGGCGACTCGTGCCGAACGTGCTTCAGGAGGTGACACGATGACATGGATCCGCGAGACCGCCACGCCGGTCACGGCCGGCGACTGGAGCTTCGAGCTCCGCGATGACGACATCTCGACGATTCGGTTCCACGGCGTCGACGTGCTGCGCAGCGTGCGCGCGGTAGCCAGGGATCGCAACTGGGCGACGCCCCAGTGGACGATCTCCGGTGTCGCCGACGTGCCGGGCGGCATCCGGATGTCACTGCGCACGAGGCAGCTCGGCGCGGACCTCGACGCGAGCCTCACGGCGACGGCCGATGGCGAGACGCTGACGGTCGTGTTCGAGGCGACGAGCGCTGTGGAGTTCCCGACGAATCGCACCGGCTTGGTCGTGCTGCATCCGCCGCAGCTGGCCGGGTCCGCGCTGCGCATCGAGCACGCCGACGGCACCGAGGACACTACGGCTTTCCCCGTCGACATCGCACCGCTCCAGCCTGCCTTCGACATCCGGAGCCTCGTCTGGGAACAGGAGGGTCTGCGCGTGACGTGCACGTTCGACGGCGATGTGTTCGAGATGGAGGATCAGCGCAACTGGACGGACGCCTCCTTCAAGACCTACAGCCGGCCGCTCGCGCTGCCGTTCCCGTACCTCCTCGCCGCGGGCGAGACCGTACGTCAGTCGGTCAGCGTGACCGCCGAGGCTGTTCCGGATGTCGCCGTGCCGGATGCGGTGGCCGGGACGGCGGCGGCGACATCCGGGGACGCGCATGCCGCGCCCGCTGGTGCGGTCGCCACAGCAGCAGGCGCTGAAGCTCTCGCGTTCGTCGATGCCGGCACGATGCCCGCTGTCTCCGTCGGCGCGTCGACAGCTCCGGACGCCGGCCCCGTGCCGGTCCCGGTCGGCGCGGACCTGCTGGTCGAGATCGACCTCGGCTGGGCCGGGTGGCCCGCAGCCCTCGCTCGCGCGGCCGGCAGCGGTCTGCCGCTCGATGTGCGCCTCGTGATCGCGGCACGCGCATCCGGAT
>NZ_QPGM01000013.1:0-41773 GCF_003335195.1 Microbacterium sp. JB110 | reverse complement strand
GGTCGGACCGCGGTGCCCGCTCCGACCGCGACGACCGCCGCCCAGGCACGCGTGACGACCGCGGTTCCGGATCGCGCTTCGGTCGTGACGACCGCCGCCCAGGCTCGCGTGACGACCGCGGCTCGCGATCATCCGGCGCCCGCCCCGACCGCGACGACCGTCGCGCCGGCAGTGCCCCCGGCCGCACTGAGTACGCGGGTGAGCGCGCATGGCGCGAGAACCGCGAACAGCAGCAGGCGCCGCGCACCCGTGCGCAGGAGGACCACATCGACGTCGTGCACGAGAAGCTCACGGCGCAGGCCGTCGACGCGGGTGACGTCGCCGAGGTGACCTTCGCCGACCTCGGCCTCGGCGACAACATCGTCCGCGCGCTCGCCGACATGGGCGCATCGAGCCCGTTCCCGATCCAGGCGTCGACGGCCCCGTCGATCCTCGACGGGCGCGACGTGCTCGCCCGCGGCCGCACCGGCTCCGGCAAGACGATCGCATTCGGCGCACCGCTGGTCGAGCGCATCCTGCGCGCCCAGAAGGGCACCAAGCGCGAGTTCGGCCGCGCACCCGTCGCCCTCATCCTCGCCCCGACCCGCGAGCTGGCGCTGCAGATCGATCGCACCGTGCAGCCGATCGCCCGCGCCGTGGGTCTGTTCACCACGCAGATCTACGGCGGCGTTCCGCAGGGCCGCCAGGTCGGTGCACTGAAGAAGGGCGTCGACATCGTGATCGGAACGCCCGGCCGGATCGAGGATCTGCACAAGCAGGGCAAGCTCGACCTGTCGAGCATCACCACCAGCGTGATCGATGAGGCCGACCACATGTGCGAGCTCGGCTTCCTCGAGCCGGTGCAGCGCATCCTGCGCCTCACCTCCGATGGCGGCCAGAAGCTGCTGTTCTCCGCGACCCTCGACCGCGAGGTCGCCTCGCTCGTCGACGAGTTCCTCACCGAGCCGGCCGTCTACGAGGTCGCCGGCGAGACGCAGGAGACCGGCACGATCGATCACCGCGTGCTGGTCGTCGAGCACCGCCGCAAGGCCGAGATCCTCGAGCAGCTGGTCAACCGCGAGGGCAAGACGCTGGTGTTCACCCGCACCCGCGCCTACGCCGAGATGCTCGCCGAGCAGTTCGACGACGCGGGGCTGCGCGCGATCGCGCTGCACGGCGACCTGAACCAGGCCAAGCGCACCCGCAACATCGAGCGCTTCTCGAAGGGCAAGGCGCAGGTGCTGGTCGCCACGGATGTCGCCGCGCGCGGCATCCACGTCGACGACGTCGATCTGGTCGTGCAGGCGGATGCTCCGGATGAGTTCAAGACGTACCTGCACAGGGCGGGCCGCACCGGCCGTGCGGGCAACGAGGGGCGCGTGGTCACGCTTATCCCGCGCCAGCGCCGCCGCCGGATGACGGAGCTGCTCGGCCGCGCCGAGATCGAGGCGCCGTTCGAGGAGGCCGCTCCAGGCGACGACCTGATCGACGAGCTCGCCGGCGCTCCGACCGTTGAGGATCTGACGACGGCGTGAGCCGGAGCCGGATGCGCGACTGAGGGGGTCGTGTCGGTGGGCCTGCGGGTCTGCTGACGCGACCCGTCCGGCATCCGGAAGCCGGAGAGCGCACTGTTCAGCGTGCAGGCCCGTCGTCATATACCGGACGGGTTCCCTGGGAGCTCACATCCGGTGCGACACAATGGAAGCGATGAGGTTCTCGATGGTGACCGCGCGCACGCCGCTGGCGCAGCATCGCGCCGCGCCGCGCCATCGGAGTGCGCTCGGGATGCTGATGGTGCTCCTCATCGTGGTGGGAGGCACGGCCGGCGCTGCGATCGGGCACATGACCGCCGCGACGGCCCAGGCGCCGGCGGCGCAGACGACCCAGGAACCCACCGGCCCGGCGACCGCCACGGCGCTGCCCGCGCCCGACATCGACGCGGTCACGGCCGCGGCGCCGTGCGAGAACGCGAAGGTCACCCAGGCTCTCGACGCGGGTGATCCGGATGCCGTGATCGAGGCGCTCGGGGGAGCGGAGGCCTTCCGCGGGCACGTGGCGGCCGGTTCCGCGCCCTGCATCGCGCTCAACGACGGGCGCTGGCCGTGGCTGGTCGTGAACAAGCACGTCACGCTCGACCCGATCGACTACGTGCCGGAGAACCTCACCGCGCCCGACCGGCGCGTCACGACGTCGAGCGTGCTGCGCGCCGAGGTGACCGACGCGGTGAACCGGCTGATCGCCGACGCCGCGACCGAGGGCGTCGGCGACATCGCCGTGACCAGCGGCTACCGCTCGTACGGGCTGCAGGAGAACCTCTTCAACGGCTACGTGAACAGCTCAGGGCTGGAGGCGGCCGAGGCGACGTCCGCGCACGCCGGACACAGCGAACACCAGACGGGGTACGCCGTCGACGTGGTGCCGTGCAGCCCAGGGTGCGGCACGATGGACCAGTTCGGCGCGTCGCCGCAGGGGCAGTGGACCGCCGAGAACGCGTGGAAGTACGGCTTCATCGTGCGCTACGAAGAGGGGTACACCGACACGACCGGCTACTCGCCGGAGCCGTGGCACCTGCGCTACATCGGCACGGAGCTCGCGGTCGCGTACCACGAAGGCGAGTTCCACACGCTCGAGGACTTCTTCGGCCTCGAGGCGGCGCCGGACTACGAATAGGCCCTCCTCAGCCGGGCAGCACCGCGCCTGAGGCGAACACAGCCGCGGTCACCACAAGGCCCACGACGACCGCGACGGTGTCGCGCACGCGCCAACGGGGCGGGTGGCGCTCGGTGCGGGTGGGGAAGGCGCCGAAGGCGCGGGCGTCCATGGCGAGTGCCACGCGCTCGGCGTGCCGGATGGCGCTGGCCAGCAGCGGCACGATGGCGGTGAAAGCGCGCGAGACGGGGTCTCCTCCGGTGCCGCGCACACGGTGCGCGGATCGGATCACCTCGAGTTCGTGACGGAACCGCGGCACGAACCGGTAGGCGGCGAGGGCGGCGTAGCCGATGCGATACGGCACCCGAAGGTGTGCGACGACCGAGCGGACGAACGCGGTGCCGTCCGTGCTCAGCCCGGGGATCAGCGCGAGCGCGAGCAGCGCGGTCAGCCGCAGTCCGGTGGCGGCGCCGGTGGCCGCGTCGCTCCAGAGCGTGAAGCCGCCGGCGATGGCGAGCGCCATCACGGGCAGGATGACGCAGAGCCAGACGGCCAGAGCACGCGTCTTCGGCGCGCCGATCAGCACGACGGCGTACGCGGCGGCGACGGCGATCGCCGGTGTGGCGACATCGCGCGTGAACACGAGCCCGATCATCGCCGGCAGCACCGCGGCAAGCAGCGCCAGCGGATCGAGCCGCTCGAGCGGGGAGCGGCTCGGGGCGGCGCGGGGGTGCACATCCGGAGGGTCATGGCCGGTATCAGCGGTGGCCGATGCCGACGGGGCCGCGGAAATCGGGCGGTCGGCTTCGAGCGTTGTGTCGGGGCCCGGAGGCGCGACGGGAGCCGGGACGGTCGGATCCGCGCCGGCCGCCGTCGACGTTGCCGCAGAAGCCGACTGGTCACTGTCGATTGTCGTGTCCGGGCCCGGATGCCCGGAAGGCACCTGTGTGTTCGTACCGGCATCCGGGCGCCAGAACGCGGGTTCGCGCACCAGCGGGAGCACCTCGTCGGCGGGGCCGAAGCCTGCCAGCCTGCCGTCTCTCACGGCGGCGATGTGCGTCGCGTGGCGGGCGACGAGATCCGGGTCGTGCGTGACGACGATCACTGTGGTGCCGCCCCGGTGGAGTTCGTCGAGCAGGGCGAGCAGCGCGTCGGCGCGGGCGCGATCCTGGCCGAATGTGGGCTCGTCGAGCACCAGCACTCCGCCCGGCCGGTCGGCACCGCCGATCAGCGCGGTGCCGACCGAGAGGCGGCGCTTCTGGCCGCCGGAGAGGCGGAACGGATGCCGGTCGGCGTGAGCTCGCAGGTCGAAGCGACCCAGCATCTCGTCGACGCGCGCGTCGCGGTCGGCGGGGGAGAGTCGGCGCAGCCCGTGCGCGAGTTCGTCGCGCACGGTGTGGGCGACGAACTGGTGCTCGGGGTTCTGGAAGACGAAGCCGATCTGCGCGGCCAGCTCACGCGGCTTCGCGCTGCCGGCATCGAGCGGCGGCGCACCATCCCTGGCGATCAGCACCTGCCCGCGCGGGGGAGGCACGACCCCGGCGATCGCCTGCGCGAGCGTGGTCTTGCCCGCCCCGTTCGGCCCGATGATCGCGGTGAACGACCCCCGAGGAACCTCGAGCGTGACATCCCGCAGCAGCGTCGCGGCACCCCGCCCGCGCCCCCGCGTCACGGTCAGAGCTCGCGCCACCACTGCCGAACCGTCTGGAGTTTGTCGAGATGCCCCGCTTTGGTCGCCCATTTGGTTGATATGTGTGCGTCTCGCGGGCCGGGTCTCGTCGCCGTGATCGGGCGAGACCCCGGATGGGGTGGAGGCGGCGGGCGGCAGTGTGCGCTCGGTGATGGTTGTGGGCGGGGGTGCGCCTTCGACCTCGTTCGACGGCGTGGGCTCGGCGGTGGTTTCGCCGCCCTCGTCGGGCCCGACCCCGAGCTCGCGCAGCAGCTGCGCGTGCTCGATGAGCACCTCATCCGGTGCGCCGTCGATCGCGACCGCGCCGTCGTGGTCGAGCACGATCATCCGGGTCGCGAGTTCGCGCACGGCGTTCACGTCGTGCTCTACGAGCAGCACTGCGGGCGCGTCGGGCCTGGCCGCCGAACTGTGCGCCGACCCGGCCGAACCGGGCGCCGTGGGTGCCGACTGCTCCGCGGCTGAGTCGCTTCCTGGCCGCTGGGTCACCCCGCCGCGCACCAGCTCCCGCACTGCGGCGTACACGTCGGTACGCCCCGCGGGATCGAGGTTCGCGGTCGGCTCGTCGAGCACCAGCAGTCGCGGCTCGGGGGCGATCGCGCACGCGACGGCGAGGCGCTGTCTGCCGCCGCCGGACAGCACGCTCGGGTCGTCGCCGCGCCGCTGCCACAGTCCCACGGTGCGCAGCGCGCGCTCGGTGCGGAGGAGCACCTCGTCCGCGGGCAGCAGCAGGTTCTCCAGCGCGAACGCGACCTCGTCGAGCACCGATCCGGTGACGATCTGCGCATCCGGGTCCTGGAACACCATGCCGACGTGTCGGCTCAGCTCGGCGGGCGTCGCCTCGGCCGTGTCGAACCCAGCGATCGTCACCCGGCCCGTCAGCTCGGCGTCGTGCGCGTGCGGGATCAGGCCGTTCAGCGTCATCGCGAGGGTCGATTTGCCGCATCCGCTCGGGCCCAGCAGCAGCACGACCTCACCGGGGAGGATTCGGAACGAGACGTTCCTCGGCGTCGGCTCATCGGCATCCGGATGGGTGACGCTCACGTCCTCGAGAGTGACCAGGGCGTGCGGAACGGGCGCGGTCATGTCGCGCGGCGGGGTCCGTGCGCTGCTGCCGCACGTGCAGGTTCGCGAGGTGCCCCGAGATGGTCCAGAACCCCGTCAATGTCGTGGCATCTCGACAAAGCCCAGGCACCTCGCGAGGGGGCGGTGAGTCGGCGGGGCATCGCGGGTCAGCTCCGGACGACGCGGCGGCGGGGTGCGGCGCCTGCGCGTTCGAGGGCCTTGCCGATCTTGATGCCGACGATGGTCCACGCGACGGGGCCGAGCAGCGACAGGCACAGGTACGTCACCTGCGCCCACGCCGGCAGCGCGGCGAGGTCGGCGGCGAACCACACGGCCACCGCGACGACGGCGCCGATGATCAGCGCCGAGATCAGATAGCGCCACCAGCTCCACGCGCGGTAGCGGAACAGCGCGGCCACGCCCTCCTGGATCAGCCCGAACATCAGCGCGGTGCCGAGGAACTGCGGGATGTACACGGGAGCGATCGCCGAACCGACCAGCCCCGCCAGCACGTGGGTGAGCAGCGCGACGCCCGGAAGGCGGAACAGTTCCTGCGCCACGATGCCCGGCAGTGCGTGCACGCCGAGCAGGAACCCGTAGAGGAAGGGAACCGTGGCGATTACGGGAACGGAGAGCCAGCCCTCGGCGCCGCCCAGCGCACCGGTGACGACGGCGATCGCGGCGCACACGAGGAGCACTCGCGTCGACATGCCCTGCTTGCTCACCCGACGAGTTTACCGGGATTCAGCTGAGGCAAGCCTTAGTACCGGATGAACCACCTCCTCAGTCGCGTGTCGGCCACTCCACAACGGCGCCGGGAACGTCGTTCTCGCGCAAGTACTTCTCGATGAACGGGCACAGCGGCATGACGGTGTCGCCGCGGGAGACCACGTCGGCCAGCGCCTCCGCCGCGAGCACCCTGCCGAGCCCGCGACCCTTGAACGCAGGGTCGGTCTCGGTGTGCACGAACCGCGTCTTGTTGGTGCCCAGCGTGAACCGGGCGAAGCCCGCGAGCGTCTCGGACCCTGTGGCGTCGTCGATCAGAAAGATCTCGTAGCGGCGCTCGTCATCGTTGCGCACGACCCTTGTGGTAGCCATATGCCGACGCTACGCCAGACTCCCGACATCCGGGAAGGCCGATGCCGGGGGCCGAGGTTCTCCACAGGCGCGCCGCGTAGGCGCCGGATGTCGCAGCCGCCGCCTACGCTGGTGGAGTGACTACGAGCGAACCCTACGCGCACCCGGAAGACGAGTGGGTTCCGCCCGAGGAGCCGCTCGACGATGAGTACGGCGACCCCTACGCGGGTCACGGCGATCCCTACGCCGAGCAGGCGTATCAGGGCGGCGCGATCGAGTGGGTCGGGCCCGGCGTGCAGATCGACCGCTCCGGCACCAGCGCACAGCCGTCATCCGGATCGGCCGCGCCCGGGTCGGCGCCATCCGCAGCCCGCGCCGCCACCCCCTCCCGCTACGCGACGGCGCTCGAGGCGCTCGGCACGGTCTACGGCTTCGAGTCGTTCCGCGGAGACCAGGCAGAAGCCGTCGACCAGGTGATCTCGGGCGGCGACGCCGTCGTGCTGATGCCGACAGGCGGAGGAAAGAGCCTCTGCTACCAGATTCCCGCTCTCGTGCGCGAGGGCACCGGGCTCGTGGTCTCGCCGCTGATCGCGCTGATGCACGACCAGGTCGATGCGCTGCGCCAGAACGGTGTGAACGCGGCCTACCTCAACTCCACGCAGAACCCCGATGAGCGGCGCCGTGTTGAGAACGAGTACCTCGCGGGGGAGCTCGACATCCTCTACGTCGCGCCGGAGCGACTCGGCAACTCGCAGACGGTGAGCCTCCTGCAGCGCGGCACCCTGAGCGTGATCGCGATCGACGAGGCGCACTGCGTCAGCCAGTGGGGCCACGACTTCCGCCCTGACTATCTGGCGCTCGGCGAGCTCGGCTCGACCTTCCCCGGCGTGCCGCGCCTCGCACTCACCGCAACGGCCACACCCGAGACGCATCGCGAGATCACCGAGCGGCTGGCGCTGCCCGAGGCGAAGCACTTCGTCGCCAGCTTCGACCGCCCGAACATCCGGTACCGCGTCGAGGCCAAGGCGGAGCCGCGCAAGCAGCTGCTCGCGTTCATCCAGTCGCAGCCGGAGGGCTCGGCCGGCATCGTCTACGCCCTCAGCCGCAAGTCCGTGGAGCAGACCGCGGCGTTCCTTGCGGGCAAGGGCATCGACGCGATTCCGTACCACGCGGGCCTCGACGCGGGCACCCGCGCGAAGCACCAGGGGCGCTTCCTGCGTGAGGACGGCGTGGTCGTGGTCGCCACGATCGCGTTCGGCATGGGCATCGACAAGCCGGATGTCCGCTTCGTCGCGCACGTCGATCTGCCGAAGTCGGTCGAGGGCTACTACCAGGAGACGGGCCGCGCCGGTCGCGACGGCGACCCGAGCGTCGCGTGGATGGCGTACGGGCTGGGCGACGTCGTGCAGCAGCGCCGGATGATCCAGCAGAGCGACGGCGACAGGGCGATCCAGCAGCGTCAGCAGCAGCATCTCGACGCCATGCTCGCCCTGTGCGAGACCGTGTCGTGCCGGCGGCAGAACCTGCTCGACTACTTCGGCGAGGCGTCGGGCCCGTGCGGCAACTGCGACACCTGCCTCGAACCGCCTGAGACGTGGGACGGCCTGGTCGCGTCGCAGAAGCTGATGTCGACGATCGTGCGCCTGAAGCGCGAGCGCAACCAGGCGTTCGGCGCCGGCCAGCTCATCGACATCCTGCGCGGAGCCTCGACCGAGCGCATCCGCCGGATGAAGCACGATCAGCTCACGACCTTCGGTATCGGCCAGGACCTCTCCGAGCAGGACTGGCGCAGCGTGATCCGACAGCTCCTCGCCCGCGGGCTGCTCAGCGCCGTGGGAGAGTACGGCACGCTCGCCGTGAACGATGCATCGGGCGGAGTGCTGCGCGGCGAGACGCAGGTGCCGCTGCGACGCGACGTGATCGGGCGCGTCTCCCGCGGCGGAGGCGGGGGCGGTGCGAAGAAGGCGTCGGCGGCCGACCAGCTGGCTCCGGATGACCGGCCGCTGTTCGAGGCGCTGCGCGCGTGGCGCACGGCGCAGGCGAGCGAGCAGGGCGTTCCGGCCTACATCGTGTTCGGCGACGCGACGCTGCGCGCTCTCGCGGAGCACCGGCCGAGCTCGGTCGAGCAGCTCGACGGCATCAGCGGCATCGGAGCGAAGAAGCGCGACGCATACGGCGAGGCGGTGCTCGGGGTCATCGCACAGGCTGAGAGCTGAGCGGTGCGTACGCATGCAGATATCGGTCGCAGCAGAAGGACGACGGGCATCGTGCGCGTCCATAGCAATCCTTAGAGTCTAAAGAGTCTAAAGAGTCTAAAAGTCTCTATAAGGATGGATCTCATGGCGTATCGCAACCCATTCAAGCCGACCGCGGGCGCTTCGCCGCCGCTTCTCGTCGGGCGCGACGAGGTGCTGGAGGAATTCGAAGAATCGATCGATGACGGTCCCGGAGCGCCAGGGCGGCTCTCGTTGATCACCGGGCCTCGAGGTGTCGGCAAGACAGTCGTACTGAACGCAGTCCACGACATCGTCGTCGCAAAGGGATGGATCGCGATAGCCGAAACTGCGACAACAGGAATGTGCGACCGCATCACCCAGGCTGTCCGGCGTCACCATGAGGAACTGCGGCAAGGACGTTCCGCACGCGTGAGGGGGATCACGCTGCCAGTAGTCGGTGGAGGCCTGACCTTCGAGTCGCGTGCAGATCCTCCGGCGGACCTGCGCGAGAGCACCGCATCGCTGCTTGACGAACTCGAACCGAACGAGACCGGACTGCTCATCACAGTCGACGAAGTCCATCGGAAGAGTGTCGGTGAGATCCGGCATCTCGCAACCGTCGTGCAGCATCTGGTGCGTGAGGACCGGAACATCGCCCTGGTGATGGCTGGCTTGCCCTCGGCGGTCTCTGACGTGCTCAGCGACAGCGTGCTCACCTTCATGCGTCGTGCCAGCCGCGAAGAGTTGAGCGACGTTTCCCTCGCCGATGTCAGAGAGTCGCTCGCAGAAACCATCACGCGGAACGGGCGAACAATCACCTCCAGCGCGCTCGACGCCGCTACGGAGGCAACCGGGGGATACCCGTTCATGGTGCAGCTGGTCGGCTATCACTGCTGGCGCAAAACGACCGGCAGTGCTATCGATGACGCAGCGACGAGCAGCGGCATTCCCGCTGCTCGGAAGCGCCTCGGTTCCACCGTTCACGCGGCGGCTCTTGCTGATCTGTCCGCGGTGGACCGCACGGTGCTCCTAGCCATCGCCGTCGACGATGGCCCGGCACGCACCGCGGATGTTGCGCGGCGAATCGGCGAGTCCGCGAAGTATGTGTCCATCTATCGGCAGCGGTTGATCGACGCGGCCGTCATTCAGCCTGCGGGGAGAGGGTTCGTCGACTTCACGATCCCGTATCTGCGTGAGTACCTGCGCGAGCACGCGGCCAGCGCCCTTTGATGTGAGCGTTGTCGAGGATCAGCGTGGGTGCAGGCGCTGATGGCGACGCGACGCTGCGCGCTCTCGCGGAGCACCGGCCGAGCTCGGTCGAGCAGCTCGACGGCATCAGCGGCATCGGAGCGAAGAAGCGCGACGCATACGGCGAGGCGGTGCTCGGGGTGATCGCCGAAGCGGCGTAGCGCGGGGGGCGCGCCGCCCGGAGGCCGCATCGAGACATTTCTCAACAGACTTCCAGGCAAGAACCGCGGAATCACGCGGGAGTCGTCTCAGTCGTTATCTGCTCGTTACCAATCTGGCTCTTCGCGGATGAGGGTGTAGTCGTCGGTTGACGAGCCGGCGGCGTGGCGGTCGCGGGGACGAGGTCGAGGCCTTCCGATGATGGAAGTTCTCACGCTGTCCATCAGGAAGACCTCGACGATGATCCACGGTACCTTCGCCACCCCTGACCTGTCTGCGTTCTGCCTCCTCGATGAGCACGGCCTCACCGTCACGGGCCAGCAGATCGATCCTGACAAGGCGGTACTCGAATGCCGCGTCACCGACCGCGACCCGTTCTGTCGCGGTTGCGGTGCCGAAGGCATCGCCCGCGGGACACAGGCCCGCCGGCTGGCGCATGTCCCGCTGGGGTGGCGGCCGACGACGCTCCTCGTCCGCGTCCGCCGCTTCGCGTGTTCCGACTGTGGGACGATCTGGCGCGAGGACACCACGGCGGCGGCCGAGCCGCGGGGGAAACTCACTCGCGCCGCGATCCGGTGGGCCTTGGAGGCTGTCGTCTGCCAGCACCTGCCTGTCGCGCGGGTCGCGGAGTCCCTCGACGTGTCTTGGCATGCCACCAACGACGCCGTCCTCGTCGAGGGCCGGCGCGTCCTGATCGACAACCCCCGCAGGTTCGACGGGGTGACGACGATCGGCGTCGACGAGCACGTCTGGCGCCACACGCGCCTCGGCGACAAATACGTGACCGTGATCATCGACCTCACCCCGGCCCGCGAGAAGACCGGCCCCGCCCGGCTGCTCGACATGGTCCCGGGCCGCTCGAAGCACGCCTTCAAGACCTGGCTCGCCGGGCGCCCGAAACAGTGGCGCGACGGCGTCGGCGTCGTCGCGATGGACGGCTTCACCGGCTACAAGACCGCCGCCGGCGAAGAGATCCCCGACGCGACGGCCGTGATGGATCCCTTCCATGTCGTTCAGCTGTTCGGCGATGCGCTCGACAAGACCAGGCAGCGTGTCCAGCAGGAGACTCTCGGGCATCGCGGCCGAACCGGCGACCCCCTCTACGGCTGCCGCCGTCTGCTCAGGACGGGGCTCGGACTGTTGAAACAGCACCAGCTCGCGAAGCTCGAGGCGGTGTTCGACGCGCATCCCGATCATGTCGCCGTCGAGGTCACCTGGGACGTCTACCAGCGCGCGGTCGCCGCCTACCGGCACAAGAAGCCGGGCACCGGGAAGAAGATCTTCACGCGCGTCATCGCCCAGCTCGCCGGCGGCGTCCCACAGGATCTGCCCGAGTTGATCACCCTCGGGCGGACGATCAAGCGGCGCGCGGGCGACATCCTCGCGTTCTTCGACCATCCCGGCACGAGCAACGGGCCGTCCGAGGCGATCAACGGCAGACTCGAGCATCTCCGCGGCACCGCCCTGGGCTTCAGGAACCTGACCCACTACATCGCGAGGAGCTTGCTCGAGACCGGCGGGTTCAGGCCGCTACTACACCCTCAAACACGATGAGCCACCAATCTCGGTGGACAAGCGTCCTGGAATACCGATTGGATAGGTCACGAGTCTGCCAGCTCGGTGCGGTCCGTACCGTGCCACCGCGAGCGGGCAGTATCGACCATTGTCGTCATTTCTGGGGAGATGCACTGCATGTCAGTTGAAGAACAGAAGCGGCCTGGCGGGCTGCGGCGCATTGGTCGCCGCGCGCTCGCTCCGGCCGCAATCGGAACGGCCGCCCTCTTGGGCGCTGCCGCGCTGGGCGGACTGCCCGCGCTTGCGGCGGACGAGAACGATGACTCGGAAGCTCTGGGCCAGATCCTCGACGCGGATCTGCTGGGAAGCGACCTGCTCGATGCGGTGTCGGCGCACGCCGGCAACCCGAGCGAGCCGCTCGTGGACACCGGCTCGATCAACGCGGATCTGCTCGACGGCATTGCGACCGTCGATGTTGGCGGCGTGTCGATCCCGGTCATCAGCGGCCCCGATGGCGGTGGGCTGCTTGAGCTCGGCGACCTCGGTCTACTGAACGCCTACGCGGCGACGCCGTCGGCCACGGAGTCGAAGGCTAGCGCGGGCGTCGTCGGTGAAGACGGCGTCATCAACGTCGATGCCATCAACGACGGCAGTTACGGCAACTCGAAGATCGACCTGACCAACCTGTTCGACCAGCTCGATGTCGACCTGATCACGGACGGCGTCATCGACGAGTTCGCACTCGAGCTCGGCGCGGTCGCATCTGCCGCGGAGGAGAACGCGGGCACTGTCAGCAGTGAGTATGTGCTCGCCGACGCGAAGCTCGACATCTCGTCGCAGCTGGTCGGCGACATCTCGACCGAACTCGACTCGACGATCGGTGGTGTCGGTACGACCGTCGACGGCCTGCTCGCCAGCGACGGCACGGTCGGTTCGCTGCTCAGCGATCTGGACATCGACCTGAACGTGCTCGGGACCGGCGTAACGGTCTCCAGCGGCACGATCGGTGTCGACGGTCTCGACGCGGCGCTCACCGAGCTGAGCAACACGATCATCAACGAGCCGCTGACCGACCCGAACGACATCGTGTCGATCGACCTCGCCAACGGCACCATCGCAGTCGACCTGGCCGCGGCCACGGACGGCGGATCGCTGAACGGTCTCGACCCGAACACGGAGCTGCTCGACAGCACCACGATCAGCAATGTCACCACTGCGATCTCGGACGCGCTCGGAACGGTCACGACGAAGGTCACTGACGGTGTGACAGAGGTGCTGAACAGCACCGAGGTGACGCTGGACCTTTCGGCTGTGCTGAGCGCACTTGGTACCAGCGTCGACGCTGAAATCATCGTCGAAACGACCCTCGGTCAGCTTGCTGGCACCGCAGAGGGCGACCCCACGGTCGAGATCATCGCCGACGGCGGCCTCCTGGACACCCTCCTCGGACTTGTCGGGCTGAGCCTCCAGGACCTGGTCGAGGGTCTCGTCACGCCGCTGGTCGACGCGCTCGTCGGTGTTCTGCAGGACACGCTGAGCACCTCGCTCGACACGATCGGCACCGACCTGTCGTCGAACCTGAGCGGCATCGTGGACCCGGTCCTCACCGGCCTCCAGCCGCTGTTCGACGCGCTGAACCAGGTCGCCTCGGTCACGATCAACGACCAGCCGACCGAGGAAGGCGGCGAGGGCAAGCTCGGTCCCGAGTCGTTCACCGTCTCGGCCGTGAGCATCGCGATCGTGGGCGGCGACCTCGCACAGGTCGACCTGGCATCCTCGACGGTCCGCGCGGCCGACGAGGACCCCGGTACCGAGCCTGGAACTGAGCCGGGTACGGACCCCGGTACCGAGCCTGGAACTGAGCCGGGTACGGACCCCGGTACCGAGCCTGGAACGGAGCCGGGTACGGACCCTGGAACCGAGCCTGGAACGGAGCCGGGTACGGACCCTGGAACCGAGCCCGGCACTGAGCCTGGTACGGACCCGGGCACCGAGCCTGGAACTGACCCCGGTACGGACCCGGGTACGGAGCCTGGTACCGACCCGGGCACTGAGCCTGGTACTGACCCTGGCACCGAGCCTGGAACTGACCCCGGTACGGACCCGGGTACGGAGCCTGGTACCGACCCGGGCACTGAGCCTGGTACGGACCCCGGTACGGAGCCTGGAACTGACCCGGGCACTGAGCCTGGTACGGACCCCGGTACGGAGCCTGGAACTGACCCGGGCACTGAGCCTGGTACGGACCCCGGTACGGAGCCTGGAACTGACCCGGGCACTGAGCCTGGTACGGACCCCGGTACGGAGCCTGGAACTGACCCGGGCACTGAGCCTGGTACGGACCCCGGTACGGAGCCTGGAACTGACCCGGGCACTGAGCCTGGTACGGACCCCGGTACGGAGCCTGGAACTGACCCGGGCACTGAGCCTGGTACGGACCCCGGTACGGAGCCTGGAACTGACCCGGGCACTGAGCCTGGTACGGACCCCGGTACGGAGCCTGGAACTGACCCGGGCACTGAGCCTGGTACGGACCCCGGTACGGAGCCTGGAACTGACCCGGGCACTGAGCCTGGTACGGACCCCGGTACGGAGCCTGGAACCGACCCGGGCACGGACCCTGGTACTGACCCCGGCACCGAGCCTGGAACTGACCCCGGTACCGACACCGACACCACGGACAGCAGCACCGACACTGACGGTGCGACTGACCCCGACGACGGTGGAATCTCGATGGAGCTGGAGCACGATGTGCGCGAGCACGGCCAGGAGCAGGTTGCTCACGGCTACGGCTTCCAGCCCGGCGAGACGGTGAAGGGAACGATGTTCTCCAGCCCGTACGCACTCGGTTCGCAGGTCGCGGACGACAACGGTGAGGTCACCTTCACCTGGAACGTCCAGAGCGACGCTGAACTCGGAGACCACACGGTCGAGCTGGCCGGTGCCACCTCGGGCACGGTCGACGACGAGTTCAAGGTCGTGGCCAAGGCCGGGACCGGAAGTGACGGCGACGACGAGCTTCCCGCAACGGGTGTGGACATGGGCGGCATGCTGCCCATCGCCGGCCTGCTGCTGCTCGCCGGTGTCGGCATCGTCGTGGCGACGCGGCGTAGTACAGTTCGCGGGTGACCAAGGGTAACCCCAAGCGCGGAAACGGGTCGGGTGTGGCGAACGCGTCACGCCCGGCCCGTCTCCCGCGCTCAGCGCGAATTGCGGCGGGCGTCGCGGCGGTGTTCATCGCGATCCACGTCTTCTTCACGGCCGTCTACAACACGCCGTACGACCACATCCGCAACGATGTGCTCCCCGGCGCGGCCGCATCCGGATACATCAATCCGTATCTGCAGCAGGACTACCGGATCTTCGCCCCCAACCCGGCGAACTCAGACCGCAATCTGTGGCTGAGGGCATGGGTGGAGACGCCCGACGGTGAGCGCGTGACGACCAAGTGGGTCGATGCCACATCGATCGAGCTCGCCGAACCCGCACGGCGCGTGCTGCGCAAGCAGCTGTCGATTCAGGCCGCTCTTCGGCTGATGAGCACGTACTTCGACATGTCGACGGCCCAGCGCGAAGTCGCCGAACAGAACTTCCACGAGGACGAAGATCTCACACCTCTGCAGGACGCCCTCATCGAGGCCGACGACAGTCTCGATTCCGAGGCACGCGCCTTCATCCGGGCATCGAACTTCGCCACCTCCTACGCGACGCAGGCAGCGAAGGCGCTGTGGAGCGACGACGGGGAGGTGATCGCCGTGCAGACGCGATCCGTGTCGACCCCGATCATCCGGTGGGACGAACGCTTCGAAGACGAGCCGGAGGAGCTCAGCTCGAGCTACACGGCCATGGGCTGGCGCCCGGTCATGGAGTGGTCGGGTCAGAGCACCGAGGGCTTCTCCGCCAGCTTCCTGAAGTGGGCGGAGAAGGCAGGCGTCTCGGGATCGCTCACCGACGACGAGGAACAGCCGGGCGACACCGTGGAATCAGACGACACGGACTCCACAGGCGGCGGTACCGGGGGTGATGAGGAATGACTCAGGTGATCAGAATCTGGGAACTCTTCACCCATTGGGTGCTCGACGAGCGCCGCGGCAGCTACGGCGTCGCCCTGATGCGCATGGGCTTCGGCGCGATGACCATCGCGCTGATCCTGATGTTCCTGCCCGACATGTCGTACTCATTCGGCGAGGGCTCGCGCTGGGGTGAGGTGTACTACCGCACCTCATTCACCGACGACTACCTCTGGCCGATCTCCGAGCTCTTCTCCCGCGCCGACAGCGACGCGGTCACGCTGGTCAAGGTCTTCGTTCTGCTCGTGGTCGCCGCGCTCTACACCCTCGGGTGGCGGATGCGCATCATCTCGCCGCTGTTCCTGGTGCTCCTGCTCGGCTTCGCCTCGACGAACCCGCAGCTGTTCGCCACGGGCCACCACCAGACGCTCCGCGTGGTGCTGATCTTCCTGCTGCTCGCCGACACCTCCAGGGTGTGGTCGCTCGATGCGCGCAGGCGCAGGCTGAAGGGCGAGCCTCCCGCGCTCGGATTCGGCAGGTTCCGGGTGCCGAGCTGGTTCCCCGTGCTGACGAACAACGTCGCGGTGATCCTGATCGGCGCCCAGCTCTGCATCGCCTATATCGCGAGCGCGCTGTGGAAGCTGCAGGGCCCGATGTGGGGCGACGGCACCGCCGTCTACTACACGCTGCGCCTGCAGGAGCTCGCGCTGCTGCCGTGGCTGAACGACTTCGTCTGGACCCTCACACCGCTCGTGATCGTCGCGACTTTCGCGGCCGTGTACGGGCAGCTGATGTTCCCCGTGCTGCTGCTGAACCGCTGGACCCGCATCCTGGGCCTCGTCGTCGTCACAGGGATGCACTTCGCGATCGGCATCCTGCTGGCGCTGCCGTGGTTCTCGCTCGTGATGATCCTCAGCGACATGATCTTCATCCGCACGCAGTCGTGGCGCTGGCTCGCCGACTTCGTGCGGCCGAAGATGCGTCGACTGTGGAACAGAGTCTCCGGATGGCTGCCCGCTCGTCAGGAGAAGGCCACCCCGGATGAGCAGAAGCCCGCTCAGAGCACGAAGCGCAAGAAGTCGAAAGCGGCTTCGGATGAGCAGGATGTGACGCCGGCTCCGGATGAGCAGGATGTGACGGTGTCGTCCGCGGTGCTGGATGCACAGGACACGACCCCCGCGCTCACGAGGGTGCCCGCCGAGACGACTCCGCAGGCAGATCCGGCCACTCGCCGCGAGCGGCGTGCCAGAGCGGATTTCCCTGCCTCCGGCGGCAGCTGACGAGGCGCGCGGCGACGCTCTCGGTTCGGCATGACTCACTGCGAGCGGGGCGCATATGCCGTTGTCGGCGGAGACGTGGGCGTCTTCGTCGACAACGGCGGCAGAAGCTCGGAGGATGCGCGAAAGCGCGGAGGGATTCGAGGATCTGCTCCGAGAGACTGCGGATTTTCCGAGATTATGCGCCGGGCACAAGGGCGGATGGCACCTTCCCGACGGCGAACTGTCGATCTCGCACAACGCATTGCCTCTGGTTTGGTCGACAGGCATAACGTGAAGGCATACGGATGGCCCGCGCACCCCAGAGCGCGGGCCACTCGCGCGCATCGAAGCGCGCACGAGGAGGCTTACGCATGACCGACATCGCCACCAAGCACGCCGAAACCGACGAGCTCGAGGCCCGCATCGACATTCCTGTCGTGACCGAGGCACTGCTCGGCACGTGGGCCGATATCCGGCGCGAGGCGCGGGAGATGATCAAGGACTCCGCCTTCTGGCGCATCGAGGGCCAGGCGATCCCTGAGCATCGTGAGCGCACGCTCTCCCAGCTGCACCTGCTGGTGAAGGCAGGAGCCAACTCCCGCGCGAACCCGAAGGAGTACGGCGGGCAGGAGAACCAGGGCGGCAATCTCGCCGGATTCGAGGAGCTCGTCGCCGCCGACCCGAGCCTGCAGATCAAGTCGGGCGTGCAGTGGGGGCTGTTCGGCTCGGCGATCCTGCAGCTGGGCACCAAGCCGCACCACGACAAATGGCTGCGTGATGCCTCCGACATGGTCCTGCCAGGCGCGTTCGCGATGACCGAGACCGGCCACGGCTCGGACGTGCAGGCGATCGGCACGACCGCGACATACGACGCGGAAACGGGCGAGTTCGTCGTGAACACCCCGTTCCGCGGCGCGTGGAAGGACTACCTCGGCAACGCCGCTCAGCACGCGAAGGCCGCAACGGTGTTCGCGCAGCTCGTCACCGGCGGCGTGAACTACGGCGTGCACTGCTTCCTGGTGCCGATCCGCGACGACGACGGCGCATTCCTGCCCGGTGTCGGGGGAGAGGACGACGGTCCCAAGGGCGGCCTGAACGGCGTCGACAACGGCCGTCTGCACTTCGACCACGTGCGCGTGCCGCGCGAGAACCTGCTCAATCGCTACGGCGACGTCGCCGAGGACGGTGCCTACTCGAGCCCGATCGCCAGCCCTGGCCGCCGCTTCTTCACGATGCTCGGCGCGCTCGTGCAGGGCCGCGTCTCGCTCGACGGCGCAGCCACCTGGGGTTCGGCCCTGGCGATGACGATCGCCGTCACCTACGGCAACCAGCGCCGCCAGTTCGACAACGACGGCGCGGGTGAGACCGTGCTGCTCGACTACGGCCGCCACCAGCGCCGGCTGATGCCGCGACTGGCGACGGTGTACGCCCAGGCCTTCGCGCACGACGAGCTGCTGCAGAAGTTCGACGCCGTCTTCAGTGGTGCGGCAGACACCGACGACAACCGGCAGGATCTGGAGACCCTCGCCGCGGCGCTGAAGCCGCTGTCGACGTGGAACGCGCTCGACATCGTGCAGGAGGCGCGCGAAGCCTGCGGCGGCGCGGGCTTCCTCGCCGAGAACCGGCTCACCGGCCTGCGCAGCGACCTCGACGTGTATGTCACCTTCGAGGGCGACAACAACGTGCTGCTGCAGCTGGTCGGCAAGCGCCTGCTGGGCGACTACGCCAAGCAGTTCGCGGGCAAACCGGCCGACGTGGCGCGGCTCGTCGCCGGGCAGACGGCCGGTCGCATCTACAACGGCGCGGGGCTGCGCCGGCTCGGCCAGGCGGTCACCGACTTCGGCTCGACCGCCCGCTCCGTCGAACTCGGTCTGCGCGCCGACCACCAGCACGAGCTCCTCGCCGCGCGCGTCGAGCAGATGGTCGCTGACGTGGCCGCGAAGCTGCGCCCCGCGGCCAAGATGTCGCCGGCTGAGAGCGCCGCGGTGTTCAACGAGAACCAGAACGACCTGATCGCAGCAGCCCGCGCGCATGCGGAGCTGCTGCAGTGGGAGGCGTTCACCGACGCCCTCGACCGCATCGACGATGAGGACAGCCGCATGGTGCTCACCTGGGTGCGCGACCTGTTCGGCCTGCAGCTGATCGAGACGCACCTGGCGTGGTACCTGATCACCGGTCGCCTCTCGGCGCAGCGCGCCGCGGCAGTGTCGAGCTACATCGACCGCCTCTGCTCCCGCCTGCGCCCGCACGCGCAGGACCTCGTCGACGCGTTCGCGTACGAGCCGGAGCATGTGCGCGCACCGATCGCCTCGGGTGCGGAGCGCGACCGCCAGGAGGAGGCCGCGCAGTACTACGCCGATCTCGCAGCCAGCGGCAGCGCCCCTCAGAAGGAGCCCAAGCCGAAGAAGCGGTGACAGCGAGGCCCAGGGGAGTTCTCCCCAGGGCCTCGCCTGTGAATACGGAGCCGTCACCCACTAAGCTCTGTGCGAAGGGCACCGCTGTGCCCTGCCGCCGTACCGGAGAGCGGCCAGGGGGAGATACATGTCGATGCTGTCGTGGCTGAGCGGCCGCCGTCGGACGATGGCCGGCGGCGCAGTAGTGGGCGTTGCCGCCGTGGCCGTGACCACGCTCGCGTTCGCGCATGACGGGAACCCCACCACCGAGCTCGATCTGCACGACGGCAGCGTCTGGCTCACGAACGCCTCGCTGCTCGCGGCCGGCCACTTCAACGATCCCTCCCGTCAGCTCGACGGCTCCATCCGGGCCACGAGCCCCGAGTTCGACGTGCGCCAGCAGGGCAGCGACGTGCTGCTCTTCGATCAGCAGACCTCCACCGTGGCGGCCGTCGATGTCGCGACGATGTCGATGTCGACCCCGGCAGAGGTGATGCCGGCTGCCGACGTCGAGATGGGCGGGCAGTCCACGGTCGTGCTCGATCCGGAACACGGCGAACTGTACGTGGTTCCGACGCAGGCGGTCGGCAGCTTCGACCGCGCCGAGGAGGAACCGCTGCTCGAGCTCGGCGAAGGCGCCGATGTCACTGTCGGGCATGACGGAATCGTGCACGCCGTCTCCCCGGCCACAGCCTCGGTGTTCACGATCGCGACCGACGCCAACGGCCAGCCTGCGGAACCCGACAGGCGATCCCTCGAGATGCTCGGGGCCGATGACAGCGTCGACATCGCCGCCGTGGGAGCGACGGCCGTCGTCTTCGACAGGACGACCGGTCAGATCGTCACGCCCGACGGGATCGTCGCTGAGCTTCCGCGAGACGAGGCGCAGGGCGCGCGCCTGCAGCAGACCTCCGCGGACGGCGACAGCGTGCTCGTCGCAACGGAATCGGAGCTCCACCAGTTCCCGCTCGCCGGCGGGGAACCGAACGTGTCGCCCTCCGGCGCAGGCGACGGCGTGCCGGCGCAGCCGGTCTGGCTGAACGGGTGCGCGTACGCCGCATGGGCGTCCAGCGGTGTGTTCGTGCGCGACTGCGCGGGCGCGCAGAACGACACCTCCGTCGAGCTTCCGTCCGGCGGCAGCACCACAGACCTGCGTTTCCGCGTGAACCGCGACGTGATCGTGCTCAACGACGTCGCCGACGGTGCGGCATGGCAGGTCGTCGACCAGGTGCGCAAGGTCGACAACTGGGACGACCTCACCCCGCCGGAGGGCGAGGAGAGCGAAGAAGAGGACGACTCGACCGACGAGACGATCGAGGTGCAGCCGCCAGAGCGCACCGAGGAGAACCAGGACCCGATCGCGAACGACGACGAGTTCGGCGTGCGCGCCGGCCGTTCCACGGTGCTGAAGGTGCTCGACAACGATTCGGACGCCGACGGCGACATCCTGACGGTCGATGCGCCCGACGGCGGGCCGCGCATCGGCGAGATATCGAAGGTCGAGGCCGGATCATCGTTCCAGATCTCCGTGCAGCCGGGCGTCAGCGGCAGCGGCACCTTCACCTACGAGGTCGACGACGGTCGGGGCGGCACCGACACCGCGACCGTCACGGTGGAGATCCGGCCCGAGAGCGAGAACGACGCGCCTGAGCCGAAGCGCGAGCCCGTGGTGCCGATCGAGGTCGGCGGCACGGTCACCTACAACGTGCTGCAGGACTGGCGCGATCCGGATGGCGACGACGTCTTCCTGACTGCGGTGGAGCCGCTCGCGGGCGACGGCGTCGACTTCACTCCGGATGGCCAGGTCACCTACCGCGCGACCAGCGGCACGCAGGGCCCGCACGACATCCCGATCACCGTCTCCGACGGCGACGCGAGCACTCCAGGCGTGCTGAAGCTCGACATCCGGCCAGTGGGGTCGACCGAGCCGATCGCGAACAACGACCACGTCGTGGTGCGCGCGGGCGAGACGGCGACGGTCGCGCCGCTCGCCAATGATGTGAACCCCACGAACGAGTCGCTGCGGCTGACCAACGTCGGCGAGATCGCCGGGGCCGCGATCGTACCCGACTTCGCGAACAAGACCTTCACCTTCCGCAGCGACAGCGTCGGCACGGAGTACGTCGAGTACATGACAGCGGCCGGCCCCAACTCCGCCGTCGGATATGTGCGCGTCGACGTGATCCCCGACGAGACCGTCGACCTGCCGCCCGTCGCGGTGCGCGACGTGGCGCTGCTGCCGGCCGGGGGCGAAGCGCTCGTGAACGTGCTCGGCAACGACGAGGACCCGACGGGCGGGGTGCTCGTGCTGCAGTCGGTGCAGGTGCCGGATGACGCGAGCGGCATCAGCGTCTCGGTGCTGAACCACGAGACGCTGCGCGTGACGGACACCGGCACGCTCGCCGAGTCGGTCACGGTCACCTACAGCGTCTCGAACGGCCCATACTCCGCCACCGGCGAGGTCGTGATCATTCCGATCCCCGCGCCCACCAACATCCGGCCGCCCGTCGCCAACGACGACGAGGTCACGGTGCGCGTCGGCGATGTGGCCACGGTCGACGTGCTCGCCAACGACTTCCACCCGAACGACGATGAGATGACGGTGCTGCCCGCCCTCGTCGACCCGCTGCCGGAGCCGGAGCAGGGGGAGGCGTTCGTCTCGCAGGACGCCGTGCGCTTCAAAGCGGGCGATGAGCCTGGCACGGCCTATGTCACCTACGAGGTGGAGGACTCCCGCGGCCAGCGAGACTCGGCGTTCATCACGGTGAACATCCTCGAACTCGACGAGGAGCGCAACCAGGCTCCGCGTCCTGAGGATCTCGAGGCGCGCGCCCTGGCCGGCACGCAGGCGCAGATCGCCGTGCCGCTGGACGGCATCGATCCGGACGGCGACTCGGTCGAGCTGATGGGCATCGACTCGGCTCCCGAGAAGGGCAAGGTCTCCTCCGTCGAGAAGGACCACTTCGTCTACGAGGCCTTCCCCGACTCTGTCGGAGTCGACACCTTCTCGTACCGGGTGCGCGACAGACTCGGCGCGGAATCGACCGCGACCGTGCGCGTGGGCATCGCCGGGGCCGAGGATGTCAACCAGTCGCCGTACGCCGTGACCGACTCGCTGTTCGTCCGCCCGGGCCGCGAGGTCGCCGTGCCGGTGCTCGCCAACGACTCCGACCCCGACGGCGACCGGATCGGCCTGGTCGACGACGGGCTCATCCTGCCAGACGACGTGCCGGACATGTCGGCCGACGTGCTGGGCGATCGGCTCATCGTGACGGCGCCGGGCTCCGAGCAGGAGACCTCGCTGCAATACACGATCGCCGATGCGAAGGGTGCGCGCTCGACGGGCCTGCTGATGGTCACGGTCGACGAAGACGTTCCGCTGCAGTCGCCGATCGCGCGCGACGACACCGTGCTGGTCGGCGACGTCACGGACGAGCTGACGGCCGATGTCGAGGTGCTCGCCAACGACGAGGACCCGGACGGCACGGTCGACGCCCTCGAGATCGCGCCGGAGCAGGGCGAGCTGGTCGGCGACGGCATGGTGCGCGTCGAGGTCACCGAGCAGCGCCGGATCATCACCTACACGATCACCGACGAGGACGGCCAGGACGCCTCGGCGTTCATCCACGTGCCGGCGGTCGGCGACCTCGCGCCGCGGCTGATCGACACGACGGGCATCGAGGTGCAAAGCGGCGAGACGGTCGACGTGCCGCTCGCCGACCATGTCACGGTGCAGGGCGGCGGCGGTGTGCGCATCACGCAGGCCGACCGCGTCTCGGCCGTGCACGCCAACGGCGACGCGCTGGTGAAGGACACGGGCACGCTGACCTACACCTCGCAGGACGGCTACCACGGCCCGGACGCGATCACCTTCGAGGTGACGGACGGCGACGGCCCAGACGACCCGGATGGCCGCACGTCGACCCTGTCGATCCCCGTCACGGTGCTGCCTCCGGACAACGTCAGCCCCGAATTCACCGACGGTGCGCTCGAGGTCGGCGCGGGCGACGGTCCGCAGTCGACCGATCTCGCCGCGCTCACCACGGACGCCGATCCGGATGACCTGGCAGGCATCTCGTATCGGATCACGGGCGGCGAGAACCAGGCCATCGACACCAGGATCGACGGGCAGAGCCTCGTCGCAGAGGCGGGCCCTGACGCCAAGGGCGAGCAGGCCGCGATCACGCTGGAGATCTCCGACGGCGAGAGCGAACCGGTCACGGGCACGGTGCACGTCACGGTGACGGCGACCGGGCGCGCGATGCCCGTGGCGAACGACGACGTGCTCGACGACGCGCACCAGGGCGAGTCGTACGACATCGCCGTGCTGGAGAACGACTTCAACCCGTTCCCGGATGAAGACCTCACGGTCGTCGACGCCAGGGTCGACGCAGGCACCGGCAGCGTCTCGCACGACGATTCGCGCGTGCAGGTGACGCCAGGTGCCGACTTCCACGGCACGATGACCGTGATGTACCGCGTGCAGGACGCCACAGGCGACCCGGATCGGCAGGCGCAGGCGCGGGTCGAGCTCACCGTGAAGGGCAAGCCAGACGCCCCCACCGAGGTGACGGGCAGCCAGGAGATGAACCGCTCGGCGATCATCAGCTGGCGCCCGCCGGCGAACAACGGCGAGCAGATCACGCACTACACCGTCACGAGCGTGCAGGGCCCGGCCGTGTCGCAGCAGTGCCAGGCGACGACCTGCACCATCACGGGGCTGTCGAACGGGCAGGACTACCGGTTCGCCGTGACGGCCACCAACGCGGTGGGCGAGTCGGATGCGTCGCTGGCGTCGCCGGTCGTCACGCCCGACGTGAAGCCGGAGCGTCCCGACGCGCCGCGGATCACCGACTTCGGCGACCGCTCGCTCGACGTGGCGTGGACGCCGCCGGTGAACGAGGGCACGCCGATCGAGAGCTACACGCTGTTCATCTCGCCGGCAGCCCCCGACGGCACCAGCCAGAAGGAGTTCCCAGGCGGAACTCTCTCCCACACCTGGACGGGGCTGCAGAACGGCCAGAACTACACCTTCTCGGTGCTCGCGCGCAACGGCGCGAAGGATCCGTCAGACACCAGCCGCGGCTCGGCGCCGGACTTCCCCGCCGCGCCGCCGAATGCGCCGGGCAAGCCGACCATCTCGAACGCGGAGCCGGTCGGCAGTGAGTCGCAGATGACTGTGCAGTGGCCCGAGGTGACCGGCGGCGATGCGAACGGCGACAGCGTGATGCGATACCAGGTGCAGCGCAAGGGTGGAGCAGGCGCCACGGAGCCGGTCACCGTTTCGGCGCCCACCCACCAGCAGACTTATGTTGTTCCAGTGTCTCAGGATGACTACACGTACAAGGTGCGTGCCGAGAACAAAGCCGGCTGGGGCGCATGGAGCACAGCGAGCAACCCGCAGCGCGCGACCACTCCGCCAGGGCCCCCGTCGAACGTGAAAGCTACGGCGACGGACACGAACACCGCTGCCGGTGGGGCCGTCAACCTGACGTGGAGCGCCGCATCAGACCTCAATGGGGCAAAGCCGAGCGAGGTTACCTACGTTGTGTCCTGGAAGGACAATGGCGGGAACCACAGGAAGACCGTGGGCGGGACGGCGACGAAGATCACGAACCTGGAGAATGGGCGCGGATACATATTCACTGTACGCACCGTCACGAAGGGCTCGACGTACTCGCACGCCAGCGGGGGCGGCGACGCGAGTTCGAACCTCGTCGAGCCGTGGGGAAAGCCTGCCGCGCCGACCGTGTCAGCCAAGCCCTCGGGTGCCCAGAGCATCGCATTTTCCGCAAGCCCTCCGAAGGACGACAACGGTCGTGACATCGTCCGCATGGACATCAAGTACGTCACCGACAAATCGGGCACAGGCGGAAAGTCTGCTTCTACCGGTGGTGGTGGATGGTCGGAGACCGAGAATGTCGGCTACTCGAATACGAAGTGCGTCATAGCGACGGTCACGAACTCTGAAGGTCAGAGTGCTTCAAGTGGCGTGGCATGCGCGAAGAGCAAACCGAAACCGAAGCCCCCGGAGCCTGTCGCCACGACGAGCAAGTCGAGCGTCTCGGCACAGGGCCAGCCCAACTGTGTGTCGTCTTCGTGCGCCTACATGGTGCTGAACGTGAAGGACTTCCCCGCCGGAAACTACACGCTGAGGTGCAACGCGAATGGTCCGTATGGCGGTACCTGGGGCAACTCCACCTACTCGGTCCCCGCGAACGGATCCGTGCGACTGAAGTGCTACTTCGGCGACCCCGGCGAGAAAGCCTGGGTCAGCATCGAGGGCTGGGGCAATGCGCAGGCCATGACCTGGTACTAGCGCACCGCCCGCGCCGCTGTGACCGACCAAGTAACGCGACACGAAGGATGAACACGACGATGACGATGAGCGCCGAGCAGGCCGCATGGTTCCACGGCACCTTCACGCGCCTGGTCGACAGCGTGGACCAGGCGCTGATGGGCAAGCGCGAGGTGGTCGGTCTGGTGGTCGCGACGATGCTCGCGGAGGGCCACGTGCTGCTCGAGGACGCCCCAGGCACCGGCAAGACCAGCCTGGCCCGCGCTCTCGCCGCAACCGTGAAGGGCACATCGAACCGCATCCAGTTCACGCCCGACCTGCTGCCCAGCGACGTCACCGGCGTGACGATCTACGACCAGAACGCGCACTCCTTCGAGTTCCACCACGGCCCGATCTTCGCGTCGATCGTGCTCGCCGATGAGATCAACCGCGCTTCGCCGAAGACGCAGTCGGCGCTGCTCGAGGTGATGGAGGAGTCGAAGGTCACCGTCGACGGCACCACGCACGACGTCGGCCGCCCGTTCCTGGTGATCGCGACGCAGAACCCGATCGAGCAGGCCGGCACCTACCGGCTGCCGGAGGCGCAGCTCGACCGCTTCCTGATCAAGACGTCGATCGGCTACCCCACGCTCGAGGTGACCGAGCGCATCCTCGTCGGCTCCGCCGAGCGCAACACGGCCGCGTCACTCACCCCGATCATCACCACCAACGCGATCGCCGACATGGCCGACCTCGCCGCGACCTGCCACGTCGACCAGGCGGTGCTGCGCTACGTCGCCGAGCTCGCCGAGGCGACGCGAGACGACAGCGGAACGCAGGTCGGCGTCTCCGTGCGCGGGGCGATCGCGATGGTGCGCTTGGCGAAGGTGTGGGCGGCCGCGAACGGGCGCCACTTCGTGACCCCGGACGACATCAAGCTGCTGGCGCCGCACGTGTGGACCCACCGGCTCGTGATCGACGCCGAGGCGGAGTTCGCCGGCACGACGGCCGAGACCGTGATCGAGCGCGTGCTCGGCGCCGTGGCCGCGCCCGTGAACCGCGCCTGAGCGCGCAGCCGCACGACCCGGAAGAGCCGATGCCGACCGACCAGACCGACGCACCCGTCCTGCCAGCCACGGCGGGGCGGCAGGACGTGCAGCGCGACGTCGCGGGCTACGGCGCCGTCGCCCTGCACGCGCTGCGCGTCGCGGGTGCGTGGGCGCTGCGGGTGGCCGCCGTCGTGCGGCCGACGGGCTGGGTCGTCGTCTCGATCGCGGCGGCGATGTGGGTCGCCGGCCTGTGGTGGGGATGGCGGGAGATCATCCTCGCCGCCGTCATCCTGACCGTCGTGATCGCACTGAGCGCGCTGTTCCTGATCGGCAGGAGCAGCTACGACGTCGAGCTCGACCTCAGCAGAACACGCGTCGTCGTCGGAGAGAAGGCGCACGGCGCCCTGCTGCTGCGCAACACGGGCGCCCGCGCGATCCTGCCGTCGCGCGTGGTGCTTCCCGTCGGCAGCGGTCGCGGCGTGTTCGGCGTCGGCCGGATGGCGCCGGGCGAAGAGGCCGAGGAGCTGTTCACGATCCCGACCCTGCGCCGTCAGGTGCTCAGCGTCGGCCCCGTCTCGATCGTGCGCGGCGATCCTTTCGGCCTGTTCGAGCGCACCGACTCGCGCAACGAGCCGGTCGAGCTCTACGTGCATCCGAAGACGACCATGCTCGTCGGGCAGTCGCTCGGCCACATCCGGGATCTCGAGGGCCTCACCTCGACCGTGATCGCGCGCGACGACATCGCCTTCCACGCGCTCACCGAGTACCAGCCGGGCGATGACCTGCGCCACGTGCACTGGCGCTCGACCGCGCGCACCGGCACCATGATGATGCGCACCTACGAGGAGACCAGGCGGTCGCACTTCGTGCTCGGGTTGTCGACCGCATCGGCCGAATACGCCTCACCGGACGAGTTCGAACTGGCCGTGTCGACCGTGGGATCGGTCGGCGTGCGCGCGCTGCAGGACGCATTCGCCGTCGACCTGCGCACGCCTGAGGCCGACACGGAGCCGCCGAACTCGCGACGGCTGCTCGACTCGCTCTCCGCCGTGACGGGCACCCGCGCCCGCGACGGCGGCGTCGGCGACCTCGGGCAGAGGATCAGTGCCGACCTGCCGCTGGCCAGCGTCGTGGTGATCGTGTGCGGCGGGCGGGTGACGACGGCGCAGCTGCGGGAGGCGTGCGCGCGGATTCCGCACGGGGCACGGTGTCTGGTGATCATGACCAGCGAGGGCGCGGAACCCGCGCTGCGGCGCATCGGCGACGCCGACGTCGTCACCATCGGCACGCTCGACGACCTGGCCCCGACCGTGAGGAGGGTGCTGTCGTGACGCTCTCTCCGCGCCGCTGGGTCGTCGATCTCTCGGCCGTCGCCGTCTTCGTCGCCATCACGCTGGTGGGCTGGTGGCCCACCTTCACCGGCCCCGGATACCTCGTGGCGGGGGCGGGAGCCGCCGTGCTCGGGCTCGGCATCGCCGCGGCGGGGGCCAGGTTCCGCCTCGGCGTGCTGTCGCTGGCCGGACTCACCGTCGCGGTGTACTTCCTGCTCGGCGGGCCGCTCGCGCTTTCGCACACCACGATCGCCGGCTTCGTTCCGACGCTCGACACCTTCGCGCAGCTCGCGACCGGCGCGGTGACGAGCTGGAAGTCGCTGCTGACGAGCGTGACCCCCGTCTCGATGACGGACGGGCACGCGCTGGTTCCGTTCCTGGCGACCCTCGTCGCCACGGTGATCGCGGCCAGCCTCGCGCTGCGGCTGCGGACATCCGGATGGGCGCTGATCCCGCTGGGCGCGCTGCTCGCGACGGAGATCGCATTCGGAACCTTCGAGGAGTCGCTGCCGCTCGTGCAGGGCATCTGCCTGGTGGTCGTCGTCGTGGCATGGCTCGCGCTGCGAGAGGCATGGGCACCCGCGCACAGCGCCGTCTCGCTCGAGGCAGGCGCGGAGCGGGGCGCGCACGGCCGCGGTCGCAGCAGGCTCGTCGCCGGCGGCGTCGTGCTGGCGCTCGCCGCGGGTCTCGGCGCCGGCGCGAACGCGCTGATCCCCGGCAACCTGACCCGCGACGTCATCCGGGAGCACATCGTTCCTCCCTTCGACGTGCACCAGTACCCCAGCCCGCTGCAGGCCTACCGGCTGTATGTGCGCGACTACAAGGACCAGGCGCTGTTCACCGTCGAGGGCGGGCTGCCGGACGACGTGCGCATCCGGCTCGGCGTGATGGACGCCTACAACGGCATCGTCTACGACGTCTCGGACACGGGTTCGGCCGACTCGAGCGACTTCACCCACCTCCGCAGCGACATGGCGGCCGGCCGCAGCGGCGACGACGTCGAGTTCGACGTGACGATCGGCGAATACGCCGACGTGTGGCTGCCCGATGCCGGCCATGTCGACCGCATCGACTTCGCCGGCCCGCGCGCCGAGGAGCTGCGCCGTTCCGCCTACTACAACGCGAACACCGGCACCGCGCTGACGCAGGCCGGCCTGCGCGAAGGCGATCGCTACACGGTGCACGCCGTAAACCCCGACATCCCAGCGGACTCGACGCTGGCCGACGTGCCGTTCGGCAAGGTCGAGGTGCCGCAGGCAGAGAACGTGCCGGAGGGGATCGCGGCATCGGCCGCCGACACCATCGCCGAGGCGGAGACGCCGATCGAGCGGGTGCGGGCGCTCGAGGCGGAGCTGAGCGAGCACGGCTTCTTCAGCCATGGGCTCGCCGACGAGGCGTATTCGCTGCCTGGCCACGGCGCCCGTCGCATGCAGACGCTGTTCGAGAACGAGCAGATGGTCGGCGACGACGAGCAGTACGCCGTTGCGATGGCGCTGATGGCGAACGAGGTCGGCATTCCCGCACGGGTGGTGATGGGGTTCCACGACCAGGCGCCCTCGCCCGAGGCGGAAGAGGACGAGGCTCCGAGCACCGAGGCATCCGGAGATTTCGTCGCCACAGGCGACAACCTGCACGCGTGGGTGGAGGTGGCCTTCGAAGGCTACGGCTGGTTGCCGTTCGACCCGACCCCGCCTGAGGATCAGGAGCCGCAGCAGGAGACGACCGAGCCCAAGCCCGACCCGAAGCCGCAGGTCGTGCAGCCGCCGCCCCCGCCGCAGGAGCCGGCCGATCTGCCGCCGCTGATCCCGGATGAGGAGGAGCAGGAGGAGGAGAGCGCAGCCGTCTGGGGTGTGCTCTGGCTCGTCCTGACGATCACCGGGGTCACGCTGCTGGGTCTGATGCTGCTGCTCAGCCCGTTCGTGATCATCGCGCTGCTCAAGGGGGCAAGGCGTCGCAAGCGCTACGGTGCGCCGATCCCGGCCGACCGGGTCGCCGGCGGCTGGGAAGAGCTGATGGACAGGGCGACCGACTACGGCGCGGCGGTGCCGATGGGGCAGACACGGCAGGAGGAGGCGACCGCCGTCGGCGATGCGCTCTCCGAGTCGAGGATGACGCCCCTCGCGGTGCGGGCGGATGCGTCGGTGTTCGGGCCGGGCGACCCACCGGCGATCGAGATCGAGGAATACTGGAAGCACGTCGACGAGGTGGTCGACGCGCTGGCAGAGAAGGCATCATTCTGGAAGCGGATGAGGGCGCGCATGAGTGTGGCCTCACTGACGCACGGCTCGAAGCTGTCCGTCCGGATGCGTTCGCTGCGCGAACGACTCGCTTCGGCACGAGAGGAGGGCGCCAGATGAGCACCCCGCACAACCCAGGAAACCCCGGTGCACCGTACGCCGCCTCGGCGCAGCAGCGTCCGTTCGCCGCGTACGCGCAGGTGCCCGTCGACCCATACGCGCTCGCCGCTGCAGGGCCGCTGGGAGCGCCGGATGATCCGAACATGCCGGTGTCGCGCGATGCGGCCGGTCCGTCGTCCGCTGGCGGCCAGAACGAGGGCGCCGTCGGGCCGGCCCCGACCGCGCAGGCGGAAGGCGGCCAGTCGGCAGGAGGATTCGCCGCGCACGGTGACGATGCATCGTCGTCACCGCCGATCGACTACGTGCCCGGCATCACTCAGGATCCGCCGCAGCGGTCAGCCCCGGCGACGACGGAAGCCGCAGAACCGGCCGTCGCCGGTCAGGACATGCCTCGTGCATCAGGTCATCCGACCCCCGAAGACGACGACGTCGACGGCGAAACGGTCGTGCGCGTAGGGGCGGCCGCCGCGCTGGAGTGGGACGACGGCACCGGTCTCGAGCTGGACGGTCGCGTGATCGTGGGCCGCAACCCCGCCGAGGAGGACGGCGCGGCGGTCGTCGCGGTGCGCGACGAGACGCTGTCGCTGTCGAAGACGCACTTCGAGGTCGTCGTCGAGAGCGGCATCGCGTGGCTCACCGACCGCCACTCGACCAACGGCGTCACGATCGTTCGGAGCGGAGCGCGCATCGTCGCGACGCCGGGAGAGCGCGTCCAGCTGGTTCCGAACGACGTGCTCGAGATGGGCGATCGCACCGTCACCTTCCGGGGGCGAGCCGGATGAGACCGATCACCGTGGTGAGCGGTGCCGCCACCGACGTCGGCGCGAAGCGATCGCTGAACGAGGACGCGTACCTCGCCTCGACGCCCGTGTTCGCCGTGGCCGACGGCATGGGAGGGCACGACGCGGGCGAGATCGCCTCCGCGACGGCGATCGAGTCGTTCGCGTCGCTCGTCGGCACCGGGTCCGTGCAGATCGACGAGGCGCGCGAGGCGTACGACCGAGCCAGGGGCAGGGTCGACGCGCTCTCCGGCGATCGGGAGAAGGGCGCGGGAACCACGTTCGCCGGCGTGCTCGTCAGCGAGGTCGACGGGTTCGGGTACTGGTTGGCGATCAACGTCGGCGATTCGCGCATCTACCGGCTCGCCGGCGGCGAACTCGAACAGATCAGCGTGGACCATTCCGTCGTGCAGGAGCTCGTGGACAGCGGGCGCATCACGCCGGAGCAGGCGGGGCGGGACAACCGGCGCAACGTGATCACGCGCGCCATGGGTGCGGGGTCTGTGGCCGAAGCCGACTACTGGATGCTTCCCGCGGCTGCGGGGGAGCGGATGCTGATGTGCACCGACGGCCTCTCCAACGAGCTTCCCGGTGAGCGCATCGCGCAGATCCTGAGGGAAGTTCCCCAACCGGGGCAGGCGGCCCTCATACTGGTGCACGAGGCGCTCGCGAACGGCGGCCGCGACAACATCACGGCCGTGGTCGTCGATGCACTCTCGGTGCGGGGGACCCTCGCGCACGAATCCGTCGATTCTGCTACCGAACCGCGAGAGGCGGTACAGCAATGATTCGCGCACGCTACACCCCGGGGCCCGCGTTCCTGATCGTCGCGAAGGACACTGCCGTCCTGCTGCCGCCGACGACGCCCGCGGAGATGCTCGACCGCGCCTGGCTCGCCCTGCACGGCGATCGCGACGAACTCGACGAGCTGCTCGGCTCTGTCGGCGACCATGTGCTGATCGCCGGCGACGTCGCTGGCGTGCGCGTGGTCGTGCGCGGCGATCGCGAGGCCGTGGTCACCGGTGGGGGCATCGAGTCGCAGACGGTGACCGGTTCCGACGGCGCGGCCGAGCTGGCGGGCGCAGAGCTGGTGTCGGTCGCGCTCGGGTGGGCGACGCCGAACCCGTCGCTGCCTCTGCTGGGGGGCGTCGTGGGCGTCGCGAGCGTCGAGATCGAGGTGGTCGCCGCCCAGGTCACAGGGGAGGCCGCGGTCGCTGGCGATGTCGCGGCCGAGGAAGCCGGCGAGACGGCAGCGGCCGAGGACGCCGGCGATGCGGCGGGCGACGGTGCGGGCATCGGCGACGAGATTCTGGATGAGACGATCCTGCCGGTCGACGTCAACGGTGACGGCGTCTACGACGACCACGAGATGCTCGGCGCCCCGGCCGGCTCCGATGAGTCAGGCTCGCCGGACGAGACCCCCGCGCCGGATGAGGGCGCGGCACCGGATGAGACCGTCACTCCGGATGAGCTGGGAAGCGCGGGCGGCCAACAACCGGACGACGCGAAGGCGGTCGGCGCGGAGCCGGCGGTCGACGGCGGGTCCGGAGCATCCGGATGGAGTGCCGCAGATACCGGCGTCGCGCTGACGGCGGCGGGTGCCGCCGCGGTCGGCGGGCTCGGGGCCACGGCGGGCGTGCCCGGAGCGGCCGGAGCCGTCCCAGGCGGCGGACTCGACAGCGGGAGCGAGCACGAATCGGCCGACGGCGCAGCAGCCGGGATCGGTTCGGTGGCAGGCGGCTTCGCCGAGGCGGATGCGCCGGAGGCCGCAGGAATCGGCGTCGACGGTGCGGACGGCGACGAGGTGCCGGACGGGGAAGGCCCCTCAGCGGAGGCCGCGGCAGACGCGATCGATTCGGAGCCTGCCGTGCCGGAGCAGCCGATCGTGCGCGCGCCGGAACAGGCGGCACCCGCTGCCCCGCGCGATCCGGATCCCGCTGATTCGTCGGAGCTGGGGGATCACGACGGGAACACCGTGCTCCCGGGTGAGCTTGCGGCCATCCGGAATCAGGGCGAGCAGGACGGCGACCACGACGGCATCACGATCGCTGCGGGGGACATCGCCGCGATGCGACGAGGAGCGCAGGCGTCGCCGCCTGCGCCGACGACCCCTGCTGGACAGGCAGCCGCCCGCCCGCCGGCGCGCGTGCGGCTGTCGACGGGCGCCGAAGTGGCGCTCGACCGGCCCGTGCTCATCGGGCGCCGGCCGCGGTCGGTGCGCTCGGTCGGTGAGGACGTGCCGCACCTGATCACGGTGGCGAGCCCGATGCACGACATCTCGCGCAACCACATCGAGATCAAGATCGAGGACGACGTGGCGATGGTCACCGATCTCGACTCCACCAACGGCACCCTGCTCTACCGAGACGGCGACCCGCAGCGACTGCACCCGGGCGAGCGCACGATTCTGATCGAGGGCGACGCGCTCGACGTCGGTGAGGGCATCACCGTGACGTTCCAGGGGCTGCCGTGACCAAACGGCCGCCCGCCGCCCCTCCCCAGCTGCCAGGCTTCGAGTACATCCGGCTGCTGGGATCGGGCGGGTTCGCCGACGTGTTCCTGTACGAGCAGCAGATGCCCAAGCGCCGCGTCGCGGTGAAGGTGCTGCTGCCGGATCGGCTGGAATCGGCCGGTCAGCAGTTCGCCAGCGAGGCGAACGTGATGGCGATGCTGTCGAATCATCCGGCGATCGTGACGATTCTGCAGGCCGGGATGAGCGCCGATCAGCGCCCCTACATCGTGATGGAGCACTGTCCGCGCCCGAACCTGCAGCTGCGCTACCGGCGCGCGCCGTTCTCGGTCGCTGAGACGCTGCGCACGGCGATCCCGGTGATCGCGGCGGTGGAGACAGCGCACCGGATGGGCGTGCTGCATCGCGACATCAAGCCAGCCAACGTGCTGGTCACCGAATACAACCGGCCGGCGCTGACCGACTTCGGCATCGCGTCGAACGCGGGCTCCGCGGAGGCGGCGGCCGGCATGTCGATTCCGTGGTCGCCGCCGGAATCGTTCGCCGTGCCGCCGCGGAACGGGCCGGAGACCGACGTCTATCAGCTGGCTGCCACCGTGTACACGCTGCTGGCGGGGCGGGCACCGTTCGAGATTCCCGGCCAGCGCAACTCGAGCGCCGAACTGATCGACCGCGCCGAGCGGATGCCGGTGCGCCGCATCGACCGCCCGGACGTGCCGCCGTCGCTCGAGGCAGCACTGGTGCGCGCGATGGCGAAGCGGCCGGAGGACCGATTCCCGACGGCCGTGGCGTTCGCCAGGGCGCTGCAGAAGGTGCAGATCGAGCTGGAGCACTCCGTGACTCCGATCGACATCCTCGATGATGCACCCACAGAGGAGCTCGACGACGAGAACGACGGCCTCACCAGGGTGAGGGCCGTGATGAACATCGAGCCGGATGTCGAGGGCACGCGGCCGTCGGCGGCGACGGCGGAGGTCGCGGGGCCGATCGACGACGCGACCGTGGTGCGCAGACCAGGCGCGGAGCCCGTGGGGGACGCGCGGACGGCCGGCACGAGCCCCGAGCAGCAGGGGACCGGTGCGGGCATCGGAGGTTCGTACGGCCAGAACGGCGCACTCGCCGCGAGCATCTGGACCGGAGGGGTCGACGATCTCGACGACGCCACGATCCCGTCGCCGAGCGTCGGAGGATCCGTGCCGACCTTCGCCGCGCAGGTCGGCGCTGCGGCGGCATCGGCGCCGGGCGGAGCGACCCACGCGCCGGGAATCCGGGGCTTCCAGAGCGCACCTGCGGCGGGCTCGGCGAAGAAGCGCGGCCGGCCGGTGTGGCCGTGGGTCCTCGGCGGCGCGGTCCTGGCCGCGGGCCTGGTATCCGTTGCCGTGTTCGCCCTGCCCGCACTGCTCGGCGATGAGCCGCCCGAGGCCGACCCGACGGTTCAGCCGCAGGACCCGGTCACCGAGACCCCGCCGGCCGTGGCGGAGCTGAGCGCCGAGATCGACGGCGACGAAGCGACCTTCTCGTGGAGCAACCCCGATCCGCAGGACGGCGACTCGTACCAGTGGGGCATCGACGAGCCGGGATCCCCCATCGAGTTCCACGACACCCGCGAGGCCTCGGTCACCGTCCCCGCCGACCCCGTGCCCACCTGCATCGAGGTCTACCTCGTCCGCGCGGATGGGGTTGCCTCACCCGCCGCCACCACCTGCGCCAGCTGACCTGCCGGGCCCCGGGCACGCACATCGCGGCGTTGTCGTCCGTCGCCGACCTGGTGGTCGACTCCGTCCTCCGCCTTGCGCTGCACGCGCCCGGAACCCGGCACGCGCGCTGCGGTGTTGTCGTCCGTCGTTGACCTGGTGGTCGACTCCGTCCTCCGCCTTGCGCTGCACGCGCCCGGAACCCGGCACGCGCGCTGCGGTGTTGTCGTCCGTCGTTGACCTGGTGGTCGACTCCGTCCTCCGCTTTGCGCTGCACGCGCCCGGAGCCCGGCGCGCGCTGCGGGCGGCTACGCGCTCTCGAGGTGGCGGGACTTGTGGCCGAGCACCTTGACCATGATGCCGTGCCGGCGGAGGGCGGCGACCGTGCGCGCGCCCTCTGACGCATCGCGACCGAGCGAGCGCAGGTCGGCGACGACGAGCACGTCACCGGATGTCAGGGTGTTGAACAGGCGGTCCAGCCTCGTCTCCCACGACTCCAGGATGTCGGGGGCCGGGTGGCGGAAGCCGTCGATCGGCACGCCGAAGCGCGTCAGTTCGGTGCGCTGCTCGACCACGGATGGCAGGTCGTCGCGCGCGACGACGAGACCCACCAGGCGCGCGCCCTCGGGCTTGGCCTGCCACCAGTCGCGATCGCGCTGGAGCTCCTCGAAGCACTTCGGGCACTCCGCCGCCTCATGCGGCAGGCTCAGCGGACTCGTCTCTGCTGCATCTGGCACGCTGGCCACCTTCCGTCACTGCCCATTCTGCCGTGAAACAGGCGCCGAGGGGAACACCCGGTGCCCCACACGCGCGAAACGACCGCTGGTTCCGGATGTCGGACATCCGGAACCAGCGGCCGTCTCGTTTCGGCTCAGATGAGCGAGAGCTCCTTGAGCTTCGTCTCGACGTCGGCGTTGGTCGGCTCGACGTGGTGCGAGCTGTCGGGGTACACCACCACGGGGATCTGCGTGCGGCCCGAGATCTCCTTCGCCACGTCAGCGGCGGAAGCGTCTGCCTCCAGGTCGATGTACTCGTAGTCGAGGCCGAGCTCGTCGAGCTGCGCCTTGGTGCGGCGGCAGTCGCGGCACCACTCGGCACCGAACATCCGGATCTGCGAGGAAGTCGTCATGACTCCAGGCTACCCGCGTTCGCCTGGGGCGTGTCTCATAATTCGCGACCTACTGCGCTGGGTGCTGTGCACCGGCTCGCGTCGTTCTCGTCGGTCGACGATGCTACGGCATCGCCTCCCTCCTCGGCCTAGCGATCCGGCACACATCACCCATGCTCGCTACGGCCGGAATTATGAGACACGCCCTTGGCGGGCGCTCGGAAGCGGAACCATGCCCATACCCCGACGGACACCACGCCGAACGCGCCGAATGCGGCGAGCCACAGCAGTGATGTGCCGGCGGACTCCTGCCACGAGTCGGGCAGCGGAAGCACGAGCAGCACGAACAGCACGAGGGCGATCGCGTAGACGAGCGCCCAGACGCGCTTGGACCAGAGGAAGATGTCTCGACCGCTCATGAACGTCACAGGCAGCAGCACGACCACCATGGAGCCGATGCCTCCGGCCGCGACGGCGGTGAGCAGTTCCCGCAGGAACTCGCCCCAGAAGCCCGACAGCGCGTCGCCGATCACCGCGTACAGCAGCCAGGCGACCACGCCGGCCACGATGAAGCCGCCGCACAGGATCAGTGCGAGCACACCCGCTTGGCTCTTCTTCACGGCCGCGGTCACGATCGACATCGCGAGGATGCCGAAGAGGATTCCCGGATGCATGTCGAAGATGCGGGAGGCGAGCACGCCGACGGCGCCGATCAGCAGGAACCCCGGCATCAGCAGCACGCGCGTGGGCAGCCCCATGCGGCCAGCCGCCCATCGGCCGGACAGCACGGCCAGCACATTCATCAGCGTCATCGAGCAGATCAGTGCGAGGAACAGACGCAGCGAGGCACCCGGGGTAGGAGGCGCGGGGTCGGCGAACGAAGCGATCAGCGCACCCGCCAGGATGATCGCGGGTGCCACGAGCACACGCCAGCGGGGGGAGCGGCGTGCACGCCACGCCGTCCACCTGCGGCGCAGGGCCGCGGGGAGGAACGCGAGTCTGGTGTAGTTCTGACGCAGCGTGCCGTACAGCAGCTCGGACGGAATCGCGACGAGGAACAGGAACCCGATCGCGGTGGCGATCGCAGGGACCACGACGCCGATCGGCTTCGCGAGGATGTCGTGGAGCGTCGGCAGGCCGTGTCCGTACTCTGTCGGCTCATCCGACGCGGACATCGGCGGGGCCGTCGTTGCGGCATCCGCCGCCGCCGGTGACGTGTCGTCGGATGAGGGCGACTCCTCGCCTGCGTCATCCGGATTCTGCTCGGTTGGGGCGTCCTGCGTCGTCTCCTCGTCGCCGTCGGCATCGAGGGGCGGATCCTGCGCGGGATCGTCGTCGTTCGATGCGAGGTCCGGGTCAGGTTCGTCGAGTGTGGGCGCGTCGGGCTCGTCGGTCGGGCCGGACGGCGGCGTGGGCTCCGCGTCGGGCTGAGCGGTGGGGTCGGGCTCTGACTCGGACGGTGGGTCCTGCTCGGGGTCGGGCTCGGCCGGTGGGTCGGGCTCGGGGTCGGGTTCGGCTGGCGGGTCTGGGTCGGGATCGGGTTCGGCTGGCGGATCCGGATCCGGATCCGGCTCAGGGTCCGTCACGGGGATTCGCTCCACGACGGCCCAGCGGTACCCCGAGTTGACCAGGAACGGGCTGTCGGCCGAGATCGGCACCTGGCGCGCGCTGATGAGGTGCGTGTCCACCGTGTTATCCGGGAGCGTCAGCTCGCACGACCACTCGCGAGCGCCAGGCGTCAGGTCGACGCACAGCGGCTCCCCGCCGTCGTCGCTGTCCCGATCGAGCCGGCCGTCGTGCACGGTGATGCCGAGGCCGGGCTCCTTCGTGCCGGACACCGTCAGGGTGCCGGTGTCCGTTTCGAACTCCGGGTAGCGCATCTCTGCGCCGCCGGAGTCGGTGTACTCGGGCGGAGCGAGGATCATCACGTCGGGGTACGCCGCAACGGCGGTCGGCTGGCCGGGGTCCGCCGCGTCGTGGTTCGTGGTCAGACGCGCTTCGACGGCGATCGCCGTGGGCAGCGTCGAGGAGAACGTGTTGTCGGAGCAGAGCACATAGGTGGTCGGGTCGCCGCCCCACTCGGTTTCCGTTTCGGAGCAGATCGACTGCTCCGCACCGCCGGGCAGTATGGCGACGACTTCGAAGAGGATGGGGAAGTCACCCTCGGCGACCTCGGCGGTCGCGGAGAAGCTCAGCTCGGCGTCGGCATCGACATCGTTCGGGAGCAGATAGGTGCCGGTGCCGTCCGGCGACGGCACGTCGATGTAAGGGACAGCGCCCGGCGTGATCCCTGCAGCACTGGCCGGTGCAGACATCGTCAGCGCCGCGCCCACGGCGATCGCCGCGGCGACGACCAAGCGCCCCCATCGTCTCCGAACCGACATCCTGATCCTCTCTGAAAACGGACTCTCTGTCCGGTAAGCTACTGTACCGAGATCCTGGTGTGCAGGAAAGGGGAGGCTCGAATGCCGGATGAGCGTGCGCGGGCACGCCATGCGCAAGCCCCGGGAACACGCGGGGAGCAGTGGCATAGTGGGGTGGTGCCGAACCAGGGAAGAGCGCAGCGCCGCGACGCTGCGGAGAATCGCGAACGCATTCTCGACCGTGCAGAAGAGCTGTTCCAGGAGGAAGGGCTCGAGATCGGCTTCCACCGCATCGCAGACGACGTGGGCGTCGGCGTCGGCACCGTCTACCGGCACTTCCCCGACCGCGGCACGCTGTTCCTCGCGATCTACCGGCGCAATCAGGCCAGGCTCGACGAGGCGGGAGAGGAGATGCTCGAGGCCGAGCCCGGCATGCCGCGACTGCTCTCCTTCATGGACGGCGCCATCCGGCTGGCCGTGCACAAGCCGGTGTCGCGCCGGATCTCGGCCAGAGTGTCGAGGCTGTATCCGGAAGAGCTGCGGATGGGCAGATGGGCCGCCGAGGTCGCGGAGTCCGTGGCAGTCGCCAAGTCCTCCGGCGACATCCGGGACGATGCCGAGGTCGGAGACATCGCCATGCTCGCAACGATGGTCGCGGACCTCGCCACGGTCGCCGAACCGCAGCGCTCCCGCCTGATCCCCCGGATGCGCGCCTACGTGCTCGATGCGCTCCGCCCCGAGGGCGCGGCCCGCCCGCCGCTGCCGTCGGAGCCGATGACCCCAGACGACCTCACCGGACTGGCGCACCAGGGCGATCGCGACTGAACCGACGGTGCTCGGCCCGGCCAGCACCGCCTCAGCGACCCGTGCGAACATGGGCGGGTGCAGAGTCAGGCCGCGGCGACCGTCATCGTGCCGACGCGCAATGAGCGCGGCAACGCCGCCGAACTGATCGTTCAGGTCGCGGCGGCCCTGAACGGGCGCGAGGCTGAGATCCTGTTCGTCGACGACAGCGACGACGGCACGCCTGAGGAGATCGCGAGGGTCGCAGCTGACGCGCCGCTCCCAGTTCGGGTCGTGCACCGCGGGCCGGATGATCGTGCAGGCGGTCTCGGCGGAGCGGTCGTCGAGGGCATGAGACGGGCGGCGCACGACGTGTGCATCGTGATGGACGGCGACCTGCAGCATCCGCCGGCCGTGCTGCCGACGCTGCTCGACCGGCACGCACGCGGCGACGCCGACGCGGTGATCGCATCGCGCTACACGGGCGGGGGCGACCTCGCAGGGCTCGGCACCCGGATGCGCGTGTGGGTCTCGCGGGCGTCGACGGCGATCACCAGGGCGATGTTCCCCGTGCGGCTGCAGAGCGTGACCGACCCGATGGCCGGCTTCTTCCTGGTCGACAGGCGGCGCGTCGACCTCGACGCGCTGCGCCCCGACGGATTCAAGATCCTGCTCGAGATCCTGGTGCGCTCACATCTGCGCGTCGCGGAGGTGCCGATGAGCTTCGAGCGCCGACGCGACGGCCGCTCCAAGGCGAACGCGCGGCAGGGCGTGCACTTCCTGGGCCAGCTGACCCGGCTCCGATTCGGCAAGATGTCGGTGTTCGCACTGATCGGCGCCATCGGAGCGGTGGCCAACATCGCCATCGTGTGGGCGCTGACGGAGGCCGGCGCCGCCTACCTGTGGGCGGCGATCGCGGCCGCCGAGATCACCATCGTGGCGAACTTCCTGCTGCAGGAGCGCTTCGTCTTCCACGACATGCGATCGAGGGCCGCCGGATTCTGGCGCCGCTTCGCGACGTCGTTCGCCTTCAACAACGTCGAGGCCGCCATCCGGATCCCGGTGATGGCGGTGCTGGTGGAGACCTGGCACATCTCCAGCCCCTTCGCCACCGCGATCACCCTCGCGGTGGCGTTCCTGGCGCGGTTCGTGTTCCACTCGCTGGTGGTCTACCGGCCGCGCAGGGTCGAGCCCGACCACCGGGTCGAAGCCGTGCACCGCGTCGAGGAGGCGGCCCGCTCCGGCGAGCTCGTCGCCGACACCGGTGCGCTGCGCATCATCCGGAGCATCGACCGGGAACGGTGAGCCGCGCTTCGGCCGGGGCTCCGAACACAGCGCAGCCGATCCGGCGGCGTGTGCGGGCGGGCGTCGATGAGTCCGCGGCAGGGCGGCTGCGTTGTGTCGGGCGGCGGGCTGGCAGGATGGACGGGTGCGCCGCCCGGCGCAGAGGGAGTGGACGATGAGCATCGCCGTGGTCGGAAGCGTCAACATGGATGTCGTCGCGCGGGTTCCGCGCATCCCGGGGCCGGGTGAGACGCTGCTCGCGACCGGCTCGTCGCGCGGCGGCGGGGGCAAGGGCGCGAACCAGGTCGTCGGCGCAGCGCGCGCCGGGGGAGCGGACGCGGCGTTCATCGGCGCGGTCGGCGATGAGCCGGATGGCGGGCAGCTGCGCGCGTGGCTCGAAGCCGACGGCATCGATGTGTCCGGCCTGGCGACGGTCGCCGAACCGAGCGGCGTCGCCCTCATCTCCGTCGACGACGACGCCGAGAACGCGATCGTCGTGGTCGCCGGCGCCAACGGCGCGCTGACATCGCTGAACGACGCGCAGCGCGGGATCGTCGCGGCGGCCGATGTCGTCGCCGCGCAGCTCGAGGTGCCGGTCGAGCTGGTCGAGGCGGCGGCCGATGCACGAGGCGACGGCGCGCTGTTCGTGCTGAACGCCGCACCCTCGGAGCCGCTGACGGACCCGGATGTCGCCGAGCGCGTGCTCGACAAGGTCGACGTGCTCATCGTGAACGAGCACGAACTTCTCGACATCGCGGGCGTCGCCGATCAGGCCGAGGCGGTCGACCTGCTCGCGGCACGGGTGCCGGCGCTGGTCGTCACACTCGGGGCATCCGGTTCGATCATCGCCCTCGGGTCGGAGCGCGCACAGGTGCCGGCGTTCCCCGTCACCCCCGTCGACACCACCGGCGCCGGCGACACCTTCTGCGGGGTGTTCGCCGCACACCTCGGCCGCGGCCCGCTCGAACTCGCCGCACTGACCGCCGCCGCCCGCGCCGGCGTCGCCGCCGGCCCGATCGCC
>NZ_QPGM01000012.1:0-43102 GCF_003335195.1 Microbacterium sp. JB110 | reverse complement strand
CGACGAGCCGCCGCCGGTCGACGTCGAGTAGGTCGTCGCGGAACGGCTGTTCCCGCCGGAGCGCTGGCCGCCCTGGCCCTGGCCGCCGCGCCGGCGGCCGCCCTGACCTGACTCGTTCTGTCCGGCTGCGTCCCTGCCGCGTCCGCCCTGACCGCCGCGTCCGCCCTGACCGCCGCGTCCGCCTTGGCCACCCTGACCGCCGCGGTTGTCGCGCTTGCGGCGCGCGTTCGCACCCTGGGAGGTGCCGCCGCCTGAAGCACCCGGTGCTGGCGGGTTTCCTGCCCCAGGCAGACCGGCACCGGGAGCGACGAACTCCGCCGCGTCGCCGACGAGAGCCGAGACCGCGGGGTGCGATGCCGTCACCTGCTGCGGCGTCACCTGAATGTTCGCGCGGCGCAGCAGCTGCTTGGTGTCCTGCCGCTGGCTCGAGAGCATGATCGTCGCGACGTCGCCCGACGATCCGGCGCGGGCGGTGCGGCCGGAGCGGTGCAGGTATGCCTTGTGCTCGGCCGGCGGGTCGACGTGCACGACCAGCTCGATGTCATCGACGTGCACACCGCGAGCGGCGACGTCGGTCGCCACCAGCACGCGCACGCGGCCGGACGAGAAGTCGTCGAGGTTGCGATCGCGCGCATTCTGCGAGAGGTTGCCGTGCAGGTCGACTGCCGGGATGCCCTTCGACGTCAGCTGGCGCGCCAGCTTCTTCGCCTGGTGCTTCGTGCGGGTGAACAGAAGCCGGCGGGCCCTGCCCGACGCGAGCGTGCGCACGAGCTCGGTCTTCGCCTCAGTCGACCCCGCCTCGAACACGTGGTGCGTCATCGCGGAGACCGGCGATTCGGCCGAGTCGACGGAGTGGTGCACTGGCTCACTCAGGAAGCGGCGCACGAGCTTGTCGATGCCGTTGTCGAGCGTGGCGGAGAAGAACAGTCGCTGACCGCCGCCCGGTGTCTGCGACAACAGGCGTGTGACGCCGGGGAGGAAGCCGAGGTCTGCCATGTGATCGGCCTCGTCGAGCACCGTCACGGTGACGCGCTCGAGCGAGACGATCTTCTGCGAGATGAGGTCCTCGAGGCGGCCGGGACAGGCGACGACGATGTCGACGCCGCCGCGCAGCGCGGTCTCCTGCGGGCGCTGCGATACGCCGCCGAACACCGTCGTGGTCTTCAGGCCGACGGCCTGCGCGAGCGGCTCGACGACGCGCGCGATCTGGGTGGCGAGCTCGCGGGTCGGCGCGAGGATCAGCCCGGAAGGCATGCCGCCGCGACGAGCAGAGCCCGACTCGGCGATGCGCGCGACCATCGGGATCGCGAATGCAAGGGTCTTGCCCGAGCCTGTCTTGCCTCGGCCGAGCACGTCGCGCCCCGCGAGGGTCGACGGCAGGGTCGCTTCCTGAATCGGGAAGGCAGTCGGACGGCCGTCGGCGACGAGGACATCGACGAGACGGGAGGGAACGCCGAGATCGGCGAACGAGGGGGAATCAGTTGACACTGTGGTCTGGTTCTCTTTCGAAGGACCCGCGCGGCGGCGCTCTCGGGCGCGGCGAGGCGGGAGGGGTGGCGAACTCGGCGGGTGCCGGATCCGTTCGCCGCGATAGTCGCTGAGCGTGTAATACCGCGAATGCGGCGCTCGATGAAGACGCGACGACGCGCACCGATCGGCGCGCTTCTCATACGGTATCAGTCACAGCTGTCGCCGGCCTGTGCGCACCGCGATATTCGGCCGCGCTACTCTGAAGCGCATGACGAATGCTGAGGGTTGGGTTCCCGATGTCCTCGGCGGCGGATATGAGCAGCTCACCCTTCCGATGACTCCGGAGGATCCGGATGAGCCGGGCGAGATCGTCGCGACCTTCGTGCGTCACCGCCCGAGGCGGCGACTGTTCCGCAGGCCGGCGCTGCACGACGTCGACGTGCTGTACGTGCACGGCTGGAGCGACTATTTCTTCCAGCGCAGGCTCGGCACGTTCTTCACCGACAGGGGAGCGAACTTCTACGCGCTCGACCTGCGCCGCTACGGCCGCAGCCTGCGTGATGGGCAGCTGCCCGGCTACGTCCGGGATCTGCGCACCTACGACGAGGAGATCGCCGCGGCGCTCGCGCACATGGGCAGACGGGACGGGCGGAGGCTGGTGCTCGTCGGGCATTCCACCGGGGGTCTTGTGCTGAGCCTGTGGGCCGCGCGCAACCCGGGCATCGCGCACTCGATCATCCTGAACTCGCCGTGGCTCGAGTTCCAGTTCGGCAGACTCGGGCGCGCGGCCATCGCCCCGGCGCTCGAACTCGGGGCGAGGCTCAGACCGCGCGAACCGATCGTGCCCACGATCGACCTCGGTTTCTACTGGCGCGCACAGCAGGAATCCGCGGATGCCGCGGACCCGACGGAACCGAACCCGCATTGGCGCCCGTCGGAGGCGCCGCCTCCGACGATGGGCTGGCTCGACGCCGTGCTCGACGGGCATCGCGAGGTCGCGAAGGGTCTCGACCTGACCGCGCCCGTGTGCGTGATGCTGTCAACGCGCAGCGCCATGCCCAACAAGTGGACCGACGAACTGGCCGCGGCCGACACCGTGCTCGCTGTCGACGAGGTCGCCAAGGCCGCGCTCAATCTCGGCACCTCGGTGACGATCGAGCGCATCCCGGGCGCACTGCACGACGTGTTCCTCTCCCGTCCGGAAGCGCGGCGCGAGGCCTACGGGCGGCTCGACCGCTGGACGCGCGCCTACCTCTGAGCGTGTCTCCTTCGGTGCGAGCAATGCTCGCGTCCCATCCGTGTTGAGTTGTTTACATACGTAAGGTACATTACGTATGTAAACAAATGGCGGAGGGGTTCTGATGGATGCACGCATCGTTCGCACGCGTGAAGCACTGGTCCAGGCGATCGATCAGTCGCTGCGCGGCGGCACCGAGAAGCTGCCGACGATCACTGAACTGTGCGCGACGGCGGGGATCAGCCGCCCGACGTTCTATCAGCACTTCCGTGACGTTCCGTCGCTGGTGGCGGCCGCGGGCGTCGACGAGCTGCAGCAGCTGTTCGACGGCGTCTCCCGAGAGCTGCCAGACGGCGAAACTTGGGAGCAGACGGCTCGCCCAGTCATCCGGGATCTGATCCAGCGCCTGTTCGATTCCGGCCCCTACTACCGCCGCGTGCTCGAGGAGTCGGACACCCACGCGTTCCAGGAGCGCGTCGTCGAGTACCTCGCTGAGCGGATGATGGCGTTCACACCGCTCGGCGATGCCGCCCGCGCCGGCGCCGACCGTGCACACCTTGCCCGCACAGCGACCTTTCTCGCGGCCGGGGCGACCTGGCTCGTCGTCGCGTGGCTCAAGGAAGGTGCGAGCCCTGCGTCCGTTCCCGCCGCCGCAGATGAGGTCTCGCAGCTGCTCGTCACCAGCATCGCCGTTCAGACGCGAGCCGACCGCTCGGGCGCGGTCGCGCAGTGAGGAACACGTCCGTGAGTGAGAAGCGATCCTGGAAGAAGACGGCAGGTGCCGTCGTCGTGTTCACGGCGCTGGCGCTCGTGCCGCTGATCTACTCGAGCATTCTGACGAACTCGAACATCGACCCGACCGGCCATCTCGACACGGTGCCGGCCGCCGTGGTGAACGAGGACGAGGGAGCGACCGATCCCGACGGGAAGCAGGTCGAGGTCGGCGACGAGCTCGCCGACACACTGCTCGAGAGCACCGAGAGCAACAACTTCGACTGGATCGAGATGTCGGCAGACGAGGCGAGTGAGGCGCTCGACGACGGCGGCGTGTACGCCGCGCTCACGATTCCGTCGGATTTCTCCGAGAAGGTCGTCTCCGTCGGCGAGGACGACGCGGCGGAGGCCTCCAGCGCGAAGCTCGATGTGCGCACGAACGACGGCCTGAACATGATCTCGGGCAACATCGCGTCGTCGATCGGCACGGCGGTCACCGACTCGCTGCGCGGCGAGGTCAGCAGCGAGTACCTCGAGAAGATCTATCTCGGCTTCACAGACGTGCACAGCAGCCTGGTCGACGCCGCCCACGGTGCGACGCAGGTGGCCGAGGGCGCGAGCGACGCGGAAGACGGCTCAGGCGAGCTCGTCGTCGGGATCCGGCAGCTGCACGACGGCACGCTGCGGCTCGAGAACGGCGCGTGGCGGCTTGTGACGGGCGCGGATCAGGCTGCAGCAGGGGTGTCGCAGCTGGCCAACGGTCTCGGTGAGCTGCGGTCGAAGACGGCATCGCTCCCGGATCTGACGGCGAAGCTGAATGACGGCGCTCAGCAGGTGGCGGATGGCACGGCGCAGCTGAGCGATCAGGCGGACCGGGTCGTCGCTCAGGTGCAGCCCGTGATCGATGCGGTCAGCGACCTCGCCGACCGGCTCTCGGACATCAGGGACGGGATCGACGAGACGGCAGGCGCCGCCGAGCAGGTATCGCATACGGCGGGTCAGGCGCTGTCGGACGCGCAGAGCGTGCGCGATGAGGCGACGGACGCCGCGGCGCAGTCCGGCGACGTCAGCGCCGGCGCCGAGGGGGTGCGCGACGGTCTGCGGGGGCTGATCGACGGGTACGCGACGATGAGCGACACCGAGCGAATGGCGGCGCTCGAGCAGCTGACGGGTGACGCGGATGGTGTGGTCGTTTCTGCGTCACAGGCAGCGGAAGCCTCATCCGGAGCCTCCGACGATGCGGGGCGGCTGGTCGGCGGCGGCAGCGACGGTCTCACGCGGCTGGTGAGCAGCGCAGAAGGCTTCGCATCGGGAGCGCAGGATGTGAAGTCGACAGTCGATGAGATCGGCGATGATATCGATCAGGTGCTCGCCGATGCTCAGCAGAAGCTGGAGCAGGCGCGACAGGCGGTCGACGGCGTGCATCAGCTGCGTGACGGCTCGGCTCAGGTGGCCGACGGCACCAGCCAGCTGGCCGCGCAGACCCCGCAGCTGACCGACGGGATCGCGACGGCGGCGGACGGAGCAGGCGAACTGTCGAGCGGAACCTCTCAGCTGGCCAGTGGGCTGCACGATCTCGCCGACGGGGCGAGCTCGGCGGCAACCGGATCCGAGTCGGCGGCGGAGGGAGCCGACACGCTCAACGACGGCCTCGGCGAGCTCGCCGACGGCAGCGGCGATCTGCGCGACGGTCTCGAGGACGGCGCAGAGGAGGTGCCGAGCTACACCGAGGGCGAGGCGAAGCACCTCGGCGGCGTGGCCGCTTCACAGGTGACCCTCGACTCCGAGCGGCTCAACGAGGTGGCCGGCTACGGTGCGGGTCTCGCACCGTACTTCCTGTCGTTGGCGCTGTGGGTCGGCGGCATGTCGTTCTACATGATGGCCCCGGCGATGAATGTCGGCGCGCTCACGCGGCGTCGCCCCGCCGCGCTGCTGACGCTGCGCAGCCTGCTGCCCGGCGCGATCATGGGCGTGATCCAGGCGACGATAGCTGTTGCCTCGCTGCACTTCTGGGTCGGAGTCGAGGCGGCGAACCTGCCGGGACTGTTCGCGCTCGCCGCATTCGCCAGCATCACGTTCCTCGCGATCAACCAGGCCCTGGTCGCCATGTTCGGATCGCCAGGTCGCTTCGTGGCGCTGGTGATGGTCGTGCTGCAACTGGCCTCCGCCGGCGGTACCTATCCGGTCGAGACAGCGCCGGCGTTCTACCAGTGGATCCACAACGCGCTGCCGATAACACACACCGTCGAGGCGTTCCGCGCGCTCATCGCAGGCGGCGGCATCGGCATCGGCCTGGCGATCGGTGTGCTGGCGATCTGGTTGGCCGGCGCGCTGGCGCTGAGCTTCGCGGCGTCGATCGTGGCGCTGCGGAAGGAGCGCCGGGGCGCCGTTGACGAGGCGTTGGGTGAGCAGGTCCCGGATGTCGCTGCGACGCCAGCTGTGCTGGCCGCGACCGCGGTCGGTTCGGGGAACGCTGATGCGTCCGATGCACCCACGCAGGCCTTCGCACCTGTCGCTGCTGCCGCGGTCCTGGACCAGCCGGATGCGACGCAGCTGCCGGTGGACCGACCGGCGCCCGCAGACGACGATGCCCAGATCACGGGTCAGGAGGGCATCGAACCGGCGGACGCTCTGGAAGCCGACGCCGAAGCGGATGTCGACGCCGGTGCTGCGGCGGAGCCGAGCGCTGACTCGGAGAACACGCAGCCCACCGCATCGGCGGAGGAACGCTCTGCATCGGCAAGGTCGGCGACGCAGGGTCGTGCCGAATCACCGGATGAGCCGAGCGCTGCCTCCGACGAGGCGCCGGGTGCAGATTCGACCGGCGTCGAGCAGTGCGACGACGATCCAGCACCGGAGCCGGAAACGGAGTCTGCCGAATCGGAAGACGAAGAAAGAAGCTGATGTTCGCTCGGTCGACGGCCAGGGCGATGGGGATACCACCCGCACCGCCGACCGGCGGGTCGGACTTGCGCATCACGTTCCGGCGCTCTCCGGCAGGAAAGGCGCCGGGATGCTTCGTCGTACGCGGCTCGCACCATAGCCTGGCCGTATGGGCGACACCGACATCCTGATCCGCATCGGTCACGAAGAGATCGTGCTGCGCCGCCGATACGAGGTGCTGAGCATCGTCAACGACATCCTCATCGCGGTGTGGTTCATCGTAGGGAGCATCCTGTTCTTCTCCTCGGAGACCTCGACGGTGGGAACATGGCTGTTCCTGGTCGGCAGCGTCCAGTTGCTGTGCCGACCCGCGATCAGGCTGGTGCGCCATGTCCACGTGCGTCGAGTGGGCTCGTCGTCGACGGAATCCAGCGACGACTTCTGACGGGACGGACTGCAGCCTCCGGCGCTCTCGCTGCCTGGGGCGGATGTCAGGCGCGGCAGTGTTCAGTATGCTCAGGCAGATGCGTGCTGACGATCTGAACGTGCTGCTGGCCGCGCGGCAGTCGACGAAGTCGTTTGCCGGGACCTCGTTGCGCGCGGGGGAGCTTCATGGGCTGCTCAGCGCTGTTTTCGGTGTCGCTCCGGATGGCCGTCGTTCGTATGGATCGGCGCACGCACGGTACCCGGTGACGGCGACGGTTGTCGTCGGGGACGTTCGCGGACTGGCCGCCGGGAGCTATCGCATCACCGGCAGCGGAGGTCTCCGGGCATTGGAGCACGGGGATCATCGCGAGCTGATTGCACAGTCGACGATCGACGCGGCGTGGGCCGTCGCGTGCCCGGTGCTTCTCGTGCTCAGTGCGAACGTCGGTGCGGAGCGTGCCGAGTTCACGTCGCAGGCAGAAGGGCGCGGCGAGCGTTTCATCGCGATGGAGATCGGGCTGATCGCACAGACGGTGCATCTCGTCGCTGCCGGGCTCGATCTCGGAACGGCGTTGATCGCCGGGGTGCACGATGAGGCGGTGCGGCGTCTGCCGGAGAGCATCGTTCCGCCCGGCGACGAACTGCTGGCGGTCATGCCTCTCGGTCGAGCAACGCGTGATGGCACGGCTGCGTCTGGCTGACGCTGAGCTACCTGTCACCCATCGTCTTGCGCGGGCCGGAAGCCGGAAACTCCAGTCCAGCAGGGTGCCCTACCGGTAGTTCGTGAACTGCAGGTCGACGTCGAGGTCCTTCGACTTGAGCAGCTGGATGACCTCCTGAAGGTCATCGCGCTTCTTGCTCGACACGCGCACCTCGTCGCCCTGGATCTGCGCCTTCACGCCCTTCGGGCCCTCGTCGCGGATGATCTTCGTGATCTTCTTGCCGTGCTCCTGGTCGATGCCGTCCTTCAGCGACGACACGATCCGGTACTCCTTGCCGCTGGCCTGCGGCTCGCCGGACTCCAGGCTCTTCAGCGAGATGCCGCGCTTGATGAGCTTCGACTGGAAGACATCGAGTGCAGCCGACGCGCGGTCCTCGCTGTTCGCCTTGATCAGGATCTGCTCGCCGCTCCACGCGATCGAGGTCTCGGTGCCCCGGAAGTCGTAGCGCTGTTCCACTTCCTTGCGCGCCTGGTTGAGCGCGTTGTCGGCCTCCTGCTGATCCACCTTCGAAACGATGTCGAACGAACTGTCTGCCATAGGTCGGCACCTCCGTGTCGGGGCTTGCGCCCATCCGGCTTTGTGGCCATCAGCCTACCGAGTGCCCGTAGCATCGGCCCACTGCCCGCCGTGAGGTTCCTACAATGGCCGATGTCCGGATGATCCGAATCGGATGGGGAGTGCGCATGCGGCCGATGACCGAGAACGAGCTGTTCGACTCGTTCGTGAACGCTACGGACGATGAGCTGCGGGTGGCCGCAGCGCCGCACGACTTCCCGCTCGTCGAGTGGGACCACACCGACTTCCTGGCCTGGCCGGATCCGCACGCTCGGGGGCGCGGGTACATCGCGGCCGAGGTCGACGGCGCCGTGGCTGCGATCGTGCTCCGCCGCGCGCAGGGCGGCTCCGGCGTGCACCCGTCGTTCTGCAACCTGTGCCGCACGATGCAGCCGGGCAATCAGGTCGCGCTGTTCACGGCAAGAAAAGCAGGGGATGAAGGCCGTCATGGCAACAGCGTCGGCACCTACATCTGCTCCGACATGTCGTGCCACGAGAATGTCCGCCTCGCGATGCCGCTCGCCCCGAACGAATACCGTGCGAGCGTCGACATGAAGATCGACAACACCGCACGCCGCGTCCGGAACTTCGTCGCGCAGATCGTTCGGAACGAATGATCACAGTTCCGACATCCGGGTCCTGCGGCGTGGGCGCATCCGGATGTCGCTGAGTGTCCGGCGCAGGCGGCGCGCGCGACTCGCCATCTGGCCAGTCGATTTTTGGTGCGGACCGGGCGTGGGTAATATGGTTGATCGCGCCTCCGATCGGCTGAACAAGTCGGTTGGGTGCGCACTCGGCGGGTTACCCGAGCGGCCAAAGGGGGCTGACTGTAAATCAGCTGGCACTGCCTACGGGGGTTCGAATCCCTCACCCGCCACCCCGAGTAGAAGCCCCGCCTCCCCAAAGAAACACAGGGAGGCGGGGCTTTTCCATTCTGTCGATCGCCTCTGGGGCACACTTTGGGGGTGTAGGCCACGAAGCGTGGGTGGGGCGAGCGCGTCTGTTCTCCACAAGGGTGCGGCGATGCGTCTCCACAGGGCACCGCTCCCCATTCCGGATGTCATGGGCGCGTGACAGGATCGACGCATGAGCCAAGCTGAGCTGACGTCACCGAAGCAGAGCATGTCGAAGCTCGTCCGCGGGGCGATCTACATCGCCATCGGGGCGCTCGTGCTCGCCGCGGTGGTGTGCGTCGTCTGGGTGTTCATCCCCGATCAGGGCGACCTCATCGGCCGTGCGTTCCTCACCGTGCTCCTGCTCTCCGGCTTCTCGGGGGCCGTGCTGCTCGACGCGAACCTTGCGAACAGGCGTGCGGACTGGCTCGTGCTCGCAAGCACAGCGTCGTGGGTCGTCGTGCTGCTCGTCGGCGCGTTCAAGATCTGGGCGCCGCGCGGCGAGGAGGAGACCTTCGCCTGGGAGGCCGTGCGCCTGTGGGAGCTGCTGCTCGTCATCGGTCTGGTCCAGCTGGCACTGCTGCATCAGCGGCTCCACTGGCGTTCGCATGCGCGCTACGTCACCGGGCTCACGCGCACGATCGCGATCGTGACGACCGTGTTCCTGATAGCGCTCGTCGGCATGCTCACCTTCTACTTCGCCGTTCCGCACCTGATCCACTTCAGCGATTGGTACTGGCGCGTCACGGTTGCGCTCGCCATCCTTGCGAGCGTCGGCACACTGCTCGTGCCCCTGCTGAACGCTCTGTTCGCTCCGCGACCGGTTCGACCGATGGTGCCGAGCTTTCCGGCATCCGGCGCACCTGGGGCGCCGAGCGGGCAGCCTGCGGCGGCGGGCGGCCGTCAGCCATGGCCGGTGTTCCCCGACGGTCGCACGCCATTGCCGTACCTGCCGAACGGGCAGCCCGACTTCGCGGCAGCGCAGACGGGCGTGCCGTCGCCCGGTGCGCAGTTCTGGGGTGCGTCTCCGCAGCCCGCCCCCGCGCAGCCAGCTCCGGTTCCGCAGCAGCCGCAGTCGCACCAGGGCGGCGCCGCGCAGACACCGGGGCCGATTCCTCCGCAGCCTGCTCCGCCGACGCCGTCGCCCGGTGTTGCGCCACCCGAGCACCGGTAGCGTAGGGAGCATGGCGCACCTTTCAGACCTGCAGCAGTTGGCACGCGAGATCGCGATCGAAGCGGGTGACCTGGCACAGCGGCGGCGTTTCGAAGGCGTGTCGATCGCCGCGAGCAAGTCGACGCTCGCAGACATCGTGACCGAGGCTGACCGCGAGGTCGAAGCACTGGTGAAGCAGCGCATCGCGGCGGTGCGGCCTGACGACGGATTCCTCGGTGAGGAGTCAGGGGAGGCCAGCGGGGGCAGCGGCGTGACCTGGGTCGTCGACCCGATCGACGGCACCGTGAACTATGCGTTCGGGATGCCGACCTACGCCGTGAGCATCGCCGTCGTCGAGGGGAACGACCCGCGGACCTGGCGCCCCCTGGTCGGAGTCGTGTATGCGCCAGCCCTGGGTGAGCTGTTCTCCGCCGCCGCAGGGCAGGGCGCATGGCTGGGGGAGGAGCGGCTCACCGTCACGGACGACGTGACGGCCGGAGCGCTGATCTCGACGGGGTTCGGCTACGACCCCGCATCGCACGCCGATCAGCTCGCCGTCGTGCAGCGAGTGATGCCGCTCGCACGCGACCTGCGCAGACTCGGCGCCGCATCCCTCGATCTCGCCTACGTCGCCGCAGGGCGCATGGACGCCTACTACGAGCGCGGCCTCAACCCGTGGGACTATGCGGCTGGCGCGCTTCTCGTGACTGAAGCGGGCGGCGAGTTGGGGTGGCACGCTCCGGATGAACAGGGCAGAGCAATGCTCGTCAGCGGCAGTCCCGCGATCTTCGACCGCCTCTACAAGACCGTCGCGCCGTAGTTCGCTCCGCAGGCGAGGCTTCACCGAAGTAGGGATCACGGTGCATCTGGACCGCGGGTGTCCGGGGCGCGATGGAGAAGCGATCTGTGGACAACTGTCGGAATATTCATCCACACCCCGTGTCGGAAGTGGCAATTCCCAGACGGACCCGTTACCCTAGTTACCAGTTCGTTACCTAGTCCGTGATGGATCGCACGTGATCATCGCAACCCGAGGACGAGGTCGCACCTCCCCCTTCTGAGCGCGGTACTCCGTCGCGCCTGACCGAAAGACACTGAGTACCCCTGTGCCTTCAGAAGCCATGACGCCCGAGCAGCCCACCAGGCGCTCGATCGTCGACCCCGATGGTGAGGTCTCGACGGCGGCGAACACACCGCTGACCAGGCGCCAGCTGCGCGAAGCGGCGCGAACCGCTGCGAAAGATGCAGTGGCGGCGGACGCAGAAGCGACCGAGGTGGAACTCGACTCGGAGCGCGACCCCATCGTTGCGGAGCCGGTCGCCGAGAGCGATGAGGCCACGGTGCAGCAGGACGCCGACGCGTTCGCGGCTGCGGCGAAGGCACTGAACTTCACGGGCGAGACGTCAGTCATCGCCGATCGTGCGCAGATGCGAGCGGCCAACGGCCAGCGGAGCGTGTCCGCGGACGCCGTTCGACCGGGCACGCGTTCGCGCCGCATCATGACCACCGCGACAGCGTCCCTCAGCGCCATGGCGGTCGTCGGACTGCTCGCTGTCGGTCTGACGACTCCGCTCGGTGCGCTGATGGGCGGCGAAGAGAGCGAGCCGACGGCCGCCGCACTGTCGACGCCCGACGCGGAGTCGGAAGAGGACGAGGAGATCCAGGCTTTCGTTGCGGCAGAGGGCGCAGAGGCTCCGCAGCTCGACCGCATCGACGACTACGAGGCCGCCAGCTTCGTCGACATGGCGGAGACAGCAGGCATCGACACGGCCGGCGCGTTCTTCACGAACGACCCGACGGCCGACATCCAGTGGCCTTTCGCTGCGGGAACGAGCATGAGCTACGGCTACGGCATGCGCTCCGGTCGCCTGCACGCCGGCATCGACTTCACTCCAGGCAGCGGCGCCCCGATCCAAGCGATCGCGGACGGCACCGTGCGCGTCGCGACGGAATCGGGCGGCGGTTACGGTGTCACCGTGTCCATCGACCACGTCATCGACGGCGAGGTGATCACGAGCCACTACGCGCACATGCAGTACGGCTCGCTGCGTGTCACCGCAGGCCAGAAGATCGAAGTCGGCGACGTCGTGGGCCTGACGGGAGACACCGGTCACTCCTTCGGGGCGCACCTGCACTTCGAGCTGCTGCGCGGTGAGGCGACGTTCGACCCGATGCCGTGGCTTCAGGAGCACGCAGGGACGCACTTCACGGACAGTGAATCGGACACGGAGGACGACGACCTCGACTTCGCGAGCGAAGACTCCGAGAGCGACACGCAATAGTCCGGCTCGATTAGCGGGATCATCCGGCCGGGTGATAAACTTTTCTGGTTGCGCCGAGAGGCGAAACACGCCCCGATAGCTCAGTGGTAGAGCACTTCCATGGTAAGGAAGGGGTCGTCAGTTCAATCCTGACTCGGGGCTCGCAGCATCCTGCAGGTGCAACGCGGCGGAGTAGCTCAGTTGGTGAGAGCGCACGACTCATAATCGTGAGGTCGCGGGTTCGAGTCCCGCTTCCGCTACCAAATTGATAAGGCTGAAACCCACGACCTTACGATCAAGGATGGAACTCGGGTCCTCCTTGGTCTTGGTTGGGTGCTGCCAGGGGTTGGATGGGCTCTGCAGTCGCTCCGGTGTCGGGGTGGGGCGGCTGGGTTCGATCCCCTTTGCCACGTCGACGAGCGTCTCGAAAGGACGGGCGAGGTCGCTACGGATTTCGTCGTCGTTGTCTATGTAGATCTTGCGGAACAGTGCCTGATTGCACAGGCGTTTGCCGACGTCGTCGCTGAGGCTGTATAGGGCATGGCAGTTCTCGAGAAAGTCGACGGTGTCCGCGAGATATTCCTTGGTGTCTTGGTACTCGGAGTGCCGTTCCGTGATCAGCTGGCGAACCACTTCGAGTTCATCGCGGATGCGGTCCTGCTGGCGGATGAACTGGTTCATGTCGATGGCGTCGGCGAAGTGCAGTTCGAGCAGCTTGTCTTGCTCGCGGGTGAGACGGTCACGGGTTCGTGTGAGCTCGGCGAGTTCCTGTGTGGAGGCGGCATGCTGCTTGTCGAAGTCGTCATCGATCCGGGCCCGAAGCGTGCGCTTCATTGTTGGTGTGGCCTGGATCGTCTTGTAGTGGTTGGTGATGAGCTTCTCCACCAACTCGATGGGCACGGCGCGACGGGTGCATGGAGTGCGGCGTGAGTTGCGGCCTGCGCAGATGAAGTACGGATAGATCGTCCCTGTCTTGCTCCGCGCGTGCTGGACGATCAGGCGGGAGCCGCACTGTCCGCAGTAGATGCTGCCTTTGAGGTAGTGGTCGTGGCGTTGGGTGCATTCGGCAGCGGAGGAATGAGCGCGCATCACTGTCTGGACTTGGTACCAGACCTCGGGTGGGATGATCGGCTCGTGCGCGCCGTTGTAGGTGACACCGCGATAGACGACATCGCCCTTGTAGTACGGGTTGCTGAGCATGCGGTGCAGCGAGCCGCTTCCGAGCGGCTTTGATGGGCGCTTCGGTGTGGGAAGACTGACGAGGCCACGCGCGCGAAGCTCGTCGCGCAGGCGGGTGATGCTCCAGTCTCCGGTCGCGTATGCGCGGAACGCCCACGTGACCAGCGGGGTGCGGTCGGGGTCGATTTCGATGGTGCGGAGCTCGCGACCGACCTCGTCGCGCTTGCGGACGTTCAGGTAGCCGATCGGAGCTTTGGTGGGAGTGCCTCCCGTAGAGGCCTTCTGCACGAGACCCTTGGTGACTTCGGTGGCGAGGTTGCGGCTGTAGAACTCGGCGATGGAGGACATGATGCCGTGCAGCAGCATGCCAGACGGCGTCTCGTCGATGTTCTCCGTCGCGGAGACGAGCATCACGCCGGCCTCACGCAGCGCGAGATGGATGGTGACGTCGTCGGTGCGGTTGCGTGCGAGCCTGTCGACCTTGTGAACGATGCAGTACGAGATCCGGTGGGTCTTGACGTAGTCGATCATCTCCTGCAGCGCGGGACGGTCTGCCTTGCGGGCGGACTCGCCCGCGTCCACGAACTCTTTGACGATCCGGGCGCCCAGCGACTCCGCCTTCCGGTGGTTGGCTTCACGCTGTGCGGGGATGGAGAACCCCTCATCTGTACCTCCCTTCTCCGCTTGCTCCCGCGTGGACACGCGCAAGTAGGTGATCGCCCGTGCATCGGCCCCCGACGGAGGTTCTGGCATCAAGATCGCCCGGGTCTTCATCGGTCTGCTGTCCGTGCAAATTCAGCCAGATTCAGGATCTTCGGCGTCTCACCTGCATCGATTTCCACGGCGAGATGCACCTCGTCGACGCCGCAACGGTGCAGTTCTTCGATGATGGTGAAGAACGCTGGCCAAGAACGAGCGATGCGTCCCACGTCGTTGACGATGCAGATGCGGACATCGTGGAGGAGCACGTGCTGCAGGAGGGCATCCATGCCTGGCCTGTCAGCAGTCGTCATCCCAGATACGCCATCGTCATGGAACGAAGCCTCAAGACGGTAGCCGGTGCGTGAGGCGTACTTCTCGATGGCCTTGTGCATGACCTCGAAGTGGTCGCAGGCGTCGCGCCGAGCGGTCCGTATGTATCCGATGGCGGACTCAGGAGCAGAGTTGTCGCTCATGGTTGTCTTCTCTCTTCGGTGAGGATGACCGCACCGATATGCGGAGAGTGTGAAGACAACCCGAAGGCCTGGCCCCTTTCCACGAGGCCAGTGGGACCGGTCAAGCCGGTCAAGGTCACGCTCCGCACCCGGCGTCGCCAGAGGTGCGGCCATTTAATTATATCCGTCTTCCTCCGCCTCTCGCCGGAAGTCGGGGGAGAGAGGTGTTGTGGATGGTGAGCTGTGAGCGTGATCCTGGCGAGCACGGTCGGCACGTTGTCCAGCGAGACGGATTAGCGCCTGCGAGAGTTTGTCGAGGTCCGGTTCATCGTGTGGATCCGTACGGACGCGCCAGGATTGCTCGGTCGGACGGTGTTGGCGGGGCATGATCATCTCCTGGGCTACGCTCGCGTCGGTCGTGTGTCGGGTTGGGTTCTGTGGGGCGAGTAGGCGCACGCTGATGCGGCCCGTGGACAGTGCTATGGATAGGGTCCAGGCTCGCAGCGCTGGTGAGAGCGCATAGTGTTTGCGAGCGATCTACCCGCTACCGCGAGCTTCTCGTGCGGCTTCCTTGGCTTCCCGAGCGCGGACATCGGCGACGGCGAACTCGACGAAGTCGGCATCGCGATCGTCGATGCGTGTCTCCTGGTCGTCTTCCTCTCGTGCGTCTTCACCGGGCCAGACCGTCTGCCGAGTTGGCCTGTCGTATTGGAGTTTCGTGCCGTTGATGGTGACCCAGTTGCGGAGCCGGTTGCAGGCGGCGGCGAAGTCCGCGTGCCACAGGAGCGGTGCGGAACCATCTCGAGTGGGGTGGTAGCAGGTGAGCCAGTGGGTGTGCAGGGCGGAGAGTTCCCAGATGAGTTCCCAGTGCCGGTGCCACATGGGCGGGATGATCGCCGCGGGCAGGCCGTAGGTCGCGCGGAGCCAGTTCACCCAGCCGTTGAGCTGCAACCACTCGTGCTCGGCTTCCCGTGCGGACAGCAGGTTCCAGTTGATCGGCGCCGGAGGAGGCGCCGGGGCAGTGAACGAGGGCCCCTCGGTCGGGGCACTGCGAGGGCCGGAGGGCTCAGGTTCAGGCTGGTCGAGCTCGGGAATGTCGTCCGGGTCGAAGCCTTCGTCGTCCATGCTGCCGCCTCCTCCGATTACTGTCGCTACATGCAGAGGTGCCCTCTCATTCCCACCCCACAGTGCCCCACCGATCGGGGGAGTCCTCGCCCCTGGGATAGCCACTGAGGGCATCGGCCTGGGGCGAAGGTCGGAGGTGCTCGGTAAAGTAGAGGGGTCAGCAAGCCGCGTGATGGCGGGCGAGGAGGTGAGGCCGGTGACCGATTCGGATCGCGGAAAACGCGAACAGGGAGCGTCGACTTCGACTTCCGTGTCGTCGACCTGAACGCCGCAGAACGATGGGGGTCGGGGATGATCGAACCGCCGCCGGACAAATCGACATGGCCTCCTGGATTGCCGAGGACGATCGCCGAGTATGCCGACGCGTACCTGGCTGATCTGCTTGACCCGTTGACTGCCGACATGCGACACGTGATCGTCCAGAGCCTCACGATGGGCTACCTGGGTGGGCCGTTCCCGGATAGGGAAATGGTACAGCGCCTGATCGAAGTGCAGACCGGGCGGATCACGCCGGCCCAGTACGACTCGTGGGTGATGGAGAGCGTGGGGCGTCTGCCGACCGCGGAGCCGGGAGGTGGCATCGGGCACATTTTGGGGCGCCTGGAGAACGGGTACGAGGTCGGCGGCACGAGGGAGAAGATGCTGGAACTGCTTTCCGCCATGGACGACACCACCTCACTCGTACCGGCGATCACCGACGCCGCGAACCGCGGACTGCTGAGCCGCGCCGAAGCCGACGCCGTATTGTCAGCCGCTCTGAGCCTTCCGGTGTTGCCGCCGGTGGTTCCCCTGCCGGACGATATCGAGCCGTTGCCGGATAACTATCCGCCGCCGACGCCGGGCTACGGGTGCGTGTCGATCCCGGCCGGGACCGTGATCCACGGGTTCGCAACCCTCGATGCCTATCAGGCGTCGCGGGAGATCATCCACCGTGTCAGCGCAGGAGAACTGGATCCGGCGGAGGGCGAGCAGATGCTCGAGGCTCTCAAGAGCGACTACATCGCCGGGGAACCATCTACCGACGCAGGATAGGCCGGACGCCCCCGCGCGCACCGACAGCGAAGACACTTCGCCGGAACCCGGTCGTCCCGTTCCGCTACAAGAACGGCCCATCCCTGGATGTGTCCGCGGAGTGGACCATGTCCCGGAGGAGAGCCGTCACCGAGACCTGTGGATCGGGAGCTGGATGTGGGGCGGGGTCGGCGCGCGACCCCAGCGACGGCCGATAATCGCGCACGTCCTGCTTGTCGAACGGTGCACGCACGCTCGGAGTCGACGCGTCGGCGCGGCCTGCCGGGGCATGTATGACGGCTGGGTCTGGGGCGCTGCCACCTGGCATGGTTGCGCCTGGTGCTGGTTCGCTCAGTTCAGCGAGCTTGGCGTCGATCTCATCCAGCCGCGCGTGCGCGGCGCGGAGTGCTTCCGCGTGCTTGAAGGGGACGCCGATGCGCTGTTCGGCTTCGTCGAGAGTTTCCTGCTCTTGGCGGATTTCGTTGGTGAGTGTTTCGATGATGGTGGGGAGTTGGGAGGCGCGGTTCTCGAGGCGTTGTATCAGGCCGACGGTGGGGGAGAGGATCTGGTCGCGGGGGAGCCCGAAGCTGGTGCGGGGGAGGTTCTCGAGGGAGAAGTGCACCTGCACGGTCCCGAAGCTCGCGGACGCGCGGGCGTGGATCTGGAGCCCTGAGACGGAGCCGAGTCGTCCAAGGTCGCGTTCGGCGTAGTCGGAGAGGTATTGGATGTTCTGATCGCGCGCCCAGTAGGCGACGGCTTCGGCGGCGTCCACGCGGGAGTCGTAGTGGTGGCCCGAGATGGTGATCTGGAAGCGGTCGCCGCTGGTGTCGCGGATCCGGGGGAGTGCTGCGGTGAGCGCTGCGATGTCGCGCTGGGCGTGGTCGATGATCTCTGCGGCGCGGGACTTGGTGTGGTGCAGCATGGACTGGTTGCGGGAGTGGGCGCGTTCGAGGCGTTGCAGTTTCGTGTAGTCGTTCTGCGCGATGGATTTCTCCAGCATGAGCGGGTTGCCGGAGGCGATCGCTTTGGCTTCGGCGGCGGAGAGGGCTGCGGAGTCGATCTCTTCGATTTCGCGGACGTCGAGGCTGCCGCGCATGATCTGCCCGATGAACCGCGCTTTTCGTTCGATGCCCTGCCACATGTACGAGTCGAACGACCCTTCGGTGACGATACGGGTGATGACCACTTCGTCGTTCTGGTTGCCTTGTCGGATCACGCGTCCTTCGCGTTGGGCGATGTCGCTGGGCCGCCACGGGCAGTCGAGGTGGTGCAGGGCGACCGCCCTGGCTTGGACGTTCGTGCCGACGCCCATCTTCTCGGTCGACCCGACGAGGACGGCGATGTGGCCGGTGCGGGCGGCGGCGAACAGTCGTGCTTTGTCGGTGTCGGTCTTCGCTTCGTGCATGAACCGGACCGCACCGTCGGGCATCCCGCGCTGCTGGAGCTGGGCGCGGAGTTCGTCGTATACGTTCCAGCGGTCCTTGTTCGGGGTGCCGAGGTCGCAGAACACCAGCTGCAGCCCGCCGCGCACCGGGGACGGCTCATCGGTCGTCGGGTCGGTGAACGAGCGGTCGGCGTGCTGGTTCCAGACGCGGTGGATCATGTCGGCGGCGACATCCACCTTGGAGGGGCCAGATGGGGTGGCGGGGAGGACGAGGCGGACGTCGAGGGCTGCTTTGCGGCCGTCGGCGGAGATCTTCAGCATGTTGTCCTCGTCCGGGCGGACGGCTTTGCTCTGGACGCGTTCGGCACGGGTTGCGATGTCATCGATGTACGCCTGCAGCTCCCGGGTGGGTTCGATCACAACCGTGTCCGCGGCCCGCTTCCCATCTCCGCGTTCGGCGATCTCCGGCACGGGAAGCTTCAGGTCTTCGGCGGTCTTCACGTCGGCGAACACGGACCACAGCCGCAGCATCTCGGGGACGTTCTGGAATCTCGCGAAGCGTGTCTTGAGGCGGAAGGAGCTGCCGGTGGGGGACATCTCCATCTCGGTGACGGTCTCCCCGAACGTTGCCGCCCACGCGTCGAAGTGCCCGAGGCCGGCTTCTTCGAGGAGGTCGGGGCGCAGGTAGCGTTGCATGACGTACGCCTCGGTCACGGAGTTCGCGATGGGAGTCGCGGTGGCGCCGGTGACGACCCGGTCATGTCCCCGGTGGCGGAGGGATTCGAGTTTCAGGTGCAGGTCGCTGGCACGTTCGGAGCCGTCGATGGAGGCGTCGCGGATGTTGGATTCGGTGGCGAGGTTCTTGTACATGTGCATCTCGTCGACGACGACGTAGTCCACACCGGTCGCCTCGAACGTGATTCCCGGATCCCGTGCCTTGTCCACGAGTCCCTTGAGCTTGTTCTCGGCCTGCAGGAGCCGTTTCTGGATGCGCTTCACACTCATCCGGTCTTCACCCTTCGCGGCCTCGTAGGCGGCTTTGAGCTCGACGACCTGCCGTTCGATGTACCGATGTTCGGTCTCCGGGTCGACGCGGATGCGGGCGAACGCCCCCTGGGTGAGGATGATCCCGTCCCAGTCGCTTGCCGCAGCCCTCGCGACGAACAGGCGCCTGCGGTCCGCGGTGAGATCCCCACTGGAGGCGGCGAGCACACGGGCACGCGGGTAGATCTGCAACCACTCCCTCGAGAACTGTTCGAGCATGTGGTTGGGGACCACGACCATCGGCTTCTGAATGAGCCCCATGCGGCGCATCTCCATGACCCCGGCGACCATTTCCGCGGTCTTGCCCGCACCGACCTCGTGGAACAGGCCGGTGGCGGGCTCGGCGATCATTCGTCCGACCGCCGCCCGCTGGTGCGGGCGCGGGGTGAAGCTTTTCGCCATGCCGGGGAAGGTGAGGTATTCGCCGGCGGTGGTGTAGTCGCGCAGGACGATGCTGTTGAAGCGGCGGTTGTACTCGTCGGTGAGGACCCGGGCACGTTCGGGCTCCTCCCACACCCACTCAGAGAACCGCTCCTGCAACTGGTCGGCCTTCTCCTGCGCGGCGGTGGTTTCGACGGGGTTGAAGATGCGGATCGTGGTGCCGTCCGGGTCGCGGTGCTCGTCGTACACCTGGATGCGTTTCTGCTCCATCACCGACTGCGCAAGGTCCGGTGCCGGCCGGCGCTCGGTACCCCATTCGCTGGTGGCGAGCACCCCTTGACGGCCCCCGCGGACCTCCCACATGCCGGGCAGCGGATTCTCCACCCGCACATCGGCCGCTTTGAGGATCTCGCGGAGGAACTGCTGATGCACGTCGGCGCTGATCCACACCGCCCCCAGCCGGGCGGCGATGTCGTCCGCACCGAGGGGCTCAGGCATCACCTCCTTCAACGCGGTGACATTCACGGCCAGCTCGGGCCGTTCCTTGGCGGCGGTTTCGGCGGCGTCGAGCTTGACTCTGACGTTCCCGGAGAGGTATTCGGGGGCGTGGATGAGGTCCCCGGTGGTGGGGTCTTCGAAGACATGCCCCGCAAGAGCCGCGCGGGCGTCGGTGTCATCGGTGCCGAGAAGTTCGGCGATCAGGGGTAGCTCGATGCCGCCGGTGCGGTCCAGGCTCACGGAGATCGCATCCGTGGGGGACTCCACCCCGCGCACCGGTGGGGTGGGGGCGACGACCCGGTGCGAGAGGATCCCGGCACCGGTCGCGGTCTGCTCCTGCTCGTCGAACACTTCTAGGGCGACGACGAGCGGCCCGAACGGGTCACCGCGCAGGATCCGCAGCGGTGTGGGGGTGGTGCGGGCGTAGGTGTCTTCCCCGGTGCCGGGGTCGGTGCGTCCGGTGCGACGCAGCGTGTACCGGTTGAGCGGCCCGTAGCGGGTCACGTACTGCTCGTACTGGCCGCGTAGCCGCGCCCGGGCCGTATCGATCACGGTCGTATCCTCCTTCGTGGCGGCCTCCTGCTCGAGGAGCCCGATCGCTCCGTCCCGCAATGTGAGCAGCGCCCGCAGCTCAGTCGTGGCGGACTTCGGCACTTGTAGCGGGATGAGCTCGCCGCTGGCGACGACCCGGAACTGACCGTCCGTGTTGGCGAGGATGGACCCGTCGAACAGGCCCGGGTCCGCAGGCTTGCGGGCAGCGCGGGCCTGCTCCTGCGCCGCGGTGCGCTCGGTGAACACCAGGCGGCGCTCGGCGGCGGACGCGGTGATGTCGGTGAGGGCCGCATTGAGGCGCTGCGACACGGTGGTGAGGTCGGCGGTGACGCGGAGGGTCTGGTTGCCGTACATGCCTTGTCCGACGTGGAGGTCGCCGAGGACATGGTCGGGCCGGTAGTCGGCGAAGTAGGTGTTGACCTTCACCCGCTCCCCATCGATCGTGACGGGGGTGACCATCTCCCAGATGTCGCTGGCCGGTTCGGTGCCGGGGTTGCGGCGGCGGAAGAGCAGCAAGTCGGTGAGTGCTTCGGTGCCTGCCGCGCGCCGGTGCGCCCCGGAGGGGAGCCGGACGGCTCCGAGGAGGTCGGCGAGCTCGTTCATCTCCCGCCTCGCGGCAGGGTTTTGCGCGTCCATCGTCCAGTGCGAGGTGAGGACCGCAACCACTCCGCCGGGACGGGTGAGGTGGAGGGCTTTGACGATGAAGTGGTTGTGCATCGAATGCCCGGATGGGTTATGCGCCGGGTCATGCAGGGTCACGTCTGCGAATGGCACGTTCCCGACCGTCGCGTCGAAGAACCCCTCGGGGATGCGGGTGTCTGCGAACGACTCCGTGCGGATCGATGCGTGCGGGTAGAGGCCGCGGGAGATCGCTGCGGTGAGCGGGTCGAGCTCTACCCCGACCATCCGTGCGCTGTCGGGGGCGAGTCCGATGAAGGTGCCCGCGCCGGAGCCAGGTTCGAGGACGTCACCGGTGGTGAATCCGAGCCGGCTCAGCGCCGCCCAGATCTGGGTCGCATAGGCGGGGTCGGTGTAGTGGGCGTTGATGGTGGTGCGCTCCGCTGCACGCCACTCCGCCTCGTCCAACACCTCGCGGAGGAGACTGCGTTCGCGCGTCCAGTCGGTGCTGGTCTCGTCGAACACCTGGGCGATCGCTCCCCAGCTCGACCAGCGCGCAAGCCGCCGCCGCTCATCATCCGTCGCGGTCCGGTTCTCGGCGGTGAGGCGGCGTGCGACCGTGATCGCGTCGAGGTTCGCGTCGAAGCGGCCCTTCGCCCCCGATGGGGCGAGATCCTCCTGCGAGACCGGACGGAACGCCCGCCCACCGGCCGCATCCAGAAGCGACGGGGTGGGCGGGTCGGGAGCTACCGGTTCAGGTAGCGGCGATCCGCCGCCCGAGCCAGAAGCTCCGACTGCTCGGTCAGGTACTGGGCCGGGAACTCCGCTTCCAGCAGGGCCTCCAGAAAGACCGCCGGGAGCATCCACTGGGCGGCGAGCTCGGTCAGTTCCTCTGTTGCGGGGGTCTGATCCTCCCGGGAGTCCTGGATCCTCTCCGCCCACGAGGCCAGCCAAGAGTCCGAGGTCCGGTCCGCCTCCCACGCCTCCCGATCCTCGACGGGTGTCGTCTCCGGGCTGGTGATCCACACCAGCTCCGTCAGCACCAACTCCTCCGCCTGCAGGCGTGCCGCGCTCAGCCGGCCGACCTTCTCCAGGTAGCTCTCCTCCGGCACGTCTGGTCCCGCCAGCTGGACTGTCAGGGCGGTCACCTGGTGGTGGACTTCCTGGCCCAGGGTCTGGAAGAACTCGTCTGGGTTCGGGAGCGCTGCGACCCGGGCGGGGGCGTATCGGGTCCAGTGTTGCCGGGCGAGTGTCTGGTAGTGCGTCATCGTCTGCTCCTTCCTCGATCTGCGGCGACCCCGCCCCCGCGGTATCCGCGGGGGCGGTCGCCTGGGGGGCGTTGACGCCGACAGTGACGTGTTCCTGTGCAGCGGTGTCGTCCAGTCCCCAAAGATCGAGTTCGACCTGCCCGTACTGGGCAGGATCGAGACGCTTGCGTCGCGCCATCAGCAGCTGCCCCCGTGAGGGAGCGGGCTGGACGACACCAGACTACGCTGCCTCTCTGACAGCGCCACCGAAGCTTCGCCCGTTGACGGGCGGAAGAGCGAAGAGCGCACGCTTTCACCTCCATGCGAGTGGGGACGAGGAGGCTGGTGGCGGCCCGGCACGGGGCGGGGGAGCGACAGGCCGCCACCAGCGGTCACAGGGGGCCGACAGCTCAGAGGCTGACCGTCTCGGACTGCGGGACGGGGGCAGCGCCGGTGACGGTTGCACGGGGCTGCGCGGGAGCGGGGTCGGTGGTGCCTGCGACACGGTCGGTCGCCTCCTGCGCGGCCTGTAGCTGAGTGGCGATCGTCGTCGCCTTGTCCGCGTTCGACGGCTCCCGCTCCTTCCGCGTCACCTCGTAGTCGGTGCGGGCGGTGTCGTGGCCGAGCTTCTTCGCCACGAACTCGTCCTGCTCAGTGCCCTGAGCGGAGGTGTAGGTCTTGACGTACCCCTCGGCGAGGAACCAGTCGCCCTTCTGGAACCGAGCCGCCGCCTCCTCGGCGGCTTTCCGGTACTGCACCAGGTCGTGGAACGTGGTCTCCAGCTTCGTGAACGACCCGTCGGTCTCGCGCCGGTAATGCTCCTGCCCGATCTTCGCGTAGAAGCGGGCATCGCCGGAGCGCGTGTACGTCAGCCGCGGGTCCGAGGCGATGAACCCGGACAGGGACTGCTGGACATGAAGATCAGACATGGGGAAACTCCTCACAGATGCGGGCGCCGTGTCGCGCCGTTATCTTCAGGTGCCCGCCGTCCCCCACCCCGGGGTGCCGTCATTGTCCTTGTTGCAGCCGTGACTCCAGCATGCCGCGGGCCTTTTTGAGGGCGTCGGCGTCGGCCCGTTTGGTCCAGGGGCGCAGGTCGGTGATGATCGGGCGGGCCGCACGCAGCAGAATGACCCCGGTGCCGAACGGCATCGTGCGCAGCACGTCCGGGGGCAGGATCGGCACCCGCCGGATCGAGCGTTGCGAGGAGTGCCCGCCGTAGGCGTCCTGGGTCACCGAGTCGGTCTCCTCGTCTCGTTCCCCGACCAGCTGTGACAGGTCGTGCAGGTCGCGGCTGTTCGATGCCCCGCCGAGCACGATCTTCACGATCGACGCATCCCAGATCGCGTTCGCCGCATTCTCCGACCATTTTTCCCGCGCCTGCGCGAGGGACTGCAGCACCGGCATTGTCGTGATCCCCGTCCCGCCTCCCTCCGCCATCAGCGTGGGGAGAGACGGGAGGGGGGAGAGGTTCCCGATCTCATCGAGCGCCATCAGCATCGGCGGGTCCAACCGGGCGCCGGGGGAGCGGGCCGCGATCCGGCGGGCGGTCTCCACGAGATCTTCGATGAATGCCGCCACCAGCGCCGCCGACGCGCCCGCCCCGGCGCCGGTCGCCAGCAGGTACAGGGTGCCCTTGGCCTGCAGGAACTTCTCCGGGTCGAACTGTTCGTCCTCGCCCGGGGTGACCGTGTCGAGAACGCGCGGGTCAGCGAGAGCCCCGAACGCGAGGGACACACCCTGCCAGATCGAGTCGCGGGTGCGGGGGTCGGACTGGATCATCGACTCCAGCGACTCCGCCCACCCGTCCGCCGCCCGCGGGTGTGCCTGCAAGATCCGCACCGCATCACCTGCCGTGGTCGGCGACTGCGCCCACGTCGACACGGTGCGGGCGTCCCGTCCATCCAGCGCTGCGGCGTGCAGCAGCGCCTGGATCGCCATGCGCGCCTTCCCCTCCCAGAAGCCGCCGTTGTCGACGCCGCCGAACCCGATCGCCGACGCCAGCCCGGTCGCGCGGATCATCGCCGTCAACGGGTCCTGACAACCCCGCACCGGCGACCATCGCAGCCCAGACGGGATGCCTGGCGCCAGCTGCTGCGGGTCGAATACTGCCACCGGGCCCTTCTTCTCGCGGGCGGTGAGGGTGGCGGTGAGATTGTCCGGGCGGGTACTGGTCGTGATCACCGCGCCGGGTGCATCCAAGATCGCGTTGATCACCAGATGCATGCCCTTTCCCGAACGCGGCGGCCCAATCACGAGCATCGAATCCTCGACCGTCGCCCACACTTGCCGCCCCCGCGATACCCCGAGGAGGTAGCCGACATCCGCCGCCGCCGCGTCCTTCAGCGACGGACGGAACGTGGAGGCCCGCTTCACGAGCGTCTTCGCCGACGCGGCCTGTGCGATCTCCATCGCGGTCGCCGTGCCCTTCAGCCTGCGCGGGTCGGCCTGTTCTGCCCGGCCGCGCCACCGGACCCATCCCCACACGGCCGGCACGATCACCACCGTGAGCATCACCGCAGCGACCAGCCAGTACAGCAGCGGATGCAGCCCGTCGACACCGAGGGGTCTGCCGGGGTTGAGGGGGTCGGCGAACACCCCGAGCCCGGCTGCCATCCCCGCGGTAGGGAGGGGAAGACCGGAGAGCCAGGCGGCGGCGGTGCCCGCGCCGCGGAGGATCAACGCGAACGCGAACCCCGCGACCATCAGCCCGATACCGATGTTCAGCAGATGATCGTTCACCGGACGCGGCGCTGACCGGTTCACCGCTCCGGCCCCTGCCGCACGATCGTGCCGGAGATCTCCCCAAACAGCAGCACATCCGTCACCGGCCCCCGAAGTTGCCCGCGTTCCATCAGCGCCCGTGCAAACCCTGTTCCTGCCGCCGACGTGCGCGACACGATCACCGCAACCGCGACATCCTCACCCGGCACGAACCCCTGCCCGTAGAACTCCACCAACGCCGGCAGCGCAGGTGCGGGTGCCTGCGCCGGGTGGTTCGGTGGGGGAGCGAACCGGGAGCGCGGCGCGGGCGGGGTGATGATGTCCGCGAACACGCGCCCGCCGGCCTCGTGCACCTCGGCACGGATCGGAGACTGCTTGTCCTCCGCGATCGCCGACAGCACCCGCCCCAGCGCGTCCCGCTCTATCGGGCCTTCCAAGAGCATGATCCCGTCGACAGCGACATGGGTTTTCCCGCTTTCCTGGACGGTTGCGACCACCAGGGGTAGAGTGACAGGGACGGAGATTTCCGCAGAATTTCGTGGGTTTTCGGACTTCCGACGCATGGCAGTCAGCCCATCCGAGCTCGAGTATCGAACATCTCCAGTTCCCCCGGATGCAGCTGGTGCTGCACGACGAAGGATCTCTCCTTGATCTTCCACAGCCCCTGCCCGGTGCCCATCCCCGGCAGCAGGGAACGCTCCGTCCCGGTGAGTCCGAGCAGCCTCCCGGTAGCTTCGACCTGATCGGATTCCTGCCGGTACACGATGCGGGTCTCAGAGTTTGCCAGCAGGCTCGACGCCAGTGCACGCAGCATCGACCCCTGATCTCCACCGGTCTCAAGGTCCGTGACCTTATGGACGATGAGGAGGTTCGCGATGCCGAAGTGGCGCGCCAGCCGCCACTGTGCATCCATCCGCCGCAATAGCGCTGCGTGCCCGATCAGCCGCCACGCCTCGTCGTACACGACCCAGCGTTGACCGCCGTCTGGGTCCTGCAGGGCGGACTCCATCCATGCGGAGCAGCACGTCATCAGTACCGACATCAGCGTGTTCGACTCCGACACCCGTGACAGATCCAGCGACATCATCGGCAACGTGGGGTCGAACTGCACTGTCGAGGGCGCATCGAACATGCCACGTAGGTCCCCGTACACAAGTCGGCGCAGTGCGTGCGCGACCATCCGGCCGTCTTCTTCGAGCCGGTCGTCTTCCTGGTCGTCGGGGGTGAGCATCCGCTCCACCACCATCGGCAGGATCGGCACCTCTGCCGATGCCACCGCGGAGCGGAGGGCGATATCGATCGCGGTGTGCTCCACCGGCGTCAGCGGACGATCCAGCACGGTCTCCGCCAGGGCGCCCACCAGGTCACGGCGACGGGAGGACACCTGGGTGTGCCACTCCGCATCCGAGAGGCCGCCGGCACGGTAGCCGGCATCCAGCGGATTCAGCCGGGCCGGCAACCCGTGACCCAGGCGGATCGCCCGTCCGCCGACGGCCTCCGCGACACCCGTGTGCTCCCCTTTGGGGTCCGCAACCACGTACACGCGACGCCCGAACGCGATCGACCGCGTATACAGGCTCTTCGCCAGTGCCGACTTCCCCGACCCCACGATGCCCGCAAGCACCGCGTTCGGCGCCGTGATCAGACCTCGCTGGTACAGCGTCCACGGATCAAACACAAACGACGCCGACGAATACAGATCCTGCCCGACGAACACGCCCTCACTGCCCAAACCCCCTTCGGCAAGGAACGGGTACGCGCCCGCCAGCGCCGCGGAGGTGTCCTGATGCGTTGGCACCCGGAACCTACGCCATGATCGCAGCGCGGCGGGGCCCGACTCTCCCGCACGCGGGAGATAGTGGGTAGCACGGGCCTCGGCACGCTCGGCCGCTGTTCTCACCTGGGCAGCAGAACGGCTGGCCGATTGCGCCTCAACGCGGATCTGCTCGGCAGCCTTACGCCGCGCCTTCCTGGACCGGAACGGTTCCTGCGGCGGCGATACCAGCGACGAGGTGTGCAGAGCGTGCTTGGGGGGCTGTGGCATGCGGGAGCCTTCCGTGAGAACAACAGGTGCTCACAGAAGGTGCCCCAGAGAGACCACCTGACCACGCCTCGCCCCGAATGATGAGAAGGGCGGCCCGTTCTGACCGAACACGCTCGAGTCCTTCATCGCCGCGCATGCCAAGCTCTGTAGCGTATATACGCCAATTAAGACATGTGGCTGGCAAGGTTCACGCGTCCGCGACAGCCGTCATGCGCCACGGAAGAAACTCTCCATCACAACGGCTTGAGCATCTGCACCCTCTGGGATGCCTCCCTCAATGCCGACGCGGACCCGCCGCTGGGTCAGGTATTGTCTGGCGAATCCTCTGATCTCATCGATCGTGAGGCCCGCGAGGAGCGAGGGTGTTGCTTCGAGCCCGGCGGTCGTCCCGGTGAACCTTATGGAACTTGCGATGGCGTCCGCGAGTCTGCCGGGTGAGAGAGCGAGCATCTCAAGACGGGAGATCGCCGAGTCCTGGGCGAATTCCGCCCAGGACTCGGCGATCTCGTCCGGGAAGAGAGCCTCTTCCAGCGATTCCATGACGTCGCTCATTCGCCGCGGATCGCATTGCACCTCTGCGACCAGTACGGCGTCCTGGTCGAGCACGGCGAGCTGCACGTTCGCACCGTACGATGCGGCGCGTCCTTTACGAAGGGCATGGTTCACCCGTCCCGCCGTCCCAGAGCCGAGCATTGCGTGCAGAAGCAATGAGAGAGGCCACTCGGCGTGCGAGGGGCCGGGGAGCCGAAAGGCGACCAGCAAGCGTCCCATCCGCCCATCCGTGAATGTGCGTCCCACACGCACCGTCGGTCCCAGCGGATCTGGGGCTGACCAGCAGGGTGCCGATGAAGTGGCGGTGACGAAAGGCTCAGCATGCAGGCCAGCCGTGCGCCACGGTTCCCGCCCGCCCACTGACACAAGGCAGATGTTCGCTGCCGAAATGGTGCGTGAGACCACATCTATCGGAATGCCGCAGAGCGCGCCTGGCGGGAGAGCAAGACGTGGGCGGTCTGGAAAGAGGGCCCCCTGGATTGCGAACCTGAGATGATCGAGCGGGCGCGGCGGCGACTCGCGTTCGGCCTCCCAGCAGGCCGACGCCTCGGCTGCGGAGACAGGAGCGCTCACAGCCTCCATCAAAGAATCACAAGTGGCCCTAGCAAAGTATGCCGGTACTTCTACCTCGCACCTGACGGTGCGGTAGTCGTAACTCAGGCGCACATCACCACCGCCGTTCCAGAGGGAATCCTCAGCGCAGCGCTCACGAAGCCGTTTGTGGATTACTAACTCGGCAACAGGTCTAAGGGAAATCGATGCCTGATCGTCGAGGTTACACGGCAGGTGCAACTGAGCGATCATCGTCGTAAAGTCCCGGTGGTAGCTCTCCAAGTGCATGGCGGTTTGTCTCGGGCCTAGTGCAGTTGAGCGAGCCGCGGTGAGGATGTCTGCGAGGGTCACGACGCAGCGCTCCGTCCGCCCACCGGACCGTTGGTGCGCAGCCAGGGCGCTAGTGCGTCCACGCCGAGATCGCGAAGAAGATCCTTGCGATCGAGATCCCGGATATTCCCGCCACGTAGCGGAACGGTCGGCGTCTGTCCTCGGACCAGCCGTTTCGCCCTCTCGCGCAAGTCGTTGCCCTGCTGCAGCGCTCGGAAGCGCGAGCGCGCGGCTGCGGCTCTCAGAAACTCGGTACTGACGTCATCGAGAACGCCCAATAGGTCTTCAGGGGTGACTTCGTATCGCACAGCGCCCGACGACACGGGCCCCGAATAGAGCAGGACCGCGACGCTGGCCTGGTTCTCAAAAGGCACGATCGACAGCCGGGTTCGGAGCTCGCCCGGGAGCTGCGCTGCGATGAACCTAAGCGCACTCGCGCACTTGTCGTGAGCGAGGTCGCTCACGCGCGGAATGCGAAATGCCAGCATCCCTCGACCATCCAGTTCCTCGGCGCAGATCATCGACGTCGGCCAGGACTGGCTGTCCGTTTGACCCTCATCGGAAGAGTCAAGCGCTTGCCAAAGAGTTTTCTCCGCTGTGAGGACACTCCATCGCGATGTCGAGAGATGCAGATGCGCGCGGACGAAAGCTCGCGCCTCGGCGCCCTCGATCTTACCGATGTCTTCTTCGCAGCCCAGAGGCGACATCCAGAACGACGGCTCGGCGGAAACGAGATAGCGGATGGCGACCTGCAGCAGTGTGCTGTCTCGCCGATCGGAGGAGTGCCTCATGATCTCGTCCTGGATTACCGCCCTCTCGATGTTGACGGCGCCTGGTTGATCGACGCTCCGTGGGTCCATGAGGACATCCATGGTCGCGTAGACGACTTCCTCAAGTCGGTCCGAGGGCATGACGGCCGCAAGCTCGATTACCTCGCGGGTGGTCACAATCGTGTGTTCAGCGCCCACGCGGGCCAGGTATGTCGCATATGGCTCGCGGCCGGACGACGGCTCACTCCTCATCACCAGGTGCTCGACGAGATGAGCTGTTCCGGACGCCCCATCAGGATCGTGTCGACTCCCTGCTGAAATCCGGACTGCAAAGGCCGCGTACGGTCCGCCGACGGGATCGACAAATGCCCGAGGAATTAACTCGGAGATCCTCGACGCAGGAGTATCGGCTGTATCGCTAGTCACGTCGTGGTCCTGAGTGATTCTCTGACGCTCTGCCTTCCAACGACCCGGGCCGGGCCGACGAGTACCCCTGCGACGAGGATGAAGGCGAGGATGAGAAATATCAGCGGCGGCACCACCGAGACGACGAGAGCACCGCTGCTGCCAGCCCTTGCGAGCGACAGTGCGTAGAGGGCTGCAGGCCCCACAACGCTGACCGCGGTGAGCACGACGGCCAGCGCGAAGTACAGCGTTGTCTCGATGACCGGCGCGGTGAGGAGGGCTCGCCGATCGGCTCCTGCGGACGTCAAGAGCGCCTGTCCGCGGGCGTCGGGACGGCCGCGGACGACCACCGCGGTGAGCGCACCGATAAGGCCGATGGCCGCTGCAGGGCCATAGAACACGAGCCCTTGCAAGAGACTTGAGGTCCCAGACTCCAAGCCTGCGGCTCGCGCGTATGTTAGAGATCCGCTGATGAAGCCTCCGAGCAGGGCCGCCCCAATGTATGGCGCCAGGAAGACAATGGCGGAGGTGCGTACCCTCGCTGCGGCCGTGTGGCCCGCGAGAAAGAATGACGCCCGCCGGGAATCGCGTAGCGGCCTTGTGATCAGGCTCACGATTGGGCCGAGAACCGCAGTGCCGCCCGTCGCAACTGATGCGACCAAGAGCGCATTCATCAGGAGCACATTCGTCCCCGGCGCTGGAGACGATCCGACGAGGAAAGACGCAGCCGTCGCGATCGCTGCGAGGAGGCAGAGACCAGAAATGACGAGGGCCATCACTCGTGTCTTCCGTGAGCCGCTGGAGACGTCGTCCCGTCGGGCAGACCGAGGCGAGACCCGAGCTGCCGTTCGGGCGGGGCCGAGAGCGCCGAGCGTGCATAGCGTCAGCATGATCACGAGGCTCCATACCAGCGCTGTCGACCCCACGACAGGTTCCACGATGATGTCGTAGTCAGTCATGCTCATGACAACGTTTGTGGCGGGCTCTGCGAGTGGGATGGCTAGGACAGTTGCCAACGCCGTGCTGATCAGGGTGATCGCGTAGAGCTCGCCGAACATCACGCGTCGGATCTGCCACGAGGTCGCTCCCAGCAGACGCCATTGCCCAATCGTCTGCACGCGGAGCCGAACCAGCATGCGACCCAAGGAGATCTGGGTCACCACTACAGGTAGGCCGACGCCGACGACGATCATGTAGACGGCGATCACGGTGATGAATCCGCGGAATGAGCTGCCATAGGAGACGGCCGCAAGTTGTGCCTCGACGGCCGGGCTATGGGCACCAATCAGGAAGAACAGTGACAACTGCACGAACACCGCGGATGTAAGAGTCGCGGCCAAAGGCGCGACAACCGCTAGGGTGTCGACGCGCAGGGTGGCCAGCCAAAGCCGAAACATCTCAGGCCGCGCCTTCGATGCTGTCCGCTTCGGCAGAAGAGATCGCCGAGAGGATCTCCTCTGGGGACGGCGCCCGCAACTCGGCGAAGATGGAGCCATCGACAAGGACCAGTACGCGGTCCCCCGTCGCTGCGACTTGTAAATCGTGGGTGACGGTGACGAGGGTTGTCCCACGTCGTCGCAAGCCCACGAGCTGGGCCTGGACCATGGCCCGATTCTTCTGGTCTAGCGCGCCGGTAGGTTCATCGGCGAACACGAGTTCCGGCGATGAATATAGTGTCCGCGCGATGCAGACTCGCTGCTGCTCGCCTCCGGACAGAGCGGAAGGCCAGGCCTTCTCGAAACCACCCAAGCCGACGGCTTCAAGCGCCTCCGCCACCTGTGTCCAGTCTGGACTTTCGCTTGAGAGGCGGGAACTCAGTGCGACGTTCTCCCGGACGTTTAGCGCCTGGACCAGGTTGTAGTCTTGAAACACGAAGCCGATTCTCTTGCGGTGGAGACGCGCAAGTACATCCCGCGACATCGTTGCTACATCGTTGCCGAGGAGCCAGAGCGAGCCGTCGTCCAGTGTCTCGAGGCCGGCGAGGCAGAACAGGAGAGTCGACTTGCCTGATCCTGAAGGGCCGACGACTACGACATGCTCGCCATCCTCCACGGTGAGGCTCACGTTCGAAACCACGTTCCGCACCGTTCGGCCTGCGGCCGGGTAGCCCTTTACCAGTGATGAAGCTCGTATTGCCGTCATATGCTCTCTCCTCGCCACGAATCATCGTAGGTGAGCACCTTGGGAGCGCTCCGCTGTGACGGAGCGCTCCCAAGGTACCTGGGATCACTGCTCATCAGCAGTGGTGGTAGCTCTCCCAGCTCGTGGGGAAGCCGTTACAGTACGAGTAACTGGCCAGGCTCCACTGAGCGTCGTCGAGGCTGCCGGTCTCCGTCTCGACGGAGATCGCCTGCATTTCGAGGATCTTCTTCATGGCTAAATTCACCTCCCTTCCATGGCTGATTCCGGTTCACCGACGCGGTTGCGACGGGAACTGGGATACGGCAGGAAATCAGCGCTGCCGCGAGTGAGTTGGTCCAGTGCGAGGACAATCCCCGCGCTGCCACTGGCGAGATCGGCAGTGAGCCGGAGACCCGAGTCGCCCGCAAAGACCAACGATCTCTTTTGCTGGGAGGGTCGGAGCGCGAGCCCATGAAGCGCTATCTGCTCCGGAAGGGTACGTTCGATGTCGTCAGAGGTCCCCAAGTGGCGTGCAAGCCCTGCCCCGCCAAGTGCGAGGCCCGCGTGCCCGTAGAGAAGGCCGGGGAACACACAGAACAGGGCGTTGGTTGCCTCCCACAGCTGCGGAACAGCCTCAGAGACCTCAGAAGCGACGTCTGCTCGATCGAGGACGTCCAAAACGCAACCGAATCCGGCGCTACCCGTGGCGAGATATGGAACCAGGCGATTACCCTCGAGCAGTTGCAACGAACCGGACTTGCCGTCCGGTTCGTAGCTGCTGAGTTCGTGGAGCATCGCTGCGTTGGCGAAGTCGACAAGGCGCCGGTCGTTTCCGCTGGCCGCCGCTGCTTCGGCGAACAGCCATGCCAGCCCGAGATGGCCGAACAGCAGGCCAGATCTCAGGACATCTGGAGAGTTGCCACGGTTGACGTGCGTCTTGCCTAGAGGCGCAAACGCGCTCGGGTCTCGGTCGTAGGCGTGTGTCAGATCGCGCACGGTGTCCAGTACCTTCGCCTGGAGCCGAACAGCGTCTGCTCCTGTGATGCATCCGGCGAGCCGGAGGAGCCCAAGAAGGACTCCGGGGGACCCGTCGTAGATCCGTGTTCCAGTAGATTCGAGGAGCCGTTGCACCAGCTCGTCGGCCTCCACCAGCACTTGCCCGACGGCTTCACTGTCGGCCGCAGACAAGGCAAGCAAGTCTCCGGTGACGCCATTGAAAAGGCCAACGGGGAGCGCCGGATCATCCGCGATCCGGCGCAGATGAGCGCAGAGGTACTCCGATTCCCCGGCAACCGATCTTGGGTCAGCGATACCTCGAATCCACTCGATGGCGGCGTCACCGTAGGCGAGTCCGAGATTGGGTCGAGCGAGACCGTAAGGATGGATCGGACATCGCCTTCCGTTAGCAGGTCGCTGGGCTGCGATCCAGCCCAGACCTCTTGAGGCTGCGTCTCGAAGTTCCTGCAGATCGGCGGGGAAAGCGTTCTGTGCGTCTAGGTCCTCATCGAGCGGCTTTCCCGTCGCGGCACCGACCCGATCGTCGTAGCGCTCAATGACACGGAGGAGCTGCTCCATTCCGCCCTGCGCATCAGGACCGAATATCCTGGGTGCAAAGCGACGGGTCTGGCGAGTGAAGTCCAGGCATAGCTCAGACTCCGAGATCAGCGGCAGGAGCATGAACGAGAGAGTCTGTCGAAGACCGAAGGCATCGATCTCCTCGGGGAGGGCAGCCAGCGGTGTCCCGAACCCGAGGGCCCTCACGTCCTGGAACCGCGTCCGACCGTCGAGGGGTACGGCGTACTCGAGGTCAACGAGAGTGACGGCCTCATCGGTGCCGACGATCACATTGTCTGGATGGATATCCTGATGAGCCCACCCAAGTTTGTGCATGCCCTCAATGACCGCGACGAGCTGGGCAGAGATCCTGTTAGCCGCCGTCAGGTAGGCGTGTCCCTCGTCCCGGTGGTTCCGGTGCATCGGATAGTTAGCAACCACCCACTTTCGCAACGAGATGCCCTCCTCGAAGCGGTACGCGGCGTACTCGTGCTCCCAAACCCGCCCCCGCCAGACTGGAAGCGGGATGGAAGCGAGTCCCTTGAGAGCGGACACGACTTCATACTCGTATACAAGACGATCGATTGCGTCTCGGTCGTTGTGGTCAAGGCCTGCATGTGGACGTGCTTCCTTGAGCAGTGTTCGCTGTCTGTTGAGGGTCGGGAAAGAAGCGACGTAGGTCCCGCCGGCGTTGGAGAATTTCACCGCCTTCTCCACTTCGAAGGGCGCGGGCGCCTCGTCGTCGCTGGACGCCACGAGCCAGTCTTGGAGGGCTTCTGGGGCCTCCGCCCACTCGGGTGAGTTGAAGTATGGTCCGCGCTCGTCGGGGACGAGCTCGCCGTCTGGGCGCCGTAGCGCCGGGACTTCGCGCCCGTCGTCGTCGGTCGTGAACAGGGGGACATTGGCGCCGTAGCGGAGGAAAACCGGAGCTGTTTTCCAGCGGCGGTCGCTCAAGACGTATGGGCCGCGATGGTCACGTAAGCCGTCTTCAAGGAGCGTGAGGAGACTGGCGAGGTCGCGTTCGTGCGGATAGATCGTGAGGAACTTGCCGGCATGTCCTCTTGGGCAGGTCTTGCCGTTTCGGAACCGGAGCCGGGCCTCCGTGGACAGAAACTTGAAAGGAATGCCCAGAGCGACACAGATTGTGGAAACGGCGCTGAGACAGCTGTCGGCTAGATCGGGTGTGGAGCTAATGTGGACCTTCCAGCCCTGAGCAGGGCCCTTCGAGCTTGCCGCTCCTGCCATCACCCACTCCGCGCCCCGGTCCAAAGTCCAGTCCGCCGGGAGAGTGACGGTGAACTCCTTGGAGTCGTCGGCGGCGTCGCCGGGCGTGGCGAAGAAGCGGCCTTGCCGCTGTGCGTAGCGCTCAACGTCCCCGTCCATGGCGGCTCCTTCTCGCGCCCAGTGTCACATATTGACTAGCCACATAGCAAGTGAAGCGATAGCATCCCAGGTAGCAGCCAGTCGCATCGTTGCCGCTGCATTTCGTTGTGCCGGGGTACGCGCCGCGAATGGCGCCGAGGCCTTGGCCGGAAGGATCACACATGGCGAACAAGCCTGACGGGACTACGGCGAGGCTCCGTGACCTTCTGCCGTTCACGGCCGGATCTCGGGTCCGTCTTGGCTTCGCTGCTTTGCTTTCCCTGATCGTGGCAGGCCTGCTTGTGGTGCAGCCGCTACTGGTCCAGGAAGTCATCGGAGCCGCCGAGCTCCAGGCGTCGGTTGTTGGGCCCGCCACGCTTCTGCTGTGTCTGACCGTAGTTGCCGCCCTGCTGAGCTGCGTGCAGTCCTACCTTCTCCGATCAGGGTCCGAGTCCATCGTGGCGTCGATAAGAGGTTCGTACCTCGCAAAGCTTTTCCACCTTCCGATGAAAGACCTGGACACGCGCTCGTACGGCGATCTGATTTCACGTATCAGCTCCGATGCCGCACTGATCAGGTCCGTGGTCACTTCGGGATTGGTGGAGGTTCTGTCGTCAGCGGTGATGCTTGTGGCGGCCGTTGTCATCATGTGGATTCTCGACCCTGTTCTGCTCGTCGTCGCGCTCTCGATGATCAGCGTTGGGACGGTCATCTCGGTCCTTCTCGCCAAGAAGCTGCGGCCGGCAAACTACGAGATGCAGCACCGCGTGGGGACGATGGCGGGCGCGGTCCAACGCGCACTGCACGGCATGAGAACAATCAGAGCTTCTTCGGCGACGGAGAGGGAGAACGAGGTCGCCGCCGGATCAGTCGCGGACGTGCTTCTATCGGCGAAGCGGATCGCGAAGCTCGAGGCGCTGGTGCAGCCGGTCCTTACGATCTGCATCCAGGGCGCATTCGTTGCGACGATCGCGATCGGCGGACTCCGCGTAGCCTCGGGTGCCCTTCCGCTGGCTTCCCTCATGAGCATGGTCCTGTACCTGTTCCTCCTCACGAATCCAATCAGCCAGATGATGGGAGTATTCAGCCAGATCCAGGTCGCCATCGCGTCGTTCAACCGCATCCGGGAAATCACCGAGCAAGAGGATGAGCGGGAGCAGATCGACCAAGGCGATGCCGAGCCCGACGCGATTGTCACCCGGCTCGAGTTTGACCATGTGAACTTCGCCTACACACCTCAGAGCCCGGTCCTGCGAGACGTCACCTTTAGCGCTAGCCTCGGGCAAAGGGTTGCCATCGTGGGGCCCTCCGGCGCTGGCAAGAGCACGCTCTTCGCGCTGATTGAGCGCTTCTACGATCCCGTCGATGGCGAGATTCGCCTCAACGGGACGCCGCTGCGCGAATTCGGACTGGAAGCGCTCCGCCGGAGAATTGGTTACGTGGAACAGGATTCGCCGGCGCTGAGCGGAACAGTGTCAGAGAACCTGCGTCTGGCCGCCCATGACGCCACCGATGACGAACTGCGGAGGGTACTCGCAGATGTCGGCCTGGAGGACATCGCGCGTCGGGACGATGGTCTCGGGTCCGCTCTTGGAGAGAGCGGCCTCAACCTCTCCGGCGGGCAGAGGCAGCGGTTGGCCTGGGCTCGCACTCTCCTGTCGAAGCCGTCTGTCGTCCTCTTGGATGAGCCCACGTCTGCCGTGGACGCCATCACCGAGGAGGCGCTGCAGTCACTGATATCCCAGGGGTCTGATCATCGGCTGACGCTCGTGATCGCACATCGGATGGCCACCGTCGTGGGCTGTGACCGCATCATCGTCCTGGACGAAGGCAGAGTGGTCGATGCAGGCACCCACGCAGAGCTTGTCGCCAGGAGCGTCCTCTATCGGCGCCTCGCCCACGAGGAACTGACCACGGACGTCTAGGTGTTCTTCTCATCGAGACCGTACACTCGCCACATCTCTTCGACCATCGCTGGCAGCTCGGATCTCGAGCCAAGATCGTCCGCCATCTTCTGGAGCCCGTCGACCGTGGCAACAATCTGACGCGAGTATGCCTTCACATCTAGTCCCTCCGGGAGTTCGCGCTGGTCGACGGCTTTGCTCAGGAACTCCTCCACGATGTTGAGCCAGCCGATGAACGGCAGGTAATTGGACGGAACGTCCACGTTCCTTTCACGCATAAGACGGACTGCTGCGCGGATGGTCACGTCATCCCGATAGCGCTCGGCTACCTTCCGCGAAAGAGATCGCAGACCGCCAAGGGAATCCGGGGACTGCCTTGCTTGCTCGAGATCGTCGTCCCATGCGGTCCAGTAATGTTCGATAACAGAACCGGCGAGCAACGCCTTCGTGGGGAAGTGAAAGTAGACGGTTCCTTTGGTCAGGCCAAGTCGGTCTGAGACATTACTGAGGACGGTCCCCGCATAGCCGTGCTGTTCGAATTCGATCGCCGCGGATTCGATCAGCGCGCTCCGTGTCAGCTCCCTGCGGTCCGCCTTCTTCACAGCGATCTCCTTGCTTTCTTCTCCTCCGCGACCCTCCACGCGCCGGTGACCGTACTGCTGGGCGGCTCAAGCGCATGCCCTAAGGGGTATCGATTGAGTCTACAGTCGACCCCACACTGACCATGTGACTAGTATCCTGACATCAGGCTAACGGGGGCTGGGTAGGGGGTCGTGATGTCGACAGCAACGGGGCCAGCGATCGACCTCACATTTGAGCGCACGCTGGACAGGCGCCTTGTGCACCGAACCGCTGTATCGGGCGTTCTCTTGACCAGCCTCAGCGAGGGAGTCGACGACCGATGGTGGGGCGGGTTTCAGCTGTCGCGGCAACATGTCAATCGCGGTTCATCGACGTGGGTGCCCGTCCACCTCGGAGCAGAGATCCTCCGGCAGTCCGGCCTCGCGATCGCCCACAGGTACTTCCACGTACCCCTGGACGCGGCGTTCCTCATCGACGAGCTGGCGTTCAGTTGGACGGCCGGAGCACCCCCTTGCTTCCCGCGTTTCGGTCCTTTCGCCGGGGTGTGCGAGACGCGTCTAGTCTCCGAGACCAAGCGCCGGGGAGTTACGTTCGAGCTGGCCCTAGAGTTCGAGGTCCGGTCAAGCGACACTCGCTTAGCCCAAGGGTCCGGCCGTCTCCGCTGCGTGACCGCGGAGCAGTACCGCGTGCTGCGTCGGTCCGCACCCCGTCCGACGGACGTGCCGTTGCGCGAAGACGCTGCTTTACTCAAGGACGTGGTTGCGTCGACCACGGGAATCGAGGGAACACTCTCCTGGGACCACACCGATGCGTTCTACTTCGATCATCCGACCGACCACGTTCCGGGCATGGTGCTGGTCGGTGCGATGTCCTCGGCTGCCGGAATCATCCTCAAAGGGGCGATGCCGAATGGGTTCTCAGCATCGTTCGTTAAGTTCGTCGAGTTCGCGTCCGATGCCGTTGTCGTCGCATCAGTCGTAAACGAGGCATCGAAAGTGCACGTTGAAGTGCGACAAAACGGGGTTGTTGCCGCTGTCGGCGACTGGATTGCCTAGCGCCTGGCGGTCAGGAATCTCTCGGCGTACCAGGCCAAAGCGGATGGGCTGACTGACTGGTTCGGCGGCGGCTCCAGTCCGGTGAGTTCCCAGATCCGCTGAGAATCGAGCCAGTTGTCTCTCGTGACCATCCTCATCTGCGATTCCCGAATGCCTCTCGGGCTGAACACAGCGAGGGCATCCTCCGGGGAGATTGATCCGTCCGGGACAGGCACTCCCGCGTAGAGGAGCACTTCGCGAGCGAGGTCTCTGATTCGCACGGGGTCCGGATGGCAGGCATGGAGGACTCTATCGGGCGGGTCGGTGGCGGTGAGCGCAACCACCAGACGAGCCAGATCGTCCCGGCCTATCGCGGAGATCAACGCCGAACCACCGCCGACCCATGCCCCTAGCGTCGCGGTCATGGCAGCGAAGGGGCCAAGGAACCATCGGTCGCCTTCACCGTGGATAAGGTGCGGTCGCAATACAATGCCGCCAGCGTCGAGGACGATCTCCTCCGCACGAGCGCGCGAAGCGCTGAGGGTGGAGCCTGGGCGGGGACGTAGCTCTCCCTCCTTCGCACCGTTGTACGGGAACGGTCCGTATACGGCGGCCGTGCTCACGTAGATGATCCGTTCCACTCCTTGCCGCTGTGCCTCGACTACCAGCCGGTGGGTTCCGTGGATGTTCACCTCACGCTGTATGACATCGTCGGGTCCGACATAGCTCGCCGCGTGGACAAGGGACCTTGCGCCCTCCAAGAGCTGCCGGAGCGCCTTTCCATCGGCGAGCCCCTCGGGTGCCACAACGTTCTCCGCTCTGACACCGTGCAGGCGACGTCGTCGGGACAGCGCAGATACCGGCAGATTGGCGAGGACCAGATGCTCCAGCACGGTTGAGCCGATGAAGCCCGTGCACCCGGTTAGTGCGATACGACCCTGTCGTTGCCCGATCTTCATCGTGCCCATCGTTTCAGTCTTCCACAGCGAACGAGTGGCCCCCTGTGGACAGGAAGCGAATATGGATCGGGCAGGCAGATCCGCACCACGCTCCTGACCACGCTGCAAAGACTGAGCGTTGTTTGCCACCAAAGCGGGGTTGCTCGTGGTCTCGGTCTCCGTCATCGCCTCTCTCGCAGTGGGGGCTATCGTTTTTACGCACGCAGCCGGGCGCATCCGCATCGTCGCATGAGCGTTGAACCCGGCATTCTGGTCCGACCTCGCCGGTGTCACGCTCGCGTGGGCGTTCACCTCGCTCATCGCGTTCGCGATCGGCATCCAGGCCAAGACCGCCATCCTCATCACCCTCTGGTGATCGGCCTCGGCGACTTCCTCCTCGCACATATCGTCAACGTCGAATCCTTCGGCGATACGGCGAACCAATCCCGAAGCTAGGGTCTACCGCGGCTAGCGATCCAGGGGCGCTGTCGCGCCGTGGGGGTCGGGAGTGTCGTCGATGGTCACCTCTTGCTGGCTCGCGTTGTCGGGTGGATGCTGAACTCGTCGGTCGCGGTGACGCCGTTTTGCCTGTGGTGCCTGTGAGCCTGTCGGCTAGCGTGGCGCGGAAGGACTCCATGGAACCGTGAATTGTTGCCGTTGAGCACGAGCGTTAGTTTCCTGAACTTCCTCACTGTCCTTCTCCGCGGCCGGCCCTGACGGAAAGGAGTCGGGGATGAATATCTTCAAACGCGACGCGAAGGTCGCTGTCCGGGTGCCGGGGAAACATGCCGGGACGTTCACGACGGCGGTGACCACGTGGGGTGCGACGGTGGGGCAGGTCCTGGAGCTGATCGAGTTCTTGGCCGCGCAGCACGTGACGACGGTGGTGACGGAGGCGACCAGCGACGGTTGGAAACCGTTCTACTTCCTGAAGGAAGACCGCCTCCCGATGATGCTGGTCAACGCGCGGCAGGCCCGCAACGTCCCGGGTCGTAAGACCGACGTGTCGGACGCAGCCTGACTGGCGGAGTTGGCCGCGCACGGGCTGCTGCGGGGCTCGTTCCTCCCGCCGGAACCGATCCGTCAGCTCCAGACCTGACCCGGGCGCGGGCGATCGCGGTGCGGGACCGGACCCGGCAGGTGCGACGGCTGGAGAAGTTCCTGGAATCCACCGGGATTAAACGTGGCCTCCGTGGCCTCCGAGCTGATGGGGACGTCGTCGCGGGCGATGCCGGTCGCAGGGGAACACGACTCGCAGGTGCTCGCGGGAATGGCCAAGGGCGCGCTGCGGAAGAAGATCCCGCAGCTTGAGGCCGCGCTGCATGGCCGGTTCACCGAGCATCACGCGTTCCTGGTGGGCGAGTATCTCACCCAGATCGACACGCCCATCGCGTTCATCGACCGACTCACCGTACGCATCGAGGACACGATGGAATGGTTTCGCGCCGCCCGGGACGCGTTGACCACGATCCCGGGCGTGTCAACCATCGTCGAAGACGTGATCATCGCGGAGACCGGCGGTGACATGACCGTGTTCGATGCCCGGAGCGACTGGCGTCGTGGGCCGGCGTCTGCCCCGGTCAGAACGAGTCCGCCGGTCGGGTGAAATCCTCACACACCCGCCCCGGAGACAAGAACTTGAAAGCCGCGCTCGGCGTCGCAGCACTGTCGATCTCGAGATCCAAAGGCACCTATCTCGCATCCAAGTACCGGCGCATCGCCGCCCGACGCGGGCCCATCAAAGCCGTCGTCGCGATCGAGCACACCATCCTCACCGCGGTCTGGCACATGCTCAGAAACGGCGCGGTTTACATCGATCTGGGCGCCGACTACTACACCCGGCTCGACCCGCAGAATGCGAAGAATAAGGCGATCCGACAACTGCAGAACCTCGGCTACGAAGTGGTCATCGCCCGAGTCGCCGCCTGAGGTCGCGTTCTACTCTCGTATTAGATCCCCCGGCAAAGGGGTAGCGCGGCGGCCGTGAAGGCACTGGCCTGCTGTCCCACCAGCAACCGTGTCTCGAGGGAGGCTTGGATGGCGGCCTGTTGGGTAGCAGCGATGGCACTGTCGAGTTCGGCTTCGGTGTTCGCGGAGATGGTGATGAGTCCGGTGTAGCGGAGTACGCCGTGGCCGGAGATCATGTCGGATTCTTGCCGGAGCACATCCTGGTACTCGGCAGATTGTTGGGCGTCTTCGATCTGTCCGGCCTTGGCGCGTTGCGCCGCGTCGGAGACGTATTCGGTACGGAGTTTGCGGATGCTGCGGGCGGCCTGGTCAGAGCGGACGGGATCACACAGAAGGGTGAATGATCGGCGGATGCCGCTGGACAGCAGCAGGGGGGCGAGGAATCCGGGGTAGATCTGTGATCGTGGCCAGTCGGAGACCCAGAGGACGGCGTGGTGGGCGCTGTCGGTGCGGATCTTGTCCCATCGTTCGTCAACGGCGACGGGGCCTGCGGTGGCGAGGTCGTGTCCGAGGTTTCCGGAGCGGTCCAGGGTGCTCGCTACTTGGGGGTCGTAGGCGGAGCGGAGCATGATGGCGAGCTGTCCGGGCCCGTACCAGCGGCTGGGGCGCAGGTCGGCGGTGCGCAGCGCACTGGTGAGCGTGGTCATCTCTTGACGGAGCACGGCGGCGGCGCCTTTGATGCCGCCGCCTGCGGAGCGGATCGCGCGGGACGCGGCACGCATGTCGAGGGCGAGGGAGATCGTGGTGACGTGTCGTTCTCCCGCGGGGCCGGCCCGGTCGATGAGCTCTTGGTATATCCCCGCGACCCATGAACCGTCGTTGTGGCCGTGCTGTGACCACCACTCGGACAGGCCGGTGCCCGAGTCGGGCAGGGTGCGTTCGAGCACTTGCAGGCGGGCGATGTGGTTGGACCGGCACGTGGTGGCCAGCACACGACCCCAGGCGTGGACGCGGCGTTCCTGCTCGCCGGGATCGAGGAGTATGAACGCGGGATGGCTGACCTCGAGCAACGCGGTGAGGGTCGCACTGTGCGGGTCGTGCACCATGACTGCCTCGGTGTCCGGGTCCAGGTGCATGCGGAGTGATGCTGCATCGCCGGGGAGGGCGAGGGTCCCCGCGGGGCGGGGTTTGGTCAGCCGTTTCCGGAAAGTGGTCTGTTTGGCGGCGACGCGGGCAGCCCAGTGGCTGGTCACGGGGATCCACTCCACCGCGCGTCTTCCGCCGATGGGCACCCAGGTGAGGGCGATCACGCTCGCCCAAGCCGGGCTCAACCAGGTGAGCGCCTCCCCGCCACCGAAGTAGAGGGCACCGATGATGATCGCCACCGCCAGGCTCGCAGTGACCAGCTGCGGTGCGGTCAGCCCCAGCAGGATTCCACGTCGGGACACGCGAGAGAACTTCACCGGGGACAGCTCGTAGTCGTCTCTCATGAACGTTCTCCTTGCTGCTTCTGTGCCGGCGGAGACGGGGGCGGTGTCGCCGGCGGTGGAGATGAATTCGTGGGCGGTGGCGCGGGAGCATCAGCGGGTGCGGCGCCCGGCTGTGGTGCTGGCGGCGGGGGAGTCCCGGTCGGGGGAGCGGCCGATGGGGGTGGCGGGGGTGTGGAGGATTCCTGTGCGGCACCAAGATGTTCGGACGCAGACGCGCCGATCGCGGCACCTGCTTTCGGTCCTGCCTCCGCGGCACCTTTGACGACCTGTGCGCCGCACACGTCAACGACCATCACGCAACCGCAGCGCGACCCGACTCATGACA
>NZ_QPGM01000011.1:0-119200 GCF_003335195.1 Microbacterium sp. JB110 | reverse complement strand
GCCGCAGGAGCGGCCGCTGTCGGCATCGCGGGCGCCGCCGGCGCGAACGTCGGCGATGGCTCCGGCGAGGACACCACGCGCGCGGCCGATGACGAGGGCGCGGACGCTTTCGGCGAGTCCGACGGGCACGACGACCACGCGGAGCGCGCAGACGACGACTCGGCGGACGCGACGGGGCACGCGGATGAGGTCTCCGCAGACGCGGACGCCGACGCGCAGGAGCACGAGGACGCAATCGAGCACGCGGCCGACGACGAGGACGCAACCGAGCACGCGGCCGACGACGAGAACACAGCGGACTTCGGCGACACCGGCGCACAGGACAGCGACGAAGCCGACAGCGATGCGGCGGAGGAATCTGAGGACGAGGCGGAGGCCGCTTCAGACGCAGCTGCAGAAGCAGCTGCAGACGACGACGGCTTCGCCGGTGAGACCCACACCGACGAAGACGACGCCGCACAGTCACCGGCCATGGCGGAAGAGGTGGACGAAGCCCATCCGGATTCGCGTCCGCTTCCCGGCGCCGACCGACTCGCGCATCTGCTCAACGACGAAGAGGACGCCACCCGCGAGATCCCGACCTTCCCGCTCCTGGGTGCACCAGAGCGCGAAGAGGGCCAGGACGAAGCGGCGTCCGATTCGGACGACGGCAGCAGCCCGTGGTCGGCGGGACCCAGCTTCGCCGATCGCCTCGGCGCGACGGCGGGCGCGGCAGCAACCGACGGCGACGCTCCGGCGTCCGAAGACGAGAACGCATCGCGCCTGTCGGAGGAGGACCTCAGCGATCCGGCATTCGTCGCCCTCGGCGAGACCGAGCCGATCAGCCAGACGGACCTCGGCGACCTGGTGGAAGGCGACGAAGACGCGTCAGCTGACGAGCCGGATGCCGCATCCGATGCGGAGCCGGAGCAGACGACGCACGACGCCGCGGACGGCACCGAGCCGGAGCCCACAACGCAGGAGATCGCGTTCGACTCGTTCGTCGCAGAGTTCGGCGAGGGCGACCAGGAGCAGCAGTAGCCAGACGACGAACCCGAACCAGCGAGTGAGGGTCAGTCGTCGTCGCGGCCGGCGAGGTCGGTCACGTCCGCCGCCTTCTCGACGTCGTCGAGCCGAAGCGCCGCGACCAGGTCGCGTGCGTGCGAGGTCGTCAGCAGCACGCGCTGGAACTCCTGCTCATCGTCGAGGGTGATCACGACGCCGTCGCGCGCCCGCCCGCGCAGCATCACGAAGTCGCGCCCCGAGGTGCGCTGCCAGCTTCCGGCGGCGAGCAGCCCGGCGATGTGCGTCCCCGGGCGTCGCACTCCGCGCAGCCGCGTCCACGGGTCGTCGGTGAGCTGCACGCTCCGGATGGCCGCGCGCGGCACCCGCACGCTCTCCTTGCGCAGCGCCAGCACGCGCTCCGCCCCCGAGAGCTCGATCTCGAGCTGTGCCTGATCCAGCAGCAACCTCACCATTCCTCCATCCTGGCACGCCTTCCCGGGACGGTGCCGTCAGACGGTGGTCGAGTCCCGGAGACGGGCCAGGCAGGTCAAGGCGGTGAGAGACTGGAGCGGTGACTTCGATCGACCAGGGATCGCCGGCCGTCGCGGATGCGCTGCGGAACGCGGACGGGCGCGAACGCCTGACCGTCGACGATGCCGAGGCGCTGCTGCACGCGCGCGGCGCGGAGTTCGAGCGCGTCCTCGCCCTCGCCTCGCGCGCCCGCGACGAGGGTCTCGTCCGGGCGGGGCGCGAGGGCATCATCACCTACTCGCGCAAGGTCTTCATCCCGCTGACGACCCTGTGCCGTGACCGCTGCCACTACTGTGTGTTCGTCGACACGCCTGGACAGCTCGCGAAGAAGCACAAGCCCTCGTACATGTCGCCGCAGCAGGTGCTCTCCGTCGCGCGCCGCGGGGCCGCGATGGGCTGCAAGGAGGCGCTGCTCACCCTCGGCGACCGGCCGGAGGACCGCTGGCCTGAGGCGCGCGCATGGCTCGATGCGCACGGCTACGCATCCACCCTCGACTACGTCGGCGCCATGGCGCGCCTCATCACGGAGGAGACGGGCCTGCTCGCACACCTGAACCCCGGCGTGATGCAGCCGGACGAGCTCGCCGCGCTGCGCCCCGTGGCCCCGTCGATGGGCGTGATGCTCGAGACCACCTCGAAGCACGTCTACGAGACTCCGGGCGAGGTGCACTACGGCTCCCCCGACAAGGACCCGGATGTGCGGCTGAAGCTGATCGATGACGCCGGCAGCGCGAAGATCCCGTTCACGACCGGCATCCTCGTCGGCATCGGCGAGACCGTGCGCGACCGCGCCGAGTCGATGATCGCGCTGCGCGACGCGAGCGAGCGGCACGGGCACATCCAGGAAGTGATCGTGCAGAACTTCCGCGCCAAGCCGCGCACGGCGATGCAAGGCGCACCGGATGCGCAGCTGCTCGAGTACGCGGCTGCCGTCGCCGTGACGCGGCTCGTCTTCGGCCCAGGGATGCGGGTTCAGGTGCCGCCCAATCTGCAGGACAAGGCCGAGTTCGAGCTGCTCGTGCGTGCAGGCGCCGACGACTGGGGCGGCGTCTCCCCGCTCACTGCCGACCACGTCAACCCCGAGCGCCCGTGGCCGCACCTCGATGATCTCGCAACCCGCACCGCCGAGCTGGGCTTCACGCTGCGCGAGCGTCTCACCGCGCATCCGGAGTACGTGCGCGAGGACACCTGGATCGCACCGGAGATGCGCGACCCGCTGCGCGCACTCGCCGAGACAGGCACCCACCTCGCGCGCGAGGGCGTCGACCCGGTCGGCGCGAATCCCGCCCAGCGCCGGTCGGCGCAGAATGTGGGCCGCGACGCCGCGTCCGCTGAACCTGCGAACGGCGAAACCGCCGCGGGCGCCGTACTGGTCTCCAGCGGCTCCACCGGACTCATCGCCGCCGTCATCGATCGCGCGGCCCAGGACCCGGCATCTCTCGACGACGCCGAGTGGGAACGGCTGCTCACGGCGACGGGCGACGATCTCGAGGCCCTCGTCCGCACGGCCGACGATCTGCGCCGCTACACGGTCGGCGAGGCGATCAGCATCGCGAACAATCGAAACATCGCCTCGTCCGCGTTCCGGTCATCCGGATCCGGAGACGCCACGCTGCGCGCGGCGGGGATGCGCGCCGACGGCGAGACGTACGACCTCCCGACCCTCGCCGAGGCCGCGCGCGACGCGTGGGATCTCGGACTCGGCGAGATCTGCGTGCAGGGCCTGGTGGATCCGGATGAACCGGCCACCGCCTACCTCGACATCGCGCGCACGATCGCGCATGCCGCGGACGGCATACACCTGCACGCGTTCCGGCCGCAGGACGTATGCGACCTCGCCGACCGCTCGGGCCTCGGCGTGGAGGGCGCGCTGGCCGCTCTGCGCGATGCCGGCGTCGATTCGATGCCCGGCACGGGCATCAAGATCGCCTCGGAGCGCGTGAGAGAAGCCATCGCCCCGGATGACCTTCCCATCGAGCGCTGGATCGAAACGATCACGGCGGCGCACGAGGCCGGGTTCGGTTCGACATCGGTGATGTTCTACGGCCACGTCGAGACCGCGGCGGAGCGCATCGCGCATCTGCGCTCCCTGATCCGCATCCAGCAGCGCACGAGCGGTTTCACCGAGTTCGTGCCGATCGCGCTGCCTGGACCGTCCGGGGGCGTCGCGCTCGTCGGGGGACGGTCCGCGATCGACGAGCACAGAGCCATGGTCGCCGTCTCGCGACTGATGCTCTCCGAGCACATCAGCCACATCCAGATCCCGTGGACCCGCCACGATGCGGCGACGACCGCCGAGCTGCTCGCCAGCGGAGGCGATGACCTCGGCGGCACGCTGCTCGACGGGCGCGTGCTGCCGGCATCCGGCATCGAGGCGGGCACGGAGCTGCCGCTGAGCGCGGCCCGCCGCATGGCGCAGCGGCTGTTCCGACCGCTGCGCCTGCGCACCACGGCGTACGGCGAGCCGAGCGCCGAGCGGAAGGCTGCAGCCGAGCGCGGGGCGGCCGGTTCCGACAGCGCTGCGGCCCGTGCCGCGTCCGCCCCTCACGCCCCGGCCATGGACGGGGGAACTGCATGAGCATCCCCTCATCCGTGCGCACCGTGATCGTCGGCGCCGGGTTCGCCGGCATCGCCGCCGGGATCGCGCTGAAGCGTGCGGGTGACGACGACTTCGTGATCCTGGAGCGTGCAGACTCCGCCGGCGGAACGTGGCGCGACAACCGCTATCCGGGCGTCGCATGCGACGTGCCTGCGCACCTGTACGCGCTGGAGTCGCACCCGTGGCCCGAGTGGTCGCGCACGTTCGCTCCGGGCGGCGAGATCCGCACGTACCTCGATCACGTGATCGACGACGCCGGCCTGCGCGCGCACATCCGGTTCTCTCATGAGCTCACCGATGCCCGCTGGGACGGCGACGGCTGGGCGATCACCGTCTCAGCACCCGTGGAGATCCGCAGCGAACACCTCGTCATCGCCTGCGGGCGACTCACCGAGCCCCGCGTTCCGCAGCTTCCCGGCGTCGAGACCTTCGACGGACCGGTGTTCCACTCTGCGCGCTGGCCGGACGGATTCGACGTGGCCGGAAAGCGCATCGCCGTCGTCGGCACGGGCGCGAGCGCGATCCAGCTCGCTCCCGCGCTGGCGGGGCTCGGGGCTGCCGTGACGGTGTTCCAGCGCACCCCGGCATGGATCATGCCGCGCGGCGATCGCGAGCACACGCACGCCGAACTCACCGCATGGCGCGGCACTGCCGGTGCGCTCACCGACACGCGCGCGGAGCTGTACGCGGAGGGTGAGGCGCGCTTCGCCTCACGGTCCGGCGACACCGCGGCCGCCGAGGCTGCCAGCCGCTCCGCGCTCGCGCACCTGCACGCGCACGTCGCCGACCCGCATCTGCGCGCCGCGCTCACCCCCGACTACGCGTTCGGGTGCAAGCGCGTACTGCTCAGCGACGAGTTCTACCCGGCGATCGCCGCCGGCATCGTGGGCCTCGAGCCGAGCGCCCTCGCCGCCGTCGACGACGGCGAGCTCGTCGCGGCGAGCGGCAGCCGTCACAGCGCCGACGCGGTCGTGCTCGCGACCGGCTTCCGCGCCACGCGCCAGCCCTACGCGTCGCGGATCACGGGCGAACACGGCAGCACGCTCGACGAGCACTGGTCCGGCGGGTTCACGGCGGTCGCCTCGACCCTGGTGCACGGTTTCCCCAACCTGTCCGTGCTCGGCGGCCCGAACGCCACGCTCGGCCACAATTCGGCCGTGCTGCTGATCGAGGCGCAGGCGGCGCTGATGGCCGAGCTCGTCTCGCGCGACGGAGCCCCGATCCGCGTCTCCGCCGCCGCAGAGAATGAGGCGGTGCGCGAAGTCGACGCCCTCGCCGCCGGCACCCCGTGGCTCACCGGCGGATGCCGCAACTGGTACGTGGACGAGCGCAGCGGCCGCCTCACGCTGATCTGGCCGAGCACCGTCTCCGCGTTCCGCGAGCGGCTCGACCGCGTGCGCACCGCATTCTCCGCCGTTCCTGCCCAATCCGGAACATCCCCCGCATGATGCGCCTGACGACGCGTCGATCCCCCGGCCACTCGTTTCGGGCGGGGTTCGGCGCATTTCGCGTCGGTGAACTCTCGCGCGCCCGGCGCGCCAAGGTGATGCGCACGCACGAGAATCGATAGGTACCGCACTCACGAAGGAGCACAATGACCGTTCCCATCCGCTTCGGATACAAGGCGTCGAGCGAGCAGTTCGGCCCGCGCGAGCTGCTCGACTACGCGGTGCTCGCCGAGGAGGTCGGCTTCGACTCGGTGTTCCTCAGCGACCACCTGCAGCCGTGGATGCACGAGGGCGGCCACGCTCCCGCCGCTCTGCCGTGGCTCGGTTCTGCGGGCGAGCGCACGTCGCGAGTGCTGCTGGGCACATCGGTGCTCACGCCGACGTTCCGCTATCACCCCGGTGTGATCGCGCAGGCGTTCGGCACGCTCGGCGCGATGTATCCGGGCCGAATGATCCTCGGCGTCGGCACGGGCGAGGCTCTCAACGAGGTCACCCTCGGGCTCGACTGGCCGGAGCCGCCTGAGCGCTTCCAGCGGATGAAGGAGGCGATCACTCTGATCCGGAAGCTCTGGGAGTCCGATCGTGTCACCTTCGACGGCACCTACTACTCCGTGAACAACGCGACGATCTACGATCGTCCGTCTCAGCCCGTGCCGATCTACATCGGCGCATCCGGGCCCGCCGCCACCCGTCTGGCCGGTCGGATGGCCGACGGTTGGATCACCACGAGCGGCAAGGCGAGCGAACTGTACACCGATACGCTCATCCCCGCCTTCGAGGACGGACTCGCCAAGGGCTCCCAGACCCGCGACGACGTGGACACCCTGATGGAGGTGAAGGTATCGTTCCGCGCCGACCGCGAGAAGGCGCTCGAGAACACGCGGTTCTGGGCGCCGCTCGCGCTGAGCCCCGAGGAGAAGATGGGCGTGCACGACCCGCAGGAGATGCAGCGCCTCGCGCAGGAGCTCCCGACGGAGCGTGCAGCGAGCCGGTTCATCGTCTCGGACGACGTCGAAGAGCACATCCTTCAGATCGAACGGTACATCGATCTCGGCTTCACGCACCTGGTGTTCCACGACCCTGGCCACGATCAGGAGGCGTTCCTGCGTCTGTACGGCGAGGAAGTTCTGCCGCGCCTTCGCGAGCGCCACAGCGCGTGAGCTCGGCGAGGGCTTCAGATAGCCGGAGCGGGCGGGCGTGGTCGCTGGTCGTTCCGGTGAAGCCCGCCGCTGTGGGCAAGTCCCGGCTCGAGGTGCCAGGTGTCGCGCGAGAGGCGCTGGCGCGCGCCATCGCGCTGGATACGATCGCGGCCGCCGCGGGTGCGAGGCTGGTCGCCGAGGTGATCGTCGTCACCGACGACGTCGGCGTGCGCGACGAGCTGGGGCGCACGCGCCCGTCGACCGCTCACGGCACCGCCCCGCGAGTCGAGGTGGTCGCCGACCCGGCGGGCGGCCTCAACGCCGCGATCGCCACGGGTCTGGCCACAGCGAGCGCCCGGTACAGCGCCGCCATGCTGGGCGATCTGCCCGCTCTGCGCCCCGCCGATCTCGACGAGGCCCTGGAACGTGCGGGCGCCCCTGCCCGTTCGACAGAGATGAACGGCCGAGCGCTCGCCGTCGCAGATGCGGACGGCACGGGAACGACGCTGCTGGCACATGCTCATCCGGAGCTGCTGCGATTCGGTCGCGACTCATACGCCCGCCACCTCGACGCCGGTGCTGTGCCGCTCGACGTGCCTGCGTCGTCGACCCTGCGTCAGGACGTCGACACCGCCGCGCACCTGGCCGCTGCTCACCGACTCGGTCTCGGCCCCCGCACCACCGCCCTGCTCGCCTGAGGGCTGCGGGCTCGGCTGAGCCCTGCATCACACCTTCGGCGGCCCCTGCTTGGCACGTTCGAGCAGCCGTTCCGGAGTGACGGTCGCAGGATCCCACCACGACTCGATCCACCAGGTCGCGCCCGCGTCAGCCGCGGCCCGTGCCTGGTCGGCTGCGACACCAGGGTCGGTGTCGAGCCGCCCCTGGAACACGATGTCGAACGGCCCCCAGCTGCCGTCTCGGTGCGCGTCGACCCATTCGCCGAGAGCTGCGATGTCGGCGGGCGTCGGCTCGGCATCCTCCGGCGAGCTGCCGCCGCGCACCTGCGGCACGATGCCGTCCCAGCGCAGTGCGCGGTCGAGGCTGCGCCGCGGCGGTCGCTCTGCGTCCCACACGCCGACCGGCCACACGGGAATGTGCCCGTTCACAGGCGCCTGCGGGAACTGGAACTCACCGGTGCGCACGAACTCGCCCCGGAACTCGAAGGTGTCAGTGCTCCACGACCGCTCGAGCCATGCGAGGTGCTCGTCGAGCAGTCGCGCCCTCTCGCGCAATGGCTCGCGCTGCTCGGGAACCGACGTGAACGCCCTGTCGATCGGCACTCCGACGCCGACGGGGAGCACGAGGCGCCCGCCCGAGAGGTGATCGACTGTGAGCGCCTGCTGTGCGAATTCCCACGGCCTGCGCCGCGGCACCGCGAACACCATCGCCCCCAGCGTGATGCGCTCGGTGACGGAGGCGATGGAACCCAGCAGGGCGAATGGATCCCACGTGGGGCCCGCATCGAACTCCCCCGCGTCGAGGCTCATGCCATCCCAGGTGAAGAAGCCGTCCCAGCCGCTGTCCTCGCACTCCCGCGCCAGCCGCACCTGCTGCTGCGGGCTGCCGTAGCTTCCGATGAATCCGTATCTCATGCCTGAGACGGTACTACCGGCCTCGGACATTCTTTCCGATTCTGCTCAGATCGACACCGCAGCTGCCGCTTTTGCCGCGGCGGGAAGCGCGTCGGTGATCCTCGCCAGCGCCGCGTCGTCGTGCATGGCTGTGACGAACCACGCCTCGAAGACGCTCGGCGGCAGGTGCACGCCCTGCTCCAGCATCGAGTGGAAGAACGGCGTGAAGCGGAACGCGTCCTGCGCCTTCGCTGCGGCGTACGAACCCGGCTTCGCCTCGGAGAACGCGACACCGAACAGCGATCCCACCCGCGAGACCGCGTGCGCAACGCCTTCCGCGTCGAGTGCGTCGGTCAGTGCTTCCGTCACGACGTCGGCCGCCGCGTCGAGGCGGCGGTAGACCTCGTCCGTTGCGAGCTCGAGGGTCGCGATGCCCGCGGCCACCGACAGCGGGTTCCCCGACAGCGTGCCCGCCTGGTACACCGGACCGGACGGTGCGAGCTGCTCCATCACGGAGCGCTTGCCGCCCAGCGCGGCCAGCGGCATGCCGCCGCCGACGACCTTGCCGAAGGTGAACAGATCCGGTTCGTACGCCTCACCCGACTCGACCTCGCGCCCCCAGTTGCCCGCCGGGTGCACACGGAAGCCGGTCAGCACCTCATCGACGATCAGCAGTGCGCCGGAGGCATGGGCGATGTCGGCGAGGGATGCGTTGAATCCGGCTGGCGGTTCGATCACGCCCATGTTCGCCGGCGCCGCTTCGACGATGATCGCGGCGATGCGGTCGCCGTGCACCGCGAACACGTCACGCACCGCCCCGACGTCGCCGTAGGGCACGACGAGCGTCTGTGCGGCGACGGCATCTGGCACGCCGGCGGTTCCCGGAAGCGCCAAGGTGGCCACGCCGGACCCGGCAGCGGCCAGCAGCCCGTCGGAGTGGCCGTGGTAGTTGCCGTCGAACTTCACCAGCAGGTCGCGCCCTGTCGCACCGCGCGCGAGCCGGATCGCCGTCATCGTCGCCTCGGTGCCCGTCGAGACCAGGCGCACCTCTTCGACAGGGTTCAGTCCGCCGGCGCTCACGCGGGCCGAGATGAGCCCGGCCAGTCGACTCTCGGCCTCCGTCGGCGCCCCGAACGACAGCCCCCGCTCGGCGGCCTGCGTGACGGCGGCCACGACATCCGGATGCGCGTGCCCCAGCAGCGCAGGACCCCACGACGCGATCAGGTCGACGTACTCGCGCCCCGCCGCGTCGGTGACGTACGCACCCTTCGCGCTGGCGAGGAATCGCGGTGTGCCCCCGACCGATCCGTATGCGCGCACGGGGGAGTTCACGCCCCCCGGGATGACCTCACGTGCCTGGGTGAACAGTTCCTCATTGCGATCCGCCATGCCTCCATTGTCCCGGATCCCGGATGGGCGCGCGGCAGACGGCTCGTCAGTACAGCCCCACCGTCTCCCCGTTCTCGTCGATGTCGATCTGCTCGGCGGCCGGCGCGGAGCCCAGGCCTGGCATCGTCTGCATGTCGCCGCAGATGAGGTACACGAAGCCGGCCCCGGCCGACAGGCGCACCTCGCGCACGGGCAGCCGCCAGCCGGTCGGTGCCCCGCGCAGCGACGGGTCGGCCGACAGCGACAGGTGCGTCTTCGCCACGCACACGGGCAGCGACCCGTAGCCGCGGCGCGTGAACTCGTCGAGGTCGCGCCGGGCGCCAGGGCTGATGTCGACGCCGTCGGCACCGTACACCTGAGTCGCAATCGCGGTGATCTTCTCCTCGAGGCTCGCCTGCTCCGGGTAGAGGAACTCGAACCGCGCCGATTCCTGCGTCGCCTGGACCACCAGCTCCGCGAGCTCTGCCGCTCCCTCGCCGCCGTCGGCGACGTGCGTCGACACGGCGCAGGCCGCGCCCTCCTCCGCCGCCACGCGCCGGATCGCGTCATGCTCACTCGCGTGATCCGACGCGAAGGCGTTCACGGCGACGACGACCGGCACACCGTGCCTGCGCACGATGCCGATGTGGTGGCGCAGGTTGTCCGCGCCCTCGCGCACCTCATCCGGGTTCTCCGCGAGCATCTCATCAGGAAGCGGCCGCCCCGCCACGACCCGGTGCCTGCCGGAGTGCGCTTTGAGCGCTCGCACCGTCGTCACCACGACGGCGGCATCCGGCGCCAGCCCCGACACCCGGCACTTGATGTTGAAGAACCGCTCGGCCCCCATATCGGAGGCGAAGCCCGCCTCGGTGACGAGGAACTCGCCGCAGCGCTGACCGATGAGGTCGGCGACCACGGACGAGTTCCCGGTAGCGATGTTCCCGAACGGACCGCAGTGCACGAGCACGGGCGTGTGCTCGATCGTCTGCATCAGGTTCGGCCGCAGCGCCTGCTTCAGCAGCACCGTCATCGCACCGGCGGCCCGGATGTCCTCCGCGGTGACCGGGTCGCCGTCGCGCGTCCAGCCGACGACGATGCGGCCCATCCGCTCGCGCAGATCCGCCAGCGAACGCGACAGCGACAGCGCCGCCATCACCTCCGACGCCGCGGTGATGTCGAACCCGGTCTCGCGCACCGTGCCGTTGCCGCCCAGTCCGACGACGACACGGCGCAGCGGGCGGTCGTCGATGTCGACCGTCCTGCGCCACGTGGTGCGCGCAGGATCGAGCCCGGATGGCGCGCCGCGCATCAGGTGGTTGTCGACCTGCGCGGCGAGCTGATTGTGCGCCGCGGCGACGGCGTGGATATCACCGGTGAGGTGCAGATTGAGCCGCTCCATCGGCACGACCTGACTGCGGCCCGCGCCCGCACCTCCGCCCTTGATGCCCATGGTCGGCCCCAGAGACGGCTGCCGCAGTGCGAGCACGGCGCGGCGTCCGATGTGCTGCAGCCCCTGCCCGAGGCCGACGGTCGTGGTCGTCTTCCCCTCCCCGAGCGGCGTCGGCGTCACGGCGGTGACGAGCACGTACTTCGCCCTCGGCCTGTCCTGCAGCGCGTCGATCGCTGCGAGATCGATCTTGGCGACGCCTGATCCGTACGGCTCGACGAACTCGCCAGGCAGCCCCATCGCCTCGGCGATCTGCTCCATCGGCCGGATCTCGGCCCTCGCGGCGATCTCGAGGCTGTTCAGCCGCCCGCCGCTCATCCGGCCTCCTCCTCAGCCAGACTCACGAAGCGGCCGCCTCGTCTGATCGCATCGACTGCTTCGGTCGTTCCTTCGTCGGGTCGACGAAGGGCTTGGGCACCACGGTCGCCGATACGATCCCCGCGGGGGTCGCGACCTGCACGTCGGTGCCGATCTCGCTGAGCGACACCGGCACCATCGCCAGGCCGATGTTGCGTTCGAGCCGCGGCGAGAAGCACGCTGACGTCACCTCGCCGACGGGCATCTCACCGTCGAGCACGGTGAACGCCTCGATCATCGAACCGTCGTTGAACGTGCCGAGCCGGTCGCCGCCGATCTCGAGACCGACCATCCGGCGCGAGACGCCCTCCTGCTTGACGCGGCGCAGCGCCTCCTTGCCGATGAAGTCGGGCTCCTGGTCGACGTCGACCATCCAGTCGTAGCCCATGCCGACTTCGAACGGGTTCGTGTCGAGGGTGATGTCGCACCCGTACGACAGGATGCCCGCTTCGATGCGCCGGATGTGGCACGGCCCGACCACCTTGAGGTCGAACGGGCGGCCTGCCTCCCAGATCTTGTTCCACAGCTGCTGGCCGTCGCGGCTGGCGTTGCGCACGTAGATCTCGAAACCGAGTTCCGCGGTGTAGCCGGTGCGCGAGACGACGACGTGCATGCCGTCGATCTCGTACTCGCGCAGCCAGTAGTACCCGACGTCGAGCACGCCTGCGCCGAACACTTCGCTCATCAGCGCTCCGGCGAGCGGGCCCTGCACCTGCACGGGGCCGACATCGGCCTCGCGGATCGTGACATCGAGGCCGGAGTTCATCGCGAGGCCGCGGGCCCACAGCAGCACGTCGCTGTCGGCGAGCGAGAGCCAGAAGTGGTTCTCGCCGAGCCGCAGCAGCACGGGGTCGTTGATGATTCCGCCGTCTTCGGCCGTGAGGAACACTTACTTGCACTGGCCGACGGCGCATTTCGACAGGTCGCGCGGCACGAGCATGTTCGTGAATTCGAACGCGTCGGGGCCGGTGATCTCGATCTGGCGTTCGACGCCGACGTCCCAGAGCGTGACGCCGTTCACGAGCGCCCAGTACTCTTCAACCGGATCGCCGTAGTGGCGCGGGTGATACGTGTGGTTGTAGACGCTGTACATCGCCACACCGTGCTGTCGGGAGGCGTGGAAGAAAGGTGACTTCCGCAGCCTCGGGTAGAGCAGAATCCGTGGATCAGGGTTCACAGACATGAGGACCTCCTCGTCCGACACATCCATCTCATTCCGGTTTATCACCGGGGGTTTTCCGGCGCAAGAGGCGGGTCGCGCCGCTTGCGAGCGGGAGTCCGGATCCGTCAGGATCGCATGCGCGAACCGTCCGGATCGAACGCCCCGGCGCGGCCGTGTGAGACGACCTCGACGGGGTGGCGACGACCGAGATAGTCGACGCACAGCTGAGCGCCCACGACGGCGCGCTCCGGCGGCAGGTACGCCAGCATGACGTATCTGCCGAGCGAGGGCGCAGGGCCCGCACTCGTGACATAGCTGCGAGGACCGCGCGCATCCGTGATGGGCGCGCCGTCCGGTTCGTCCCCGCGTTCGGCGAGGTGCTCGGCTTCGATGATCAGCGACCACCGGCGCTGGTCCCGTTCCTGGGGGCGATCGCCGATGCGGCTCGCGTCGGCGCCGTCGATCTCGCTCCGACCGGGGAGTGAACCCATCGCCACCATCTCCCTCGACAGTGATCAGTGTGCCTGATCCGGTGACTCTACCCCCACGTATCGTCCGGATGGAAGAGCCGGATCAGGCGTGGTGGAGGTGCGGTTCGGACCCCCAGGGAAATTCGAGGTCGCCGTTTCCGGCCAGGAGCGCCCGGTAGGTCAGCTCTGCGGCGTTCTCGAGGTTCAGCGCGCGCCGCAGAGCCATGTCGCAGTCGTCACCGACCGTGGTCGAGCCGTGATTGCCCATGATGACGCAGTTGTGCTCGGCGAGCTGCTCAGCTGCCGTGTCGGCGAGTTCGTCCGAGCCGTTCGGGTGGTACGGCGTGCGGCCGATGGAACCGACGTAGTAGGCGTGGTCGAGCGTGACCAGACGAACGGGATGCCCCAGCGCGTCGAGCAGAATCGCGTGCGCCGGGTGCACATGCACGACCGAACCGATATCCGGCCTGGCCAGGTACGCACGCTGATGGAGCTTCCACTCGCTCGACGGCTTGTCCGCCCCCTCGACGACGTCGCCGGCGAGATCCATGATGCTGAACGATGTGCGGTCCAGGCGGTTCAGCCAGGTGCCGGACGCCGTCACCATGAAGTGGTCATCGTCCAGGCGGATCGACAGGTTCCCTGCGCTCGCCAGGGCGAGGCCCGAGTCGACGATCTCGGAGCCGGCGCGGATGAGCTGCTGCGCGATCTCTGTCGTGGAAAGAGGATTCGTCATCGGAAGCTTCCCCGGTGTCTGGCCGGGGTGCTGTCTCCCGGCACGTGGTCTGATCCATGGCGCCGGCGATGAGTCGACATCATGTTGTTAGACAACAGTACAACAGCTCGTAACATCCGAGGTGTCAGGCGTGCCGGATGATCGAGAAGGTGTAGCGGTCGTCGATGAAATACGTGCGAGAGTATGCGACCACGCGGTCGTCCTGGTCGTAGTGCACCTGATCGAGCAGGAGGGCGAGGCCGCTGCGACCGGGAGCGGTGTCCCACGTGACGTGTTCCGATACGACGGGATGGATCTCGGCGACGGCGCGGGTCGGGACGATTCCGCGGGCGTCGCGCAGGTAGGCGAACACCGACCCGTCGAGCACGTCGGGCGACTCCCCCTCGGGGAAGACGCCGATGGGGAGAAGGTCGTACGAGTAGGCGACGATCTCGTCGTCTGCGAGGATGACGCGTCGTGTCTCGAGCGCCGTGTCGTTCGTCGTCAGGTCGAGCTTCGCGGCCTCATCGGGCAGAAGGGGGCGAATCGTACGGCTGCGGTACCGCATGCTCGGTTCGCGCCCTGTGCGCCGGATCGACTCGGTGATCGACTCGAGCTTCTCGAGGCCGGCTGTGACGACCGGCGGCTCCGAGACGAACGTTCCGACGCCGTGCCTGGTGCGGACCAGTCCTTCGGTCTTCAACTCGCTGAGGGCGGCGCGCACCGTCGGGCGCGACACCTCGAAGGTCTCGCTCAGTTCCGATTCCGTGGGCAGGCGCTCCCCCACGGCGTAGGCGCCGTCGCCGATGCGCGCACGGATGCCCGCGGCCACCGCGTCGACACGCGAAGCCTTTCGTGCCATTGCGAACCCTTCCATCGCTCGATCTGCAGATGCGACCCCAGCCGCGACGATGCGGTCGGTTGACGTGAGACATTATGTCAGAGATACACGTTGTTAGAAGTTCTTGACTAAGTTGTCTGATCACTAGTAGCGTCTCGCTTTACATGACGAACGCGTGCGACGAGAGGAACCGGACAAGATGATTCAAGCGATCGAATGGATTGAGGACGACGCCCCCGCCGTCAGGATCATCGACCAGACGGTTCTGCCTGCCGTCGAGTCATATCTCGACCTGCGCACCGTCGACGAGCTCGTCGACGCCATCGCGCGGCTCGCCGTACGCGGCGCACCGGCTCTCGGAGCAGCCGGCGGCTACGGAGTCGCACTCGCCGAGCGGCAGGCTGCGCGCGAAGGATGGGGGCAGGCTCGGCTCGCGGCCGAGATCGAGCGCGTCGCGCTGGCACGCCCCACGGCCGTGAACCTCGAATGGGGTGCCAGCCGCGTCGACGCCGTCCGTCGAGAAGGGGAAGGACGGGCGCTCGAAGAAGCCCACCGCATCGTTCGCGAAGATGAGGCGGCCAACCGCGAACTGTCGCGGCTGGGTGCCGATTGGCTGCTCGCTCGCACCGAGAAGAAGGCGCTTCGGGCGCTGACGCATTGCAACACCGGGGCGCTCGCCACGGCCGCGTGGGGAACCGCGTACGGTGTGCTCAAGGAGCTTCACGATCGCGGCGCACTCGAGATGGTCTACGTCGACGAGACCCGCCCGCTCCTGCAGGGCACTCGTCTGACGAGCTGGGAGCTCGCCCAGGACGGCATCGCGCACATGGTGCAGGTCGATGGCGCGGCCAGCAGCACCATCCTGCGCGGCCTGGTCGACTTCGTCGTGATCGGCGCCGACAGGATCGCGGCGAACGGCGACACCGCCAACAAGATCGGCTCGGTCGCCGCGGCACTGGCGGCGCAGCGCGCTGGCATCCCGTTCCTCGTGGCAGCCCCGATGTCGACCGTCGATGTCGGACTGGCATCCGGCAACCTGATCGAGATCGAAGAGCGCGCAGAGAGCGAAGTGCTCGCGGTCAGCGGCACGAGCATGTCGGCGCCTGGCGTGCACGGCTTCAACCCCGCCTTCGACGTCACCCCCCACGACCTCATCGACGGAATCGTCACCGAACGCGGCGTCATCGAACCCCACCGCACCCAACCGGCGTTCACCTGAGCTCGAACCGCCGGTTCGTCCCACCATGAAAGGAATCGCAATGAAGCGCATGACATCCCCCTCTCCGCGGCGGCTCGCCGCAGCCGGTGCCGCCGGACTCGCCTCGGTGCTCGTCCTGTCGGCGTGCAGCCAGGGTGAGCCCGCGGCACAGGAGTCGTCCGACACCGGCACCGCGAGCGAGGTCACCGAAGAGATGCCCGCGGAGCTGGTCGGCGCGACGATCGCCATCGTCCAGCAGTCCGGCCAGGGCGACTACTTCCAGCAGTATCTCAACGGCACGCGTCAGCAGGCTGAAGCGCTCGACTTCGAGCTGTCCGTCTTCGATGCCCAGGGCGACAACGCCACGCAGGCGACGCAGCTCGAGCAGGCCGTCTCGTCCGGGGTCGACGCCATCATCGTCCGCCACGGCTTCCCCGACACGCTGTGCCCCGGTGTCAACGACGCCATCGACGAGGGCATCACGGTGGTCGCCTACGATGTGAACGTGTCGGAGTGCGCCGAAGGCGTCGTCCAGACACAGCAGTCGGACGAGATCATGGCGCAGCTCGTGCTCGACCGCATGCACCAGGACATCGGCGACGACGTGCCCGTCGGCTACGTGAACGTCGAGGGCATCGCTCCGCTGGATCGCCGCGACGCGGTGTGGCGCGAGTACGTCTCGGACAACGGCTGGGAGCAGCTGTTCAAGACCGGTTCGTTCACGAGCTCGTCGGCGAGCGACAGCGCACCGATGGTCGCCGCTGCCGCGCAGGCGAACCCGTCGATCACCGCCGTCTACGCCCCTTACGACGAGTTCACCAAGGGAACCCTGACCGGTCTCGACCAGGTCAGCGGCAGCGAGGACGTGCTCGTCTACGGTGCGGACATCTCCAATGCCGACCTCGAGCTGATTCGCGCAGACGGCAGTCGTTGGGTGGCCACCGGCGCAACCGACCCCAACGCGATCGGCGCCGCGGTGGTGCGCACCCTCGCACTGTCGATGGCGGGCGAGCTCGACGAGGAGCTGGTGGAGTTCCCGCCGGTGCTGGTCACGCAGGAGATGCTGCGCGAAGACGACATCCGGAACATGGACGACCTGCGTGCCGCAGTTCCCGAGCTGAACCTGTCGCAGGTGTCGACCGCGGGATGGCTCCCGGTCATCAGCTTCTGACACTCTCTCGTGGGGCGGCGGGACCGTCCGTCGCCCCACGCACCCGACGTCGACCCCGCTCAGCGAGGAGCAGCGAGACATGAGCACACAGCGCACCCCGACACCCCCCGTCCTCGAACTGCGCGACATCCGCAAGTCCTTCGGCACCAACGCCGTCCTCAAGGGCGTCGACCTCGCCTTGCGCCCCGGGCGCATCACGGCGCTCCTCGGCGCCAACGGAGCAGGCAAGTCGACGCTCATCAAGGCGCTGTCCGGCGTGCATGAGCCGACGAGCGGCGAGGTGCTCTTGGACGGCGACGTCGTGCAGCTGGAGAGTCCGATCGCGGCGTCGCGGCTCGGCGTGCGCACGGTGCACCAGCGCATCGACGATGTCATCGTGCCGGGTCTCAGCGTCGCCGAGAACCTCGTGTTCGAACAGATCGCACTGGGCGAGGCCCCTTCCGTCGCCCGCCTCGGCGCGCTCCTGCCGCATGCTCGCCGGGTCGCGGCCGCGCTCTCACTCGACTGGAGCGACGCGTTCCTGCGCAAAGACGTCTTCGAGCTGGGAATCGCCGACTGCCAGATGCTCCTGCTCGCCCGGGCTCTGGTGACCAAGCCCAAGGTGCTGATCCTCGACGAGCCCACCTCGACGCTGTCGCAGTCCGAGGCGGAGCAGCTGTTCGAGATGATCCTCAAGCTCCGTGACGACGGGGTCGCGATTCTTCATGTCTCGCACCGCCTCGCCGAGATCGACCATCTCGCTGACGACATCGTCGTGCTGCGGGACGGCCGGATCACCGCGACGCAGGAGCGCCCGTTCGACTTCGCCGCGGCCGTCACTTCCATGCTCGGCGAAGGCGCCGCACACGACATCGAGCGTCTCGAGCACCTCACCGGCGACCGGGTCGCTCTCCAGATCACCGGGCATCGGATCTTCCCCGAGTCGCCTGCGCTGTCACTCGAGCTGCGTGGCGGGGAGGTGACAGGGGTGATCGGTCTGGTCGGCGCAGGAAAGACCGAGTTCGCCGAGCACGTGTTCGGCGAGTCGAGAGGGCCGGACGCCGGAGCGATGACCCTGCATGGAACGCCGTATGCGCCACGCCACCCCAAGGATGCCATCGCGCGCGGAGTCTTCCTCGTTCCGGAGGACCGCGCGGCCCAGGGAATGCTCCCGAAGTGGTCGATCGCACGCACGTTCAGCCTTCCGTTCCTCTCTCGCTTCGCGCACGGCCCGCTTCTGCGGCCGGTGGCCGAGACGACGCGCGCCGCCCAGGCGATCGCGGACTACGGCGTCGTGGCAACCGGCCCTGGCCAGAGCGTGGATGCGCTCTCCGGAGGCAACCAGCAGAAGGTGATGGTCGCCCGCTGGATGCAGACACCGCCCGACGTGCTCCTGCTCGACGAGCCCTTCCGCGGGGTCGACATCGGTGCCCGTCGCGAGATCGCGCGCCGCGCGCGCGAACAGGCCTCGGCGGGCAGCTGCGTGGTGATGCTCTGCAGCGACGTCGATGAGCTCAGGGAGATCGCCGACCGAGTTCTCGTCCTCGTCGAGGGGCGCATCACCCTCGACGCCCGCATCGACACTGTGACCGACGCCGAGATCGTCCAGAGCATGACGGAGGTGGCCTGACATGGCCGACACGACAACCGTTCGCGCGCAGCGCGATTCCCGCACGGGCGACATCGTCCGCGACGCCGTGGTGAAGTACGGATTCATCGCCGTCACCGTCATCGCGTTCGTCTTCTTCGCCTTCACTCAGCCGGCGTTCGCGACGTCCGAGTCGCTGTTCTCCATGCTGAAGTTCGCTTCGGTGACGGCCATCCTCGGTCTCGGCGTGATGTTCAGCATGATCGTCGGCGGGCTCGATCTGTCCATCGGGTCCGTGGCCGGGCTGGCCGTCCAGCTCGTCGCGGTCACGATGGTGTTCTACAACCTGACGGGCGTCACAGCCGTCGGCGTCGCACTCGTCGCGGGTCTGCTGGTGGGGGTTCTCAACGCGTTCCTCATCGTCGTCTGCAAGATCCCCGACCTGCTGGCCACTCTGGGAGTCATGTTCGTCATCCAGGGCGTGAAGCTCATCCCCGTCGCCGGGCAGTCGGTGTCGTCGGGGATGATCCTCCCCAATGGCGATACTGCGCCGGGAAAGTTCGATCCGGCGTTCCTCCTGATCGATCGCGGCACCGTCGGGCCGGTCCCGATCCCCGTGGTGATCATGCTCGTGCTCGTCGTCGCATCGTGGTTCGTGCTGACCCGCACCTCCTGGGGACGCGTGCTGTACGCGGTCGGGGCCAACCCGGAAGCGGCACGGCTGTCTGGCATCAGGGTCGGGCTCTATCGCAGCGGTGCGTACGTCGTCTCGGCGCTGTTCGCGTCGGTCGCCGGCATCATCCTCGTCTCCCGCATCGGGCAGGGCGATGTGAACGCCGGTTCGTCGAGCCTGCTGGAGGCGGTGGCCGTCGCCCTCGTCGGCACCTCGGTGCTCGGCATGGCCAAGCCCAACGCGTGGGGCACGCTGCTCGGCGCCGTCCTCGTCGCGATCGTGTTGACGGGTATGACCATGGCGGGGTTCCAGTACTACTTTCAGGACACCGCGAAAGGGCTGGTGCTGATCGTGGCTCTGCTGTTCTCGTTCACCCTGTCGCGCCGCAAGTCGCGATACTCACCTGCCACATAGTCACGATCGCCGTCAGCCAGAACCCCTACGAAGGAACGGGTCCATGTCCACCGAATACGAATTCCTCACCGATGCGAACATCGGTGCGTACATCACCGCACATCCCGAGCTGCAGTCGCGCATCGACGGGAGCGACCTCGCCGAGGTGCGCGAGATCGGCGACGGCAACCTCAACGTGGTCTTCCACGTGACCGATCACGCGGGACGGTCGCTCATCCTGAAGCAGTCGTTGCCGTATGTGCGGATGACCGGCGAGGGGTGGCCGATGACGCCCGACCGGGCTCGTCGCGAAGCAGAGTCGCTCGCAGCTCACGGCGACATCCTGCCCGATCTGGTCGTCGAGGTCGTCAGGTACGACACCGATCGCTACATCCTCGCGCTCGAAGATCTGTCGGACCACAAGGTGTGGCGTGGGGCGCTCAACGACGGGGAGAGCCACGACGGCGTCGCCGTGCGGCTCGGTCGTTACGTCGCGGGAGTCGCCATCGGCACGTCGGTGCTCGGCCTCGAACGAGGGGACGTGGCCGCTGCCGCGGCGCGCTCGCAGAACGCCGAACTGTGCATGATCACCGAGGATCTCGTCTTCACCGAACCGGTTTTCGACATCGGCCGCAATTCGGTGCTGCCGGACAACGAGCCGGACGCCCGTGCCCTCGCGGCGGACGAGGCCTTCGCGGCCGCGATGAGCGAGGCGAAGTGGCGCTTCATGACGCACGCAGAGGCGCTCATCCACGGTGACCTTCACACGGGGTCGGTGATGGTGCGCGGCACCGGTGCGCGCGGAGACGAAGTCGACTCGGTGAAGGTCTTCGACTCGGAGTTCGCCTTCTACGGCCCTGTGGGGTTCGACCTCGGCGCGTTGTTCGCCAACTACGCATTCGCCGCGGCACGCGCCCGTGCGCTCGGCGACGACGCGCGAGCTGCGTGGGCGCTCGACCTCGTCGACCAGACGTGGGGCGGGTTCGAGGGCGCCTACCTGGAGCAGGCCGCGACCTGGCACGAGACGGAGCTGTTCGACGACGCATTCGCACGGCGCCGTGTGAACGAGATGCTCCGCGAGGCGGCGCTGTTCGCGTCGGCGAAGATGGCCCGCCGCATCGTCGGGGCCGCGAAGGTCGCCGACATCGAGACCCTCGAACCGTCGGTGCGCGCTCCGGCGGCGCGTACGGTGCTCCTGGCTGCCCGTGCCCTCGCCGCAGAGTGGGACGGGGTCGGCGCGGTGAGCGACATCCGTCGCGTCCTCGACGCGCACCTCCTCGGCGACGGAGAGTGAGCGCGGCAGCTCGTCGCCTGAGTCTTCGCCTGCGGCCTACAGCCCCTCGCGGATCCAGCCTGCGGCCTCGACGGCCCAGTAGGTGAGGATCGTGTCAGCCCCCGCGCGGCGGAACGCCGTGAGCGAATCCATGATCGTCGCCCGCCGGTCCAGCCAGCCGTTGGCCGCAGCCGCCTCGACCATCGAGTACTCGCCGGAGACCTGGTAGGCCCACACCGGCACGTCGACGCTCGCGCGCACCTCGGCGAGCACGTCGAGGTAGGGCAGGCCGGGCTTGACCATGACGGCGTCCGCGCCTTCTTCGACGTCGAGGATCGCCTCGCGCACGCCCTCGCGCGCGTTGGCCGGGTCCATCTGGTACGTCTTGCGGTCGCCGGTCAGCTGCGAGTCGACCGCCTCGCGGAACGGCCCGTAGAAGGCGCCGGCGTACTTGGCCGAGTAGGCCATGATCATCGTGTCGGTGAAACCCGCCTCGTCCAGCGACTCACGCACGACACGGGTCTGGCCGTCCATCATGCCGCTGAGTCCGAGCAGCTGCGAGCCCGCTCTTGCCTGCGCGAGCGCCGTCGATGCGTAGCGCTCCAGCGTCTGGTCGTTGTCGACGGCACCGGATGGCGTGAGCACGCCGCAGTGGCCGTGGTCGGTGAACTCATCGAGGCACAGATCGGTCTGCACCACGAGCTCGTCGCCCACCTCCGCGGCGACCGCCCTGGTCGCCGCGTTGAGAATGCCGTCCGGATCGTCCGCCGCAGAGCCTGTCGCGTCGCGCACGGCGGGAACGCCGAACAGCATCACGCCGCTCACGCCCGCTTCCGCCGCCTCGTTCACGGCACGGCGCAGCGAATCCATCGTGTGCTGCTGCGCGCCCGGCATGGACGAGATCGGGCTCGGCTCGTCGATGCCCTCGCGCACGAACATGGGCAGCACGAGCTGCGACGGCACGAGGTGCGTCTCCCGCATCATCCGGCGCACGGCTGGCGACTGGCGCCCACGACGCGGGCGATGAGTGGGGAAGCTCACCGCGCTCCCCCTGCCTTCCCGAGGGGCGAGACCGGCACCGACTGAGTGTCCTGCACCGTGACCTCCTCGGTCGGCGGAACCGCGAGGGCTTCCGCGGACGGCACTGGCAGCTCGATGCCGCTGAGCGTCTCGATCAGAGAATCGATCGTCTGCGTCGGGGCGACGACTCGGATCGGAAGACTCACGCGCTCGGCATCGCGCGCTGTGCGCGGACCGATCGCCGCGAGCAGCGTGGTGTCGGCGATGTCGGGGAACTGCTCGCGCACCTGCTCGGCGACGGATCCGCTGGTGACGAGGATGGCGTTGATGCGCCCGCTCGTGACATCCCTGACGACCTTGTCGATCGCGGGGACGCCGACAGTGCGGTAGGCGATGACGCTGCGCACGTCGTGCCCCGCCTTCTTCAGCGACGTCGAGAGCACCGGCTTGGCGATCTCGCTGCGCAGCGAGAGAATCCTGCGCGGCGACGGCTCGACGTCGTTCAGCTGACGCGCCATGCCTGCGGCGGAGTTGTCACGATCGGGAACGAGATCGACCGGGTAGCCGACGGCCTTGAGCGCCGCCGCTGTCGTCTCGCCGACCGCAGCCACCTTCGTCGAGGGCGGGATGGTCGCCTGGTACGAGTACAGCACGTCGACCGTCGTCGCGCTCGTGACGGTGAGCCAGTCGAACTGGCCTGCGGCGAGATCGCGGAGCGACTGTTCGAGCGTGTCTGTGTCGTCTGTGGAGGCGAAGTTGATCAGCGGCGCAACCACGGGCACTGCGCCTTTGCTGCGCAGCGTCGCTGCGACGCTGTCGCCCCACGGGCCGCCTCTGGGGACCAGCACACGCCAGCCGGTGAGCGGTTTCGAGGGCTTGGAGGGATTCTTGTTGCTCATGTGATTCAGGAAGGGTTGTCGGCTACCAGGCCGGCCGCCCCTTCAACGAGCAGCCGACGTGCGACATCGCTTCCGATGTCGCGTGCGCGCTCGGACGCGCCGGCGGTAGCTGCGTCGCTGCCTGAGACCCGACTATACCCTTCACCTGAAAAAACGCCAGGCGAGAGCGTCCAGGCTTCATCGAGGGTGACGTCGCCGTCGGCGTGCGGCGCGTACACGTCGGCGCGCACGCGCACCTCGTCTCCCGCGACGAACGCGTGGATGCCGACCGGTGCGTGGCAGCCCGCCTCGATCCCGCCGAGCGCGTGACGCTCGACGGCCTGACCGAACGCGGTGACCGGGTCGGTGAGCGGCTCGACCGCGTCACGGAGCGCCTCTTCCGCATCGTCACGGATCTCCACTGCGAGCACGCCCTGACCTGCGGCCGTCGGCCACGCGACGAGGTCCCGCGCCGCGACGTGCAGATCGATCTCCGCGCCGAGCCGACCGAGCCCCGCCGCGGCGAGCACGATCGCGTCGAGCTCGCCGTCGCGCACGCGCGCCATGCGCGATTCGACGTTGCCGCGCAGGTCGCGGACCTCGACGCCGGTGTTGGCCCTGCGCACCTGCGCCATCCTTCGCGGCGATCCGGTGCCGACGGTGCTGCCATGGGGCAGTTCCTCGAGAGGGGTGCCGTCACGCGTGATGATCACGTCGCGGGGGTCGACGCGCTTCGGTGTCGCGGCTATGACCAGACCAGGCGGCTGTGCCGTCGGGAGATCCTTCAGCGAGTGCACGAGCAGATCGCAGCGATCGGCGAGCAGCGCCTCTCGCAGGCGAGTCGCGAACACTCCCGTGCCGCCCATGCTCGCCAGCGACGCGCGATTCGTGTCGCCCTCGCTGGTGATCGGCACGAGTTCGACAGGCCTCCCCGACGTGCGCTCCAGCTCCCTCGCCACGATGCCCGACTGCGCCATCGCGAGGTTGCTGCGGCGAGTGCCGAGTCGGATGGCGTCTGTCACTGCAGGGTCTCCGGGATCTCTGCGATCGGAATCCGCCGCCCCGTGTAGAACGGCGTCTCCTCCCTCACATGCCGGCGGGCGTCGGTGTAGCGCAGGTCGCGCATCATGTCGACCAGGTCGGTGAGCTCGTCGGCCTCCATCGGCAGCATCCACTCGTAGTCGCCGAGCGCGAAGGCCGCCATCGTGTTGGCCGTGACGCCCTTGAAGGCCGCACCCTTGCGCCCGTGGTCCGCGAGCATCGCGCGACGCTCGTCGTCCGGCAGCAGGTACCACTCGTGGCTGCGCACGAACGGATAGACGGTCAGCCACCCCTTCGGCGCGATGCCGCGCAGATAGCCTGGCACGTGGGACTTGTTGAACTCAGCGTCGCGGTGCACCGACATCGCGTTCCAGGTCGGCAGCAGCGGGCGCAGCAGCTCGGTTCGGCGCAGGCGGCGCACGGCGCGCTGCAGGTCTTCGGCGACGGGGCCGTGCAGCCAGACCATCAGGTCGGCGTCGGCGCGCAGACCAGACACGTCGTAGAAGCCGCGCACTGTGACGCCCCGCTCTGCGAGGAACGTGACGATGTTCTCCAGCTCGGTCTCGTCGGTCTCCCGAACGGGCTGATCGGGGTTGCGACGCCACACGACGAACAGGCTGAAGTTGTCGCTGCTCGTCGCAGGGGATTCAGGAGAAGTCTCGGCCATGGGTTCATTGTCCCACCGACGCCCGCTCAGGCGAAAAGATCCGGATGGGCCGCAGCGGCCCATCCGGATCTCGTCGTCATCACCCGCGCTCAGGCACGTCGATCATCTCTTGGCGATGAGCTTCGCCACGCCCCACACCGCCGTGCCGATGCCCACAGCGACGCCTGCGGCGACGATCGCTGCGGCGACGGGCTCACGGCGGGCGAACCTGCGCGCCTCGTCGGCTCTGCGACCCGTGGCCTCGGCCGCGCGGGCCGGGAAGTTCGCCTTGCTCTCGATTGCGGCGAGCGCGGCCTTCAGCTCGACGCGCGCCCGCTCGACGGGGTCGGTGATGCCGCTCGGAACGACCGTCTTCGACTCAGAACTCATCCGCGAACTCCTTCACGATGCCGGCGTCGGTCTTCGCCGCCTGACCGGGGCTCTCCAGTTTCTGGATCTTCCTGATGTGCCCGATCCACGCCCACAGGCCGCAGATCGCAATGAAGACCACCCCGATGCCGAGCACGATGAGCGCTGCGGCCCACAGCGGCAGCCAGAGGTCCAGCAGGATGATCAGGAACGTGAGGAACGCCGGGATCGTCCAGAAGAGGAAGAACAGCGCGGCGATGGCCAGGATGGCCGTCCAGCTGCCGTGCTTGATCAGCTTGCCGAGGTAGACCTTCAGTGAGTTCCACTCGGCGACCAGCAGGTTCTTGACCAGGCCGGGCACGTCACCGATGAGGGTGAAGAGCCCGTCATCGTTGCGATCGCGGACCGGCGAACCCTTCTTCTTCTCGCGGGCCATCAGTCCGTCGCGGCTTTCTTGATATCGCTGGCGGACTCCTTGGTCTTCTCAATCGTGGCGTCGAGCTTCTCACCCGGCGTCGATCCTTGATTCGCCGCGGTCTTGGCAACCTTCGCGACGGCATCCCACGCAACGCGCGGAAGCTTCATGGCGCTGGACGCCGCGAAGTCCTTGGCCTTGCCCACCTGCTCCTGAACAGGGTCGAGGTTCCACACCTTCTGTGCGCCGGTCTTGATCTGTTCGTAGCGCTGACGCCCAGCACGTGTGCCCAGCACGTACCCCACGCCGAGGCCGATCACGAGTCCCACTTTCCCCCGCATGGGGTCTCCTCACGTCGTCCGGTCGAGTCTCGTCCCACGATAGCCGCACAGCACTGGCGCCGCATTCCTTCGACGGAATATCTCTTGTGCCGAATGGCGCACACCCGTGGGAATGCGCATCGAGGATGCGCCCTACGAGTCGTCTCCCCGCCACAGCACGGCGTGACGGAGGCGATCTGCCTCTGCCACGGCATCCGGAACGACCTGCGCCAGCCCCGTGCCCGCGACCCACGCGCCGGCGACGCCGAGGCCGTCCACCGCTATGACGCTGCTGCGAGCAGCCTCGACGGCCGAACGGCGCCCGATCGTGGCGGCAGGCTGCGACTGCGCAAAGCGCTCGATCCGGATGTCGACGAGCTGCTCCCGCGCGAGCTCCGCTCCGAGCATGGCCGAAGCCTGCTCCAGTGCGAGCTGCGCCGCCTCGTCCTCGGAGAGCTCGTCTGTGGCGGGCGCCTCGCCCTGCGCGCCGAACGACACTCGCACCACGTGACGGCTCCCCCCGAGCGCGTCGCCGACCCACGCCCATTTCGCGGTGACGTGGGTGAGCGCCTTGGCACGGAACGAACCGGGCACCGTGAGCACTCCCGTGCCGCGCGGGGCCGCATCGAGCTGAGGCGCGTCGAGCACGAGCGTCGCGACCGCGACAGAGGGGCCGTCGTGCGACGGTGCTGGCGCGAGGCCCTCGACGTGCGGAGCGAGCAGCCGCCGCGCCGTGCCCTCGTCGGTCGCGACGAAGACGGCGTCGTACGCCGGATCATCCGTTTCGTCGTCTCTGTCGTCGGCGCCTTCCGGTGCGTCGAGATCGACCGCATCCGGATCGAGCGGGGCAGCGTCCGGGTGTTCGCGTGCGACTGCGTTCGTCACCACCCGCCATGCGCCATCGTGTTCGAGCCGTTCGACCTGAGTCGCGGTGCGGAAGGTGACGCTGTGGGTGGCGAGGTCGTCGACGAGCGCGTCGATGAGGCGCCCCATGCCGCCAGTGATTCCCTGCACCGCCGAGCCGGGAGCCTTGGCGACCTCGCGCCGCTCGCGCTGAAGCCGGTCGACAGCGCTGAACAGCCTGCCCATCTTCGTGATGGCAGCGCCGAGACCGGGAGCGGCGACTTCCGGATCGATGTCGTCGGGGTCCGCGGAGTACACCCCACTGGTAACGGGGGCGACCAGTCGGTCGGCGATCGCGCCGCCGAGGCGCGATCGCACCAGTTTTCCGAGGCTGGCGGCATGGCCGATCGTGAGGACGGGCTTGAACGTGTCAACGAGGTATGCGCGCCACGCGCCGCCCCAGCCGATGATGCGCCGCACGTCTGCGGTGAAGGGCGTGGCGGGGATGCCCAGAATGCCGCCCTTCGGGAGCGGCGCCGTCCTGCCGCCGGGGAGCCCAGCCAGCCACGCGCCGCCGGCGCCCGTACCGGGTTCGACGACGTCGCCGCCCAAGCCGAGCTCGTCGATGAGCGCACGCACGTGCCCGCCGCGGGTGGCGAAGCTCTCGGCGCCGAGGTCGAGGCGGACTCCTGCGACCTCAGCGGTGCGCACGGCGCCGCCTGGGGTGTCCGCTGCCTCGTACACGTCGACCGCGAAGCCGACGCCGGCGAGCTCCCTGGCAGCGACGAGACCGGCCGCGCCGGCACCGATCACGGCGACGCGGATGCCGGCCGCGCGCCGACGCAGCTCTGCGAGGTCGGTTTCGCCGGCGGGTGCCGTGCGCTCCGCCATCACTGCGCCTCGTGCACCAGTTCGACGATGCGGGTCAGCACATCCGGATCCGTCTCCGGCGGAACGCCGTGGCCCAGGTTCACGATGTGCGCCCGTGCGGCTTCGCCGCGGTTCAGCACGTCGCGCACGTGCGCCTCGAGCATCGGCCAGGGTGCCTGCAGCATCGCCGGGTCGATGTTGCCCTGCAGCGTCACAGCGTCTCCGACGATGCCTGCCGCCTCGTCGAGCGGCATCCGCCAGTCGGCGCCGACCGCGTCGGCGACGCCGCCGAGGCGCATGTCGTCGAGGAACGGCCCCGTGCCGACGCCGAAGTGGATCACGGGTACGTCGTGCCCTGCGAGCGCCGCTGTCGAGTGCGGGGCGATGAACTCGCGGTACGCCGCAGGCGAGAGCGACCCGGCCCAGGAGTCGAACAGCTGCACGACGGATGCGCCCGCCTCGATCTGAGCGCCGAGGAAGGCGTGCGAGACCTGCGCGAGCCATCCGGCCAGCCGGTTCCATGAAGCGGGGTCGCCTGCCATCATGGCGCGGGCGCGCATGTGCTCCTTCGACGGGCCGCCCTCGACGAGGTAGGCCGCGAGCGTGAACGGTGCGCCGGCGAAGCCGATCAGCGGCACGTCGCCGAGCTCGTGGGTGACGTGCCGGATGGCCTCCTTGATGGGCCCTGCCGACTGGGCGACGACATCCGGATCGATCGACGTGAGTCGGTCGACGTCGGCTGCCGTGCGCACGGGGGAGGCGAAGACGGGGCCGCGGCCCGGCTCGATCTCGACCTCGACGCCTGCGAGGCGCAGCGGCACCACGATGTCGCTGAAGAAGATGCCTGCATCGACGCCGTGGCGGCGCACGGGTTGCAGCGTGATCTCGGCGGCGAGGTCCGGAGTGAGGCACGCGTCGAGCATGCGGGTGCCGACGCGCAGCTCCCGGTACTCGGGCAGCGATCTTCCCGCCTGCCGCATGAACCACACCGGAGTGCGCTCGGGTCGGTCGCCGTTGAGTGCCCGCAGCAGCGGCGCGTCAGGAGAAGCCATGCCGTCATTGTTCCAGCCCGTGCCTCGAGAGTGCTGTGTTTCTCGGACCGCCCTCGCTTCTCTGGAATCATTCAGAACTGCAGTTCGATGGGCTGTAGAATCTCTTCTGTGCTGCTGTGCCTGACTGCGAGTCACAAGACCGCCCCCTTCGATCTGCTCGAGAGGCTGTCTGCACCGGGCGACCCCATCTCCCCCCGCATCACCGACGCCGACGGCGTCAACGGCGCGATCGTGCTCGCCACCTGCAACCGCTTCGAGGCGTACCTCGACGTCGCAGACGGCGACATGAGCGGCGGCATCGACGCGGCACTCGACGCCATCGAGCAGGGCACCGGCGTGAGCGCGGATGCCCTCGCGGATTCCTACGAGGTGCTCTCGGCAGGCCGCGTCGCCGAGCACCTGTTCTCCGTCGCCTCCGGCCTCGAATCGGTCGTCATCGGCGAGGGTGAGATCGCCGGCCAGGTGCGCCGGGCCCGAGATGAGGCGCATGAGGCCGGCGCGACGTCACCGGAGCTGGAGCGGCTGTTCCGGCGCGCCACCGAGACCCAGAAGGGCGTCAAGAACGCCACAGCGATCGGGCGCGCCGGGCGCTCACTCGTGCGGCTCGCTCTCGAGCTCGCCGACAGCCGCGTGAGCGACTGGACCGCTCAGCGCACCCTGCTCGTCGGCACCGGCGCCTATGCCGCAGCAACGGTTGCCGCACTGCGCGATCAGGGCGTCACCGACATCACTGTGCACTCTCCCACCGGCCGCGGCGAACGCTTCGCGCTGAAGTACGACATCGACTGGGTCGACGACTCGGGGCTCGCCGCTGCCGCCGCCGATGCCGACCTCGTCGTCACCTGCACCTCGCGCGAGCAGCCGGTGATCACTGCCGACCTGCTGCGTCGCGGCGGCCGCACGTCTGGTGGTTTCGTGATCGACCTCGGCCTGCCCCGCAACGTCGATCCGGATGTCGCAGAGATCGATTCGCTGACACTGCTCGACCTCGAGACGATCCGACTGCACGCCCCGCTCGAGGAGCTGCAGGCGCACGACGACGCCCGCCGCATGGTGCGCGACGCCGCCACGAAGTTCGGCGTCGTCGGGCGCGAGCAGAGCGCGTCGCCGGCGATCGTGGCGCTGCGAAAGCACGTCTTCTCGCTGATGGAATCGGAGATCGCACGCGGGAAGGGCCGCGGCGACACCGAACGCACCGAGCAGGCCCTGCGCCACATGGTCGGCGTGCTGCTGCACGAGCCGACCTCGCGCGCCAGGGACTTGGCGGCATCCGGGAGGGCCGACGAGGTCTTCGACGCACTTGAGACACTGTTCGGCATCGACGCCCGCCCGGCCGCTGAGGCCGACCGCCCGGCGGAGGTCGACGGCCCCGCGCAGTGCCCGTTCGGGCACACGGCTTCGGCCTGAGGCGGACCAGCTGGTCACCGACAATCCCTCGCCCTGCTGGTGGTGATGCTGCTCGAACAGCAGGCCCGTTAGCCACGGGTACACCTCGACGCCTGTCTCGCGCCAGGCCTACGTAGGTCGTAGTCGTCACTCTCCGTCGCGAAGGCACTGCGACCGGCTGGCGTGCTCGACCAGCAGGTCGCTGCCATTCGGCGGTGAGCTTAGCGGTAGGGGCTCGCACTCCGGTCGACTGCCACGTTGGGCCAACCGATTCGCGCTAGCATCAACTCCACTGCGGCGACGTCCGCCGCGTCCGCACCAGGTCCAACCCGGACGTGCGTCAGCGCAGACCGTGGGATGGCAACGGGAACGTACGGGAGGAGTCGCCCCCCTCGAGCGCGAACGTCGACCGTGTCGGGATCGGCGTCGATGATGGTTAGACGCCACTCGCTCTCCTCCGCAAACGAGCCATGCTTGTAACGCGGGAGGTTGCGCAAGAGATATCCCGCATCGGCCTCAGTGAGTCGTCCGTGGTTGCCGAGCGCTCTCAACTCGAGCTCATGACGAAGGAACTGCTTCGCCTCCTGCCCGTACCTCACCAAGAACGGCTCCAGGGAAGGCTCACCCGGTTTCATGCCTACGGACACAAGTGCGTCCATTTTGAAGCCGAGCGCATACCCGGTGCCGCCAGCGTACCCACGCCACTGGCTGAGCTGGTCTCCCTCCGTGCTGAAACTGACAGCGTAGACGTCCACTGATGAGCGCTCGAGAGGAATGTTGCTGGGCCAGATATCGTCACGCCTCGATGAAGAATCCTTCGCAAGGTCTTCTAGCGCCTCCTCGAGCGATTCAAGGCCAAACGCGATCTCGCTCGCATCGTTGAGGTATCCGAGCGAAGAAGCCCACAGTTGCCGGTTCCGGAGGACGCCGAGCAATCCGCTTGCATCTGTGTAGTGCCACCACGTCTCGACTGTCATGCGGCAAGGTTATAGAAGGTGGCCTCCGCTGCAGTCCTCCGGAGCACGGCTCGCCCAAAATCACAGTCCCGGCAAGATGGAGCTATGCCTGCGCTGCACATCACCGATGATCCTGCCGCCGACGACCTGCTCACCCTGCTGATCGGCATGCTGCTCGATCAGCAGGTGCGCTAGCCATGGGCAGGGATGGTTCCACGGCACTCGACGTCATGCGCGAGTATGAGCGCCGCACGAACAGTCATGATCTCGGGCAACTCGCTCCGCTCATCGCGGAGGATGCGACCTACTGGTTCTCGAATGGCTCCTACACTGGACGCGCCGCGGTCTTGGCCGCCATCGGCGAGACCTTCGAGACGATTCAGGACGAGACCTACTCGATCGCTGATATCGAGGTCGTCGGCGAAGATTCAGGTCTGGTGGTCCTCCGCTACGCGTTCCACTGGTCGGGTCGCGTGGACGGATCACCGCGATCGGAGGGCGCGGAACGAACGTGGTCGTGCGCAGGGATGGCCGAGGGCTCATGCTTCACGAACATCTCAGCACGTAATCACGCGCTAGACGTCGGAACCGGACTCGGCTGCTTCCAGCACGGCCGAGAGTTGATCGACCAGTTCGGCGAGATCGTGCGTCGCCACGTCGTGAAGGAGCCTCACGTCGACACTCCAGTATCCATGCACGATCCGATTCCGCAGGCACGTGGGTTGGGCCCAGCCGACGTCCGGATGACGCTCCTTCACGTCTCCCGGCATCTGCGCCGCGGCTTCGCCGAGAACCGTGAAGTTCCACAGCACCGACTCCGTGCGGAGGTCATCATCACGGAGTGATTCGGCATCGAGATCTCCGACAACTTGGCGGATCCGCTCTACGGCGTCGATCATCTCCCGAAGGAGAAGAAGCTCACGCCGCATAGAACAGCCGAGCGTCGTGAAGGATCTGCGGACGGATGTGCTCGTTCACGGCGTCGCGTGCGACGAGATCCACGGGACGTCCGAACAGCTCCGTCAGTTCGTCCTCGAGTTCGAAGAAGGCGAACCCCAATCGAGTTCCGGGTTTGAGTTCGTACAGCAGGTCGAGATCGCTGTCACCGTGCTGGTCCCCTCGACCAACCGAACCGAACACCTCCAATCGCGCGACGCCGTAGCGCTCGCCGATCTCGCGGAGCCGATCCGCGTCGAAGGTGATCCCGCCCATGCGAACATGGTACGTGGTCATGCATGCGCCTGGCTTGATCCGACCGAATCGCGAGAAGATAGCCTCATGGCCCTTCACATCACCGGAGACACCGCCGCCGACGCTCTCCTCACCGACAACCCCCTCGCGCTGCTGGTGGGGATGCTGCTCGACCAGCAGGTCGCGATGGAGACCGCGTTCGCGGGGCCCCGCAAGCTGCACGAGCGGATCGGTTCCGTCGACGCGGAGACGATCGCGGGCTACGACCCCGAGGCCTTGGTCGAGGCGTTCCGGCAGACGCCGGCGGTGCACCGCTTCCCCGGCTCGATGGCGGGGCGCGTGCAGACCCTCTGTCAGAGGATCGTGGACGAATGGGGCGGCGATGCCGCTGCGCTGTGGACCTCGGGCGATCCGGACGGCCGCGAGGTGCTGAAGCGACTGAAGGCGCTGCCAGGCTTCGGCGAGCAGAAGGCGAAGATCTTCCTCGCGCTGCTCGGCAAGCAGTACGGGTATGCAGGCTCCGGATGGCACGAGGCGTCCGCCCCGTACGGCGAGGACGGCGCGTTCCGCTCGGTCGCGGACATCGTCAGCCCTGAGTCGCTGGCGAAGGTGCGCGAGACCAAGAAGGCGATGAAGGCCGCAGCGAAGGCGCAGAAGTGAAGCGCACCGGCTCAGATGTCACAGGGCTGATCGCACGCGCCACCCCCGCGGCGAGGCGGCGGGACGCGGAGGCGCTCATCGCACTCCTGCGCGACATCACCGGTCGCGAGCCCGAGGAGTGGGGCACGATCATCGGATTCGGATCGTGCCGCTACCGCTATCCGACCGGCAACGAGGGCGAGTCGCCCCTGCTGTGCTTCGCGCCGCGCAAGACGGCGACCACGATCTACCTGCTCGACGGCGTCGACGCACACGCCGAGGCGCTGGCACGACTCGGCGCGCACACGACCGGCGTGGGCTGTCTCTATCTGAAGGATCTGACGCAGGTCGATCTCGACGTGCTCCGAGGCATCCTCGAGCGCTCACTCGCGTGGACCGAAGCCGGCGGCTCCGAGTACGCGACGATCACCGTCGCCGACTGATCATCGCTCCACGCGCGAAGCGACCCGGCCCGCACTCCGCCGCTTCGCCCGTCCGACCATCCGGATGATCGAGTCGATCACGACGACGAGCACGATTCCTGCGGCGTACATCACGATGTCCCACCACGAGAACACCGTGCCGAAGACGAGCGTGAACAGCCGAGACGTCGCACCCCACTGCTCCGGGAGGCCCGTGAGCTGGAAGAACTCGATCGCCGTGCACCACGCCAACGCGGCCGCCCCGGATGCCCACACGGGCCAGCGCGGCACGACGAACGCCACGAGCAGGTAGATCAGAACGGCATAGAGCGCATCGCCCGACGCGTCGCTGACGAAACCGTCGGGCGCGAGGGCGTGGACCGCGAGACCGGCCGCGAGCACGCAGAAGGCGGCGAAGGCGAGTAGGAAGCGACGCATGCGGCGAGGCTACGCGACGCATGCGGGCGACGCGCTCAGGAAGATCGGTGCCGACTGAGGCGACCCGTGACAGCGCCGACGGCCCCGGCACCGTGGGATCATCACCATTCTGCGGCGCTCGGATCGAGGAGGCGCCGTTCGGCGACACCGACGATAGATACCTGGCTGCACGACTGGATGATCGCACCTGCACGTGACGCACACGACCTACCGGCCCGTGCGCTGATGGTGATTCATCCCCGACGAGAGACGGCTCCTGCCTCGTCGTTCGCAGGAGTGGCGCTCGCCTATGCGCCGCGCAGGCGCTCAGCCAGGTAGCCGTAGAGCCCGTCGAGCGAGACCCGCTCCTGGCTCATCGTGTCGCGATCGCGCACCGTGACGGCATCGTCGTCGAGCGAGTCGAAGTCGACCGTGACGCACAGCGGCGTGCCGATCTCGTCCTGGCGGCGGTAGCGACGTCCGATGGCGCCGGCGTCGTCGAAGTCGACGTTCCACGATGCGCGCAGGTCTTCTGCCACCTTGCGCGCCAGAGGCGAGAGCCTCTCGTTGCGACTCAGCGGCAGCACGGCGACCTTGTTGGGCGCGAGGCGCGGGTCGAGCTTGAGCACCGTGCGGGTGTCGGTGCCGCCCTTCGCGTTCGGCACTTCCTCCTCCGCGTACGCGTCGACGAGGAACGCCATCATCGAACGGGTGAGCCCGAAGGACGGTTCGATCACGTACGGCACGTACTTCTCGCCTGACGCCTGATCGAAGAACGACAGGTTGGCGCCGGACTGCTCGATGTGGTTCTTCAGGTCGAAGTCTGTGCGGTTGGCGACGCCCATCAGCTCGCCCCAGCCCTTGCCTGGGAAGCCGAAGTCGTACTCGAAGTCGATGGTGCGGTCCGAGTAGTGCGCGCGTTCGCCGTCCGGAACGTCGAAGCGGCGCATGTTGTCAGGCGTCACGCCGAGGTCGACGAACCAGTTCCAGCACGCTTCGACCCAGTGATCGAACCATTCGGCAGCCTCATCCGGTGCGACGAAGAATTCGATCTCCATCTGCTCGAACTCGCGGGTGCGGAAGATGAAGTTGCCAGGCGTGATCTCGTTGCGGAACGCCTTGCCGACCTGACCGATGCCGAACGGAGGCTTCTTGCGCGCGGCGGTGACCACGTTGGCGAAGTTGGTGAAGATGCCCTGCGCTGTCTCGGGGCGCAGGTAGTACAGACCCGATTCGTCGTCGACGACGCCGAGGTAGCTCTTGATCAGGCCGGAGAACGAACGGGGCTCGGTCCATCTACCGCGGGTGCCGCAGTCGGGGCAGACGATGTCGGCCATCCCGTTCTCCGGCTGACGGCCCTTCTTCTGCTCGAACGCCTCGATCAGATGGTCCTCGCGGTGTCGCTTGTGGCACTGCAGGCACTCGACCAGCGGGTCGGTGAACGTGGCGACGTGGCCGGATGCCTCCCAGACCTTGCTGGGCAGGATGATCGACGAGTCGAGGCCCACCATGTCACCGCGGCCGCGCACGAAGGTCTGCCACCACTGGCGCCGGATGTTCTCCTTCAGCTCCGTGCCGAGAGGACCGTAGTCCCAGGCCGACCGGGAACCGCCGTAGATCTCACCCGCTTGGAACACGAACCCGCGGTGGCGGGCGAGGGCGATGACCTTATCGAGGCGGGACTGTTCGGCCACGGTGGCTCCTATGGTCGCTGGGGTGCGGATCGCGCGCGGAATCCTCACACGCGCACGGTTCCTCATCCTACTTGCGCGGGCTGGGCGTGCTCTCCGCCCGAGAACCGGTGCGCAACAACGACGAAAGATCGACACCGGAAGCGCACGTGCCCGCCTCCCGCTTCCCGGATGCCGGCGCCGGGTACCTCACGGCAGAGGTAATGTGAAACGAATGAGTGGCAATGACGACAGACACCGTCTCACTCACTCCGTACCCAAGTGGCTCATCGTCTTCGCACTCGCCTTCACCGGCATGGCTTCTGCCTACATGTTCACGCTGGTGGTTCCGATCCAGTCCGAACTGCCTCGGCTGCTCGACGCGCCCCGTGAGGACACGGCGTGGGTTGTGACGATCACGCTGCTCGTCGCCGCATGCGCCACCCCCATCTCTGGTCGACTCGGTGACATGTACGGCAAACGGACTGTCGTGCTCGCCCTGATCGGGGCGCTCATCCTCGGGTCGGTCGTCGCCGCACTGTCACCGAACATCGCCTGGATCATCGTCGGCCGCGGCCTGCAGGGTCTCACGACCGGTGTCGTGCCGCTCGGCATCGCGATCATGCGCGACGTGCTCCCGCCCGGGCGCCTCGGCACCGCCGTCGCGCTGATGAGCGCGACGATGGGCGTCGGCGGCTCGCTCGGCATGCCGGTCAGCGCCTTCATCGTCGAGCACTTCGACTGGCACGCCCTGTTCTGGGTCTCATCCGGGCTCGGCGTCGTCGCGTTCCTGCTCGTGTTCCTCATCGTGCCCCAGAGCACGTTGCGCTCGCTCGGCCGCTTCGACGCGATCGGCATGATCGGGCTCACCGTCGGCCTCTCCGGCATCCTGCTCGCCGTCTCGCGCGGCGCCGAGTGGGGCTGGCTGTCGCCAGCCACGCTGCTGAGCGGCCTCGGCGGCATCGCGGTGCTGCTCGTGTGGGGCAGGTACCAGCTGCGCACGCGCGAGCCCCTCATCGATCTGCGCGTCGCCGCACGCCCCGCCGTGCTGTTCACGAACCTCGCGTCGATCTGCATGGGATTCGCCCTGTTCGGCAGCAACGTGCTGCTGCCGCAGATGCTCGAGCTCCCCGTCGAAAGCGGGGCGGGATTCGGCCTCGGCGTGTTCGAGACCGCACTGCTCGTGATGCCGGCGGGGCTCATCATGATGATCATCTCGCCGCTGTCCGGATGGCTCGAACGCACCGTCGGCCCGCGCATCATGCTGTCGGCGGGGACGGCGGCCGTCACCGTGTCATACATCGTGCTGCTGATCTGGTCGAGCTCGATCTGGCATCTGTTCATCGCCAACCTCATCGTCGGCGTCGGCATCGGTTTGAGCTTCGCCGCGATGCCGATGATGATCATGCGCTCGGTGCCCGCGGAGGAGACGGGCGTCTCGAACGGCATCAATGCACTCGCCCGCTCGCTCGGCACATCGAGCGCATCGACTGTGATGGCCGCCGTGCTCGCCGCGATGGCCGTCGATCTCGACGGCAGGTCCGTCCCCACGCCCGAGGCGTTCGTCACCTGCTTCTGGATCGGCGCGATCGTCGGCGTCGGGGCCGTGATCCTGTCACTGCTGATCCCCCGCGCGCCCTCGCAGGAGGCTCACCCCTCCATGCCAGGCCACACCTGACTCCGCCTCACGCTACAAGTCTTCATTTCTGGCACATCTCCGGGTGGGCACACCACCGGAGATGTGCCAGAAATGAAGAGTTACCGCGAGGTGGGTGGGGCGGGGCGCGGCGTCAGGCGCGCACGAAGAGGTAGCCGCGGGCGGCGTCGAAGCCGCCGATGCGCAGGCCACGGCCTTGCAGCACCGCCATCTCTCGGCGCACCTTCATTCGCCACTCGTGTGCGGCGACGGGATCGGCGTCGCGGAGCTGCTCGACATCGTCCGGGATCTCGAGCGTGGCCTCGACGTCATCGCCTGCGGGTGTCGGAGCCAGATCAGCGAGCGCCCACTTCACGTCGAGCCTGTCACTCTCGTCGCCCGCGTCGCCACCGCCGAAGATGCCGTACTGGTTCACCGCGTATTCGGTCACGCGGGCGCCGAGCACGCCGAGGTAGAAACGGGCGTTGCGCGCGACAAGGGGGTCGAACGTCCATGTGACGTTGCCGACGCCGCGCGAGAGCGCCCACTGGCGCTGGTGCTCCTTGAGCTCGCGCCCCCAGCCGCGGCCGCGGAACTCCGGCAGCAGTGCGGTGATGTGCGAGTGCATCGTGCGGTCGTCAGGGAGACCGAAGAAGGCCACGGATGCACCGACCATGCGCCCATCGTCGAAGTAGCCGGTGACGTAGTTGCCCGACTGCTGCAGAGCACGCATCGTGCCGGCGTCGATGACACGGGTGCCGCGGATGGCATCGAAGATGCCCTGTGCTTCGAGGATGAGTTCGACGGTGTCCAGGTCTTGGATCTCACGCATGCACACCAGCGTATCCGTCGTGCGAGCCCGATCGCTCGGGATAGCCCCACTCCCCACGACCCCGGTCGATCGCTAGCGTCGAATCATGCGCGATGCACTCACCTACGCACGCTCCGGTCCGCTCGAGCCGTGGGCCGCCCGATTCCTCTGGATCAGCGGTCTCGCACTGGCCGCGATCATGCTGATGATCTGCGCCCCGTTCTGGCTGACCGATCTCGACAGCGAGATCCTCACTGTGCTGACGCCTGCCGCACAGTGGCTGCCCTTCGCTGTCGTCCTGATCGTGCATCTCGCGATGAGACCACGCGGATCGGGCGGCGAGCGCGTGCGGTTCCGGCGCCTGCTGGCGGTCGGCGTGCGCCCCGTCGGCCGGATGTTCGCTGCGATCGGGCTGATGGTCATCACGTTCGTCGGCGTCCCGCTCGTGACGATCCTGGTCACCGCCGGAGCCGGCTTGGTCGACATCACGCGGGTGGAGGGGGCCGCGAGCGCTGGTCTGCTCGTGCTGCCGCTCGCGATCGGATTCATGGTGTTCACGTTCGGGGAGGAGGCGGGCTGGCGCGGCGTCGTCCAGTCGGTGCTCGCGCCTCTCGGCTTCTGGCGATCGACGCTTCTCATCGGCGCGTACTGGGCACTGTGGCACCTGCCGCTGACCCTGACGTACTACCTCGACGGCACCATGCCGCTGCGCGATGTGGCGACCACGACGGTGAATCTGCTGTTCGCCGCCGTCGCGATCAGCGCCGCCCGCTACCTCGGCTCATCCGTCTGGCCCGCAGTGTTCGCCCACGCGCTGATGAACATGATGGGCCAGTACGCGTACTCCAACCTGATCACGCCGATCGGGTCACTCGACGATGGCAGCTACTGGGGCTTCTCCGGCATCAGCTGGGTGGTGTGGGCCATCGCCGTCGCGCTTCTCTCCCTCGCCGTGAAGCGGCGAGCCGTGGTCACGGCGGGAACCTGACCCCGCGGAGGCGGTTCTCGCGCGACGACACGCACTCATGCGGGAGCCGTTCGCCCCTCGTGCATGCGATCGCTGGCGTGCTTCTTCGTGACCGGCTTCAGTGCGGTGGCCGCGCCGAGGCCGGTCGGCGGCATCGCGTAGTAGAGCGTCTCCGCGCGCTCGACGACGAAGGTCTCGTGCCAGATGCCGACCGATCCGTTCGCGGTGCGAGCCCGTCGGTTGAACGCACCCCAGGCAGGACGATGCTTCGCATCGGGGTTCGAGGCGTACTCGTAGAGCTTGTCGAGGCTGGTCCAGTAGAGCAGAACGCTGGGCGTGCGGGGCAGCCCGAACAGTCGATAGCCGACGGCGCCCGAATCCGGATCGCTCATCAGCTCTCTGATCATCGGAGGCATCGCTGTGAAGGTCGGCCACCAGTCCCTGACGCGCGACCAGCGGTTGATGCGCATGCCGATCAGGAAGACGACGAGCTCGCCGTCGTAGTCATGGGTCAGACGTTCGGGTTTCGAGCGCATGGGAGCTTCTCCTCTGGACAGTCAGTTGGGTAGTCTCACTATCCAATAATGGATAGTGAGACTACCCAATGTCAAGAGAACTTCGCCAGGCGCTCCCGAAACGGCGCTCCCGGTGCGTCCGCGAGGGGCGACGCGACCCGCCCGTCCACAATCGTGACGAGGTCGTCGAATGCGCCGCGGTGCACGAGGTCGTGCGTCACGAGCAGCGTGGCCGTACCGCGATCACGCGTGAGATCGGCGATGAGACACATCACCTCGGCGCCCCGTTCCTGGTCGAGGGCGCTCGTGGGCTCGTCCACGAGCAGCACCTCAGGCGCATGGACCATACCGCGCGCGATGGCTGCTCGTTGACGCTGACCGCCCGAGAGCTGATGAGGGCGCTTGCCGGCATGGGCGGAGAGGCCGACCGCGTCGAGCAGTCCGTCGACGCGTTCACGAATCCTCGTCGCCCGAGGAGAACGGCGAGAGCCGCCGAGCTCGGCCATGACCAGCAGCTGTTCCCGCACGGTGAGCGCAGGGAGCAGGTTCGCCTGCTGGAACACGATGCCTATGCGCTCCCGCCGGAGCGCGGTGGCCTCCTTCTTCGACAGCTGTGACGCGTCGACGATGCCTGAGCCGTCTCCGATGAGGACTCCTCCGGCATCGGGGCGGATCAGCGTGGCGGCGACGGCCAAGATGCTCGACTTCCCCGAGCCGGACGGGCCAGTGATGCCGGTGACGGTGCCGTTGTCTCCGCGCAGGGTGACGTTGTCGACAGCGGTGATGCGCTGCTCCCCGTCTGGGAATGTGAGGGTGACGTTCTGCAGTTCGATCATCAGTTGCTCCCGAGTGCGGTGAGGGGGTCGGCCTTGGTAACGGATCGCAGCGCGAAGGCCGCGCCGGCGAGGCCCAGCACGACCATCACGGCCGCCGGGACGAGGGTGGTGAGAACGCTCACCACGAATGGCAGCGCCTGGCCGGCGAGGGCGCCGAGACCGATCACGGCGAGAAGGCCCACCCCGATGCCTGCGCCCAGCACGATCAGCGCCTGCCCGAGTGCGTCGCGCACAAGCGATCCGGTCGTGGCACCGAGAGCTTTGAGGACGGCGATATCTCCCGCCCGCTGCATGGTCCACACCGTGAAGAACGCTCCGACGACGAGAGCGGAGATGCCGAAGAGCATCGCGATCATCAGGCCCAGCGAGCCGATCTCCGAGGTGAACGCCTCGAGCGCGGTGAGGCTCGCAAGCGGAGTCTCCGCGACGGTGCCGCTTCGATCCGCAGCTGCGGCCCAATCGACATCGCCCGCGACGGCGAGCACAGTGGCGTCACCGGTGCCTCCGATGCGCTTGCTGGCCTCACCCCATGCTGACGGCGTCATCGCGACGACGGGAGTATGGCTGTACCAGAGATCTTCACCGATGGATGCGATCGTGAACTCCTCGCCGATGATCGTCATCGTGTCACCGACACGCGCGTCGAGCGCCTCGGCGGCGCCCTGCGACAGACTCACGTCGTCATCGCTCGACGGCGCAAGTGCGAGCAGCGGATTCGACGCGGCATCCGGGGCGTCCTTCGGCAGACCGAAGAGGGCCACCCCCGTCGGATCTTCCGAATCACCGATCGAGGCACGTGATTGCGCGATGCCGATGGGCACCACCGATTCGGCCCCTTCTGCCTGCTGCCATGCCTCCACGGCACTCTCGTCGAGCGACGACGTCGCGAAGCTCGGCGACCCGCTCTCCGGCTGCTGCAGCACCACCCGATCCCCCGGAAGGTGCAGCACAGAGGAGATGTTCTGGGCGGCGAGGCCACCGGTGAGACCAGACAGGAACCCGACGAGCAGGGTGATGAGGGCGACGACCGACCCGATGAGCAGAAACCGCCCCCGGGCGAACCTGAGCTCTCTCCAAGCGACGAACACGTTTCACCTTTCCGTCCGCACACTCTGCACGAACTGCCTTCAAGCCTTGTCTCGCGCCCCGTTCGCCACATCGCCTCTTCCATGGGAATCGCACTCAAACTTTCGATTGATGCCCTGCCGGGATCGCCCGCCTAGTCTTGAATCGCCATGTCGCACACGTCCCTCGCCCCGATGTTCACCACGCTCCGCCTCGGGCTGCATCTCCTGCTCATCGGGCTCGTGGTCTTCGCCGTCGTGCGCGCCTTCGTGGTGTCGTCACCGCTGACGACATGGACTCTCGTCGTAGGAATCGCGTTCGTGGCGGTGTACGTCGCCGGCGCATGGGCTGCGCGCGAACGCGGCGGCGCGAGAAGGCCTGATCGCCGGTTCGCCATCGCCTGGGCGGCCGCACTGACGCTGCTCTGGGCGCTGCTGGTCTGGCTCAGCCCCGAGGGCGCCTACGTCGTCTTCCCTCTCTTCTTCCTCTATCTCCACCTGCTGCCTGGCGCGAGCGGCATCGTCGTGGTCGTGTGCGCGACCGGGTTCTCGATCGTCGCGCTCGGTATGCATTCGGGCTTCAGCGCCGGAGGCGCGGTCGGTCCCCTCATCGGCGCCGGAGTCGCGCTGCTGATCGGTCTCACCTACCGCGCCCTTGCGCGTGAGGCCGAGGAGCGGGAGCGGCTGCTGACAGAGCTGCTCAGAACACGCCAGCAGCTCGCCGAGTCCGAACGGGAACAGGGCGCTCTGGCCGAACGCGCACGACTCGCACGTGAGATCCACGACACCGTCGCCCAGGGCCTGTCGAGCATTCAGATGCTGCTGCGCGCCGCTGAACGTGATGCCGCCGAACCCGGCGCCGGCTATCTCAGACTGGCGCGCGAGACGGCGGCCGACAGCCTTGCCGACACGCGACAGATCATCCGCGAGCTCACCCCGAGCCGCCTCGACAACGGATTGGCAGCGGCCCTCCGCCGATTGGGGAACGATCAGTCCGAGCGCTCCTCCGTGCCGGTCGATGTGGCCGCCGACGAACTCGACCTGCCGATGGATGCTCAGACGGCTCTGCTGCGCGTGGCCCAAGGCGCTCTCTCGAATGCGACCCGCCATGCGGAGGCCTCCCACATCTGGATCAGCCTCACGTCAACGCCCGACTCGGTGAGTCTGGCCGTGCGCGACGATGGCCGCGGTTTCGTCTCATCGAGCGCCGAAACGGTCACGCACCGGGCGGACTCCTTCGGACTGCAGGCGATGCGGGAACGCGTGGAACAGCTGAGCGGCAGTCTCGAGATCGCGTCGACTCCCGAGCACGGCACCACGATCACCGCGCGGCTGGCCATCGCGCAGGAATCGGAGGGGCGAGGATGATCCGGATCGTGCTTGCCGACGACCACCCCGTCGTGCGCACCGGAATGCGCGCCATGCTCTCCGGCGACACCGACCTGGACGTCGTCGGCGAGGCCGCGACGCCTGACGAGGCGGTGGCGCTCGCCACCGAGCTCGAACCGGATGTCGTGCTCATGGATCTGCAGTTCGGCACCGAGAAGACCGGAGCGGATGCGACGCGCCTCATTCGCCTCCTCCCCGAACCGCCCGCTGTCCTGGTGCTCACCAACTACGACACCGATGGCGACATCTTGGGCGCCGTCGAGTCCGGAGCCAGCGGCTACCTGCTCAAGGACACCCCTCCCGCCGAACTCATCGCTGCGATCCGAGCGGCCGCTGCTGGCGAGACCGCGCTCGCCCCGGCGATCGCGGGGCGCCTGCTCGCGCGGGTGCGGGCACCCCGGCCCGTCCTCAGCTCACGTGAGACCGATGTGCTTCGGCTTGTCGCCGACGGCGCTTCGAACGGTCTGATCGCTCAGCGACTGCACATCAGCGAAGCCACGGTGAAGTCGCACCTTGTGCACGTCTTCTCCAAGCTGGACGTGTCGTCACGCACGGCCGCGGTGGCTGCCGCCCGCGACGCGGGAGTGCTGAGATAGCGGCCACCGTATTGGATAGTGATACTCTCCGATATCGAGAGGGGCTCCATGCGCATTTCCGAACTCGCCCGCCGCGGCGGTGTCACGACGGCGACCGCGAAGTACTACCTGCGCGAGGGGCTCGTGCCGCCTGGCGAACTCACGTCGACGACGCAGGCTCAGTACGGCGAGGAGCACGTGGCGCGCCTGCGGCTCGTGCGGGCGCTGCTCGGCCCGGGGAATCTCTCCATCTCGCAGGCACGCGAGGTGCTCAGCGTCATCGATGACCCGGGGGACGACATGTTCCGCGCGCTGGGGACGGCGCAGATGGCGACGTACGGTGCCGTCGAGGACGTCGACGCGTCGGCGGCGCTGGCACTCGTCGAGCGCTCCGGATGGCGCATCGACCCGTCCAGCCCGGAGATCGCCCAGCTCGCGCGCGCGCTGGATGCGCTCGAGGACGCAGGCTTCACCGTCCCCGACCTCGTCATGGACAGCTACATCGCCGCAGCGGAGCGGATCGGTGACGCCGAGATCGAGGCGATGCCGACCACCCCCTCCGCGGCGCTGCGGTACGCGGTGCTCGGCTCCATCCTCACCGAACCTCTCATCCTCGTGCTGCGCCGCTTGGCGGAGCAGCACGCCTCGGCCGAGCGGTTCGGTCAGGCCCCGCCGCAGAATCCGACGCCGGATATCTGATCAGCGCGGCCAGTTCACCTGGCGCCACGGACTCGCGGATGCCAGCGGCAGATGCCGGAGATCAGACGTGTCGCAGTTCGGCGTCGATGGTGTGCGTCGCCTCCCGCAGGGCAGGCAGGATCCTCTCACGCAGCGCATCGAGCGGCACGCGCGTCTTCGCGGTCGACACGTTGACCGCGGCGACCACGCGGCCGTCGCGTCCGCGGACCGGCGCGGCGACGGAGCGCACGCCCGGCTCCAGCTCGCCGTCGACGATCGCGTAGCCGTCCAGCGCCGCCTGCGCGACGGACGCTTCGAGCGCGCCTTCGTCGATGCGCTCCCCCGTCGCCGGTGAGATGAGCGGACCCGACGGCACACGCTCGCCGACGGCCAGCGACGCCAGCAGCACGCGCCCCATGCTGGTCGCGTGCGCGGGGAAACGTGTGCCGATGGTGATGCCGACGCTCATGATCCGCCGTGTCGGCACGCGGGCGACGTAGACGATATGGTCACCGTCGAGCACGGCTGCCGACACGCTCTCGTCGACGCGATGCGAGAGCCGCTCGAGGTGCGGCTGCACGATCTCGGGCAGTGACAGCGCGGAGAGATAGCTGAACCCGAGCTCGAGCACGCGCGGAGTCAGCGAGAAGTCCCGTGCCCGCGCCCGCACGTACCCCAGCGTCTCGAGCGTGTGCAGGAAGCGGCGCGCCGCCGCCCGTGGAATGCCGGCACGCTCGGCGACCTCGGTGAGCGTGAGCGACGGATGATCGGCGTCGAAGGCCCGGATGACCTGCAGCCCGCGCGCCAGCGACTGCACGAAGTCGCGCGATTCGGTGTCCATCATCCGGATCCTTTCACGTCGGCGCATCCTCCCGTGCTGATGCCGCAGCGAGCACGGGCGCGGGAGTCACCTCTCCAGGACGACGGCGAGCCCCTGCCCCACCCCGATGCAGAGGGCGGCGACGGCGACGCCTCCGCCACGGCGCTTGAGCTCGTGCGCCGCGTGGCCGACCACACGGCCGCCCGATGCGCCGAGAGGATGGCCGATGGCGAGCGCACCGCCGTGGATGTTGACCTTCTCCGGGTCGAGATCGGGCCATCCGGCGACACAGGCGAGCGACTGCGACGAGAACGCCTCGTTCAGTTCGACGACGTCGACATCTGCCCACGTCTTCCCTGCGCGCGCCAGCGCCTTGTTCGCCGCCTCGATCGGGGCGATCGGGAAATCATCCGGATCGACGCCGTGCCAGCCGCGGCCGGCGATGCGGGCGAGCGGCTCTCCGGGCAGAGCGCCCTCACCTCCGACGAGCACAGCCGAGGCACCGTCGTTGATCGACGAGGAGTTGCCTGCGGTGACGGAGCCGTCCGCAGCGAACAGCGGCTTGAGGCCCGCGAGCTTCTCGACGGTGGAGCCGTCGCGAATGCCCTCGTCGCGAGCCAGTTCGACACCGGGAACCTGCACGATCTCGTCGTCGTAGACCCCGGATGCCCATGCCTCGGCGGCGAGGCGGTGACTGCGCACGGCGAACTCGTCCTGCGCCTCGCGCGAAACGCCCCACTCGCGGGCGATCTTCTCGGCGGACTCGCCGTTCGAGATGGTCCAGTGCGTCGGCAGCTGCTTGTTGACCATGCGCCACCCGATCGACGTGTTCCACATCGTCTGGTTGCCGACGGCCGGCCACGGCTTCGGCGACTTCTCGACGATGAAGGGCGCACGGCTCATCGACTCCACGCCGCCGGCGAGGATGACATCGGCGTCGCCGGATTCGATCGCCCTTGAACCCTGGAACACGGCCTCCAGCGACGATGCGCACAGTCGGTTCACGGTGACGCCGGTGACGGATGTCGGAAAGCCCGCCAGCAGCGCACCGAAGCGCGCAACGTTGCGGTTGTCCTCCCCCGCCTGGTTCGCGTCGCCGAAGATGACGTCGTCGATCCTGGCCGGGTCGAGGCCCGTGCGCTCGACGGATGCCTTCATGACGACGGCGGCCAGATCATCAGGACGCACGCCGCTGAGGGCGCCTGCCGCGCGACCGAATGGTGTGCGCACCGCGTCGTAGACGAAGCTTGCGGTCATGGTTCACGCCTCCTTCAGGCTGAGACCGGTGAGTTCTGCGATCTCAGCGATGGTGTTGTCGCCGAACAACTCGCGCACTCGGAAGCCGTCGGGTGAGGTGTCGAAGACGCCGTGGTCGGTGTAGACGCGCGTGACGCATCCGACTCCCGTGAGCGGGTAGGCGCAGGTCTCGACGAGCTTCGACGCACCCTGCTTGGTGAGCAGATCGGTCATCACGAAGACCTGCTTCGCGCCGATGGCGAGGTCCATCGCCCCGCCCACGGCCGGGATCGCGTCGGGAGCGCCCGTCGACCAGTTGGCGAGGTCGCCGTTCTGCGCCACCTGGAACGCACCGAGCACGCACACGTCGAGGTGTCCTCCGCGCATCATGCCGAATGAATCGGCGTGGTGGAAGTACGCCGCCCCGGGAAGGGCGGTGACGGGCTGTTTGCCCGCATTGATCAGATCCGGATCGATCTGCCCCTCTGCGGGCTTCGCGCCCATGCCGAGCATGCCGTTCTCGGTGTGCAGGATGATCTCCTGCCCCTCCGGGAGCGCGTTGGCGACGAGGGTCGGCGCTCCGATGCCGAGGTTCACGTAGGCGCCCTCTGGAATGTCGGCCGCGATGCGCGCGGCGAGCTGGTTGCGGTCGATTCGCGTGGTCATTTCGATTCCTCCCCGGCGACGAGCGGTTCTCCCTCGAGCGTGACGCCCCCGACGAAGGCGCCGTCATCCAGCCAGCGCCGCTCGCCCACGGCGACGACGCGGTCCACGAAGATGCCTGGTGTGACCACGGACTCCGGATCGAGCGAGCCGAGGTCGACGATCTCGTCGACCTGCGCGACAGCGACGGTCGCGGCCGTGGCCATGATCGGGCCGAAGTTGCGCGCGGTCTCGCGGAAGACGAGGTTGCCCCAGCGGTCGCCCTTGAGCGCGCTGAACAGGGCGATATCGGCGCGGATCGGGTACTCGAGCACGTACTCGCGACCGTCGATTCGACGCTGCTCCTTGCCATCGGCGAGCTGCGTGCCGACCCCTGTCGGCGTGAAGAAGGCGCCGATGCCTGCACCGGCGGCGCGGATGCGCTCGGCGAGGTTGCCCTGCGGCACCAGCTCGAGCTCGACCTCCCCTGCGCGGTAGAGGCCGTCGAACACCCATGAGTCGCTCTGGCGCGGGAACGAGCAGATCACCTTGCGCACCCGCTTCTTGGCCAGCAGCGCGGCGATGCCGGTGTCGCCGTTGCCCGCGTTGTTGCTCACGATGGTCAGGTCGCCCGCACCCTGCTCGATCAGCGCGTCGATGAGCTCGACGGGCTGACCCGCCCTGCCGAATCCGCCGATCATGACGGTCGCGCCGTCTTCGATGCCTGCCACGGCGTCTGCGACGCCCGCGACGGTCTTGTCGATCATCCGGCCTCCTGTGGCTCTGGTCGACACGACTGCCCTGTCGACGTGTTCGCTGTGCGAACGTACGTTCGCTCTGCGCATACTTTACCGCACCTCGCCCTCGAGCGGAACCCCCGCGCAGTGCTTCGACAGCGCCGAACGCCCGGCCCTCGACGACGCGTGCGCCCGTCATGCAACGACATCCGGAGCACGCCGGCGCCGCCGCCGCACTACTCTCGAAGTGCACCGAGCCCAGGAGGACCCCATGTCGCGCATCCGCACCACGACCGCGGGCAGCCTGCCGCGAACGCAGGCACTCATCGACGCCAACGCCGCCCGCGAGTTCGAGGACGACGGCTTCACCCTGAAGAGCACGCAGCAGTACCGCGAGCTCGTCGCCGATGCGGTCAACGACGTCGTGGAGCGACAGCACCGCGCGGGCATCACCCATCCGGGCGACGGCGAGTTCGGCAAGGCGATGTCGAACCCCGTCGACTACGGCGCGTGGTGGGGGTACTCCTTCCAGCGCGTGAACGGCCTGTCGCTGACCGAGGTCGACGCGCTCAGCGAGCCGCCGCGCGCGTCGACGCCAGGCGACATCCGGCTCACCTCGTTTCTGAATCGGCGCGACCGGCAGGCCTTCGCCGAAGCGTACGGCGATCCGGATGCCGGCATCGGCACCGGACGCATCGCGACACGGTTCCCCTCGACGACGGGCCCGATCAGCTACCGGGGCCACGACGCGGTCGCCGCCGACATCGCGCACCTGAAGGCGGCGCTCGGCGACGGCGAGCCTGGCTTCCTCACCGCCATCGCGCCGGGCTCAGCCGCCCGCGTGCGCAACGCGTTCTACGCATCGGACGACGACCACATGGCTGCGTGGGCCTCCGCGCTGCGCGAGGAGTACCGCGCGATCACCGACGAGGGCCTCGTCGTGCAGCTCGACGACCCGTCACTGGCCGAGAACTGGGACCAGATCAACCCGGAGCCGACCGTCGCCGAGTACCTCGAGTTCACGCAGCGCCGCGTCGACGCCATCAACGACGCGATCGCCGGCCTGCCGCGCGAGCGGGTGCGTCTGCATCTGTGCTGGGGGTCGTGGCACGGCCCCCACACCACGGACATCGAGCTGAAGCACATCCTGAAGACGGTGCTGAGCGCGAACGTCGGGCAGATCTCCTTCGAGGCCGCGAACGCACGCCACGAGCACGAGTGGGCTGTGTGGGAGGAGAACCAGCACCTCATCCCGGATGACCTGGTCCTGGTGCCCGGAGTGGTCGGGCACTCGACGAATCTCGTCGAGCATCCGGATCTCGTCGCTCAGCGGATCGAGCGGTTCGCGAAGATCGTCGGCCCGGATCGCGTCATCGCCTCGACCGACTGCGGACTCGGCGGTCGCGTGCACCCGCAGATCGCGTGGGCGAAGCTCGAGTCGCTCGGCGAGGGCGCCCGCCGAGCCCGGGCCTGACGGGCGGGCCCGCCCGAGCGTCACCCGGCGTCGCTACGCGTAGAACCCCTCGCGCAGGTTGATGCCGTGCTCGACCCAGGCCTTCATCGCGCTGAGCATGCCGGTCCAGCCCTCGCAGTTGTCGAAGGCGCGGAGCGCACCGCCTTCGGTCGCACGCCATGACGATTCCGTGATCGTCACGAGTGTTCGGGTGTCGCCGTCGAGCGGTTCGAACTCGAAGGTGACCCGCGTCGTGTCACCGCCGTCGGCGGCCTCCTCCCCCTCCCACTCGATCACGATGCGTCGCGGCGACTCGCTTTCGACCACCGTGACGGGGAACGCGCCCGGGAAGTCGTGGAAGTCCCACGTCACTTCGCTGCCCGACTCGAGGCGCCCCTTCGCGCCCCCTGTGGTGAAGTACTTCGAGAGCCGCTCCGGGTCGGCCACCGCTTCGAAGACCTCGGCGCATGGCCTGGCGACCCTGCCGGAGACCGTGAAACTCAGCTCGGTCAGTTCGTTGTCTGCTTCACTCATGTGGTAAATATATAACATGTCTGCACACGAAGACAAGGATGAAAGCGATGACCTGGTCTTCAAGGCGCTCGCCTCCGCGACGCGCCGCCGCATCCTCGACATCCTCAAAGCGGAGTCGTGCAGCACCGGCCGCCTGTGCGAACAGTTCCCGGACCTCGATCGCACGACCGTGCTGCAGCACCTGCGCGTACTGGAGCGCGCTGAACTTGTGACAGGGCGCCGAGTCGGCCGCGAACGCCGGCTGGCACTCGCTCCCCTGCCGATCAAGCGCATCCACGACCGCTGGATCGGAGAGTACGCGCGCGCCGCGGTGGAGCTGTTGGACTCCCTCTAGCGACCAGATGCTCCGCTGCACCTCCTCCGCGCTGATGTGTCGCCGCACCCTTATCGTGGAGGCATGAGCGACTACAAGATCACCGAACTGGGCCCCGTCGACGAGTGGCACGCGCTCGAGGGCGGGAAGGGAATGACCGGCAAGGTCTTCGTCGACGGCCTGGTCGAATCCCGCAACGCCGGGCTCAGCATCAACGGCCTCGCCGCAGGCCACAGCTCGCCGTTCTGGCACAAGCACGCCCGTATCGAGGAGATCTACGTCTTCCTGGGCGGCGAGGGCAGGATGGCACTCGGCGACGACGTCGTCGATGTCACCGCAGGCACGACGGTGCGCGTCGCACCCGACACCATGATGGCGGTGCACGCCGACGCGGACAGCCCCACCGACCTGCGCTTCATCTGCGTGCGCTCCGCCCCCACCCCGCTCGCCGAGGTCGGCAACGACGCGGAGATCTCCCAGGAGCCGTTCCCCTGGAGCTGACCCCGACATGACGCCAGTTGCTCCGAACCCCGCGGTTTCGGAGCAACTGGCGTCATGCGAACGTGCGCTTGCGCGGCGCCGGGCGGGGCCGAGCCGGCGGGAGCGGCGGTGCGGGCACAGCCGCTCCGACCCGGCCGGTGAGCTCGCCGACGCCCTCGACGACCATCCGGACCTCATCGCCCTCGGCCAATGGTGGCAGGTCGTAGCCGCGACCCCACAGCTCACCGAGGCAGCCGCCGTTGCCGACGGTGCCCGAGCCGAGGACATCGCCCGGCGCGACCCGTGACGCCCGCGATGCGTAGGCCACGAGTTCAGCGAAGGGCCAGCCCATGTTCGAGACGAGGTCTTCGCCGACACGCTCACCGTTGACGAAGACCTCTGCGCGCACGGCGAGGAAGCCCTCATCGTCGCCGTACGGCTCCAACTCGTCGGCCGTCACGATCCACGGGCCCAGCGTCGTGCCGAAGTCCTTGCCCTTGCACGGGCCGAGACGCACCTTCATCTCCCTGGCCTGCAGGTCTCTGGCGGACCAGTCGTTCATGATCGTGTAGCCGAAGATGTGCTCCGCGGCCTCGTCAGCGGTGAGGTTGCTGCCCGTCGAGCCCGGAACGCCGCCGATCACCGCGGCGAGTTCGAGCTCGAAGTCGAGCCGCTGTGTCACCGGAGGCACAACCGGATCGGTCGGGCCGAGCACCGTGTGCGGGTTGGTGAAGTAGAAGGTCGGAGCCTCGTACCACTCGTCGGCGACGTGACTCTTCCCCTCCACACCCGCGCTGACGCCCTCGACGTGCTCTTCGAAGGCGACGAAGTCACGGACGGCGCCCGGCTTCACCGGGGCGAGCAGCGTGACGTCCGTCAGCGGCGTGCCCGCATCGGCAGCGACGCGGTCGTGCAGTTCGCGCGCCGCGCCGAGACCGGCCGCGAGCACCGACGTGACATCGCGAGCATCCGGAAAAGCGACGACGGCGTCGCCGATGACGAAGCCCTCTGCGGTGCCGTCCCCCGACCTCCACCGTGCGATTCTCATGCGCTGCTCCCTTCAGTCACGATCTGCTGCCGCGCACCGACGCCGTCGAGCAGCTCAGCCGCGTTCCCGCCGAGCACACGGTCGGCGGCTTCACCGGACAGCCCCGCTCCGCGCACGAAGTCGACCGGATCGTCGAGCCCCATGTCGAACGGGAAGTCGCTGCCGAGCACGACTCGGCCGGCGCCTGCGATATCGATCAGATCACGCAGCCCTCGCTCGTCGTGCACGACGGTGTCGAACCACAGTTTCTTCAGGTACGTCGAAGGCGCGTGCGCGCAGCGCTGCGCCTCCGGTCGCACTCGCCACGCGCGGTCGGAGCGGCCGATCGCCGTCGGGAGGTATCCGCCGCCGTGCGCGGCGATGAGCTTCAGCCCCGGATGCCGATCGAGCACTCCGGCGAAGATGAGGTGAGACAGTGCGACGGCGTTCTCTGCCGGCTGGCCGACCGTGTTCGCCAGGTAGAAGCGGTCGAGACGCTCGTCGAGACTGCATCCGAACGGGTGCAGGAAGACGACGGCGCCCAGCTCCTCCACCCGCGACCAGAACGGCTCGAGTCGCTCGTCGGAGAGCTCCACGTCACCCGCGAACGACGAGATCTCGATGCCGGCGAGCCCGCGACCCAGGATCGCGTCGTCGACGCATTCCAGAATGCGCGATGGGTGCTGCAGCGGCACCACGCCGAGACCGACGAGCCGGTCCGGCGCCTGTGCGACGTGCTCGGCGATGAGCCGATTCGCCTCGGTCGCCGACCAGACGGCGAGCTGTTCGCCCGCCCACGGGTAGAAGTGATTCGGGGAGGCGCTCACCCACTGCCGCTGCACGCGCTGCGCGTCCATCGACGCCAGCCGCTCGCCGACATCCGTGAGCTTGCCGAACCTGTCGCCGACCATCGGACCTGAGACCGCCTGGCTCTCCTCGCCGTTGCGGCGCAGGTCCAGAGCGGCGGCGCCTGCGACGCCATCCGGATCGCGCCGCTCGACCTCGGCCTGCAGCGACGGCATCAGCAGGTGCGCGTGTACGTCGGTGACCACGACCTCGCTCATGCCGGTTCCGCCATCTTCTGCGCGATGCCGAAGATCAGCCCGCCCGCGTCGGCGTCGCGATCGCCGTCGATCTGCCACTGCCCGAGCTGCACCGATGCCTCGACGACGGCGCGTGCCCGCGGCAGTCGTCGCGCGTGGAACTCGTCCCACAGGGTCTCGTCGATCGCGTCTCGACCTGTGATCAGCTCGGTGAGCACGAGGGCGTCCTCCAAACCCTGCGCCGCGCCCTGCGCGATGGTGGGAGGGCAGCTGTGCGCTGCGTCGCCGATCACCACGACGCGCCCGCGGTTCCACGGCTCTTCGACGACGTGCGAGGTGAACCAGGTGTAGTTCACCTGCGCGTCTCCCGAGCGCAGATCCTCCCGGATGTGATCCCACGGCCCGTGGTAGGCCGCTGACTCCTCCAACATGATCTGCACGGCTTCCTCATCGCTGACATCCGAGCGGTCCTGCGCCCTCTCGACGAGGAACGCGTACATGGTGTCATCGCTGGTCGGCGTGTACCCGGCGATGTAGACCGGTCCGCCGTAATAGAGCTCGCTGCGGCCGACCTCGGCGGGGCGCGAGACGAAGGTGCGCCAGATGCCCATGCCTGTCGGCTCCGGATGCGTGTCGACGCCGACCAGCCCGCGGACCGTGGAATTGACACCATCGGCGCCGACGACGAGGTCGTACTGGCCGACCGACGCGCCGTCGACGAACAGCTCCACGGCATCATCCGTCTGCCGAAGGTCCGTGACGTTCGCGCCGAACCGCACTGAGGCCCCGGCCTTCTGGGCGTGGTCGAACAGGATGCGCGCGAGCTCCGGGCGAGGCATACCCATGGCGGCGGGGTAGTCGGGCCCGCCGGTCTTGACGTCGGGCAGCTCGGCGACGATCGGAGCATCCGGGCCCGGAGCCCTCAGCGCCAGGCCCTCGAAGGGGTAGCCTGCGGCCCGGATGTCGTCCCATGCGCCCAGCGCATCGAACACGCGCAGGGCGTTGCCCTGCAGCGAGATGCCGGAGCCCAGCGCGGGCAGGCCGTCTTTGGCCTCGAAGATGTCCACGTGCACCCCGGCCTTCGCCAGCTGGATGCCTGCGGCCAAACCTGCGACGCCGCTTCCGGCGATGGCGACCCTGTTCACTGCGGTCATGTCAGAACCTCCTTGTTCTCGTCTGCTGCGGCGCTACAGGACCGCGATGGGGTTGATCGGGGAACCGACGGCTCCGGTGATCGGAAGCGGCGGAGCCGAGAGGAAGAACTCCCATCGACCGAGCTCGGCGCACGCGTGGGCGAGTTCGTCGAGGTTCCACATCTCGCCGATCGTGAGACCCATGTTCGGGATCACGACCTGATGCAGCGGCTGGAACGATGGCACGTCGAACTCGTTCGGGCGCACCTCGAAGCCCCAGGTGTCGGTGGCGATGGCGGCGATCTCGGTGCGGTGCAGCCACCCCGCCGTGGTCAGCGAGAGCCCTGCGGCCGGGCCGCCAGCGTATTCGCCCCAGCCATCGCGGACCGTGCGCGTGTAGCGGCCGGTGCGCACGAGCAGGATGTCGCCGCGGCGCACCTCGACGCCCTGCGCGGAGGCACACGCATCGAGATCGGCGGCCGTGATGGCGTACCCGTCTTCGAGTTCGCCGTCGGCGAGGTGGCGGGCGACGTCAAGAAGCACGCCGCGCCCGACGATCGTGGCGCGGGAGGTCTCGATGCCGGTGACCTGGTCACCGTCACTCGTGACGACCTCCCCTGCGGCGCGCCCGTTCCATGCCTTGCCATGGTCGAAGATGTGACCGAGGCCGTCCCACTGGGTCGAGCACTGCAGCGGCATGGTGATGTAGTCGTCGGCGCCGCCGATGCCGTGCGGGAAGCCCTGAGAGCCGCGCTCGGCGTCGGTGCCGGTGTCGGTCATCGTGTGCACCGGGTTGATGCGCCGGCGCCAGCCCTTCTGCGGGCCGTCGGTGTCGAAGCGCTGCGCGAGCGACACGGTGCGCCCCGTCTTCACCAGGGCCGCCGCGGAGGTGCGCACCTGTTCGTCGATGAAGTTGAGTGTGCCCAGCACGTCGTCCTGGCCCCAGCGCCCCCAGTTGCGGAACGCCTCGGCGCGCGAGGCGATCTCGCGTTCTGGGTCGGTGCGGTCGAGATCGAGCGGGTTATCGGATGGCAGCGTCATTGCGTCTCCTCCTTGTCCTCTGCGACGCAGCGCACGACCTGCGTGCCGAGCCCTGCGATGGATCCGGTCATCACGTCGCCGTCGCGCAGGAACCGCTTCCAGTGCTGCCCGTTGCCCGCGGGACTGCCCGTGAGCAGCAGGTCGCCTGGCAGCAGCGGGTGCGTCTGCGAGGCGGCGGAGATCAGGGCGGGGATGTCGAAGAGGAGGTCCGACGTCGACGCATCCTGCATCGTCTCGCCGTTGAGATCGAGTCGTACGTGCGCGTTCGCGCCGTCGATCAGCTGCGCCGGCACCAGGAACGGTCCCGTCGGCAGGAAGCCAGGCGAATTCTTGGATCGGTACCAGTCGGAGCCGATCTCCTTCATGTCCTTGCGGAAGGTGAACTCGCGTGTGGAGATGTCGTTGACGATCGTGTAGCCGGCGATATGGTCGGCGGCATCGTCTCGCGAGACACGGAATGCCTCCCGTCCGATCACGATCGCGAGCTCCACCTCCCAATCGTGGGTCTCGCTGGAGGCGGGCAGCGTGAGCGGCACGTCGTCGCCGACGACGCAGGTCGGCAGGCCGATGAAGAAGTACGGCTCGCCGTTGGCGGCGCGGTCGTCCATCAGCTGGGCCGCGCGTTCGCGCGCTTCCTCCGGAGTCGCGTCGGTGTTGGTCGAGAGCCCGGATGCAACCAGCTCGATCACATGCTGGCGGTAGTTCGCGCCGGTCTGCAGCACCTGGCGCGGCTCGACCGGCGCCGTCAGGACGACGTCCGCCAGCGGACGCCACGGTCCGTCCGCGTCGACGAGGGCGCCGACGCGCTCCCATCCGGCCTCGCCCTCCGCGAGGAAGGCGTTCAGATCTTCGGCGCCGAGGTCATCGGCATCGAGCGGCCGGATGCGGTCGCCGGCCGCGAGACCGAGGCGAGTGGTGTCGCCGTCGCGGTAGCGCGCGAGAGCGAAACGATTGTCGAGCGAGTGATGTGACGACATTGTCTGATCCTGACGAGTGAGGGATGACGGAGCAAGGAGGGCGCCGCCGCGGCTCCGAATGGAACCGCGGCGGCGGGTGCTCAGCTCTGGCCTTCCTTGGCGTACGGGTTCAGCAGCGCGCCCTTGATCTCATCCGGAACACCCTCCTCCGTGGCGCTGGGGCCGTCGGCTGGCGGGAACGACTCCGTCATCGACATCGGCATCGTGCCGTTGCGATAGAAGTTGTTCGAGCCCTGAGACGGCTTCCAGGTGTTCGCCTGCCAGTCCGGCACGTAGTTGCGGTAGCCGCCGGTGTTCAGCTCGATGCGCAGAGTCGACGGCTCGCGGTAGTAGAGGAAGTTCTGCTCGCCGATGCCGTGGATGGAGGGGCCGTACTCGATGTCGGTGCCGTTCTCCATCAGCACGTCGGCGGCGATCAGCAGCTCCTCGCGAGTGTCCACCCAGAACGCGAAGTGGTTCACACGGCCGTCGCGACTCGAGCCGTCGAGCACGACGCCCAGGTCGTGCGACTTCTCGTTCGTGGTCAGCACGCTGAACACCGAGATCGGCGCCTCGTCGAGCACGGTGCGCGCCATGAAGCGGAAGCCGAGCATGCGGACGTACCACTCCACGAACGCGTCGACGTCGCGGGCGGCGATCGTGACGTGGTCGAGCTGGCGCGGGGCGCCGGCATGCGAGGAGCGACGCTGCGGGCGGTCAGGGTAGATCGAGGCGAGGTCGGCGCCTGAGGAGTGGTGCTCGACATCCCAGTGCAGAGTCATCGGGTGGCCCTGCGGGCCGACGAAGCGATAGGCGCGGCCGATGGTGTGGCCGTCGAACCATTCCCCATCGACGCCCTCGGCCTCGAGGCGCTTCACGGCCTCCTCGAGGGCCTCGGGGCTCGACGTGCGCCATCCTGCGGTGTCGAGCGCGGGCTCGTCGCCGGGCACGACGACGAGGCTGTAGCGATAGTAGTCACCCCAGCAGCGCAGGTAGACGGAGCCGTCGATGCGGTCGACGACCTGCATCCCCACCTGCTCCTCGTAGAACTTCACGGATGCGTCCACGTCAGGCGTCGTCACGGAGACGAATGACAGGTGCGACAGCAGTTTGATCATCTTTGATCCCTTCTCGGGTGGCTTCGATACCACTCTCGGGGGTGACGCAGGTATCAGGAAAGACGATTTAAGTGATCGACGTCATCAACGACACTTATGTCTTGGAGATTCGGGACATCATTCGACTCCGAGGTCGCTCACCGATACAGGATCGCCTTCGTCCGCCCAGCTCTCACCGTCGAACCGGGTGCGCTGATACTCGAGGATCACGCGCCCGCCGGGGCCATTGGTGAGTGTCAGGCCGTCGCGCAGGAAGGGGTTCTCCTCGCCCGAGAAGTCATCCCACGCCGCGACGATGCCCTCGCTCGTGACCTCGTCGGCCGTTTCGATCGCTGCCACGAGCGCGGCCGCCATGCCGTAGGAGTTCAGGGCGAGCGCGATGTCGGTGTCGTCGCTGTGCCCCGACTCATCCATCGCCTCAAAGAACTCGACCAGAGCCGGGTCGTCGGCGTAGCGCGGGTCGGCGGGATCTTTGCCGAATTGGAACGCGTACGCCCCGTCGACGATCTCCTCACCCGTTGGACCGACCGTCGTGTGGAAGTCGGACATCGTCGACGTGACGCTGATCGTCGGGTCCCACCCGATCTGGTCGATGTAGGTCAGTGCCGAACTGATCGTCGGTGAGCCGACGGCCAAGACAAGCGCGTCGACCCCTGCAGCTTCGAACTCAGTGATCTGGGCGCTGACATCACCGGTCCCCGGCGGGATCTCCGCGACGAGGCGAGGCTCAATACCACCTGCCTCAAGGCCGTCGACGAGACTGTGGGTGAGGTCATTGTTGAGCCCCATGACACCGACCGTCGCCTCGGGCTGCTCTTCCGCGAGCCAAGCAGCCTGCGCCCGGCCCTCCCACGCAAGGTCGGGCCACCACGCACGGTGCAATGGGTATTCGTCGACCTCTCCGAAGGGTGAGTTGGCCGCCAGTGTGAACCCGGCGATGCCGGCTTCGGCCAGGTAGTCGCGGCCCGCTATCGCGATACCCCCGAAATTGATCACGGCGACCGCACCGTCCTCGGCGAATTGACGCTGATTCTCAACGAGACGAGCAGGGTCGTATGCATCGTCGGCGACACTCAACTCGATCGTGCGACCATCGACACCGCCGTCCGCATTGACTCTGTCGAAGTACGCCTCGATGCCCGAGAGGCCCGGAGCGACGTCGGCAAGAGGCCCGCTCAGGGGCCAGCTCGCGCCGATCACGATCGACTCGCTCGGGTCAGCCTCCCCGCCGTCGTCGTCACCGCGACCCGTGCAGCCGACGACCAGTCCGGCCGTCGCGATCAGGGCGAAGGTGCTCAGCGCGAAGTTGCGCCTGCTGCGTTGCATACTCATGAGATCTCCTTCTCATCCGGTGCTGTGTGACGTGTAGGTCTGCGCGCGGTCATCCGGCGCACGAATGCGACCACCGATCCGACTAGTCCGTTCGGGGCGAAGAGCACGCACAGGGCGAGGATGATCGCGAAGATGAGGTCAGCAAGGTGCCCGGATGCCTGGCCCGCGATGAATCCGCTGGTCATCGTCGGCAGATAGACGACGAGCGCTCCGCCGATGATCGCGCCGATCCACGATCGAGTGCCCCCGACCACGGCGGCGACGAGCAGCGTGATCGAGAACAGCAATGGGTAGGAATCCGGCACGACGAGGCCGAGCACGAGCCCGTAGAGCCCGCCGGCGAGCCCCGCGACGGCGGCGCTGACGACGAAGAACTGCAGCTTCACGCGGTGGACGTCGATGCCGCTCGACGCGGCGAGGATCTGCCCCGACCGGATTGCGGCGAGCGCCCCGCCTGCGCGTCCCGAAACAAGCCGCTGCAGCAAGAACAGAACCGCGATCAGAATCGCGAAGACCACGAGGAACATCCACTGCGCCTCGGTCAGCCCGTCCGATGGCGACGAGAACGCTCCCATCGCAACGATCCCCGACTGCCCTCCGGTCACCTCCGAGAATCGGAACAGCGCGATCGGGAAGACTGCCGCGATGACGATTGTGAACAGTCCGAGGTTGAAGCCTCCCAGTCGCACCGCGGGGATGCCGATGACCAAGCCGACGACGGCGCTGACGAGCACCCCGACGAGAATGCCGACGACAGGCGAGACGCCGAGATCGCGCATCGACATGAGCGTCGCGTACCCGCCGATCCCGAAAACGGCGCCGTGCCCGAGACTGACCTGGCCGGTGAAGCCCAGGACGAGGTTGAGACTCGCGACGCACATCGCGACCGTCACGATGCGGCTGAGGTTGTACAGATCGTAGTCACTGACCAGGAAGGGCAGGGCGAACCCGATCAGGATGGCGAGCGTGACAGCGCCACGCCCGATCAGGGCCGGGATGTCTCTGGCCTGGGCGTTCATGCGCGCACCACACTTCCTCGGCCGAACAGACCGGCGGGTTTCACGAGGATCACGACGATCACGACGACGAAGGCGAAGACGACGTTGAGGTCGCCTCCGAGACCTGGCACGTAGCGACCTCCGAGAGCCGTGAGGATTCCGATCAGGAGTCCACCGATGACAACGCCGACACGGCTCGAGAGGCCGCCGAGGTTCGCGGCGGCGAGGGCCATGAGCAACGGCACGAGCATCATGCCCGGAGTGAGGCCCGACGTCGGCGCCGCGACGAGGCCGGCGACGGCGCCGACGGCGCAGGCCACGGCCCATCCGGCCGACCGCCACAGCCCCGGTCGCAGACCGAGAAGCGCTGCGGAGTCGCCGTTCTGCGCGACGGCACGCAGCCGCAGACCGAAGGACGTGCGCGTGAACAGCAGGGACATGGCGATCATCGTGACGAGCACGAGGCACACGCCGCCGATCTGCTGGCTGGTCACGCGCACATCGCCGAACATGACGACCCACGAACCGAACGGGTTCGGGAACGATCGCGGGTCGGTGCCCCACAGCATCGCGACGGCAGCGTGAATCCCGAGCAACAACGTCACGCTGAGTGTCATGAGCGAATCCTCGCGCTTCGGCGGAATCCACCGAACGATGCCTTGGTAGGTGACGACACCGAGCAGCGCCGATCCCCCGATCGCGATGATCATCGCGGGCCAGACCGGAATGCCAGCCATGATCGCAGCCCATGCGACGTACGCGGCCACTACCGCCATCTCGCCCTGGGCGAGGTTGATCATGCCGGTGCCCTGAAAGACGACGGCGAGCGCGAGCGCGAGCGCGGCGTACACCATGCCCGTCATGAGGCCGTCCAGGACGATCTGCAGCAACTCGATCATCGCCGCCCCTCCCCGGTCTGAGTGGCTTCGGGGGCCGGCGGTCGCGAGCCCGAGGGGTGCGCGTCGACCGCGTCGGCCGCGCCACCGAAGTAGATGCTCTGGATCGCGTCGACAGTCGCGGGATCGCTCGTGCTCCCCTCGTGCACGGCCAATCCGCGGGCGAAGATGACCGCGCGATCCGCGACCTTCACCGAGAGACGCGCATTCTGCTCGGCGAGCACGATCGTCAGGGCCCACTCGTGGCGCACCTGCTCGAAGCGCTCGAAGAGGTCACGAGAGGTCAGGGGCGCCAATCCCAGCGACGGCTCGTCGATGAGGAGCAGCTTCGGTCGTGCCAGCAGGGCTCGCGCGATCGCGAGCATCTGAGCCTGGCCACCCGAGAGCGCCCCGGCAGGCCGACGACGGAAATCTTTCAGGATCGGGAAGGTCGCGAAGACCAGACCGAAGTCCTTCGCAGTCTCGCTCCTCCTGTCACGCGGACGGGAGAGTGCACCCAGGCGCAGGTTCTCCTCGACCGTCAGGTCGGTGAACGTACCGCGGCCTGCGGGCACGTGCCCGATACCGAGACGCGCGATCGCCGCGGTGGTGCGACCTGCGAGATCCTCGCCGTTGAAGCGCCGTGCACCCGACGCCGAGACGCCCCCGGTGACGGCACGCAGGAACGAGGTCTTGCCCGCGCCGTTGGCGCCCAGGATGGCGATGATCTGCCCTTCGTCAACTGTCAGGTCGACCCCGTGAAGCACTTCGACACGGCCATAGGAGGCCCGCAGACCACTGATCTCAAGCAGACTCATGCGGCCTCCTCATCGTCATCAGGACCGAGATACGCGGCGATCACCGCGGGGTCCGTGCGCACGTCCTGGGGTGCCCCGACAGCGAGCAGCTTCCCCGCGTCGAGGACAGCCACCTGGCGGGCGACGCGCATCACGAGCGAGACGTCGTGCTCGACCAGAAGCGCTGTCATCCCGCTGTGCTCACCGTGCGCGATGATGAGGTCGAGCAGCTCGTCGGCCTCCGCCGCGCTGAGCCCGGCGGCCGGCTCGTCGAGCATCAGCAATCGTGGCTTCGCCACGAGCGCCCGCGCGATCTCCACTCGGCGCCGGTCGGCGTGTGCGAGCTCCGACACCCAGCGGCCCAGGATGTCCTCCGACAGACCGACATCGGCGGCGATCTCGAGCGTGCGGTTCCGTGCGTCCGTCGCCTCGCGCCGCGACCGCGGCAGGGCGGCGGCCGTACCGAACGCACCCGTTCTCGTCCACGGGAGCGCGCCGAGCGCGACGTTGTCGTAGACGGTCGCCTCCTCGATGAGCATCGGCGTCTGGAAGGTCCGGGCGACTCCGGCTCGCGCACGTTGATCAGCGCGCAACGAGCGGATCTGCCGGTCGCCGAGCGCGATCTCGCCTTCGTGACGGTAGATGCCGCTGATGCAGTTGAACAGCGTCGTCTTGCCGGCACCGTTGGGGCCGATCACTGCTGATATGCCGCCCTGAGGGATGTCGAAGGTGACATCGTCCAGTGCGCGCACGCCGCGGAAGGCAATACCCACGTGCTGAAGCCGTACAGCGGGGCCGAGCCGGTCGTCACCTGCATCAGGTCTGCCAGGAGCCGACGCGGAGTCGGGAAAGGTCGTGTTCATCGTCGAACCTCCATTGCCTTCCATCACCGCACGCGACGCGGAATCCGAGAAGATGATTTCCGTTATTCCAGTTATCGGCGAGACTGATAGCGCGTCCTCGTCGGGCGCCTCTGTATGATCGGGCTCGCTGATGCGTCTCGCCGCCGGATCTGCGCCACCGATATCGAGAACGGCAGTCAGGGAGGAGCACACCACCATGTCCGAAACGCCCTACCTGTCCCGTCTCGACCTGAATCTGCTCGTCTCGCTCGATGCCCTTCTCAGCGAGCGCAGCGTCACCCGGGCCGCGGAACGGCTCCGGCTGAGCCAGCCGGCGCTCAGCGCATCGCTCGCAAGGCTGCGCACGCATTTCGGCGACCCGCTTCTCGCGCGCCGCGGCAACACCTACGAACTCACTCCCCTCGCGGTTCGCCTCGCTGAGCACACCAGCACCGCGCTGGATTCAGCGCGACGCGTGTTCGAGAGCCAGGCGATGTGGACACCGCACGAGTCCACACGAGAGTTCACCATCTTCGGATCCGACTACGGATTCACGACGATCGGCCCGCGCGTGACCGCCTTGGCTTCCCGCGCCGCCCCCGGAGTGAGGTTCCGCTTCGTCCTGCACACACCGGCTGTGGTCTCCGATGCCGCGCATCACCTGCGATCCGTCGACGGCATGATCCTGCCGCACGGCTTCCTCACCGACCTGCCCTACGCCGATTTGTGGTCAGACGATTGGGTGCTGCTCGTCGCGGATTCGAACACACGCGTTGGCGAGCACGCCACGATGGCGGACCTGGCCGAGTCACCGTGGGTGTTCACCTACCAATCGCGCACGGCCTACACGTCCGCGACCCAGCAGCTCCACCAGCTCGGTCTCGAACCCCGGGTGGAGGCCGTGGTGGAGAGCTTCCTCGCGCTGCCGCACTTCGTCCTGGGCAGCAATCGCCTCGCGCTCGTTCAACGACACCTCGCTGACTCGTTCCGCGGCATGTCGGGCATCCGAATCCTGCCCCTTCCGTTCGACGCGACCCCCATCGTCAACGCCTTGTGGTGGCATCCGGTGCACAGCCGCGACCCGGAGCACACATGGATGCGCGAACTCATCACACAGGCGGCGACCGAGCTCACCGCGCCGTAGGGCGTCGGCGTCACGTTGCGGAAGTGCCGGCGTCTATCGCCGACTTCCTATTCGTCGCCCAGCGCGTCATTCGCCGGAGCGATGAAACGGTCGTCGAGCAGCGCGTCGAGATCGACCTCCTCGGTCAGTTCTCCCGCGTCGGTCAGGCGCTGCACGGTCTCCTGCCAGACCTCCGCGTCGAGCTGGCCGTAGTCGGCGCCCTCGCGCGGCGACCAGCCATCAAGCCCGAACTCGAACAGGGAGCGCGCGACTTCCTCGTTCTCCCATTCCTCCGGCACGCGTTCGCGGAGGAGCTGCTCGAGCTCATCCGGGTTCTGCAGCCCCCAGTCTGTGCCGCGCGCGACGGCGCGCAGGAACCCCTCGACGGCGGCATCGTCGGCTTCCTCACCGATCACGAACGCGCCGGACGGCGTCTCCGCGATCGACTCGGGCGTGATGTCCTGCAGCTCGTAGCCGACCGCCTGCACCGCGGCGAAGTCGAGCACGGAACCGGCAAAGGCATCGAACTGCCCGCCGTCCAGCTCGTTCGCGATCACCTGGCCACCGCCGCCGACGGTGACGAGGGTCACGTCGTCGAGCGTCAGCCCCGCAGTGTCGAGCGCCGACGCGATCAGCGCGCGCTCTTCGTCGGAGGAGATGCCGATGGTCGCGCCGTCAAGTCCGGAGACGTCGACGATGTCGCCGCCCGCCGGCACCACGATCCCCTCGGGTGAGAGTCGCGTGGCGTCGTAGACGACCGCCAAGGACGGATCGCTGGCAAGGGCGAAGAAGATCTCACCGGCTGACGCCGCGGCGATGTCGGCCGAGCCGCTCGCCACGAGCGACGAGGTCGGCAGGTCCTCACTCGCCGGAGCGACTTCGACGGCGACACCCTCATCCTCGAAGTAGCCGTTCTCCTCCGCGACGATCACGGGGAAGTACGCCATCGACTCGGGCGTCGGCTGCGCCCATATCAGTTCCAGTGCGTCGCCGTCCTGCGGCTCGCTGCCGCAGGAGGCGAGGGTCAGAGCTGCCGCGCCCGCAAGGGCGAGAGCTGCGACGCGGGTCCGTGTGGTGATGTGCATGGTCACTCCTCGTTGAGTAGGCACTGACTGGATCTCTGAATCTCGGGTGTGGGTCACGAACGCCGGGGCGACGGAGGCTCCTGGGCACCGACCACAGTCGTCGCACGATGCTGAGCACGTGCCTCGCGGCCGGCGAGCCTGGCGTCGTTGCGCCAGAAGACGACCCACCTCTCCGCCCCGGCCATGGCGAGATACAGCAGGAGGCCGAGGACGGTGAGGGCGATCACGACGGCAAAGGCAGACGCCACGGCGAGCTGATAGCTGTACCGGGTCACCAGCACTCCGAGCCCGCGCTCGGCCGACACGAACTCGCCGACGACCGCACCGATCAGCGCGAGGGTCATCGCGGTCTTGAGACCGGCGAAGATCGTCGGGAGCGCACGCGGCAGCTGCAGACGCACCAGGGTCTGGAAGCGCCTGGCACCCAGGGAGCGGAACAGCTCCTCCTCCGTGCGATCCGCGGAGAGCATTCCCGCCGCCGTGTTCACGTAGACGGGGAAGAAGCAGATCAGCGCCGCGATCGCGATCTTCGACGAGTACCCGAAGCCGAGCCATGCGATGATCAGCGGTGCGACGGCGACGAGCGGGGTCACCTGCAGCGCAACCACGTAAGGCGACACGGCGCGACGCAGCAGGCTCGACATCGACGCCAGCACCGCGAGGACGAAGGCGAGCCCGCTTCCGATCCCGAACCCTGCGACGGTTTCGAAGGCCGTGGCCGCGATGTGCTCCCAGATGCGCGCCTCGGCGAACTGGTCGATGAGTGCGATCACGACTTCGCTTGGTCGGGGAAGAATGAGCGCACTGACGAGCCCAGCTGCAACCGCCGTCTCGACCGCCGCGACGAGCAGCACCAGCAGTGCGATCGCCGGCCAGATGATCCGGATCGTGGCGGTCGCCCCGCGCTGCGACGCGCCGCTCATGCCGCACGCCTTCCGTGGTCGAACGCATCCCTGACGCGGTTCAGCAAGTGGGCGAAGTCGCCACTGCGCAGGGTCTGAGAGGTTCTCACGTCACCGAGTCCGACCTCGACCTGCTCCGCGATGCGCCCAGGTCGCGGACTCATGGCGACGACCCGGTCGCCGAGCAGCACGGCCTCGGAGATGCTGTGTGTGACGAGTACGATCGTCGCGCCCGTGGCCCGGCGGATGTCGAGCAGCTCGAAGTTCAGCTTCTCTCTGGTGAACTCGTCGAGTGCGCCGAACGGTTCGTCGAGAAGCAGCAGGTCGGCGCCGGTCATGAGCAGACGTGCGAGCGCCACTCGCTGCTGCATACCGCCGGAGAGATGGTCGGGGTAGCGGTACTCGCTGCCTTGCAGACCGACGAGCTCGAGCAGCCGGTCGGCCTCTGCGCGATCGTTCTGCGTCGGCCTGCTGTGCAGAGACTTCGGCAGCATCACGTTCTCCCGCGCGCTCAGCCACGGCAGCAGAGTGGGCTTCTGGAACATGAATCCCACGTCGCGCCTTGGCTCTGACACCTCCTCGTCGTGCACGCTGACTCGGCCGCCGGTGGGCGAGATCAGGCCGGCCGCGAGTCGGAGCAGCGTCGACTTGCCGCAGCCGCTCGGGCCGACGATGGTGAGGAATTCGCCGGTGCGGACGGACAGGTCTATCCCCTCGAGTGCGACAGTCGTTCCGAACGACTGCGTCACCCCGTCGAATCGGAGAGCCTCGGACGAAACAGCCATGCAGATTCCCTTCTCGCGCACGTCGCTGTGCACCACTGACGCTAGGGGTGATCCGCCCCATAATCACGACGGAATGATTGATGACCACTATCGACGCGGTCGATATACCTCACCTCAGCGGCGCGGCACATCGCCCCGGAGGTCACTCCGCTGCGTCGCCTGAGCGATCCGCGTGGCCGAGGCTCTTACTCGGCGCGATCACGTCGCGGACGCGCCGCTTGAGTTCGACGATCTCAGGGAAGCCGCCGTCGCGCTTGCGGTTCCACACCCGCTCGTCGCCGATGTCGATCCGGAACACGCCGCCCATTGCCGGGATCAGCGCGATCTCACCGATCTCCTCGTCGAAGGTCTGCAGCAACTCGCCTGCGTACCACTGTGCGCGCAGCTGCCAGCGACACTGCGTGCAGTAGGTGATCTCGACCCGGGGCGTCGCCATGCGTCCACTCTGCCAGCGCTATTCGCTCGCCGCGTCACGCGGGTACTTCGGCAGTGCGAGCAGGATCGCCGAGCCGAGCACGAGGGCGATCACCGCAATCACCAGCGACGTCGAATAGCTCCCCTGCGCCGCGTACAGGTAGCCGGCGGTGACCGGCCCGAGGGCAGCGCCGATCGTGAAGCACGAGTAGATCGCGCCGTACAGCCGACCGAAGGCGCGCGGGCCGAGGTAGCGCGAGCTGAGGTACGACATCAGGTCGATCTCGGCGCCGAAGGCGATGCCGATCAGCAGCGCCGTCAGCGGTGCGAGCGCGGCGCCGCCCACGAGCAGAACCACGCAGCCGATCGCGGCGAGCACGAACAGCGGAACGCCGACATGGATCGCGTTGAATCTGTCGAACGCCCACCCCAGGATCGGACGGGCGATCACCGTGCCGAGCCCGACGAGCGACGAGAGCAGCGCGGCGGTCACGGGGTCGACGCCGCTGTCGATCAGCATCGGAATGAAATGCGGCACCATGCTCAGAAGCGCCCACCCGATGAGGAAGAAGATGGCCAGCAGCATCCAGAACTCTCGCCGACCGAGCGCGGCGCGCGGTGTCATGCCGCGCAGCGGAGCCGTCGCTGTGCGCTCGCTCGCCGCAGGGATCTTCGCGAAGATGAGACCGAACAGCGGCACGATCGCGAGAACCGCCATCGCGAGGAACGTCGCTCGCCAACCGAAGCCCTCAGCGATCGCACCCATCATCGGCGGGAACACGAGCCCGACCGACCCGAGTCCTGCCGCCAGAATGCCCAGCGCGAGCCCCCGGTGACGATCGAAGCAGCGCGAGACGACCTTCGCATACACGACGGCCGACGTTCCCGATCCGACGGCCCCGATCACGGCATACGAGGCGAGGAACATCCACAGCGCACCGTCGAAGAAGGTGAGCGACAGGATCAGCACAGCGAACAGCGGGATCGCGATGAACGAGACGATCCGGATGCCCCGCTTGTCGGCGAGCGCCCCGGTGAACGGCAGCAGCACGGCGAGACCGATGCCGCTCCACAGGTTCACCTGCACCACGTCGCCCCGACTCCAGCCGTATTCCTCGCCGAGCGGCACGACCAGCACGCCGACGAAGTAGGCAAGTGCCGCATAACCGAACGCGGCGCCGAGGGTGGCGAAGATGAGCGCGGGCAGCCCGCGGCGGAACTCCGACTCGCGAACGGCCGGCTGCTGAGGGGCTTGGGTGGGCGAACTCGTCATTGAGGATCTCCTTCGACCGAGCCATTCCACACGACCAGTGCCACGCACGAAGGTGATATCCGCTGTTCGCACCGCGCGCGTCGCCGATACCGCGCATCACGATCACCGATGCCGTGCACGCACGCGAGCAACGCTCACACAACTCTTCATTTCTGGCACATCTCCGGTGGTGCGCCCACCCGGAGATGTGCCAGAAATGAAGAACTACCGGGCCCTCAGTGCGCCCCGCGCCGCATCCGCTGACTCAGTTCGTGGGCGTGGCCGAGCAGCGCACGGCCGAGACTGTCGCGACGGTCCTCGCCGAAGCGGAACTCGACGCCGGTGATGCTCAAGGCCCACTCGGGGCGACCGGCGCGGGAGAGCACGGCGGCGCCCATGCCCCAGCTGCCCTCGACGATGAGCCCCGGGTTGACGGAGTAGCCCCGGTCTCGTGTGTCGGCGAGGCGCTCGCGCACGCTCGGAGCGGAGTGCGCCTCTCCCCAGCGCGGCACGAGGTCGTGCGCGTCGAGATATGCCCCGGCCTCCTCCTCGGGCAGCAGAGCGAGGATCACCAGCCCCGCCGATGCGACCCCGAGCGGGAACCGCACGCCCTCGCTGAGCACGTGCGACCGGATAGGGAAGGCACCGTCCTCGTGCACGAGGCAGACGGTCTCATCCCCCCGGCGGACAGAGAGGAACGCGCTCTCCCCCGTGGTCGCCGCCAGCGAGTGCACGATGTCGCGCGCTCGCTCCGTCACGTCATACCGCTCGGCGGCGACCGAGCCCATCAGGAACAGCTCCGGCCCGGGGAACCAGCGGCCGGTCGCCGGATCCTGGTCGAGCAGCGCCTCGAACCTCAGCGCGCTGAGCAGGCGGTGCACCGTGGGCCTGGACAGCCCTGCTTCCGCCACCAGGTCGGCGGTGCGGGCGCCTCCCCGTTCGCCCTGCGCCGTCACCAGTCGCAACAGCAGCGCCGCGCGCGCCACCGACTGCGCGCCGCGCGGCGACCTCTCGTCCATATTATGGACGCTACCGTCCACATCATCCGCCATGCAAGCGATTCTGGACGCGCCGCCGCCGCGCGCCGCACACTTGTCGTGACCCAAGCGCCGAACACAAGGGAGTGACACTGCGATGGACAAGACGTGGGGCTCGGCTGCCGAGGCCGTAGCCGACATCCCGGATGGCGCCAGCCTCGCCGTCGGAGGATTCGGCCTCTCCGGCAACCCGACGGCGCTGATCGAAGCGCTCTACGCGCAGGGGACATCCGGTCTCTCGGTCGCATCGAACAACTGCGGCGTCGACGACTGGGGCCTCGGCATCCTTCTCGGCGCAGGGCGCATCCGGAAGGTGACCGCCTCGTACGTCGGCGAGAACAAGGAGTTCGAGCGACAGTTCCTCTCCGGCGAACTCGAGCTCGAACTCACCCCGCAGGGCACGCTTGCCGAAAAGCTGCGCGCGGGCGGCGCGGGCATCGCGGCGTTCTTCACCAAAACCGGGCTCGGCACGCAGGTCGCCACGGGCGGCCTGCCCCGCCGATACGACGCCGACGGCAGCGTCGCGGTCGCCTCCCCGGAGAAGGAGGTCCGCACCTTCGGCAAGGGCGACTACGTGCTCGAAGAGGCGATCGTCACCGACTTCGCACTCGTGCACGCACTGCGCGGAGACCGGCACGGCAACCTCGTCTTCAACAAGGCGGCCCGCAACTTCAACCCGCTCGCGGCGATGTCCGGACGCGTCTGCATCGCTCAGGTCGAGGAGCTCGTCGAACCCGGCGAACTCGACCCCGACCACATCCACCTGCCCGGCGTCTACGTGCACCGGATGATCGAGGTCGGCACCGACACAGAGAAGCGCATCGAGCGGCGCACCGTTCGCACCGAGGGGGCATGAGCATGGCACTGACACGCGACGAGATGGCCGCCCGCGCAGCTCGCGAGCTCACCGACGGCTCGTACGTGAACCTCGGCATCGGCCTGCCGACGCTCGTTCCCAACTACGTTCCGGATGACGTGACGGTCGTTCTGCAGTCGGAGAACGGCATCCTGGGGGTCGGGCCGTACCCGACGGAGGAGAACGTCGATCCGGATCTGATCAACGCAGGCAAGGAGACGGTCACGACTCTGCCAGGCACGTCGTTCTTCGACTCGGCGACGAGCTTTGCGATGATCAGAGCGGGCAAGATCGACGCCGCGATCCTGGGCGCGATGCAGGTGTCGGTACGAGGGGATCTCGCCAACTGGATGATCCCCGGCAAGATGGTCAAGGGTCCAGGCGGTGGAATGGATCTCGTCTACGGCGCGGGCCGGGTGATCGTACTGATGACCCACGCCGCCAAGGACGGCTCGGCGAAGATCGTGAACGACTGCTCGCTGCCGCTGACCGGCCTCGGCGTGGTCGATCGGATCATCACCGACCTCGCCGTGATCGACGTCACCGCCGACGGCCTGGTGCTGCGCGAGCTCGCTCCGGGTGTCACAGTGGAAGAAGTCGTCGCCGCGACAGAGCCGCCGCTGACGGTGGCACTGAGCGACGCGGAATGACCCGCCAGATTCCGGAGGCAATCGCCATGACTTCAGCAGACGACATCGTTCTGGTCGCCGCGGCGCGCACGCCGCAGGGCCGGATGAGCGGGCAGTTCGCCTCGCTCCCCGCGACCGCACTCGGTTCGCGAGCCATCGCGGGCGCACTCGAACGCGGCGGCATCGTGCCAGGCGACGTCGACGCCGTGATCCTCGGCCAGGTGCTCGCCGCGGGCGCCGGCCAGAACGCCGCCCGCCAGGCCGCGATCGGCGCGGGGCTCGGCTGGGATGTGCCGGCGCACTCGGTCAACAAGGTGTGCCTGTCGGGTCTGACCGCCGTGATAGACGCGGCCCGGATGATCCGGACCGGGGATGCGACCACGGTGGTCGCCGGCGGCATGGAGTCGATGACCCTCGCACCCCACCTGCTGCCGAAGTCGCGGGGCGGCTACGCGTACGGCTCGATCGAAGTGCTCGACCACATGGCCCACGACGGGCTCACCGACGCCTTCGACGAGGAGAGCATGGGCGCCTCGACCGAGAGGCACAACGCCCGCTTCGCCCTCACCCGCGAGGACCAGGACGCCGTCGCGGCACGCTCGCACCAGCGCGCAGCCGCCGCACGCGAATCAGGACGGTTCGCCGCGGAGACCGTCCCCGTCGAGGTGCCGCAGCGCAAGGGCGATCCGGTCTCGATCACGGCCGACGAAGGCATCCGGCCCGAGACCACATCCGAGACGCTCGCCCGACTGCGCCCGGCCTTCGCCGCGGACGGCACGATCACAGCGGGCAACGCGTCGCAGATCTCCGACGGCGCCGCGGCCGTGGTCGTCACCACGCGTGCCCACGCCGAGGCGAAGAGCTGGGACGTGCTCGCGACACTCGGCGCGAACGGCCAGACCGCAGGCCCCGACAACTCGCTGCAGGCCCAGCCCGCCCAGGCGATCGCACGCGCCCTCGACAAGCAGGGCATCACGGCGAGAGACCTCGACGTCGTCGAGATCAACGAGGCGTTCGGCGCTGTCGTGGCCCAGTCGCAGCGCGAGCTCGGGCTGAGCGACGACGCGGTCAACCCGAACGGCGGCGGCATCGCCCTCGGCCACCCCATCGGCGCTTCGGGCGCCCGCCTGGTCGTCACTGCCGTGCACGAACTCGCCGCCCGCGGCGGCGGCACCGCGGCCGTCGCGCTCTGCGGCGGAGGCGGTCAGGGCGACGCGCTCATCCTGACGCGCTGAGACGGGCGTCGGCGGCCCTCCCGCGCCGCGATCACCCGCCTCACCGGCGTCGAGGTCACCGCACGCTGACCCACGCTCCGTAGACTCGGCTCGACGACAGTCGGTGAGCGCGAGGGAGGCGACGTGACGGCACGCACGTGGTTCGCCGCGGTCAGGTTCGCGGCGGCGGCCACCTGCATCGCGGCGCTCGTGCACCGTCTGTTCTGGGGCCTGGGCTCACAGACGATCGCCGGGCAGAACTTCTTCGCCTACCTCACGATCCAGTCGAACATCGCATTCACGGCAGTCGCCATCACCGCGGGCCTTGTCGCCCTGCGTCGTCCGGTCGATCCGCGCTGGCTCACCGACATCCGGACCATCGTGCTCAGCTGGACGATCACCGCCGGGCTCGTCTTCGCCCTGCTGATGTGGCAGGCGGGGCTGCGCGGCATCCCGATGACGGTGCCGTGGTCCGACGTGGTGCTGCATTTCGGGCTGCCGGTGCTCACGATCGCGGCATGGATCTTCGGGCCAGGACGCCCCAAAGCGCGCTGGTGGCTGATCCCGTGGGTGCTGCTGTTCCCGGTGGTGTGGGGACTGTTCACGATGTGGCGCGGCGCGTTCATCGGCTGGTACCCGTACTATTTCCTCGACCTGCGACAGGTGTCGGGCATCGGCGAGTTCCTGCTCACCAGTCTCTTCGCTTTGGCGGTGTTCGCGGGGGTCGCGAGCGGCCTGATCGGCATCAGCAAGGTGCACCAGACGGTCCCGGATAAGCGGATCGCTCCGGATGGACGGAGTCGCCCCAGCCCGGATCAGGACTCGTCGGCAGGCGCCTCGGCGAAGAACGCCAGCGAGTCGACAGCGGCCTGAGCGGCCTCGTCGTCGCTCATCTCCGCGAATGCGCGCGCGGCGTCACCGCCGATCAGCCCGACGAGGATCGGCTCGCCCGTCGACGGCTGCAGGTTGATCCAGGTGCGCACGGCGGCATCGCCGTCGACGACATGCCACAGCGCCTCGCTCGCCTGCCAGAAGGGTTCGTCGAACCTCAGCCACACGGTCTCGACGGCACCAGAGGCGACCGAATCGATTGCGGTGCGGTACGGGAACGGCAGCGCCGGTTCGAACTCGATCGAGCCGTGGCGCAGCACGCCGATCGGCGTCGTCAGGATGACGCGATCGGCCGAGAGCGCCTCCCCCGTCGACAGGCGCAGGCTCACGCCGTCGCGATCGTAGGCGACGCCGAGCACGGTCGTCTGGAGCGAGATCGTGAGGTCGTCGACGGCCTCGTCGACCACGGCACCGAGATCGCCGGAGAGCGCGACCGGCTCATCCGGGATCGTCGGCGGATACCACGACGACAGCTCGGCCGCCTCGGCCCCGGACCTGTCGGTCAGGTAGGCCAGCGCTGCAACGAGCTCCGCGCTCTCGACATCCGCCCCGGATTCGACGAGCGCATCGCTCAGCGCCGCATCGGCGCTGAGCTCCGCCGCCCGATCGATCGCAGCGCGCACGGGGTCGAGCGGCGGCACGTCGGCTGCGCCCTCCGGACCGCGGGCCGTCTCCCCCTCGAGTTCGTGAGTGACGATGCCCTGCTGGGCGAGGCTCTGGTGCAGTGCCTCGGCGTCGGAGTCGGTGAGCCACGTGCCCAGCTGCGGCGCCACGGGCCAGTCGTCGAGATCGACGGTGCGGATGCGGCCGCCCGTGCGGTCGCGCCCCTCGATCACGGTGACGTCGAGCCCGGCGTCGGCGAGGAAGCGCGCCGCTCTGGCTCCCGCGATCCCGGCGCCGACGACCATCACGCGCTCACCAGGTGAAGCGGTGTCGGCGACGAGGGCTGCGGCACGCAAGCCGTCGCTCGACGCTCCCTGCATCGTGCCGATCGGGCTGCCCAGCCCGTCGCCTGCGAAGAACACACGGTTCTGGATCGGCTCCGCGAGGACCGCTCTGTCGGCCTCGCCCGAGCCGGCCGGCACGAAGGCACGCGCACCGCGGGAGTGCGGATCGGTCGTCCACTCGCTGCGCACGAAGCCGGCGGGAGCCGGGACATCCTGCGACGGCGTCGGCGTGACATCCGGCTCTGTCGGCGTCGGATCCGGATCCGGCCCCTCCGACACACAGGACGCGAGCAGCATCGCGACGGCGCCGGAACCGGCGCCGACGAGCAGCGAGCGTCGCGTGATCCTCATGTCCGGTCAGCCTATCTCGCGCCGGAGCACGTGTGCACAGCGCGGATGCGGAGCTGTCGCAGTTCCCCCGAACCCTGGCGACGGCCCCGCATCCGCGGATCTGTCTCGCGCGCTATGCGCGCACCGCGCGGCGCAGCACCAGCGCTCCGCCGAGGAGCACGAGCGCCGCGGCCGCGATGGGCAGCACGGGCGAGAACTCCGCTCCGGTCACGGCGAGCTCGCCATCCGCATCGGCCGCCGCGACGATCTCGATCGGCGCAGAGCCGATCGTCGTGCCGTCGGCCGCCCGCACGACGATGCTGTGCTCGCCGAGCTCAGCGTCATCCGGGATCGTCGCCTGGATCGTCGCGTCTGCGGCGACCGTGCCGGTCACCAGACGCTGCGGCTCCGAGTGCAGCCACACGGCGACCTCTTCGCCTTCGCGGCCGGCGACCGTGACGCTGATCGTCTCGCCGCGCTCGGCCGAGGTCTGAACACTGACCGCGCCGTCCTGGTCGCTGTCGGCGTCGTCGCTGTCCTCGTTGCCGCCGTCGTCGCTGCCGGCGTCATCGCCGTCTCCGTCGCCGCCCGGAGTGCAGTCGCTTCCGGCCGATGTGCGCAGCGAGACGCCCTCGTGGGCGGAGTCGGACATCCACTGCACCGTCGGCACCGTCTCGGCCGCCTGGTCGCACCAGGTCATCGCGACGCCCTCGTTCGTGTACGACGGGTCCATGCCGGCCGGCGCCGCGTACTCGTCGACGCGCTCGAAGGCGCCGTCCGCGATCCGGAACTCCGCTGAGCGGTTGTCGCACTCCTCGTCGCACTGTGCGAACAGCTGGTTGCCGCCTGCACGCCAGTCCAGGCCCATCACAGAGGCCACGGCCTCGCTCGGTGCGATCGTCTGCAGCTCGGTGATGCTGCCGTCCGCCTCGAGAACGACGACGTGGATGCTGCCGGTCTGCTCGATGCCGACGGTGAAGATGCCGCCGAAGTGCTCACCGTATGCCGACGGGTCGTAGTCGAGCCCCGCCGCGAGCGCATCGGCGTCGGAGATCCACTCGATCGCCTCGGCGCCGCCGTTCGCGCCGAGTGCGCCCGTGAGCTCCGCGAGGTTCCACTCGTCGGTCGCCGCGACGGCGCCGGGCTCGCCCAGCTCGAAGCGCAGGACTGACGGACGACTCACGTCTCCTTCGTCATTGTTGCGCTCCGTGGCGAGGTAGATCGCGTCGTCTGCGACCGTGATGCCCTCGCCGTCCGGGGTGCCGGTGCCGTCAGGGTAGCTCGGCTGCCAGGTCGCGTCGACCGTGTACGTCTCGGGGCCGCCGGCCAGGCGCGAGATCTCACCTGCATCGTTGTTCACCGCGTACACCGTGCCGTCGGGCGCGACGTCGATGCCCGACATGTCATCGCCCCAGGTGCCGGCTGCGACCGCGTCGGTCACCTCGTCATTGTACGGCCACGGCGAGACCTCGATCTCCGGCTGAACGACCTCGGAGCAGTTGTTGGCGAGCTCGAACGTGCCCTCGCCTGACTCGGTGAACTCACCCGTCATGTCGGGGCAGCGCGCCAGCGTCGTCGACGCGTGCTCGGTCCACTCGACCTCGTCGACGAGCAGGCCTGCGGCATCGCGCACCGTGACGCTGTCGCCGCCGCCGAGGCCGAAGTTCGGCTCGGTGAGAACGCCCAGGTATCCGCCTGACTCGATTTCGGTTCCCTCGGCGAGCACAACCGGGTCGTGCGACGCCTTGTTGTCGATCAGCGTCCATCCGGACACGTCGACGGAGTTGTTCTCGTCGGTGTTGGCGAGCTCCACCCAGTCACCTCGGGCGTCGCCGTTCGACTCGATCTCGTTGATGACGACAGGCGCATCGCTCGGCACATCCGGCTCGTCCTGCTCCTCTTCGCGCACGACGTTCGCCTCCCCGGGGGTCGGCTCGGTCTCGACGAAGTCGCCTGTGCCGTCGGGCAGCCTGCCCTCGCTCGCCGCATGCTCGGTCCACTCGTAGCTGTCGACTGGCTGCTCCTCGGCGGTGAAGAGGCGTGCCATGTCGTTCTTGCCGAGGCCGAAACCGTCCTCGAACGACTTCGGCTCGATCACGAAGTACTCGCCGGGAGCGACGGTGGTGCCGTCAGCGACCGCGACCGCGTGCTCGTCGTCGTCGTCGCGCAGGATCCATCCGGAGATGTCGACGGGCTCTGCACCGACGTTGGTCAGCTCGACGAAGTCGGGAGCGTCGGTGCTGCTCGTGGACTGGACCTCGTTGATCACGATGTCGGTTTCGGCGGCGGCAGCTGCAGGGGCCGCGACGGCGAGGCCGCAGCCGAGAACGGCGACAGCAGTCGCCGCGAGGAGGGAGCGCTTGGCGGGGAGTGAGGTTCGGGTTGACACCCTCGCCATGGTGCGGCATCGGCATGACACGACGACCGGCTCGACGTGAACCTCGGATGAACATGGGGCGAACGCCCGCCCGTTCCAGTGGGGTGGATAGGAGGTGAGAGCGGGCGCTCGCAGTGCACACCGGGCGGGACTGACAACCGCCGAGCGCGCGTCCCGCGTCGACACGCGACGCGCTTCGACACTCCCGCCGCCGGATACCGGCGACGTTTCACCGTGATGACGATCGTGTGAAACCGAAGTGCGCCGCCGCGCAGGCGTCAGTCGGCTTCGTAGACCTCGCTCGCGATGCGGAATGCGGTGTTCGCGGCAGGCACGCCGCAGTAGATCGCCGACTGCAGGATGACCTCTTTGACCTCGTCGACCGTGAGACCGTTGCGCAGGGCGGCGCGCAGGTGCATGGCGAGCTCTTCGTGATGGCCGTGCGCGATCAGCGCGGTGATCACGGCGATCGAGCGATCGCGCCGAGCCAGACCGGGGCGCTGCCAGACGTCGCCCCATGCGACGCGCGTGATGAAGTCCTGGAAGTCGGCCGTCAGCTCAGTCTGATTCCGGATGGAACGGTCGACGTGTTCGTCCGAGAGCACCTCGCGGCGCACGCTCATGCCGTTGTGCCAGCGCTCACCGTCCTCGAGGCCGTCACCGGTGGGGCGCTCGCCGATGCGGTCGTCGTTCTCGGTCATCGGTTCTCCTCGAAGAAGCGGATCAGTTCGTCTGCGACCTCGGCGGGCTTCTCGGCCGGGGCGAGGTGGCTGGCCCCGTCGATCCGCACGATGCGGCCGTTCGCCACGGCGCCAGCGATGATCTCCTGGTCGTCGAGCGTCGAGACTGCGTCGTGCTCGCCGTACATCGCCAGCACCGGCGTTGCGGCTCCGACCAACGCCTCGCGAACGTCGAATGCGGCGAGCGCCTCGCAGCACAGCGCGTAGCTGCTGTCATCGGCGTCGGAGAGGTTGTGCAGCAGCCTGCCCGTGATGTCGGGGCGGGCGGCGATCGAGCCCGGTGCGAACCAGCGCTCGGCCGAACCGCGCACCAGCACGGGCGTGCCCTGCGAGCGCACCTGGGCGGCGCGCTCGGCCCAGGCGTCGGGAGTTCCGAACTTCGGGCTGGAGCACACGATGGCCGCCGCCGTGAGCAGGTCGGGGTGCCGGATCACGAGCTGCTGGCCCACAGAACCGCCGAGCGAGACTCCTGCATAGAACACCTGGCCGAACCCGGCGACCCGCTCGACCAGCGCGTCGGCGAGGTCCTCGGTGGTGAACGGCTCGGATGCCGGCTTCGACGCGCCGTGGCCGGGCAGATCCCAGAGCGCAACCCGGTAGCGCTGCTGCAGCGCGGGCACAACGTCTTCCCAGAGAGTCGCTGATGAGGTGCCGAGCGACGGGCCCAACACGACGACGGGTGCGCCGTCGGCGCCCTCGGGCTCGGTGACGGCGAGGTCGGGAAGAGTCATCCGGTGCTCCTGTTCTCGTTGCCTGTGATGCGGTCGACGAACTCGCCGGCCAGGCCCGTGTAGTTCGCGGGGTCGAGCAGCTCGGCGGGGTCCTCCCCCGCGCCGCGGACGAGCTCGGCGAGGTCGCCGCCCGCGGCGACGCCCGCCACGATCTCAGCGGCTCGCTCCTTGCCGAGCACGGCGCTGAGGCGCTCGGAGACGATGAGCCCGCCGGTCGCACCGAGGGTGCGGGCGACGTCGATCTCATTCACACGCAGGCCCTCGACCAGGTCGGCTCCGTGGTTCGCCGCCCCGAGCGCGGCGCGCAGCAGGTCCCGCAGCGCGGGCCACTCGGCGTGCCAGGCGCCGTCGGGGCGCTCGTCGGCCGCAAGGCCGGCGGCCAGGTGCAGGGTCGCGGCCAGCTGCGGCGCACGGATGGCGGCCGAGCGGATGAGCACGGAGCGGGTCGGGTTCTGCTTCTGCGGCATGGCGGACGAGCCGCCTCCCGAGGGCTCGGCGAGTTCGGCGATCTCGGTGCGGCTGGCGGTGGCGACGTCGGTCGCGACCTTGCCGAGCGCAGCGACCGCCTGGGCGAGCGCGTCGCCCAGCTCGGTGACGGGCCAGCGGCTCGTGTGCCACGGGACGTCGTTGCGGGCCAGGCCGAGGGCATCGGCGTAGGCGTCTCGGACGGCGAGGGCGTCGTCGATCGCGTCGCGAGCAGCTCCGGCACCCTGCCCAGCCGAGTACGAACCGTCGTCGGCATCCCCAGAGCGGCGGAAGAACTCCACGGTCCGGCGGAGCGGCGCCGCCGGCGCGCCCAGCTGGGCCGCAGCCCGCAGCGCCCGCAGCCGCTCGGCAGCGCGCTCGATGCCGGAGAACCAGTTCGCGGCGCGCAGGCCGATGGTGGTGGGCACCGCGTGCTGAGTCAGGGTGCGGCGGCGCTACGACATCCGGGGCGCGCGCGAAGGCGCCCAGAGCGCGGCCGCCCGGTCGAGGTCGACGAGCAGCCCTTCGACGGCGTCCCGGGCGACGAGCATGAGCGCCGTGTCGAGGATGTCCTGGCTGGTGGCGCCCCGATGCACCCACTCCCTGAGGCCATCCGGAGCCCCGGCGCGCAGCGCCTTGACGAGCGGGATGACCGGGTTGCCGCCCGCGACGGCATCGCGGGCGAGCCGCGCCGGGTCGATCGCGACGGCGTGCAGCGCGTCGGCGGCGTCCGCCGCGCGTCGCAGCTTCTCTGCCTCGGCGGAGCCCGCCCCCGGCGCAGCAGACTGCGCGACGGCGTCAGCGTATGCGCGCACGAGGGCGACCTCTGCCTCGACCAGCGCGCGCAACACGGCGCCGTCTGAGACGAGATCGTCTCGGCCAGCAGACACAGGGCTCAGCAGCCCCGCGTCGAAGCCAGCCGCTGGTTCGGATCGTTCGCTCACCTGATCGACGCTAGCCGGTTCTGCTGGACGGGGCGAGCCGTTGCCCCGCATCGAGGGCTCTGCCGCCCCCGCGCCGTCGGTCAGCGACGTGCGGGGCGCCCCATCACTCATGCTGATCCCTTCTCCGGGCGTCGCCATTCGGAACGTGCTCTCCACCTCGACGCCCCACCCAGATGAGTACGACCGCCCGAAACTCGGCCGGATCCATCCGGATCCCGCTCATCTCGCGCGGTCGTGCTCGTCTCGGAGACCGCAGGCACGGTGCCAGGTGCCTGCGCCGTCTCAGTAGCGCAGGAAGACCGTCTCCTTCTCGCCCTGCAGGTGGATGTCGTGCCGCAGGCTGCCGTCGGTGGTGCGCTCGGCGACCAGCGTGGTGCGCTCGGCGACCGACAGGGATGACAGCAGCGTGTCCTCAGCGAGCAGCTTCTCGTCATCCGGAAGGTAGATGCGCGTGTGCAGCTTGTCCGGCAGTCCGCGCGCGAACACGATCGCCGCGAAGAACGGCGCCCTGCCGTCGATCGCGCCGGGGTTGCGCGTCCAGAAATGGAACTCTCCGGAGTCGTTGGTCATGCATCGACCGAATCCGGTGAAGCTGAAGCCGTCGCGGGCGAGTGCGCCGCGGTCGCGCGGCACCGTGCCGTCGGTGTCGGCGCCGAAGATCTCGATCAGCCCGTCGGGGATCGGTGCACCTTCAGCGTCGTACAGCGTGCCCTTCACCACGACGGAGCCCGCGCTGTGCGGGAACGCGATCTCGTTCATCCGGTCGTACTCGAGGCCGAATCGGAAGAACGGACCGATCGTCTGACCGCCCGTGGGCTGCATGGTCTTCTCGTTCGCCATGATCAGTGCTCCTCCTCCGACTCGAACCACGTGTGGTCGGGACCGTCGACGACGATGTCCCAGTTGTAGCCCATCGAGAACTCCGGAACGGTGTCGTCGTGGTTGTACGTGGAGATGAGCCGGTCGCGAGCCTTCTCATCGCGGATCGTGTTGAAGATCGGGTCGAGCGCGAACAGCGGGTCGGCCGGGAAGTACATCTGGGTGATGAGTCGCTGGGTGAAGCCCGAGCCGAACACCGAGAAGTGGATGTGCGCCGGACGCCAGGCGTTGATGTGGTTCTTCCACGGGTACGGGCCAGGCTTGATCGTGGTGAACCGGTACTCGCCGTTTGCGTTCGTCACCGTGCGGCCCGCGCCCGTGAAGTTCGGGTCGAGCGGTGCGGGATGCTGGTCGCGCTGGTGGATGTAGCGGCCAGCGGCGTTCGCCTGCCACACCTCGACGAGCTGGTTCGCGATCGGGCGACCCCAGCCGTCGAGCAGCCGGCCGGAGACTGTGATGCGCTCGCCCTGCGGCTCGCCGCGGTGCTGCAGCGTGAGGTCGGCCTCGAGTGCGGCGACATCGCGCTCGCCGTACGCCGGACTCCACAGCTCGATCGTCTCCGGATCGACCAGCTTGGGGTTCTTCGTGGGGTGGCGCAGCACGCTCGAGCGGTACGGCGAGAAGTCATAGAGCGTGGTCGGCACGTTCTCGCCTGCGGCGACGCGTGCGGCGGCGTCTGCGTGGATGCTGCGGATCTCTTCCGTGATCTGGCTCTGTGATGCCTGATCCGGGGCCGCGAGGAGCGACTCGGGTGCCGCTGCCTGGTTGTCAGCCATAGGTGTCTCCTTCGACAGGAACGATCCCGTCCAGGTTCGCGCACCCGCCCTCCCGTTGATGCCTCACCTCCCGCTGAGCGGGAGGTGGTGCGATGTCAGGCGCGCAGTGCGCGAGTGAGATCAACCGCGGCCTGACGCACCAGTCCGCCGAGCCGGCGCTCGTCGGCACGGTCGATGTGCACCACCACGCCGAGCGCAGCCGGCGGCAGACCGGGGAGCGTGCCGAGCGTCGCCGCGATCGACACGTTACCGAGCGTCATCTCCTCACGCGCGACGGCGTAGCCGCGGGCCCTGGTCGCCTCCACATCGGCACGGATGTCCTCCGCCGTCACCAGCGTGTGCACCGTCTCGTGCAGCAGCGGCGACCGGAGATACTCGGCGATCCAGTCGTCGCTCTGCGCGGCCAGGAGCGCCTTTCCCGTTCCGACCGCGTGCAGCACCTGGCGCCCGCCCATCCGGGTCAGCGTCGGAATCGAACCGTGCCCCGTCACGCGCCCGACGAACAGCGCAGCCGCCCCGCTCGGCTCCGACCGGTCGAGCACCGACAGGTGCACGTTCTCTCCCGTCGCCTCATACAGACGCTGCATGTGCGGCAGCGCCGTTTCGCGCAGGCGCAGCGAGAGCGGCGAGAGCTCACCCAGTTCGAACAGCCGGTCTCCCAGCGCGTAGCGGCGCCCCGGCACCCGCGTGAGCATCCCCGCATCGACCATCTGCGACGTGATGCGGTGCAGCGTCGAAGGCGAAAGGCCCGTCATCTCCGCCAGCTGCGACGCGCCGAGCTCGTGATCGTCCTCAGTGAAGCAGCCCAGGATGCGCATGACGCGGGCGAGCATTCCGCTGTCATCGGTCGCCGTCGTCACACCCCTACTTTAGACTTTCTCCCACTGATCAGGAGACGGGGCCCGGATGGCGAACTCACCGAGCGGCGAATCGGTCACAGAGCGCATCGTGCGCGTGCTCGAGACGTTCGACGCCGACCGCGCGGTGCAGACCGTCGCGGAGGTCTCCCGCCGCGCCGAGCTTCCGCCGTCGACGGGGCACCGGATGGTCGCCGACCTCGTCGACAGCGGCCTGCTCGAGCGCGACGATGCGGGTCGCATCCGACTCGGCCTGCGCCTGTGGGAGCTCGCCCAGCGCGGATCGCAGGCGCTGCGCCTTCGCCAGATCGCGCTCCCGCACATGGAGCACGTGCAGGCCAGGCTGCGCGAGCACACCCAGCTCGCCGTGCTCGAGCAGGACGAGGCACTGTTCCTGGAGCGGCTGTCGAACCCGCGCGCAGTGTCGAACATCACGCGCATCGCAGGTCGCCTGCCGCTGCACGCCTCCTCATCCGGCCTCGTGCTGCTCGCCCACGCCGACGACGCGCTGCGCGAGCGCGTGCTGAGCGGGCCGCTGGCCGCCGTGGGACCGGAGACCGTGACGGACCCGGATGCCCTGCGCCCGGCGCTCGAGCGGATCCGGCGCGACGGGGTCGCCATCGCCCCCGGTTCGATCGAGGACGTCTCCACCGGCATCGCCGTGCCCGTGCGCGACGGAAAGACGGGGCCCGTGATCGCCGCGCTGTCGGTGGTCATCCCGCGCGCCGCACCCACAGCCGGGGCCGTCGACGAGCTGCACTCGGCGGCCATCCGGATCTCGGGGCAGCTGACTCAGTCGCCCCAGATATGAGCGCTCACGAGCCCGGCCGCATCATGGGGTGGGAAAGCCGAACGCGGACACGTCGTCCGTCGATTCGCCGTCGAGAGCGAGCTCTGCGAGCACGCGACCGATCGCCGGAGTGAACTTGAAGCCGTGCCCGGCCGTGAGGCCGACGATGATCGCCGGATGCTGGGGCACGGGAGCCAGCACGAAGCGCCGGTTCGGCGTCAGCGCGTATTGGCAGGTGACCGTGCGCAGCGCGGGGCCCGATGAGGGAATGAGCCCGCCGACGAACTCGGCCAGTTCGCGGGAGAGCTCGTCAGAGGGTACGAATGAGCGCTCCTGCGGGAGCATCCGGTTCTCGGATACGTCGCGGCCGGCTTTGACCGTCGGTTCACCGTAGGTCGGGAATCCGTAATAGCACTCCTCGTCCTCCCAGATCCAGACGGGAAGGCGATCCGGCCCCAGCGGTTCGGGGTCGGCCGGGCGGAAGTACGTCACCTGCTCCTGCATGACGTCCAGGGGGATGGCTGCTCCCAGCGGCTCGAGCAGCGCGTTCGTCCAGGCGTCGGCCGCCACGATGACGCGACCGGCGCGCACATCACCCTCCGAGGTACGCACGATCGCTCCATCGCCGTCGGGGACGATGCTCTCGACGCTCGTTCGGTCACGGATGTCCGCGCCGTGCACTCGCGCTCGCATCTGCAGGGTCGCCACGGTGCGCGCGGCGTGCGCGATGCCGGAGTCCTCTGTGTACACCGTCTCCACCCCGTCAGGCACGCTGAACTGCGGCCAGCGCTGACGCACCTGTTCCGGGCTGAGGAGCTCGTACGGCACCCCGCACTCGTGAAGCGCCGAGGTGAAATCCGACGCGGAGTACGGGCCGTCGACCGGGAGGAAGACCACGCCGCCCGTGACGGTCAGCAACCGCTCACCCGACTCCTGCTCGAGATCCGCCCAGTCGCGGTAGGCCGACTGGGCGAGGCGGACGTACTCCGGCGCACCGTAGGAGGTGCGCACAATGCGCGAGGTGTCATGGGACGCACCGCGGACGTGGCCGAGATCGTACTGCTCGAACGCGACGACGCTCGCACCGCGACGGGCGAGGTGGTAGGCGGCGGCGCTGCCCATGGCGCCCATCCCGACGACGGCGACCTCGAACGACTCCATGACCTCTCCTCACCCCCGCGTTGCTCCGCGGATTCTCCAGGACGCCCACGCGGGGCCCTGCGTTCTGCTCCGCTGCGACGAGTGCCGCACGACCACTGTGCCCGCTGGCCCGTGCCGCGACCATGTGTCGGAGCCACACGAAGGCGAGCGACGCATGTGCCGGGGGAACGTCGCTCAGGGCATCCCCGGTGACAGCCAGCGCATCGCGGAAAGGCGAGGGCCCAGCGGCTCGGCAGGTCGATAGTCGGTGACCGGTGTGCCCGAGAAGTCCATCGGGAACCGGATGAGCCGGTAGTCGCCCTCGGTCGGGTGGTGCGCGTCGATCAGCGCCCGGCGCTGCGCGAAGTACGGGTTCTCGTCGATGCGGTCGAGATCGAGCACCGGTTCCACGGCGATGCCGAGGCACCGGCACTGCTCCAGCCATTCGGCGACGGTGCGACCAGCGATCAGTTCGGCCAGCTCAGCCTGCAGAACGGCGTTGTGCTCGTGCCTGGCACCGTTGCTGGAGAACCGGGCATCTGCGGCGAGGTCCGGCCGATCGACGGCTCGGAAGAAGTCGGCCCAGTTCTCGTCGGTGTACGGCATCACGCAGATCCACCCGTCCGCCGCACGATGGGGCCCGCGATTCGACACGAGGGTGCGGTTCCACCCGATCTCGCCCTCGGGAGGGTCGAAGGTGCCGCCGCCGAGGTGCTCCACGAGATTGAAGGCCAGCATCGCGTCGGCCATCGGCACGTCGACCCACTGCCCCTCTCCCGTCGACGCCCTGCTGTGCAGCGCGGCCAGAACGGAGTTCACGATCATCAGGCCGCAGATCTTGTCGGCCAGCACGGACGGCGCGAACGCCGGGGCGCCGTGCGCTCGGCGATAGATGTCCGACATCCCGGATGCGGCTTGGATCACGTCGTCGTACGCGGGCTCCTCGCTCTTCGTCGAGCCGGCGGCAAAGGCCTGCGCAGTGCACAGGATCGCCTCCGGATTGAGCTCGCGCACGGAGTCCCAATCCACGTCGAGTCTGCGACGCGAGCCGGGCCGCAGGTTCGTGACGATCACGTCGCACCCGCGGATCAGCTCCGCGAGCGTGCGGCGGTCGTCGTCACTGCTCCTGTCCAGCACCGCGCTGCGCTTGTTGCGCCCCAGGTTCAGGGTGACCGCACTCATCCCCTCCGAGCGGGAAGGGCCGATCCGCCGGGCGACGTCGCCGGCCGGCGGTTCGATCTTGATCACGTCGGCGCCCATGTCGCCGAGCATCGCCGTCGCGTAGGGCCCCATGATCACGGAAGTGACATCGAGCACGCGCAGACCCGCAAGAGGGCCGCTCATCATTCTTCCTCCAGCTTCGTGGGGGCGGCGCCGAGCACGGCTCGCGCCTGCCGGAGCACCGGTTCGTCGATCATCCGGCCGCGGAACCGGAACGCACCTGGCTGCGATTCCGCCTCGTCGAGCACCGCGATCGCCCACTCCCGCTCGGCGGGGGAAGGCGCATAGGCCGCGCGAATCACCTCGACCTGACTCGGGTGAATGCAGGCGGTTGCCGAGAAGCCGACGGCGGCAGCATCCGATGCCTCCGCCCTGAGTCCCTTCACGTCAGCGATGTCGAGATGCACGGCATCCACGGCAGCCTTACCCGCCGATCGCGCCGCGATCAGCACGCGGGAGCGCGCATATCGAGCCGCGTCACGGTACGTCCCGCCAGCGCTCCGGCTGGAGCGCCCTCCCATGCTCACCACGAGATCCTCCGCTCCCCACATCAGTGCCGCGACGGCGGGGTGACGGGCGATCTCTGCGGCGTTCTCCACTCCCGCGGCCGTCTCGCACAGGGCGATGACGTCGAAGCCCGCGCTCCGCAGGGCGTCGAGCTGCGCGGCGGATTCGGTCTTGGCAAGCATCACGCGCCGGTACGGGGTGTCGGCCACCGCGGCGAGGTCGAGACCGGCCTCCGGTGTGCCCGCCGGACTGATCCGCACGATCGTCGTCTCCGGCGCCAGCGACGACGCCGAGACGGCGGCACGGGCCGCGCTGCGGCCCTCCGGCGCGACGGCGTCCTCCAGGTCCAGGATGACGGCATCGGCGCACGAGGCCGCTTTCGAGAACCGCTCGGGCCTATCGGCCGGGCAGAACAGCATCGCCGGGCCCGGCACTGCACCGCTGTTGTGCATTCTCAGACCTCCCTCGGTCTCTCAACCACGGGCGAGGCGGCGCCACGCGAGCTCGGCGAGCACGGATGCCTGCAGATCGAGCACGCTGTCGTCGAACACGGCGCGCTCGGAATGCAGCGGTCCCGACCCGCCCGCCGGCTCCGCGCCGAGGAACACCAGCGTGCCCGGCACCTCATCGAGCACATAGGCGAAGTCCTCGGACGCCATCGACGGCGTCTCCAACCGAGTGACCCGCTCCGACCCCACCAGCTCGTCCAGGGCGTCGAGCACGAAGCCCGTCTCGACCGGATCGTTGTAGGTCACCGGATACGACTCGATGAACTCCGCTTCCAGCGTGCAGCCGTTCGCCTCGGCGATGCCGCGGAGCATCGGCGGCAGCTGCTCGCGGACGGTCTCCAACGTGGAGGCGGACAGCGTCCGGATGTTCGCCTCCATCCCGACCTCGGCGGCGAGCACGTTGCCTGCGGCGGAATCGCTGGCGAGCTTCGTGATCGAGACCACCGCTTGGTCGACGGCCGGCAGGCGACGGGCGACGAAGGCCTGCGCCGCCAGGATGAGCTGTGCTGCGACGGGCACCGGATCGATCGCCGTCTGAGGGAAGGCGGCGTGCCCGCCCGTACCGCGCAGCGTCATCCGCATCGCGCTGACGCTCGCCATCATGGAACCCTTTCTCGTCACCATCTGGCCGCGAGGCACTGTGCACTCCACGTGGGCGGCGTACGCGGCGACCGGGCGACCACCTGCGGCCTCGAGAACGCCCTCCTCGATCATCAGACGCCCGCCCGCGTACCCCTCCTCGCCCGGCTGGAACATGAAGACGACGCTGCCGGGAAGTTCGTCGCGTCGTTCGACGAGCAGCCGTGCCGCGCCGAGCAGACCCGCCATATGCAGGTCGTGCCCGCAGGCGTGCATCGTGTCATCGGCTGAGGCGAAGGGCAGTCCCGTGGCCTCCGCGATCGGCAGACCGTCCATGTCCGCACGCAGGAGCACGGTCGGGCCAGGCATGCCGCCGTGCAGCACCGCCGTCACAGACGACAGCCCTGCGCCGGTGGAGATCTCCAGCCCGAGCCCTTGGAGCTCACGCAGAACCACCCGCTGAGTGCGAGGCAGCAGCAGGCCCAGCTCCGGGTGCTCGTGCAGCTCTCGACGAACGGACACGAGAGCATCCCTCATCGCGCTCGCCTGCGTGGCGAACGAGCGCAGGTCCAACAGGTCGACCTCGGCATGGTGCATCAGAACGTCATCCTCTCTCCCAAAACAGGAACAGCATCCAGCAGATCCTGGGTGTAGGGGTCATCCGGACGGTCGAGGAGTTCCTCGGTGCGCCCCGACTCGATCAGGCGCCCGTCGCGCATCACGCAGACCGAGTCGCTGATGTAGCGCACCACCGCGAGGTTGTGCGAGATGAACAGCATCGACAGCCCCAGCTCGTCCTGCAGCTCGCGCAGCAGGTTCAGGATGGCGCCCTGCACCGACACGTCCAACGCGCTGGTGACTTCATCGGCGATGAGCACGGACGGCTCACCGGCGAGGGCCCTGGCGATCGTGATCCGCTGCCGCTGCCCTCCCGAGAGAGCGGAAGGTCGTTCGTCGGCGCGATCCGGGTCGAGATGCACCCGCCCCAGCAGCTCCCGCACCCGCGCAACACCCCCGGCACGGCTCCAGCGACGACCGGTCGCACGGAGCGCCTCAGCGATCGACTCGCCGATGCTCATCCGGGGGTCGAGCGCCGAGAACGGGTCCTGGAAGACCAGCTGCAGGCGTCGGCGCGCGGCGCGCGCTTGCTTCCCCGCACCGAGCGCGCTCACCCCGTCCGCGCGGATGTCGCCGGAGGCGGGGCGCACCAGCCCGACCGCCGCTGCGGCGATCGTGCTCTTGCCCGAGCCGGATTCCCCCACCAGCGCGACCGTCTTCCCGTGGGGAACGGCGAGGCTCACATCCGACACCACGTCGATGCCGCCGTAACGCACACGCAGGTTCTCTATCTCCAGAGCGTTCATGCTGACACCTCCTCGGCTGCCTCGGCTTCGGCCAGCAGCGCCTCGGAGATCACAGGCAGCGGCCGCGTCCGATCCGAGCGCATGTCGGGCAGACAGGCGATCAGCGCACGGGTGTACGGATGCTTCGCGTCCTGCTGAATCCGCTCGGCATCGAGCTCCTCGACGACGCGGCCGTCCTTCATCACGAGCACACGGTCGCAGAAGGCCGACACCAGGGCGATGTCGTGCGAGATGAAGACGATCGCGGCTCCCGTCGCCTCCTGTGCCCGCCGCAGCACCTTCATCACCTGCTTCTGCACCGTGACGTCGAGCGCCGTGGTCGGTTCGTCGGCGATGATCACCTTCGGCCTGCCCGTCAATGCCATCGCGATCATCGCGCGCTGCCGCATGCCTCCGGAGAACTCGTGAGGGTACTGGCGGAGCCTGCGCTCGCTGTCCGCGATGCCGACGGAGCCCAGGGCATCGGCGGCCCGACGTCTGGCCTGAGCCCGACTCATATGCAGATGAGCCTCCGGCACCTCGGTGAGCTGCCGTCCGATCGTGAGCGCCGGGTTCAGCGAGGTGAGCGGATCCTGGAACACCATGCCCAGCTCCACGCCGAGCCGCGAGCGGTCGGCGGCGCTGAGCGGACCGGCCATGTTCATGCCGTCGAAGGAATGCACCGAGGAGGACACGGCGGCCTCTTTCCCCAGCAGCCCTGCCATCGCCATCGCCGTCAGCGACTTCCCCGATCCCGACTCTCCGACGATGCCGACGACCTCGCCCGGCGCGACGCGCAGGTCGACGCCGCGCACACGCTCGACGAGCCCGCCTTCACCATCCGGGAAGGCGACGTGAAGATCGCGGACCTCGGCCAGCCTGGAATCGTCGTCCCGCTCGGGGGCGGCCGGGGCGGCGGCCTTCTGCCGCGAGCCGAGGACCATGCCGCGGCCGGCCCTGACGACAGAGCGCAGCCCTTGTCCCGGCTGATCGCCGACCGTCTCGGCGATCATCGTGAAGACGACGCCCGCGAAGACGACGGCGATGCCAGGGCCCAAAGCCGCCATCGGGTTCGTGTACAGGTGACTGAGGCCCTCGTTGAGCAGCCGGCCCCAGTCGTACTCCGGTGCCTGGACCCCGAGCCCGAGGAACGAGAGCCCGGCGAAGGCGAGCAGCGTCGTGCTGGCAGCCGCCGCCGACTGCACGAGCAGAGGGTTCGCGATGTTCGGCAGGACGTGCTTGGTGATGATGCCGTACGGCCCGACTCCGACGACCCTGGCCGCGCGCACGTAGTCCTGGTCCGTCACGGACGCGGCCATGTTGTAGACGAGGCGCGTGACATTCGGGATGCCGGCGAGACCGATGGCGAGCATCGCGCCCGTTGCGGTCGCGTCCCAGATGACGGTGAAGAACAGCACCAGCAGCAGCCAGGGGAAGGCCAGCAGCATGTCCATCACCCAGATGAGAGCGCGACGGAGCCTGCGCGGGAGCAGCGCAGCGGTGAGGCCGATGATCAGTCCGCCGCCGACGAGCATCGCCGTCGCCCCGATCGTCAGCAGAAGCGATGTGCGCGTGGCCACCATGACGCGCGCGAAGATGTCGCGGCCGATGTCGTCCGTGCCGAACGGATGCTCCGCACCGGCCTGCGCCCAGCGCTCGGCGATGTTGCGCACTGTCGCGGCTTCGGTCCAGATGCTGGGGCCGATGACGGCGATGGCCAGCAGCGCCGCGACGCCGACTGCGGCGGCGATGCCGGTGAAGCTCATCCAGCGGGAGCGCCTGCGCTGCTTGGCGGCGGGTTCGCCGGGGGTCGAGGTGCCGAGCCTGCCGGGGACGGAGGACGTCATCGTCTGTCACTCACCCTTCTGCGATCGTGGTTCGGGGGTCGATCGTGATCAGGATCAGATCGACGACGAGGTTCACAGCGAGGACCATGGCGGCGTAGACGAGCACCATGCCCTGGATCATCGGATAGTCCTTCGTGCCCACTGCCGAGACGAGCGTGTTGCCGGCGCCGGGAATGGCGAAGACCGTCTCGATGATCACGGTTCCCGCCACCAGGGCGGACAGCAGCAGCCCGCCGACGGTGAGCGTAGCCGTGACGATGTTCGGCAGCGCATGACGGAACAGGATGAGCCGCTGCGGAAGCCGCTTGGCACGCGCGGTGGTGATGTAGGTGGAGTCCAGCACTTTGATCATCTCCACCTGCACGATCCGCGCCAGGTAGGCCATGGCGCCGAGCGAGAGTGCCAGCACGGGCAGCGCTGCGTTCGGCGCATCGCCCCAGCCCGCGGGCGGGAGCAGCCCCAGCCACATGCTGAACACCGAGATCAGCCCGACTGCGAGCACGAAGTCGGGGATCGCGATCAGCACACCGAGGAACCCGGAGATGCCGCCGTTGATGGTCCGTCCCCGACGGGTCCGCGCGATGAGAGCCGCACCCATGCCGATCGGCAAAGCGCCGACGACGGCGACGACGAAGCCCAGCGCGGCGAGGGTCAGCGTGGTCGGGAAACGGGAGGCGATCGTGTCGCTCACGGAGAGACCGGACTGGATGGATGTGCCCAGGTCGCCCTGCAGCAGCCCCGCGATGTAGCTCAGGAGCTGCTGCGGCACGCTCTGGTCGAGCCCCAGCGCCAGCCGAGTGCTTTCGACCAGACCGGCTGGGGCTGTCGGCCCCAGCGCGGCTCTGACCGGATCGCCCGGCACCATGTGGACCAGGAAGAACGTGGCGAGAACGACGATGACGAGGCTGACGATGAGCCGCCCGAGCCTCCTGATCGCGAAGTCGGTTCGCGGCGAGAGCCGCCCTCGCAGCTGCCTGAGCCGCGGAAGCCGAACCGGCCGAGTCGCCGTCGCTGACATCAGAGGTTCCCTCACTCGGTCATGCGGATCGTCACAGGCTGGAGGTAGTCCGTGAACTCGAACTCCGCTCCGGACATGTACGTCGGCCGGATGGTGCCTGTCAGCAGCAGGGTGTGGAACTTCTCGACGATCAGCTTCTCCGCCTCCGACCAGTACTCGCACGCCTCGTCCGCGTCCGCGGCGGACCCCGCCTGCTCGGCGAGCGCGTTGTACTCGTCGTCGTCGACGCCCATGAAGTTCAGGCCACCGTCCTCCGGTGACGCTCCTCCGTAGAACAGGTTCTGCGTGACGGGGCTGCCGACGCCGATCTGGATCCAGCCGGTGTCGTAGTCGAAGGTCTCGTACAGGTACTCCGACCACCCGGCGCCGTCCATCGCGATCAGTTCCGTCGTGATGCCCAGCTCCTCCCAGTCCTGCGCCAGCAGTTCGGCGGCGGAGGTGTGGGCGGTGGACCCGGCGTCGTAGATGAAGTCGATCTCCAGCGGTTCGCCGCCCTTCTCCCTGACGCCGTCGGCGCCCTCGGTCCATCCGGCCTCGTCGAGCAGCTCTGCCGCGCGCCCTGCATCGGCGGCGGGACGCTCCCAGACCGGCTCCTCGTTGAAGCACGTGAACGGCGCGTCGGTGATCCACGAGGTGAGGTCGACGGGGCGGCCGTTCGAGACGACCTCGGATGCGTCCCCGTGGTCGAAGCCCAGGATCAGCGCTTCCCGCACGCGCGGGTCGTGCGTGGGACGGTCCTCCCGCTCATTGAAGAGCATCTGGCCGATCGGGTTGATGGTGCCGGCGAACTCGTAGCCCGCGCTGTCGATGCGCTCCTGATCAGGGCCCTCCACGGCTGCGGCGTTGACCTCGCCGGAGAGCAGCAGGTTCGCCCGCGTCGAGGCGTCCGCGACCACGCTGATCTCGAGTGCGTCCGGCAGCCCTTCGGTGTCAGAGGTCAGCCCGTCCGGCCCCCAGGTGTAGTCGTCCCTGGCATCGAAGACGTACAGATCGGCCTCGACGTCGGTGAGCTCGTAGAGCCCGGTGCCGTTGGAGGCGCCTTCGAGGCTGGACGGATCCTGCAGACCGGCGTCGCCGACCATGACGATGTCGCCGATCACGTTCGCCAGGAACGGGTCGGCCACATCGGCGGTGACCGTGAGTGTGCTGTCCTCGCCGCTCGCTTCGAGCCCCGCTGGCAGCACATCCGCGAGCGTCGTCGCGTTGTCGGGGTCGGAGTGGTAGTTGATGTTGGCCGCCGCGACCTCCGCGTCGAACGGTGTGCCGTCGTGGAAGGTGACCCCGTCTTTGAGTTCGAAGGTCACCGAGGTGCCGTCGTCCGCCAGTTCCCAGGAGTCGGCGAGCCACGGCACCTGCTGCCCCTCCTGGTCGGTGTAGATGAGCGACTCATAGGCGTAGGTGATGATCTGGATCTCTTGAGGCTGGGTGGCACTCATCGGGATGATGCTGCCGACCTCGGGGAAGATCGCATGTCGGAAGGTGCCACCGGAGACGACTTCGCCGTCGCCATCCGGTTCTGCGCCGCCGCAGGCAGTGAGGGTCAGTGCGAGGACGACGGCAGCAGCGGCTGCCGGTACTGCAGTGCTGTGCTTCATGGCTTTCTCCTCTATCGGGTATTGCTGTCGTGCGGGCGCTGCCGTTCCTACGCGGGAGAAGGAACGGCCCCGCCCAGATGGGACAGCGGGCCAGCCGCCTTGGCGGAGATGCTCACTGTCGGGTGGGACGTGTACGAGATCGGCGTCTCGAGGACTTCGACGACTTCAACCCTCAGCGGGTCTGCACCCGCCTGAATGGCCTTGGCGATCGCCGCTTCCGATGCGGCCTCGATGCCTTCGGCGCGCTCTTCGATGTGCGCGATGTGCTCGGCACGACCACCGGCGAGCGAGATCGCCGCGCCGACCGCATTGGCGACGTCGCCGTAGGCGGGGCGCAGAACGTCGCCGGCGATGTTCAGCCCGTCCGGCACAAGGAATCCGCCGCCGCCGACGACGACGAGCGGAAGGTCCATCCGCCCCAGCGAAAGGCGTTCGGCCGCCTCCTCCAACCGGTCGGCGACGATCGCCAGCGACGCCTCGAGTGCCGCTGCGGTGGCCCCATCGAGCTTCGGGAGTCGGCGGCCGGCCACCGGCGAGCCGTGCAGCGATGCGGCATCCGTGAGAGTCGCGGTCGATCCGCCGAACAGCAGCCCCTCGCGATTGATGCGATGGCCGACCGATCCGGGACCGACCCTGCCCGTGGCCACGTCGACGAGCGTGCCGCCGCCGATGCTGAGCGAGAGGATGTCCGGCATCCGGAAGTTCGTCTGCACACCGCCGATCTCCCGAGGGAGGGTGGATTCGCGCGGGAAGCCGTTCGCGACGACTCCGAGGTCGCTGGTGGTGCCGCCGACGTCGACGACGATCGCGTCCGAGGCTCCGGAGAGATAGGCCGCTCCCCTGATGGAGTTCGCCGGCCCGGAGCCGATCGTCAGCACGGGGAACATCTCCGCGACGTCGAGCGACATCAGGGTGCCGTCGTTCTGCGCGAAGAACGTCACCGCATCCAGCCGCTGCTCCTCGACGACGGCGAGCAGCGCGTGCGTCACGTCGTGTGCGACGCGGTGCAGCGCGGCGTTGAGCACCGTTGCGTTCTCGCGCTCGATCAGCCCGGTGGGGCCGATGTCCTGGCTCAGGAAGATCGGCGCATCGCGGCCGAGGTGGGCCCGGATGATCGCATCGACCTCACGCTCCTGCTCAGGGAAGGACGGGCTGAAGATTCCTGTGACGGCGATCGCGTCGCAGTGGCCGGCGGTCTCGTCGAGGAAGCGGCGCAGTCCGTCGCGGTCCAGCCGTGTGATCGGCGTTCCGTCGACCATGTGGCCGCCGCCGAGCATCACCGAGCCCGCGAGGATCTCGGCGGACAGATCGGCTGGCCACTCGGCCAGGGGCGGCCACTCGGTTCCGGCGGGAGCGCCGAGTCGGATCGCCGCCACCTTGGCCAGCCCTCGCCGCGCCACGATCGCGTTCGTCGCGTGGGTGGTGCCGAGCATCACCCTGGTCACCTGCGAGCGGCGTTCGCCGATGTCATCGAGCACGGTGCCGATGCTGGCGCGGATGCCTTCGACGACATCGTCCGCCGTCGGCTGCTTCGTGCTCGCCAGCACGGTGCCCGCGGCATCGAGGACGACGGCGTCGGTGTTCGTCCCTCCGACGTCGACGCCGATGGACAGGCCGTTCTCCAGGGTCATCGGGGGCTCTTCCGTTCGAAGGGGACGTAGGGCAGGTCGTAGCCGAACGCGGTGGGGCCGGCCAGCTCCAGGCCGCGCGGTGTGCGCCAGAGCGGATCGCACGGCCAGGCGATCACCGCGACGCGCTGACCGAACCGGATCATCTCGGTGGAGATGGCGTGGCCCGTCTCCGAGTCGAGGATCGAGATGAGGTCGGGCACGCTGGCGAGCACGTTCCCGTCCTCCAGCGCGACGAGGTTCTCGTTCTGCAGCTCGATCCGCTGCAGGCGCCCCCGGTTCTCCCCCGTTCCCGCAACGGTGACCGACCCTCGCACGAAACCGCCCTCGGTGCGCCTGGCGACGTCGACGATCTTGCCCGTGATCAGAGTCTCGGCGCCGAGTTCGTCCGCGATGGCCGGCACGGGCTCGGAAGACGACAGCAGGGCATGCCCCGCCCTGATGGCGCGGCTGATGGTGCGCGGGATCACCGCGCCGCGGACGGTCTCCGCCGTGAGCGGATAGTGCGCGGCGATGACGATGCCGCCGGAGGCGACGACGCCCGCCCGCGCGTGGCGCTCGAGCCAGGTCAGATCGATCGTCCTGCGCACGTCGACGTTGCCGACCACATCAGCCTGCACGGCGAACTCGCACGGAACACCGGCGACGTTGGGGGAGATCATGGTCGCTTCGGGGAAGGCGCGTCCCATACCGTCGGCGTCCAGCACCTTGACCCCGAGACGCGCAGCCCATCCGATCGGCGAGACTCCGTTGCTTCCGCCGATCTCCGCCGGCATGATCGTGGTGATCCGGCGCCCGAGCGCTCGTTGCGCCTCGGCGAGAAGGGTCTCGGCCTGCGCTGTCGACGAGAGCATCTCGATGCCGACCGTCGGCGCACCGACCCCGGACATCATGATGACCGCGTCGTCGGCGGTGAGGTCGTCGACACCGACCAGCTCGACGGGGCCGTGTTCGACGAGCGCGCGCTGCACGATCTGCTGTGCCGTGTGCACAGCGCCGCCGCCACCGGTTCCGAAGATCGCCGCGCCCGCTGCGAGCGCGGGCACGTCCTCCGGTCGAACCCTGGTGAGAATCTGCTCGTCGGGAATCGCCTGCTCAGTGACGGGTGCCATAGGTCGACACTAGGAGCGGGGACATAGCGTCACAATGTGCCAAAAGCACTGAGAAATCTTCTACATTGTGCTTGTGGCACAGTTCAAGGTTGCAGACCTGCTTGCTCAGGCAGATCGCCTCCGGCTGACTCTGCTCGCGGGCCCCACGGAGGCCGAAGCGGTCACCGGTGTCGAGGTGATCGAGCTCGCCTCCCTGCCGAAGAGTCCCCGCGGAACCCTGGCGATCATTGCCGGCGACATCCCCGCGCCGTACCTCGTCGACGTCGCTCTCCGGCGCGCGAACGCCCTGGGCGTCGCGGGAATCGTGTTCCCCGAGGGCTTCGGCCTCACTGTGACCGCTGCCGCGCTCGCGGACAACGGCGCAGTCGCCGTCATGGTCTCGGGAGAGGAGTCGCCGACGGACCTGGCCGTCGCCATCGACCGCGTGCTGGTGGGAGGCGCAGCGGAGTCGATGACGCGCGCCAGCTACGCGATGGAGCGCGCCATCGCCGCGGCCGGCGAGGAGGACGCTGACCCCGAGCACATCCTTGCCGCGGCATCCGGCGCGCTCGGGGCGACGCTGACGATGTCGAACGCCCCGCACGCCGATTGGACGGACAGCTCAGCAGTGTTCATCGGCGAGGTGTCCATCGCCCGGCTGTCGGCGGATCATCCGGATGATGCGACGCGAACGGTGATCCCCGTCGTCTCCTCCCTCATCTCCCGTTCCATCCAGCGCCAGATCCGCGACCGCTTCGGCCCGAACCGGTCCAGGGCGGATCTGATCGCCGAGCTGACGCTCGCCGAGGCGTCACGAGTCGACGTCTTCGTCGCCCCCGCCGCTCGCCTCGGTCTGCCCCTGCAGCTGTCGCACGCGGCGGCGTGGATCAGATCGCAGCATCGCTCGGATCCGGATGCCCCGCCGCCCCGCGGTGTTCAGCCCGCGATCGAGCTGTTCGCCCTGCAGCTCGTGGAGGACCGAGCCGAGCAATGGCACATCACCCATATCCAGGACGGTGCGCTCATCGTCTGCACCGAGGAGCACGGTGCGGGAGACCACCAGCGTCGATTGCGGGAGATCGCCGAACGGGTGCAGGCGTACGCAGGCACGCTCTCGGGGGACGACTGGACGTGGACGCTCGGGCTGGGAACGCCGCAGAGCGGACCGGCGGGTCTGCGGCAGTCCGCCGCGGAGGCGCGTGTGGCCGCCGACTCGGCGATCACCGCGGGGCGACTCGGCGGTGTGGAGACGACGGACGTGACCGGACTGCGGCGGGTGCTGCTGGATTTCTACGCCTCCCCGATCAGCAGGAGCCTGTTGGAGGACGCGCTGCATCCGCTGGACGCGCTCGGCCCGCAGCGCTCGCTCGCCGCTGTGCGCACCCTGCTCTCCTATCTCAGCAACCGCAATTCGCTCAGCCGAGCCGGGCGCGAGCTCATGCTGCATCCCAACGCCGTCGGCTACCGGATGCGGAGCATCCGTGAACGGCTCGACGTGGATCTCGACGACCCCGATGTGCGCTTCGCGGTCGAACTGGCGTGCCGGGTGCGCCTGCTCGGCACGTCCTGACCGCCGGATCAGCGTCATTTCACCCGCTGACCGTCGATCCAGGTCTCGGCGACGCGCACCGACGCGATCTCGTCCTCCGGCACGGTGAAGACGTCGCGGTCGAGCACGGCGAAGCTCGCATCGAAACCGGGGGCGAGTCTGCCGACACCGTGCAGCGGTGACAGCAGCCGCGCGCGGCCGGTGTACAGCAGCACCGCCTGCGGCACCGTGACCGCGGCGTCTGCGCCGAACTCGGTCCCGTTGTGCGCCATCCGCCGCACGGCCGCTTCAATCGAGAGCATGACGTCGTCGGCTCCGCTCCACGCGGTCGCCGGGCGGTCGGACGACAACGCGAGTGCCTCGATCGTGCCGAACAGCCGCGAGATCGGATACGCGTCAGGCACCTGCTCGGCGCGCAGTGCCGTCTCGTACCCGTCGTACTCGGCGAAGAAGAAGACCGTGTGCGTGGCGATGCCGAAAGACATCCTGGCTGCGCGCATCCGCTCCGCGCGGTCGTCGCTGACCAGGGTGGCGTGCTCGATGCGCACCGACGGCACGTCGTCGAGCCACGGCTCCCGGTCGGCGAACAGTTCGATCACGCGATCGAGGGCGCGGTCGCCCATCGCGTGCACCGCCAGCTGCACACCGTTGCGGCGCGCCCAGTCCGCTGCCGCGAGGACGTCGTCGTCTGCGACGAGGCGCAGTCCATGATCACAGGACTCCGGATAGGGCTCGTGCACCCACGCAGTTCGGTTCGAATAGGCGCCGTCCAGGACGACCTTCACGCCCGCGACGCGGATGCGGCCGGCGGTGTCGCCCGGCGCGAGATCGGCGAGCGGGTGCTCCGGATCCCATCCCGGGTACAGCGCGACGCGGGTGCGCAGGCCGCGCGAGGCCGCCTCGCGGAAGACGCCGAGCGGATCGTCGATCCGCGTGGAGAGCAGGTCGCACACGGCGACGATGCCGCGGGAGGCGAGGTCCTCGCCGAAGGTCAGGATCGTCGCGATCTGCTCCTCGCGGGTCGGCGGCGGGATGACTGAGGTGACAGCACTGACGGCGGCGATCTCGGTGAGCACACCGTTCGGGCGCCCGGCATCGTCGCGCTCGAAGCGCGATCCCTCCGGGTCGGGCGTGTCGGCGTCGATGCCTGCCAGCCGCAGCGCCTCGGAGTTGCACACGGCGGAGTGCGCATCGCAGCGCCACACCAGCACGGGTCGGTCCGCTGAGACCTGGTCGAGGTCGGCGATGGTCGGCATCCGCCGCTCAGGGAACCTGGTCTCGTCGAAACCGCGACCGAGGATCCACTCCTCGCCCGATGTCGATGCGGCGTGCGCACGCAGTGTCTCCACCAGTGCGTCCACAGAGGTGACCGCGGGCGGGAAGCACTCGACGGCGGCCGCGGTGCCCGCGATCAGGGCGGGGTGCGTGTGGCTGTCGATCAGGCCGGGGAGCACCGTGCGCCCTCCCAGGTCGACGGATCCTTCCCCCACGACCTCCGCCGCGTCGCCGACCCAGTCGATCGTGCCGTCGACGACGCGGAACGCCGAGGCGAAGCCGGTCTCCGAATCCCCGGTGAACACTTTGGCGTTCGTGAACATGTGCGTCGTCATCGCTCTCAGATCTCCCTCCAGGTGAAGCGTCCGCCGAGCATCGTGGCGGCGACGGGCATCGTGCGCAGCTCATCCCGATCGCAGGCGTACGGGTCGCGATCGACGACGACGAGGTCCGCCTGCTGCCCCACCGCCAGCGCGCCCCGAGCCGACGCGGCGAGCGCGATGTCCACGGGGAGCCGCTGCTCGGGGTGCCATGCGACCCTGTCTCCCCTGCTGCGGTCGGTTGCCGCCGACATCGAGATCCAGGGGTCCAGCGGCGCGACGGGCGCGTCGGAGCCGAGGCGCAGCCCAGCGCCGGAGCGGTGCAGCGACCCGAAGGCGAATGCACGTCCTGTGCGACCCGCCCAGTGGTGATCGGCGATGTCGCGGTCGTCCATCGCATGCTCCGGCTGCACGCTGGCGACGAGCCCGAGCTCCGCGAAGCGGGAGAAGTCCTCGTCGCGGACCAGCTGTGCGTGCTCGATCACGCCCGGCATTCCGGTGGCTTCGAAGGAGTCGAGCACCGCGCTGTTGGCGCGGTCGCCGATCGCGTGCACCGCGGCTCCGATTCCTGCGCTGTGCGCGCGCTCGAGCAGACGGCGGAGCTCCGGCACCGGAACGCTCTCCATCCCGCAGGCGTGCGCGCTGGCAGGATCGAGGCCGGGGTACGGGTCCCAGCACCACGCCGTACGGGTGTTGAGCGAACCGTCGACGACGACCTTGAGCCGTCCGAAGGTGATCAGGCCGTGCTCGTCGAGCCGGTCGCCTGTGCGCAGACCGGCTGCGATCGCCTGCTCCAGGCGGTCGGGCCATACGGCCCCCTCGACCCGCAGGCTCGTCACACCTTCCGCGACGCGGGCCGGCCACTCTGCGACGTTGTCGGTGTTCTCGAACTCCACGATGCCGACGACCCCGCGCGATGCCGCGGCATCCGCGGCATCGCGATAGGCGTCGGGTGGCAGCGCCGCTGCCTCGTCGAATGAGTGCAGCAGCCGGATCCACGGTCCCTCCCTGAGCAGACCGGTGTCGTCCAGCTCCGCGCCGAGGCGGGCCGCAGCCGCCCTGTTCATCCAGCCGCAGTGCAGGTCGCCGCTGACCAGGACGACGGGCACATCGGAGACGGTCTCCTCCAGCGCGGCCAGGCTCGCCGGCTCCGACCACAGTCCGTCCCGGAAGCCGTAGCCCATCAGCATCCCGTCGGTCAGCGGCGCTCCCTCGTCGAGCGCCGTGCGCACGGCGTCGAGCACCTCGCCGGCGCTGCGGGTCTGGGTGAGATCGATGCGCCGACGTCGGATCACGTGCTGCGTGAAGTGCACGTGCGAATCCCAGAGCCCCGGACCGACCCAGCGGCCTGCGGCCTCGACGATCTCGCCGACCGGATCGATCGCCCCCATCGGCGCGATGCCGGCGATCAGGCCGTCGCGGATGACGATGTCGACGGGCTCGGCGCCGTAGGGGCGGGCCCCGCGCAGGGTGATCGTTTCAGGGGCGTTCATGTCTGCTCCTCCAGATGCTGCACGACCGCCATCCGATCGGCCAGCGCCGGGTTCCGATACCGCCCCGACTGCCGCAGCGCCTCGATCACGCGTCCGACCACCTCGGCGGGCTTGTCCTGGCTCATCTTCTCCTTGGCATCGATGCGTTCGACGCGCATGCGGAACCCGACAGTGCCGTGCACGATCCGCGACGCATACTCAGCGTTCTCCAGTGTGCGGTTCATCAAGTACGGCTCCGGCAGCGGGCTCTCGAAGTGCGCCACGAGCCGTTCCAGCACGTCCAGGTTCTCGGCGTCATCGAGCAGCTCCGGAGTGCCGTGCAGGTGGGCGACGGCGAAGTTCCAGGTCGGCACAGCGGGCGACGTGCCGTACCAGCCGGGCGAGACGTAGCCGTGCGGACCGGAGATCACGACGAGGCACTCGTGCGCGCCCAGTTCGTGCAGGCGCTCGTCAGGCCGGCCGACGTGGCTGAGCAGCACGATGCCGTCGCTCTCCTCATCCAACAGCACCGGGTAGTGCGAGGCGACGAGCCCTCGGCCAGGCACGAAGCTGACGATCGTGGCCCAGGGATTCTCCCTGATCATGTCGCGGATCCGCTCGACGTCGTCGAGCGCGAAGTCGGAGTTCGGTCTCATTCGGCACCGCCCTGGGGTGCGCCGTCGTCGGCCCAGGTGACCTCGGCGGTCGCCAGCACGACATCGTCTTCGTCCAGTGCAGTGATCCGGGTCGCGCCGTCGCCGGTGCGCCCTGCGACGCGAACCGATCGGTCCACGAGCGTCGGCGCCACGGCCCTGACCTTCAGCCGCTGCGGGGTGCGCAACGGTTCATGTCGGCGGGCGGCGTCCATCAGCAGGATGCGCGTGAGCGGACCGTGCACGAGCAGATCCGGCAGTCCTTCGACGTCGCGCGCCCATGCGCGGTCGTAGTGGATGAGGTGCGTGTTGAACGTCAGCGCCGAGAAGCGGAACAACTGCCGGGCGTCGAGAATCCGCTCCTCCTGCCAATCGGCCGAGGACCATGCATCCGGGTCCGTGCTGGCCGGTTTGGCCGGCACATCCGGATCGCCCTGCTCGAGGAACACGTCGTGCCACACGCTGCGAACGGCGGTCTCCCCCTGCACCGCGTACTCGCGTTCGATATCGACGAAGACGAGCCGGCCGCCGGAGCCGCTCTTCTCGGCGACGGAGCCGAGCGACGTCGTCTGCGTGACCTCAGCCCCGACAGGAAGCGGTCTCAGGAATTCGGTGGTCTCGCCCGCATACATGCGACGGGGCAGGTCGATCTCGGGCAGCACGCCGTCTCGCGCCGGGGTTCCATCCGGTCGCAGATCAGCGAGAGGCGCGGCGAACGGGAAGTACGCGCCCTCCCACGCAGGCGGCAGCGGGTCGCCCGCGTGCAACTGGGCCTCGCCTTCGGCGAAGGTGCCGCGGTAGGCCTCCGCCGTCGACTCCGAGATCGTCTCGGTCCGCACCACCGTCACGGCAGAACTCCCGCTTCCCGCAGCGCGGCGATGCGCTCCGAGTCGTAGCCCGCCAGGTCGCCGAGCACCCGGTCGGCGTGCTCGGCGAATCGGTTGGCCGTGCGATCGGGTGTCGCCGGTGTCGCGCTGAGCTTGATCGGCTGACCGAACATGCGCAGCTTCCCCATCGGCCCGTAGTCCGCCTCGACGATCATGTCGCGCTCCGCCGTCGCCGGGTCGTCGACCACTTCGCCGATGTTCCTGATCGCGGTGAGGGGAACGACATCCCCGGCCAGCTCCTCCAGTTCCGCTTTGGTCCTGTCGTTCAGCCAGGCGGCCACGATCGGCTTCACCTTGCGCTGGTACACCTCAGGCACGAGCCGCTTTCGCATGGCGTCGATCTCCGGATCGGCGGCGTGCTCCGGCGTGCCGAACAGCTCGCACGCCGCCCGCCACAGCTTGTCCGTGTACGCGCCGAAGAACACCTGTCCGTCTGCGCAGTCGAACAGTTCGTACGGCTTCACCCACGCGTGCTCGTTGCCCGCAGGTACGGCGACTCTCTCGTCGACGGTGTAGTCGACGACAGCGGTCTCGGTCAGCGCCATGATGCTGTCGACCTGGGCGATGTCGACCAGTTGTCCTTCACCGGTGGCCTCGGCGTGACGCAGCGCGGCCAGGGTTCCGATGACGGCGAACAGGGTGGCGGAGAGATCTCCGATCGTCGCACCGACCCGCACCGGGGGCATGCCGGGATAGCCGGTCATCGACCACAGGCCCCCGGCGGCCTGGGCGGTGTTGTCGAACGCCGGCCGACGGCTGCGCGAACCGGTCTGGCCGTACCCGGAGATCGCCGCGTAGACGAGCTTCGGGTTCTCCTGTGCGAGCACCTCGTAGCCGACGCCGAGCTTGTCCATGGTGCCTGGGCGGAAGTTCTCGATCAGAACGTCTGCGGAACGGACGAGGTCCTTGAGCACCTGCTTGCCCTCGGCTGCGGCCAGATCGAGCCCGACACCGAGCTTGCCGCGGTTGTACTGGGCGTAGTAGGCGCTGAACTCCTCGTCCCCATCTGTGAGATAGGGGGGAAAGCCGCGCGAGACGTCGGGGTCGCGCGGGTTCTCGATCTTGACGACGGTCGCGCCGAGGTCAGCGAGCATCTGGGCGGCGTAGGGACCTGCCAGCACGCGCGACAGGTCGAGCACGACGACGCCGTCCAGGGCGCCGGGAGCCGGCAACTGAGTCATGATTCCTCCTCGGATGCGGCCGCGGCCATGGCGGTCGCGACGGTCGAAGGGGCACGGATGCCCCGGATGCGGGAGAGCCAGGTTGCCGTTGCGGCCATGCCGCCGACGTCGATCCCGGTCTCGATGCCCATGCCGTCCAGCATCCACACAAGAGCCTCCGTCGCGAGGTTACCCGTGGCACCTTTGGCGTAGGGACATCTGCCGAGTCCGCCGACTGCGGCGTCGAACTCGCTCACGCCCAGACGCAGGGCGGCGTGCACGTTGGCCAGCGACTGCCCGTACGTGTCGTGCAGGTGCAGTGCGAGCGCGTCCACCGGCACGCCTGCGGCGATCGTCTCCGTGATGACGCGGGCGGTCAGGCCCGGCGTCGCAACGCCGATCGTGTCGCCGAGGGCGATGGTGCGGCACCCGGCTCTGTGCAGGCGCACGGCGGTCTCGGCAACCGCGGCGATGTCGACCTCGCCCTCCCACGGGTCGCCGAACGCCATCGACACGTATCCGCGGACGGGCGTGCCCGACGCCGCCTCGACGACGTCCGCGGCCCGTTCGACGGCGCCCTCCCGGCTCACGTTGAGATTGGCCCGCGCGAACGACTCGGTTGCGCTCACGACGACGGCGACCTCGCGGATGCCGGCGTCCCGCGCCCGCTCGAGACCGCGCAGGTTGGGCACGAGCGCAACGCCGCGCGCCCCCTCGGGCACGTGCACGGCCGCCGTGACGTCGGCGGCATCGGCGAGCTGCGGAATCCAGGCGGGCGGCACGAAACTGGTCAGCTCGAGGTCTCGTACCCCGGTCGCGTACAGCCGACGGCACAGCTCGGCCTTCACGTCGGTCGGGACGATGTCGGGTTCGGCCTGCAGCCCGTCGCGCGGGCCGACCTCGTAGACGGTCACACGCGACGGCAGTCCGTCCTCGGGTTCGACGCGCGGCCGGGTCATGCCTGCGCTTCCGCGGCTCGCAGTTCGGCGAGCACGCCGCGTGCGTGCTCCACTCGAATGTTCTCATCGGCGACGATGCGCGCCGCGACGGCGCCGATCTCGTCCGTTGCGGCCCCCGCACTGGCCGCGACCGTGCGGGCGTGCAGCGTCATATGCCCGCGCTGAATGCCCTCGGCGACCAGCGCGCGGCATGCCGCGAGGTTCTGCGCGAGGCCCACAGCGGCGATCACGCTCGCCAGTTCGCATGCTGTCTCGACGCCGAGCAGCTGCACGGCCGCTCGTGCGGACGGATGCGCCCGAGTTGCGCCGCCGACCAGGCCGACCGCGAGCGGAACCTCGAGGGTGCCGACGAGGTTGCTGTCCGCGCCCTTCTCGAACTGCGACAGCGCGGAGTACTGCCCTGAGCGTGCGGCGTGCGAGTGGCATCCGGCCTCAACCGCGCGGGTGTCGTTGCCCGTGGCGAGCACGACCGCGGTGATGCCGTTCATGATTCCCTTGTTGTGCGTCGCGGCTCGATACGAGTCGGCTTCCGCGAAGGCGCTGGCCGCGACGATGTCGTCGACGACTCCGGTACCGCCCAGCAGCTCGGCGTCGAACACGCCGCGCGCCCTGGTGAGTCGCAGTGCCGCTTTGTTCGAGAGAATCCGCAGCAGGGAGCGTGCGCCTGCGATCTGCGCGATCCTGGGGGCGATCGCCTCCGCCATGGTGTTGACGGCGTTGGCGCCCATCGCGTCGCGCACGTCGACGTGCAGGTGCACGATGATCTGCGTTCCCGCTCGGGTGGGCACCACTCGTACCGACACGTCGAATGCTCCCCCGCCCAGCGAGACCAGCGTCGGGTCCTGCTCGTTCGCGAGTGCCAGCAGTTCGTCCCGTGCTTCCAGCAGAGCGAATCGGGAGCTGTGCGGATCCGTCGCGTCGACCACCTGGATCTGGGCGATCATGACATCGCCGGTGTACGAGGTCGTGAAGCCGCCGTGCTCCCTGGCCATTCGCGCGGCGTTGGAAGCCGCCGCGACGACGCTCGGCTCCTCCGTGACCATCGGAATGAGCCGGTCGCGACCGTCGATGGTGAAGTTGGTCGCCATGCCGACGGGAAGCCGGAAGGTTCCGATCACGTTCTCGATCATGTGGTCGGCCTGCGCAATGCCCAGCCCGCCCTCTTCCCCCAGCGCGGAGAGCGCGTCCGGGGCGAGCCCGGCGCTCTGCGCTGCCAGCGCGAGGCGCTCGTCGGGCGCATGATCCCGCAGGCCCTTGATACGGCTGTTGATCGGCATGGACCGCCCTCCTTCACGTGCGGCGTTCCGTCTTCGGCGCCGCGATGTCATGCACGACGATAGGAGGCTTCGGCCCATTGATCGATGGGGCAATAATCCGTCATGCGATCGGATCTGTAGGTGATCCGCACATGCGGAAGCCCCCGGTCCGCTCGTAGACTCGCTCGAAACGCGGAGGAGGATCCCCATGCCCTATGCCGAGTCCGACGACGTCCGGATCTACTACGAGGTCTTCGGCGCCGCCTCCGATCCGGTGCTCGTGCTCGCTTCTGGCGGCGGTGCGCAGCTGCTGTCATGGGACGAGCGCTTCATCGCCATGCTCACGGACGCCGGTATCCGCGTCGTCCGGTTCGACAACCGCGACACGGGTTTCTCCCAGCGCTTCGGCGGCGAGGAGGACATCGACGGCGGCTACGAGCTCTCCGATATGTCGGACGACATCGTGCGCGTGCTCGACGCGTTGGGAGCGGCCTCGGCGCACGTTGCGGGGCATTCGATGGGCGGGATGATGGCCCAGATGCTCGCGATCGAGCATCCGGAGCGCGTGCGCAGCATCGGCCTGCTCTCCACGCTCCCCGGCCGCGATCGCCGCTACGTGCTCCACGGCGAGCGCCCAGAGCTGCGTTCGGCCCCCGTGCGCGTGACGAAGGAGCAGGCGGTCGCCGCGACCGAGGCAGCCATCCGCTCACTGCCGCCCGGCCGCTACGACCCGCAGCTGGAATGGCATGTGAACGCGACCGCGCACGCCTACGACCGCGGCTACTCCCCCGACGGCTACGCGCGGCAGTGGTCCGCGCTGCTGCGCGCCCCCGAGCGCTTCGAAGCGCTCAAAGCCGTGACGGTTCCCGCGCTGATCTTCCACGGGCGCGAGGACGACATCGTTCACTGGCAGGCCGCCGCCGACATGGCTGCCGCCATCGCGACTTCGGAGCTGCAGGTGCACCCCCACATGGGACACCTCGCCCCGCACGAGCTGTGGCCCGAGCTCAGCGCCGCGCTCATCCGGACGGTGCGCCGAGGCGAGGAGGCCGGGTGAGCCCACTCGACACAGCGCAGGCGGTCGCCGTCCTGCTGGGAGCCGGCCACGACAGCGAGCCTCCCGATCCGACGGCGGTCGGCGATGCGTTGCGCCGGCTGGGCATCGCCGACTCCGCCGCAGCAGAGATCACCGATCGCGTGCATCGTGTCCAGCGCGAGGCGTCGCGGCTGCGCAGACGCGAGCACGAGTTGTCCGCGCTGTTCTCCAGCGCCAGGGAGCTCGCGGAGCTCCGCGACAGCGATGCGGTGCTGGCGCGCCTGGTGCAGCGCGCCCGCCAGATGATGGGCGTCGACCTCGCCTACTTGTCAGAGTTCGACCCCGTGACCCGTGAACTGCGCGTGCGGGAGACCAGCGGCTCGGTGAGCGGCGACTTCCAGCGCATCAGGGTCCCACCGGGACGAGGGCTCGCCAGCGCCGTCGTCGAGTCGCGTTCAGCGCAGTGGGCCGCCGACTACTCGGTCTACGCGCAGGAGCGCCACGACACCGGAATCGACGACGCCGTGTCGTCTGAGGGACTCGTGTCGATTCTCGGCGTGCCGATGCTGAGCCGCGACGACGTACTCGGCGTGCTGTTCGTCGCCAATCGCGAGGAGAAGGACTTCGCGCCTGAGGAGGTCGCGCTGCTGTCCGCACTCGCCGACCACGCCTCCGTGATTCTGCAGACCACGCAGATCCTGCGCGACCTTCGCGATTCCGAGGATGAGTCCCGCGGCACACTGGAGCGCCTCACGGCGCATCTGAGGGAGCGCGACCGGGCGAACACCGTGCATCAGGAGCTCGTCCAGGCAGTGCTCGGCGGGGGCGGGTTCGCCCCCGTCGCCGAGACGCTGGCCTCCGCGCTGGACAGGGCTGTGGCCATCGTCGATGCCAACGAGCAGCTCATCGCTGCGGCCGGCCTTCCGCTGCCCGAGTGGATGCTGGAGCTGGACGAGACGACCAGGGAGGCGATTGCTGAGAGCCGTAGGTCCGGGCACTGCGTCGCGGTGCCCGGAGCGGGTGTGCGCGCCGTGGCCGCTCTGAGCGCCGGCGCCCAGCACTTCGGCGCGCTGCTGCTGGGCGACGGGGACATCGATCTGGGTTCCGTCGACATGCGCACGATCGAGCGCGCCGCGCAGGTCGCCGCGCTGCTGGAGCTGCAGCAGGAGGCCGCGTCCGGCGCCGACCACCGACTGCGCAGCGAGCTCATCGCAGATCTGCTCGACGACGTGCCGGAGCGGCGCGCCGACGTGGAGCGGCGAGCGCGACGGCTCGGCGTAGAGCCGGGCTCCCTGGATTCGCTGCTGCTGCTCGCCGTGCCCGGCGACCAGCAGACCGCGGCGGCGCGCGCGCTCACCAGGCGGCTGGACGAGCACGCGCTCACCGGCGAGTACCGCGGGTACGTCGTCGCGGCGTTCTCCTCGGCCGGAACCGGGCTCGACGCCGAAGCGCTGCGAGCGCACATCGCCCGCGCCATCGATCATCCGGTGATCGCCGTGGCCCCGCCGCCCGGTTCGCGCGACATCGCCTCCGCCTTCATGTCGGCGATGCGCACCGCACGCCTGGTCGCAGCGCTCGAGCTCACCGAACTCGCGGTGTCGACCGATGACTTCCTGCCTTACTCCGCCGTGCTCGACACGGATGCCCGGGCGCTGTCGCAGTTCCTCGCCGACACGATCGGTGCGGTGCGCCGCTACGACGCCGAGCGCGGGGCGGATCTGCTGGGCACGCTGCGCGCCTTCGTCCGCAGTAACGCGAGCCCGACGCGCACGGCGCGGGCGATGAGCTTTCACACCAACACCATCCTGCAGCGGCTGGAACGGCTCGACCAGGTGCTCGGAGCCTCATGGCGCGAGGACGAGCGAATGTTCCGCATCGGCATGGCGGTGCGGCTGGACGAACTGCGCGAACGGCTTCGACCCAGCGCCTGATTGCTCCTCGCGGAGTCACGCCGCTCCGAACATCCTGCCCGTTCAATGGGAATCGAGGCGTGCCGCTGGCATCGGATCCCGGATGATCGTCCCAACAGCTCGCCGACGCGGCGAGACCGCCGCATCCGTCGAAGGAGACGCCATGACCGCAGAACGCACCCAGGTCGCCATCATCGGGGCAGGGCCGGCCGGTCTGCTGCTCTCACACCTGCTCGCTGAGGCGGGAATCGACTCGATCGTGGTCGACAACCGCACCCGCGAGGAGATCGAGACGACGATCCGCGCCGGGATCCTCGAGCAGGGCACCGTTGAGATCCTGACGGAGACCGGCATCTCCGACCGCGTGCACACTGTCGGCGACAAGCACGCCGGCATTCACCTCGGCTTCGACGGCGAGCTGCACCACATCGACTTCGGTGTGCTGACCGGCCGCAACGTCTGGCTCTACCCGCAGCACGAGGTGCTGATCGACCTGATCGCCGCGCGCTCGGCCGGCGGACAGGACCTGCGCTTCGGCGTGACCGCGGAGCGCGTCGAAGACGCCGACACACTCCGTCCCCGCGTGATCGCGCGCGACGCCGACGGGACCGAGTTCACGATCGAAGCCGACGTCGTGGTGGGCGCCGACGGCTCGCGCAGCGTCGTGCGCGAGGCCGTGACAGGTTCGCACGGCGGCTTCTTCCACGAGTACCCGTTCGCGTGGTTCGGCATCCTGTGCGAGGCACCGCCGTCGAAGGACGAGCTGATCTACTCCAACTCACCCGACGGCTTCGCGCTGATCAGCCAGCGCAGCCCAGAGGTGCAGCGGATGTACTTCCAGTGCGACCCCGATGCCGACCCGAACGCGATGAGCGAGGCCGAGATCTGGGACGAGCTGCAGCGCCGCACGCCGGGCACCGAGCTGAAGGAGGGCCCGATCTTCCAGCGCGACGTTCTGAAGTTCCGCAGCTTCGTGTCGCACAAGATGCAGTCGGGCCGCGCGGTGATCGTCGGAGACGCCGCGCACACGGTGCCGCCGACCGGCGCGAAAGGCATGAATCTCGCCGTCGCCGACGTCGTGCTGCTGAACCGCGCCATCCGCGCCCTGTTGCTCGACGGCGACGGCGAGCACTTCGAGCGCTTCACGGATGAGGCGCTGCGCCGCACCTGGAAGGCGCAGCAGTTCTCGTGGTGGATGACGAGCATGCTGCACCAGCAGCCCGGCGCCGGCGACTTCGAGCGCCACCGACAGATCGCCGAACTGCGCACCGTCACCGACAGCGAAGCGGGAAGGCGCTATCTCGCGGAGGCGTACACGGGCTGGCCGCTGCTGGGTCGATAGTCGGAGCGCACTGCCGCTCAACGAGAGGTTGCCGCTCGGCCGCGCGCGCCGAGGCGTATGGTCGCCAGGTGAGCAACGAGCAGGAACCGACGTCGACCCCCACCGCAGCGCCGGCGGCAGGACGCGGGGTGTCGATCGGTCTGCTGCTCGCGGCGATCGTCGTGATCGGCGTCAACATGCGCGTCACGATCACGGGTGTCGGGCCGCTGCTCGAGCAGATGAGTGCGTCGACCGGGGAGTCGGTCGCCCTGCTGAGCTCGCTGACGTCGGTGCCCGTGGTGCTGTGGGCTGTTCTCTCGTCATTCGCCCACACGCTGTCGCACCGGTTCGGAATGAACCGCATCGTGTTGTGCGCCCTGGTCGTCCTGACGCTCGGCACGCTGATCCGCTCGCTTCCGGGGCCGGAGTTCTCGCTGTGGTTCGGCACCGCACTCGTCGGCGTGGCGCTGGCCATCGCGAACGTGCTCCTCCCTGCCGTCGTGAAGCGCTCGTTCGGCAGGCACGTCGCCCTCGTGACCAGCATGTACACCGCGCTGTTCGCCGGATGCGGCGCCCTGGCATCCGGTGTCGTCGTCCCGATCTCCCATGCCGTCGAGCCGAACGGCGGGGACACCGGATGGCGGTTCGCGCTCGTCGCCGTCGCCGCGACGCTGCCGATCGCGATCGTGCTGTGGCTGCTGCACATGCGCCGGTTCGGCACCGACACCGGACGACGCATCGAGCGCGGATCCGCACGCGGACCGAGCGTGTGGGGCGACCCTGTGGCATGGCTCGTCGGGCTGTACATGGGGGCCCAGGCGATCATGTTCTATGTCATGATCACCTGGCTCGCGCCCTACGCCCGCTCACTCGGGCACAGCGAAGTGCTGGCCGGCTACGACGTGATGATCTTCCAGATGGTCGGCGTGCTCGGCTCCGTGCTGCTGCCCTTCACGATGCGCGGCCGCACGGAGCGCTGGGTGCCGGCGATGCTTCCCGTCTTCTCGCTGATCGGCGTCAGCGGGCTGCTGCTCGCGCCCGGGGGGATCTTCCTCTGGATCTCGCTGATCGGGCTGTGCAGCGGAGGGTCGATCGCGTGTTCGCTGACGCTGATGGCGACCCGTGCCCGCGACCACCACACCGCGTCCGCGCTCTCCGGCATGGGCCAGTCCGTCGGGTATCTCATCGCCGGCGCGGCACCGGTCACCTTCGGCGCTCTGCACGCGCTGACCGCGGATTGGACCGCATCACTGCTGTTCCTGCTGGTCTCGTGCGTCGCGCATCTCGTGATCGGAATCGCGGTCGGCCGCGATCGCTACGTCTTCGACCGTCAGCGCGAGAAGCAGAACTTTTCGTAATACTCCAGCTCTCGATATATACTCATGACATGACCGCCCTCACCCCCTCGTCGTTCTGGATCCTGACTGTGCTGGCCTCAGGCAGACGCCATGGCTACGAGATCATGCGGGAGGCGACCGAGGCATCGGAAGGCAGCGTCTCGCTCAAGGTCGCCACGCTCTACGCCGCCCTCGAGCGCCTCGAACGCGATGGACTGCTCATCGCCGACGGCGAGGAGGTCGTCGCCGGGCGCAATCGGCGGTACTACCGGCTCACCGACGCAGGCGCGACGCGCCTCGCCCAGGAGGTGGAGCTGCTCGAGCGGTCGGCGAAGGCAGCCAGGAAGCGACTTCCATCCGGCGCCGTGACCAAGGGGGCGGCGTGGGCATGACGTCGCACGAGGATCGATTCGCCCGACTGCTGCGCTGGTACCCGAAGCAGTGGCGCACCCGACACGGCGACGTCGCGCTCAGCACGATGCTCGATGCCGCTGACGGCGAGGGGCGCGACACCCCGACTGCGGCTGAATCCTGGGCGGCCGCAGCGCACGGGCTCGGGATGCGCCTCGACCTCCGCCTCGCTCGATGGTGCTCATGGGGAGCGCTGCTCATCTCCGCCGCACTGTCGGTGGTTCTGATCGGCTTCCTCTCGCAGACGTACGACGCGCTCGGCCAGGACATCGCGGCGTGGGCGATCCCCGTATCCATGGCGACAGCGGCGCCCACGCTGCTCACCGTCGCCATCGTCTCGCTGCTGCGCCATGTCGGTGCGATGACCGCTCCTCACGCACTCGGCGCCCTGGTCGCGGGGCTGACAGCCATCGCATTCGCCGCGCTCGAAGGCGCTGCGTTCTCGATCGGCTTCGACGCGGCCGATGCGGGAGTGCCGGCCGGTTGGTTCGGCGACAACTGGCTCACATTCCTCGCGGGAGGGATCGTCTTCGCCGCTGCCGCCGTCGCCGTTCCGCTGTACGCGCTGATGAGCAGCGGCCGATTGCACCCGGCGCTCGCCGTCGGCTTGTCATTCGTCTGCGGACTGCTGATCGCCCCGCTGCTGGCCGGGTTCACCGCGACGCCGTACGCCTGCGCATTCGGTGCGGTCGCCCTCCTGCTCGCCTGTCTCGTCACGCAGAGGCGAGGCAGGCGCGCGAAGGCACGTCAGGCGTAGGTCGCATAACGCCAGCATCCGACCTCAGCGTCCCCGCCGGCACGCACATCATCAGGTGCAGGTCGATCGAGCCGCCCGATGGGCCAGGCGGATCAGCTGCGAACGGTGAAGCGCTCGAGTGTCGGCGGCTCGGCGAGGAGTGCGGCGAGGTCGGCATCTGCGCCTTCCGGGCTCGCCCGGAAATCGCGATACGCCTGCTCCATCGCGGCATCCGTCCAGACCTCATAGAGCGTCCATTCGTCCGGACGCTCCGGACTGCGCAGGATGTCGATGCGCTCGCATCCGGCGAATGTGCGCGTGGTCGCAAGCGTGCTGTCGATGACGGCCGCGATCCGCTCTTCGGCATCCGGAGCGAACGTGAACCGCACGATGGCGGCGATCTTCTCTCTCATGCCGCCATCCCACACCGATCACGCTCGTCGTGCATCCGATCATCCGGCACGCGGAAGGCCCTGTCAGTCCCGCACCGGCACGTACATCACCACGTGCAGGTCGACCGCGTCGCTGGGGACGAGGCGGTGGTGCTCGAACTCGAGCAGACCCTCGTCACGGTGCCGGAAGACACGGCGACGCGACGCGAACCGCTCCACGGCCATATCGGCGGAATGCACGCGGAAGTCTTCGCTCTCCGCCATCAGACGGTCGACCACTGCCCTGTGGCCTGGCCCGGCGAGGCGCACTCCCGCCTCCGCGCGGAACTCCGCGAGGAACCGTCGACTCTCCCGCTCCCAGTCCGGCAGCATCTCGCGCAGCTCCGGATCGGTGTAGACGAGCCAGAGCAGGTTGCGATCGGCGACGTCGACGGTCGCGATGCGAGGGTAGAGCCACTCGTATCCGGTGTTCCAGCCGGCGATCCCCCAGTCCGTCGCCACGACGAACGCCGGGAAGTCCAGCGCGTCGACGAGCCGCTGCAGGTGATCCGGAATCGTCTCGCGCCGGATCTCGGGCACGCCCGTCTCGCGCTCGGCGAGGCCGATCACGTAGTCGGTCTCCGCCGACGTGAGCCGCAGCACCCGGGCGACGGAGCGGAGCACCTGCCGCGAGACGTTGATGTCGCGGCCCTGCTCGAGCCAGGTGTACCAGCTCGCGCTCACGCCGGCGAGGGTGGCGACCTCCTCGCGGCTGAGGCCCGTGTGCACGCGCCGCCCGGTCGGCGGCAGCCCGAGCGCAGTGCGGCGAGCGGCGCGGCGGCGGTCAGCGAGGAACGCGCCGAGCTCCTCGCGGCGGGGCGTGCGGGGGCGGATCATTTCCCGATAGTACTCTCAGTACTGGTACCAGCCGCATCGGCAGATGGGCATGATGTGCGCAGAGGGCGGGCGAGAATGGCACTATGCCCACACTCCGCTCACGCACTGTCACCCATGGCCGCAATATGGCGGGCGCTCGCGCACTGATGCGCGCATCCGGTGTCGAAGGAAGCGACATCGGCCGCAAGCCCATCATCGCGGTCGCCAACTCGTTCACCGAGTTCGTGCCAGGCCATACGCACCTCGCCCCCGTCGGGCGCATCGTCTCCGAGGCGGTCAGCGCGGCAGGCGGCATCCCGCGCGAGTTCAACACGATCGCCGTCGACGACGGCATCGCGATGGGTCATGACGGCATGCTCTACTCGCTGCCGTCGCGAGACCTCATCGCCGACTCCGTCGAGTACATGGCCAACGCGCACTGCGCCGACGCACTGGTGTGCATCTCGAACTGCGACAAGATCACACCTGGCATGCTGCTGGCGGCGATGCGCCTGAACATCCCGACCGTGTTCGTCTCGGGCGGCCCGATGGAGTCGGGTCGCGCCACCCTCGTCAACGGCAACCAGCGCACGCTCGACCTGGTCGACGCGATCAGCGAGGCCGTGAACGACAAGGTCTCGGATGAGGACATCCAGCGCATCGAAGAGGCCGCGTGCCCGACGTGCGGCTCGTGCTCCGGCATGTTCACCGCGAACTCGATGAACTGCCTCACCGAGGCGATCGGCCTGTCGCTGCCAGGCAACGGCTCGGTGCTCGCCACGCACACCGCCCGCCGCGCGCTGTACGAGAAGGCCGGCTCGCTGGTCGTCGACATCACGCGCCGCTACTACGACGAGGACGATGCGTCCGTCCTCCCGCTCAACATCGCCACCCCCGAGGCGTTCGAGAACGCCATGGCGCTCGACATCGCCATGGGCGGGTCGACCAACACGATCCTGCACCTGCTCGCCGCCGCGAGCGAGGCCGGAGTCGAGTTCGGTCTCGACGAGATCGACGACATCTCGCGCCGCGTGCCGTGCCTGGCGAAGGTGGCCCCGAACGTCGCCAACGGCCGCACCTATTACATGGAGGACGTGCACCGCGCCGGCGGCATCCCCGCGCTGCTCGGCGAGCTGCGCCGCGCAGGGCTGCTCCACGAGGACGTGCACACCGTGCACGCCCAGACGCTCGGTGCCTGGCTCGACGAGTGGGACATCCGCGGCGGCAAGGCGAGCGACGAGGCGAACGCGCTGTGGCACGCGGCTCCCGGCGGCGAGCGCTCATCGAAGGCGTTCTCGCAGTCGAAGACGTGGGAGTCGCTCGACACGGATGCCGCGAACGGCTGCATCCACGACCTCGAGCACGCCTACTCAGTGGACGGCGGTCTCGGCGTTCTGCGCGGCAATATCGCCGTCGACGGCGCCGTGGTGAAGACGGCAGGCGTCGACGAGTCGATCTGGACCTTCTCCGGGCCGGCGATCGTGTGCGAGTCGCAGGATGAGGCCGTCAGGCGCATCCTCGCGAAGGAGGTCGCGGAGGGCGACGTCGTCGTCATCCGGTACGAGGGCCCCAAGGGCGGGCCCGGCATGCAGGAGATGCTCTACCCGACGTCGTTCCTCAAGGGCCGCGGCCTCGGCAAGGCGTGCGCGCTGATCACCGATGGCCGCTTCTCCGGCGGCACCTCTGGTCTGTCGATCGGGCATGTCTCCCCGGAGGCGGCATCGGGCGGCATGATCGCGCTGGTCGAGGAGGGCGACACCATCACGATCGACATCCCCACGCGCAAGCTGCAGCTCGAGGTTCCGGACGAGGAGCTCGACCGCCGCCGCGCCGAGCTCGAGGCGAACGGCGGGTACCGGCCGAAGGAGAAGCGCGACCGCAAGGTGACGCCGGCGCTGCGCGCCTACGCCGCGTTTGCGCAGTCTGCTGACAAGGGCGCCGTACGATTGGTGCCCGAGATCGACTGAGGCCTGCCGCGGAGGCGCTCCGACACACGGCACAATCCTCGATTCGCGGCACAATCCACCGGATTCTGCCGTATCTCAGTGAAAATACCGCGCGCGGGAGCGGATGCCGGCGCCTCGGGCCTCGCGGCGAAGCCGGACGGTCACGCCCCGGCCAACCGCCGGAAGCGATCGTGCATCCGGTCGCGGCGAGTCGACGCACGCTCTGCGGATGCCGTGCCGAGCGATCCGGATGAGGCGACGGCCAGAATCGCCCGCGCGAGCACGTCATCCGGCTGGGTGCGGCGGGCGACGTCGTCGGCCATCATCTCGATCAGCGCCGCGACCTCGGTTTCGGCTCTGGCCGCGATCGGGAACCACGGCAGGGCGCGCCGCCACGCCTTGAAGGCCACCAGCAGCACCTCGTGGCGCTGCTCGATGTGCGCGCGCTCGTGCGCCGTGACGGCCGCGAGCTCATCCGGCGCCAGCGCATCGAGCAGGCCGCGCGAGAGCACCGTGACGGATCCGACGCCGCGCGGCAGGCAGTAGGCGACGGGTGCAGCGTCATCGAGAACCCGGGTGCGCGCCCGATCCGGATCGGGCACCGAGAGCAGCTCGACGAGGGCGAGGTGACGTCGGCGCTGCCGGTCGAACGACACGATCGCGGCGACGAGGTGCGCGAGCAGGTACGCGGCGAGCGCCATCGCCGGGATGCCCGCGATCCACCCGCTGGGCACGAACGCCAGGGCGACCAGCCAGAGCGCGCCGATCATGGTGAGCCCGCCCGCCATGCCGATCACCTGCCACAGCACGAGCGCGAGCGCCGGATGCCGCGGCGGCCATGCGGAGCGCGACAGCCAGATCGGAACGGGCCATGCCAGCATCACCGCGACGAGCGCGCACGCTGCCGCGACGACGAGGTCCCAGGCCTGTGCGCTCACCATTCCAGCGTAGGCCCGCACACCGCCAGCGGGATGCGCAGCTCGACAGCGGCGCTCAGCCCTCGAGAAGGCGGCGGAGGACGGCCTGGTCCTCTGCCGAGACGCCGCCGACGAAGCGGGCGAGCACCGCCGAGCGGTCGCCAGCGACACCGAGCACCTCGTGCATCAGCTCGGCCATGTGCGCCTCGCGCGTGCCGAGTGCGTGATACCGGTGCGGGCGCGCTGTGCGGTCGGAGGCGACGAACCCCTTCTTGTCGAGGCGCGAGAGCACCGTCAGCAGCGTGGTCGCCGCGAGATCGCGACCATCGGCCTCGAGCACGTCCTTGACGTCGTACGCAGTCAGCGAGCCGCCTGCGTCCCAGATGACCTCCATGACGGCGCGTTCCAGATCACCCAGATGTGCCATCGCCCCTCCTTCCGATCGTTACATTCTACCCGAGATCGAAGAAGTTCTACATTGAGTCGAAAAATTTCTTCTACCGGCTGTCAAAATACTTCTACGCGGCGTAGAATTCGACGCATGGACCCGCTCGACATCGCCAGATGGCAGTTCGGCATCACCACCGTCTATCACTTCCTGATGGTCCCGCTCACGATCGGACTCGGCCTCACCATTGCGATCATGCAGACGCGATGGCTGCGCACGGGAGACGAGCGCTGGCTGCGGATGACGAAGTTCTGGGGAAAGCTCTACCTGATCAACTTCATCGTCGGCGTCGCCACGGGCCTCGTGCAGGAGTTCCAGTTCGGCATGGCGTGGAGCGAGTACTCCCGCTTCGTCGGCGACGTCTTCGGCGCCCCGCTCGCCCTCGAGGGACTGCTGGCCTTCTTCGTGGAGTCGACGTTCCTCGGCATCTGGATCTTCGGCTGGGGTCGCATCCGCAAGGGCCTGCACCTGACCGCGCTGTGGTGCGCCGTCGTCGGCAGCTGGGTGTCGGCGTACTTCATCATCGTCGCCAACTCGTGGATGCAGCACCCCGTCGGCGTCGAACTCGGCGACGACGGCCGCCCTGTGATGACCGACATCTGGGCCGTGCTCAGCAACAGCACAGCGATCTCAGCATTCGCTCACGCCGTCATGGGGGCACTCGTCGTCGCCGGCATGTTCCTGCTCGGCATCAGCTGGTACCACCTGTGGCGGCGGCGGCACGACGGCATCGACACGGTCGACCAGGCCGGCCGCGTCATCGTGGGCGAAGCTCCGGATGTCCCCTCCCGCGACAAGAAGGACCACGGCGTCTGGCTGACGTCGCTGCGCCTCGGCGCCGTCGTCGCGATCGTCGGCTTCGCCGGCACGGCCATCAGCGGGCACACGCAGGGGCAGCTGATGTTCGAGCAGCAGCCGATGAAGATGGCGTCCGCCGAGGCGGCATGCCACAGCGGCTCCTCCTTCTCGATCCTCTCGCTCGGCGATCCAGGCTCGCGCGACTGCAACGACGTGATCACGCTGATCGAGGTGCCTGGCCTGCTCGGATTCCTCGCCACGGATGAGTGGGGAGCGGAGATGCCGGGCATCACCGAGTTGGAGACGCGATACCAGGACCAGTACGGCGAGGCGATCCCTGACGAGGCGATCTACGGCGAGCACGCGGGCGTCGACGTGCAGTACGTGCCGCCGATGTGGGTCACCTACTGGGCGTTCCGGCTCATGATCGGGCTGGGCGGCATCGTCGCGGCAGCCGCCGTGATCGCACTCTGGCTGACGCGGCGGGGCACCGTGCCGCGCTCACCCTGGGTGATGCGCCTGGCGATCCTCGGCATCACCGCACCGTTCGCGGCCAACATCGCCGGCTGGATCTTCACCGAGATCGGGCGTCAGCCCTTCGTGGTCGCCCCGAACCCCGACCACACCGGTGTCGACGGCGTCTTCATGTTCACACAGGCGGCGATGTCGCCGGGGGTCACGGCCGGCGAGCTGCTGTTCTCCACGATCTCGCTCTCGGCGGTGTACGGCGTGCTCGGGGTCGTCGAGATCATCCTGCTCGTGAAGTACGTACGAGGCGGGGTCGCCGCCGCCATGCCGGAGTTCTCCCACGAACCCCCGACATCCGATCCGGGTGATCCGGATGACCGAGACGACGACCGGCGGGACGACGTGCTCGCCTTCGCCTACTGACCGGAAGGAGCAGCAATCATGGACGTTCTCCCCGTCGTCTGGTTCGTCGCGATCGCGGTGCTGTGGATCGGCTTCCTCGTGCTCGAGGGCTTCGACCTCGGCGTCGGCATGCGGGTGCTGTTCGCCGCCCGCGACGAGCGTGAGCGCCGCACGATGCTCAACACGATCGGCCCCGTATGGGACGGCAACGAGGTGTGGCTCATCACCGCGGGCGCCGCGCTCTTCGCGGCTTTTCCCGCCTGGTACGCCTCGCTCTTCTCCGCGCTGTACGTGCCGCTGACGATCACGCTGCTGGCCCTGATCGCACGAGCCGTGGCGATCGAGTTCCGCGGCAAGGTGCACGACGACCGCTGGCGCCGCGTCTGGACGTGGGCGCTCGGCCTCGGCTCGCTCGTGACCGCGTTCTGCATCGGCGCCATGCTGGCGATCACCTCGACCGGGCTGCCGATCGACGCGAACGGCGACCGCGTCGGCGGCCCGTTCGTCTGGCTGGGCTGGCCGGCCGTGCTCGGCGGTCTCGGCGTGATCGGGTTCTCGCTCGTGCACAGCGCAACGTTCCTTGCGCTGAAGACCGACGGCCTCATCCGGCAGCGCGCCCGTCACTTCGCCGCCACCTGGGCCCCGCTGCTGCTCGTCCCCGCGGCGGCATGGGCGGTGTGGGTGCAGCTGGCGCACGACAGCGGATGGCTGCCGTGGACGCTGGTCGCCCTCGCCGCCGCCGGCGCGATCACCGGATGGCTCGCCGCGCGTGCCGGACGCGAGGGCCGTTCGTTCGCCGGGTACGCCGCGTTCATCGTCTGCGGGGCCGCCTCGATCTTCGCCGGCATGTTCCCCTACGTGCTGCCGTCGACGCTCGATGCGGCATACGGGCTCACTGCGTGGAACGCATCGAGCGGCGACTACACGCTCACGGTGATGACCGTCGTTGCGGCCATCGGCCTTCCCATCGTGATCGCATACCAGGCGTGGTCGTACTGGATCTTCCGCCAGCGACTCACCCCGGGCATGATGCCGGAGCCGCACACGTTCCTGCCCGCGATTCTGCGCGAGAAGCCGCAGGCATGAGCACCGCGACGATCGCGCGGCCGGATCTCGGCCCCGTGCGCCCCATCCGGCTCCTCTGGCTGGGCGTCCTCGCCGCGCTGAAGGCACTCGGTCTCGTGCTCGTCGCCGAGGCCGTCGCGCGCGGCATCGCGGGGGTCGCGGACGGATCGCTCGATGCGACGGCTGTGCTCGCCCTGGGCGTCGCGGGCGGCGTGGTCAGGGCGAGCGCCGGATGGGCGACCCAGGTCGCAGCGCGCCGAGTCGCCACCGAGGTCAAGTCCGATCTGCGCGCGAAGCTGTGGCGCCGCATCGCGGCCGGCGGAGGCGGACGCCACGGCGGCACGAGCGTGCTCGCGAGCGAGGGCCTCGACGATCTGGACGACTACTTCACGCAGTCGCTGCCCGCCATGATCGCCGCCGTCGCCGTGCCGTCGCTCGTCGGGCTGCGCATCCTCGGCGCCGACTGGGTGAGCGCCGTGATCGTCGTGCTCACCGTTCCGCTCGTGCCGGTGTTCATGATCCTGATCGGCAAGCACACTCAGGACCGGACCCAGGAGGCGACGGGCGCTCTGACCCGGCTCGCCGATCATCTCGCCGAGCTGGCGCGGGGGCTGCCCGTGCTGGTCGGCCTCGGCCGCGTCGAGGAGCAGACCGCGGCGCTGGAGAGGATCCAACGCGAGTACCGCGAACGCACGATGGCGACGCTGCGCACGGCGTTCCTCTCGGCGCTGGCGCTCGAGCTGATCGCGACGCTGTCCGTCGCGGTCGTGGCCGTGTTCCTCGGACTGCGGCTGATGTACGGCACGGTGCCGCTCGAGGCCGCGCTGGTCGCTCTGATCCTCGCGCCAGAGGTGTACTCCGCGCTGCGCGAGGTGGGAACGGCCTTCCACTCCTCGCAGGCGGGCCTGGCGGCACTCGCGCGCGTGAAGCAGCTGCTCGCGAAGCCGACGGCTCCGGATGTCCATGTTCCGGATGAACAAAGCGCGCGTGACGCGATGGCCGCGGACGTCCCCCGTGTCCGCGTCTCGGGGCTGACGGTGCGCTACGCCGGTCGCGATCGCGCCGTGATCGCCGATCTGAGCACCGGTCTGGAGGGGATCACTGCCGTGACCGGGCCGAGCGGATCGGGGAAATCGACCCTGCTGGCCGCACTGGCCGGGGTGCTGCCGGATGATGCGAGCGTGGCCGGTGCGATCACGGGCGTCCGGCGCCCTTCTGCCCCCGATGGCGACCCCGGTTCCGCGCCGGAGCTACGTGCTCGCGGCGTGGCCTGGGCACCGCAGGCGCCGCGCGCGTTCGCCACGACACCGCGCGACGAACTCGCGCTGTACGGCGCGACCGATGCCGATGGGGCGCTGGATGAACTCGGCCTGGCGCACGTCGCCGACGCGTCTGTGGCCGAGATCAGTCCCGGGGAGCTGCGCCGGCTCGCCGTCGCCCGCGCTCTGGCCCGCGTCGATGCCGGAGCGCCCCTGCTGGTGCTCGACGAGCCGACGGCCCACCTCGATGCGGCGGCGGCCGAGCTGGTGCGAGCAGCCATCCGTCGCCGCATCGGCCGAGCCGTCGTCGTGCTCGCCTCGCACGAACCGGAGACCCTCGCCCTCGCCACCCGCAGCGTCGCGGTCGCCGCTCACACCGGTCCGGTTCCGCGCGCGCCCCACGGCTTCGGCGACGCCAGGAGCACAACGCAGGAGATCCACCAGACGAACCGGCAGCGCACCAGCGATCTCGGCGATCACAGCTCGAATCGACTGCGTTCTGTCGCCGCCGACCGCGGCCCGCTCAACGGCCTGCTCCGCTCCGCCGGCTGGCGCTGGGTGGGCGCGATCGCCCTGGGCCTCGTCGCGACGGCACTCGGGCTCTCGCTCACCGCGGTATCGGGATGGCTCATCGTGCGAGCCAGCACCGAGGAGTACATCGCGACGCTGATGGTCGCAATCGTCGGCGTGCGCTTCTTCGGATTGGGCCGCTCCGTCGGCCGCTACGCCGAGCGCCTCGCCACACATTCTGCGGCCTTCCGTGTGATCGACGACCTGCGCATCCGGATGTGGCGGGCGATCGCCGCTCGCGGCGCCGGTTCCCGACGGCTGCTGGAGGGCGGATCGCCCGTCGACTACCTCGTCACCCAGACCGACGAACTGCGCGATCAGCTCCCGCGCACCCTGCCGCCGATCGCGGTCGGTGTGCTCGCGATCGCCGGAGTCACGATCACGACGTGGATCGTGACGCCGGCGA
>NZ_QPGM01000010.1:0-191462 GCF_003335195.1 Microbacterium sp. JB110 | reverse complement strand
GCCGCCGCCGGCAGCGTCTCGCGCTCGCCGGAGCGGCGATCCCAGAGCTCGACGTCGCCGTCGGCGGCGCCGCGTCCGACGACGAGCAGCTGCGGCACACCGAGGAGCTCGGCATCGCCGAACTTCACACCGGGCGACACCTTCGGCCGGTCGTCGTAGAGCACGTCGAAGCCCGCTGCCTCGAGCTGCCCGGTGACGCTCTCCGCGAGCTCGTACGGCTCGCCGCCCTTGCCTGTCGCGACGATGTGGATGTCGTACGGGGCGATCGACTCGGGCCAGATCAGGCCCTTGTCATCGCTGAACAGCTCGGCGATGAGCGCGAGCACGCGCGTGACTCCGATGCCGTACGACCCCATCGTCACCGTGACGAGCTTGCCGTTCTCGTTGAGCACCTTCAGCCCGAGCGCGTCGGCGTACTTGCGTCCGAGCTGGAAGATGTGCCCGATCTCCATACCGCGCGCACGCGTCACGGGCCCTGAGCCGTCGGGTGCCTGGTCGCCGTCGCGGACCTCTGCGATCTCTGCGATGCCGTCTGCGACGAAGTCCCTCCCCGCGACCAGGTGGGCCACGTGCCTGCCCTTCTCGTTCGCGCCGGTCGCCCACGACGTGCCGTCGACCACGCGGGGGTCGAGCAGGTACTCGATGCGCGCTTCGGGGTTCTCCTCCACGACCCGGTCGTCGAGGCCGAGCTGCTGACCCTCCCTGCCGCTGGCGTGATTGCTCCCCACCGGGCCGATGTAGCCGGGAACGAGCTCAGGGCCGAACAGGGCCTTCGCCTTCTTCAGCTGCTCTTCGCCGGCCATCTCCACCTCGTAGCCTGCGAAGGCGACCTCGGCGCGCTTCATGTCCACGGCGCGGTCACCGGGAATGCCGACGACGACGAGCTTCGTCCTCCGAATCGGCTCAGCGTCCTTGCCGCCGCCGAGCTCGGTCCATGTCAGCGCGAGCACGACGTTCTTGAGAGTGTCGGACGCCTGCCATGCGCGGCCGTCGCCCCGAGGCGAGGTCGCGTTCAGGTGGTCGACGAGAGTGTCGATCGTCGGGGTGTCGGCTTCCGGCAGCAGCCGGGGCTCAGCCAGCCCGTCGAACGGCACCGGCTCGGGTGCCGTCGTGGTGAACGCTTCGACGTTCGCCGCATAGCCGCCCTCGCTGCGCACGAACGTGTCCTCTCCGACGGCTGTCGGATGCAGGAACTCCTCGCTGCGCGAACCGCCCATCGCGCCCGCGTCGGCTTTGACGATCGCGTACTCGACACCGAGCCGCTGGAAGATGCGCTCGTACGCCGCACGCTGGGCGTCATAGCTGGCGTCGAGCCCCGCGTCGTCGACGTCGAAGGAGTAGGCGTCCTTCATCGTGAACTCGCGACCGCGCAGCAGACCGGCGCGCGGACGGGCCTCGTCGCGGTACTTGTCCTGGATCTGGAAGATCGACAGCGGCAGGTCCTTGTACGAGTTGAACAGGTCCTTCACGAGCAGAGTGAAGGCCTCCTCATGGGTCGGTGCGAGCAGGTAGTCGGCCCCGTGGCGGTCCTTCAGACGGAGAAGGGCGTCGCCGTACTCCTCCCAGCGGCCCGTCACCTCGTACGGCTCACGCGGCATCATCGCGGGGAAGTGCACCTCCTGCGCGCCGGCGGCGGCCATCTCCTCGCGCACGATCTGCTCGAGCTTCGTCTTCACGCGCAGACCGAGCGGCAGCCACGCGAAGATGCCAGGCGCCTGGCGCCGGATGTACCCGGCGCGCACGAGCAGCCGATGGCTGCGCACTTCGGCGTCGGCGGGATCCTCACGGAGTGTGCGGACGAAGAGCTGAGAGAGACGAGTGACCACGAGACGAGTCTATGGCGTGCCCGCCCGCGTCGCCTACGCGCGCCCGGTGTCCGTCGGGGCCTGCTCCCCGCCGCGCGGGCGCGGTGCAGGCACCAGCTTGAGCCCGACCACGGCGCCGACGATGCCTGCCACGAAGAGCACCCGCAGGAACGTGACAGGTTCCGCCCCCGTCAGCATGGCGTACGCCACGGTGAGCGCAGCTCCGGTTCCGGTCCACACTGCATATGCCGTGCCGATCGGGATCGTCTTCGTCGCCCAGCCGAGGCCGAGCATGCTCAGCGCGAGCGCGACGAGGAACGCGATCGTCGGCACGGGCCGCGAGAACCCTTCGCTGTCACCGAGCGCAGTCGCCCATACTGCCTCGAGCACGGCACTGACCAGAAGTGCGATCCACGCCACCTCAGCTCACCGCCTTCAGCCCGATCACGCTGCCGATCAGCAGCACGAGCAGCGCGGTGCGAATGAGCGAGAGCCTCTCCTGCTTGCGCACCACCGCAAGCACCACGGTCAGCACTGCGCCGATTCCGACCCACACCGCGTACGACGTGCCCGTCGGCAGCGTGTTCATCGCGAACGCCAGACCCGCCATGCTGGCAACCAGCGCGACGAAGAACACGACCGTCGGCACCGCCTTCTTGAAGCCCTTGGACGCTCCGAGCGCCGTGGCCCACACGGCCTCGAGCATGCCCGATGCGATCAGCACGGCCCACGCCATCACTGCCACCTTTCTCGCACGACTGTACGAGAAGAGGCTAGCACGTTCCCGCACAACTGTGCGACTATGGAGCCATGCCAAGGACGATGGACCAGGACGAGCGCGATCGTGCGGTCGTCGCCGCAGCGTGGCGAGTGATCGAAACCGAGGGCGTCGCGGCACTGTCCGTGCGCCGGGTCGCGGCCGAGGCCGGGATCGCGCCGAGTTCGCTTCGCTACCTCTTCCCGACGCAGGCATCCGTACGCGCTCGTGCGATCACGGCAGCCGGTGAGCGCATCCGCGCGCGAATCGAGGCGCTCCCGACGGACGTGCATGCGCACGAGTGGGCGAGAGCGGCGCTGCTCGAACTGCTTCCGCTCGACGACGAGCGCCGCACCGAGATGAGCGTCACCATCGCGCTCGGCGTGGCTGCGAAGGCTGATCCGGCGCTGCAGCCCCTTCGGCGCACCCTCGACGGCGAGGTGCGCGCGGTCTGCGCACGGGCCGCCATCGCCGTCGGTCTCACCGACCCCCGCGACATCGACGCGCTGCACGCACTGATCGACGGCCTCGCCCTGCACCTCATCGTCCAGGACCCCGCAGAGGAGTCCGCCTGGGCAACCGCTGCCCTCGATCACTGGCTTCCCGAGAACGCAGGCCCACTCCGCCGCGCCGCCTGCTCGACCGCCGGCAGAAGCGCCTCGGCGGTGCGGCGGTAGCCCGCGGCGCTGGGGTGGAACCGGTCAAGACTGAACATGCCGTCCGGATCATCGCGGAACGCCGTTCTCAGCGCCCTCCGCAGGCTCACAGGAACAGCGCCCGCGTGCCGCGCGGCCCGCGTCTGAGCGATCGCCATGTGCTGCGACATCCGCGACATGATGCCTCGCAGCGGCTGCGGCACCGGCCGGATCGCGCCGAGATCGGGGCAGGTGCCGACGACCACGCGCGTGCCGAGATCGCGCAGGCGCCGGATGGCGCGGTGGAGCTGCCCCGCGGCGACGGCCGGGTAGACGAGATGCGTGACGTCGTTGCCGCCGACGATGACGACGGCGACATCCGGTCGGTAGTCACCAGGCAGCGCATCGAGCTGCCCCTCCAGGGCCTTCGACTCCGACCCGACGACCGCAGCCGTGCACAGCCTGACCGGTCGCGACATCCGGCGCGCCAGCCCCTTCGCCACGCGTCCGCCGAGGGTCTGCTTGCGATGCTCCACTCCGAGGCCCGCCGCGAGCGAGTCGCCCAGCACGAGCAGTTCGATCGGCTCTCCGTCGAGCTTGCGGCTCCAGATGCGGTCGGCCGGGATGGAATCCTCACCGAGCGGCTTGCCGATGCGCTCGCGCGCCACGGCCGCCTGGCGCACCAGCAGCGCTCGCACGCCCCACCCAGCGAGGGCCGCCCCGGCGGCGACCGAGGCGATCACGACGCGGCGCGCACGGCTCATAGTCGGATGAGACATCACCTGCGTGAACCGTGCGTGAACGCACCCCTGCTGTCGGCGCGCTCGCGCCCTCAGCCCAGTGCGGGGATCACCCGGCGCTCGAACAGCTCGACGCCGGACCGATCGTAGGCCGCCTCAGGGAAGTAGTGGATGGCGTACCCCAACCCCGCGTCACCGTACGTCGCAAGCTTCTCCGACACCTGCTCGACCGTGCCGACCAACGCACCTGGCAGCCGGTACTGGGCCATGGCTCCTTCGAGCTTGTCGCCGAGATACGGGGCGAGGCGCGCTTCGATCGCGCGCAGCCGGTCCTCGACCTCCGCCTCGGTCTCTGCGATCACGGTGTTGAAGTTCGCCGATCTGGTGATCTCCGCGAAGTCTCGGCCGAGGCGGTCCGTGTGCTCGCGCAGCACGTCGCTCTTGCGGCGGAACGTATCGAGGTCGCCGTGGAAGTTGGTGTGAGAGGCGTACTGCGCCGCGATCTTCAGCGTCACCTTCTCGCCGCCGCCCGCGACCCACAGCGGGATGCCGCCGTCCTGCACGGGCAGCGGGCGCACGATCGCGCCGTCGACGCTGAAGTGACGACCGTCGAGGGTGGCAGAACCCGTCAGCCATGCCTGCTGCATGATGTCCACACCCTCCCGCAGCATCCGGAGCCGTTCCGGCACCTCGGGGAACCCGTATCCGTACGCGCGCCACTCGTGCTCGTACCATCCGCCGCCGATGCCCATCTCGACGCGGCCGCCTGACACGTGATCGACCGTCGCGGCGACCTTGGCCAGGTGGACGGGATTGCGGTACCCCATGCACGTGCACATCTGACCGAGACGCACCCGGCTCGTCGACGCGGCGAAGGCGGACACCAGGGTCCAGGCCTCGTGCGTGGCCTCGTCGCTCGGCACGGGCGTGGTGTGGAAGTGGTCGTACACCCAGACCGACTCCCACGCCCCCTCGTCGGCGCGCTGCACCAGCCGGCGCATCGTCTCCCAGTGCTCGGCCGGATCGATGCCGACCAGGTCGAAGCGCCAGCCCTGTGGAATGAATGTGCCGAATCTCATGCGGCCAGCATACGACCGCCACGACACGCCGGTCACCGCTCGACATCCGATGTTCATCGTGCGAATATCTGCGTATGGACGCAGATACGCAGATGGATGGATTCGGCCAGGCCGATGCCTTCGTCGAGCTCGCGGTCGAGGTCTTCCAGATGCTCGCCGATGCGACCAGGGTGCGGATCGTGATGGCTCTGCGCGGCGCAGGCGAACTGTCCGTGAACCATCTCGCCGACATCGTCGACAAGTCGCCGACTGCGGTGTCGCAGCACCTCGCGAAGCTCCGGATGGCCCGGATGGTCACCACGAGGCAGGTCGGGCAGCGTGTGTTCTACCGACTGCAGGACGACCATGCGACGCAGCTGGTGACACAGGCGATCCAGCAGGCGGAGCATGCAGTCGGAATGCCCCGTCACCACGCTGACATGACGGAGCCCGCCGGGATCGAGGGGGCACCGTGACCCAGAGCCCTCACGACCCACGGCCAGGCGCGACGGCTTGCCCCGACCCTGGTGCCGCTCCCCCGCATGAGCACGCCCGCGGTGTGCGCGGCATCCTCCGCGCCGTCTTCGCGCCGCACGAGCACGACCCCGCGGATGCGATCAACGACGCGCGCGCCGCCAACCGTGCGGGCATTCGAGCCGTCAAGGTCAGCCTCGTGCTGCTGCTGGCGATCACGGCGGCACAGGCGATCGTGATCGCCTTCACCGGTTCGGTCGCACTGATCGCCGACACGCTGCACAGTCTCGCCGACGCACTCACGGCGATTCCGCTGTGGATCGCATTCGTGCTCGCCAGGCGCCGCCCGACCCGCACCCACACGTACGGTCTGGGCCGCGCGGAGGATCTCGGCGGCATCGTGATCGTGCTGGCGATCGCTGCGTCCGCAGCGCTGGCGATCTGGCAGGCGATCGACAGGATCGCCCATCCGCAGCCGGTGCAGAATCTCGCCCTCGTCATCGCGGCCGGAGGGATCGGCTTCGTCGGGAACGAGCTCATCGCCACCTACCGCATCCGGGTCGGGCGTCGCATCGGCTCGGCCTCCCTCGTCGCCGACGGCGTGCACGCCCGCACCGACGGGTTCACCTCACTCGCCGTGGTCGCTGGAGGCATCGGCGTCGCGGCCGGCTTCCCCCTCGCCGATCCCATCGTCGGCCTGCTGATCGGCACCATGCTCGTGGTGATGCTGATCGGCACCGCGAGATCCGTCATCCGAAGACTGCTCGACGGCGTCGACGCCGACCTCGTCTCCCGCGCCGAGATCGCCCTCTCCCACGTGGCAGGCATCGAGCATGTCGGCCACGTTCGACTTCGCTGGGTGGGCCACCGCCTGCACGGCGAGGCCTGCATCACCGCCGAGGCGGCGTCCCTCGCCGAGGCCGAGCAGGTCAGGGCGAACGTCGTCGCCGAGGCCAGAGAGCACCTCCCCCATCTCGACGAGTTCACCGTCGAGGTGCATCCGCCCACGCACGGCGGCCCGGCGCCGCACTCCCTCACTGCGGCACTGTGACCGACAGCGCTGCGAGGCTGCCGAACACGTCATCCGGCGTGCTTTCTGCTGGTCAGGCAACGCGTGTCCCGTGAAACCTCCGGCCCGCATGAAGTACAGCGCGGGGCGAGGACGGAGCAAGCCCGCCCGTCGCCCCGTGCCGATCACTCCGCGAGGTTGTCGCTGAACGAAGTGTCGACGTAGAGTTCCGGGTCGAGCGGCTCGTCGTATTCCAGCGCGCCGAGTTCAAGCCACACGCGCTCCATCGTGGCCAGCTGATCCGGCAGCGGCTTCAGATCCGGCTCCCAGTGGTACAGAGGAACCGAGGCGACTTCGTCCGGAGTCTGACCCGTTGCGTCACCGATGATCTCGAGGTTCTCATCGGAGTAGCGCGCATCGCCCTGCAGGTCCTGTGCCGCGCGCGCGATCGCAGCGAAGAACGCTTGTGCTTGCTCAGTCTCGGCGAACTGGCCGCCGTAGATGACGCCGGTGCCCGACGTGCCTTCCGGGGTCGTCCAGAGCATGTCGGCCGTTCCGTCTTCCACCGCCTGCCCCCAGAACGGCGCGGATGCGAACGCGGCATCGATACCGCCGGTCTCCAGCCCTGCCGGGACATCGGGGTTGGAGAGGTTGACGAACTCGACGTCGGATGCCGAAAGGCCCGCTTCTTCGAGTGCCTGCGAGACGTAGAAGGCGCTTGTGGCTGCGTCTCCGCCCAGTGCGCCGATCTTGTGCCCCGCCAGATCGGCGACGGATGAGATCTCGCCCGAATCGATCAGATCACGGCGAACGACCAGCGCTGACGCAGGTTCTTCGCCTTCGGGACCGGCTACTCCCATCGAGCCGACGACGCGGACGTCGAGCCCCGTCTCGATCGCACTGAACATTCCGGCGGAGAAGCCAGCTGCGACCACGTCGAGCTTGCCGCTGGACGCCAAGGGGATCGCGTCTTGGCCGGACTTCACGTTCTCGATGTTCACGTCGAGGCCTTCCTCCTCGAAGTACCCCTTCGCGTCGGCGACATAGATCGGGGCGAATATCGACAGCTGTACGATGCCGACTTCGATTGTCGCGGCATCGTCGCCGCCTTCCGAATCTCCCGCGCAGCCCACGAGGGCCGTCACGGCGATCAATGCCGCACTCGCTGCGGCGATCTTTCGCTTCATTTGCGCTCCTTCTTGGTTGCGGCGCCGGCACGGCGCCATGGGACAAGTGCTCGTTCGAGCAGGATGATGAGCCCAGTGACACTCGCCCCGATCAGCGCCACTGTGATGAGCCCCACGAACATCGTGGCCGGCTGGAAGAGCTGCCATGAGTTCCAGATCAGGTAGCCGAGCCCTTCGTTCGATGCCACGAACTCCACCGCCGTGATGACGATCACCGCCATACCGGCGGACACCCGCAGGCCCGTCATGATCGCCGGCAGCGCGCCGGGCAGCAGCACATGTCGGAACAGGTTCATTCCCTTGGCCTTGTAGGCGCGTGCGGCCTCCAGGATGCGCGCATCGATCTGCATGATGCCGCTGAGGGTATTGATCTGCACGACGAAGAACACGCTGATGGCGACCGAGAGGATCTTCGGCGTCTCGGTGAGCCCGAAGATCAGCAGAAGCAGCGGAAGGATGGCGATCTTCGGCAATGCGTACAGCGCGGTGAACGTCGGCTCGAGCGCGGCGCGAACGGGGCGCCATAAGCCCATCAGTAGGCCGACCACGATGCCGGCAGCAGAGCCGGCGATGAAGCCGACTGCGAGTCGAGCGATCGTCGCGCCGACGTGGATCCAGAGGTCGCCGGAAGCGACCATCTCCCATCCCCTGATGCCGATGGCCGACGGCGGGCTGTACAGGCGCGAATCGATCAGCCCGGTCTGCGCCGCGATCTCCCACAGGGTGAGCAGCAGGATCGGTGTCGCAATCGCAAGGCCGAGGTCGCGAGTCTTCAGGCGACGCGCGCGCCGATACTGGCGTTCGACCGCTGCTTCGAGATCAGCGTCACTTCCTGACGGGTGTGACGTGGTCAGAGGTGTTGTGCTCATGTCATTCCTCACTTGAAGCTCAGAGAGGCCTGGACCTCGTCGCGCAGCGATTCCCAGATGTCCTGCTTCATGCGGGCGAACTCGGGATCAGCCTCGATCGCGGTCGAGCGGGGACGTTCGAACGGGATATCGATGACCTCCTTGACCTGACCAGGGCGTGCCGACATCATCACGATCTGGTCCCCAAGGAGCAGAGCCTCTTCGATCGAGTGCGTCACGAGCACGACGGTCTTGCGCTCGGCTTCCCAGAGCGAGACGAGCTGCTCCTGCATCAGGATGCGCGTCTGCGCGTCAAGAGCACCGAGCGGCTCATCCATCAGCAGGGACGGCGATCCCGTCGCAAAGGCGCGTGCAATGGCGATGCGCTGCCTCATGCCCCCGGAGAGCTGGTGCGGATACGCGCCTTCGAAGCCCACAAGTCCGACTTTGCCGATCCATTCGCGCGCGGTCTCCTCGCGCCTCGATTTGGAGACGCCCGCCATCTGCTCACCGAACGCGACATTCTGGAGCACGTTGAACCAGGGGAACACCCCGTGCTCCTGGAACACGAATGCCGAACGAGGAACGCGATCGACCTTCAGATTGTGCACGATCTCGCCCGTCGTTGCGCTCTCGAGCTCGCCGAGAATTCGCAGCAGCGTCGATTTCCCGCAACCGGACGGACCGACGATGCATGTCAACGAACCTTCTCTTAGCGACAGGTCGATGTTACGCAGCGCTTGCACCGTCGTCGCGCCGGGGAACACTTTGGACACCCCACGAACTTCGAACGCCGTGGCCGTGGATTCTGCTGTCATGATTGCTCTCGCTCTGCAAAGGGGATGAAACGGGGAGGCTCAGCCGAACAGAACTCGCCGCCGATGAAGCGACGCTCCCATTCGCTGAGGCCGATGGTCTGATCATGCGCTGAGCGCTCTGCCAGCGCCGACGCGTACACAGCCGCATCATCCTGCGGCTCATAGCCGATCGCTCGCCCGCCGCGCGGTGAAAGATACCCAGCGCTGTTTGCCGACACTCCCCAGACGAGACGGTATCCGGGGCGGGAGATCATGAGCGATGCATGCACGAGCCGCGTCGCGTCATCTGGAGACAGCCAGGTGCTCAGCATCCGCTCATCCATCGGCCGAGGGAACCGCGAGGCGATACGCAGGCAGACCACGTCGATACCGTGCCTATCGTTATACAGGGCACCGAGGGACTCGAGCATCGCCTTGCTCGCGCCGTAGAAGGTGTCTGGCCGCGCGGCCACATCGTCCGGGACGAACTCGCCCTCCGGGGGCACGGGCACGAAGCCAGCAGCGTGGATCGAACTGGCAAGTACCACTCGGCTGATGCCTTCAATGCGCGCAGCCTCAAGAATCGCCTGGGTTCCATCGACGTTGACCGCGAGGATGTCCTGCCACGGTGCCTCCAGCGGGATACCGGCGAGGTGAACGATGACGTCGCTCGAGGCGACAGCCGCCGCGAGTTCCTCCCGGTCGGTGATCGAGCATTCGACGGTGCGGACTTCTTCGGGGAGTGCCGACAACGGTCGCTCATCTATCGCAGTGATGCGATGCCCGCGCTCGAGAAGCCCAGGAATGACATCGGCGGCGAGAGAACCGGCCGCACCTGTCAAGGCAACACGAAGTCCGCCGGTCACAGCAGCGCTCCCTGGCGCTCCAGCTCCGCTCTCGTACGCCCGAGGTCGCGGGTCCTGCCGTCTGCGTAGACAGCGGCTGCAACGCCCGCCGCATGCCCCGTCGCGAAGGACGTCCCCATCACGCGCAACGATGCGTATGCGCGTTGGTCGGAGCTCGTGAGCCGGCCACCGGCCCACAGATTCTCCGTCGTATCCGACGCGATCGCACCGTACGGGATGCCGTACCACCCCTTCTCCGCGATCCCGCCGTACTCGGTGACACCAGGTGATACGTGATTCTCCATCGGCCATCCACATCGCGCAATGCCATCGTCCAGCCGCTTCCGTCCGGCCGTGACGTCGCCGGCCGTTACAGCGTCGACTCCTCGCAGACGCCTGGTCTCTCTGATCCCGATCTGCGGGCCTGTGGCCGCGAGGAACGCATCCTGCCAGCCGGGCATCTTCGCGCGGAACGCGTGCATGTACTCCGCGGCCATGCGGCGGGCATCCATCTCAGCGGCGGTGAGCTCACGAACATCGAGGGCGTCACGATGCTGATCCGCCAGAAGCAGCATCACCTCGCGCGAGACGGGCATGCGCACGGCGATGCCGCTGGTGCGCACAATCTCCGTCCGATGTGAATCCCGATACGCAGTAACGGCCTCGTCCATGTCTGTCTGTGCCAATGAAGCGTCCTCACAGACATTTCCGACGCGCATCACGAGGGTTGACGCCTGACGCTCCGCAACGGGCGACAGCAGGCTTCCCGCGCCCGCTGCGGCGATGAGCTCTCCGTCGCCGCTCGCGTCGACGAACGCTCGCGCGACGAGGTTGACGCGGCCTCCTCGATGTACGACTTCCGCAGAACTGATACGAGAGCCGTCGTCGACGGCAGCGCTGATGAGTCTGCTGTGCAGGAACACGTCGACGCCTGCCTCTGAGACCAGCTGATCGTAGGTCGCCTTCACCGTCTCCAGGTCGAGCAGGACGACGGTGTTGCCCGTCTCGGGCAGAGTGTGCGTGCGGTACATGCTCTCCGTGTCGAGCCGATCGAGCATCAGCTGTCCGACCCCCCGCACGACTTGCGTGCGGGTCTGGTCGAAGAACCCGCAGTGAGTCAGGACGGAACCGTTCGTCGCGGCCCCGCCGAGGAATCCGTACTGTTCGACCAGGGCGACACGCGCCCCCGCCTGACTCGCGCCGATCGCGGCTGAGATCCCCGCGGAACCTCCACCGATGACGACCACGTCGTATGTCGTGTTCTCCGAATTCATCGCTTCCCTGCGTCTCGTCGGTCCCGTCCTCTGTGACGGGTGCATAGGGCTCCACTTTGACACGCCAACAGCTATACGTCCAATGCCGATCTGTTGACCCACCCATGCCTTGAACGCATGCTTGAAAGCATGGAGCTCCGACAGCTGAAGTACTTCGCTAAAGCAGCCGAACTGCGTTCCGTGAGCCGCGCTGCCGTCGCCCTGCACGTCACCCAGCCATCCCTGAGCAGACAGATCGCGGCGCTGGAGCGCGAGCTCGACTGCACGTTGTTCGACAGAACGGCGCGCGGCCTCGCGCCGACTCCGCAGGGCCGCGCTCTCAAGGCGCACATCGACGTCGTACTCACGCAGGTGCGGCGCATCCCCGAAGTCGTCTCGGAAGCGGCCGAGGAGCGCGAGGTCGTCAACGTCGGTGTGCCCCAGGGGCTGCCGCACGCGTGGGCCGAACCGGTGATGAGCAGCATCGAAGAGCGGTTCCCCCATCTTCGACTCTCGTTGCACGAGGGGACCACCGAGGATCAGCGCCAACAGGTGCAGACCGGCCTGCTCGAACTGGGCCTCATCCACCTTGACGCGCCCGAACTGCACACCAAGCACGTACTCACCCAACGAATGGGGCTCGCCGTACCTCCTGGATCAACGGTGGCCAGGCTCACGGAAGTCGGATACCGCGAAATGGATGGGATGACCATCATGGCCCACGCCGCGGGCGAGCTCGCCGTTGAACAGTCGGATTTCATCACCGCCGCGGACGCTGAAGGGGCACACGTGCGCTGGATCTTCCGTCGCTTCTCCGCGTACAGCGGCCTCATTGCACGCACCGCAGGGGTCGACGGCGTGCTCTCGACGCGCACATCGACTTACAGGCATCTTCCCGACTGGGCCTGGATTCCTCTGCGAAGCGGCCTCACCGGAGCTGCGTTACACACCTGGATCTCATGGCGCGCGGAACTCTCCCCCCTTCTCACCGACGTTGTCGACGTGATAGCGGCCGGTCCGACGGACTCCGCGCTCGGGTGATCACCGTCGGATATCCGACCGCAGCCGTCGCCACCTCCGCCCACCACGGCGCGGCACGCCCTGGCACCCGTACCGAGCCTGGAAGGCTTGGCGCGAATCGCTGAAGCGCTACCCGAGACGACGAGCACCCGACCTGAGGCGATCAGATGCGGCGGGTACGCAATCGCGGCTCCGTCTGCGGCACCTGCTGAATCGCCAATCTGGGTCGTTCGAACACGAGGCACCGGATATCAAGACCGCCGGGGTATGTGCGACGTGCGATGCCGCGAAGCAAGCCATCGAGTTCACCCCGTTCCCCACTGTCGCGAGAGGCGTCGGGCCCGACCTCCTGAGTTGATACCGGCTTGATACCACTGCTCTGTGGCCGCGAAACTCCAGCTCCCGGCAGATCTCGACCACGCACTCGAGACGATCGCCGCGGCCCAGCATGTGATCGACGTCGCAAGCAGTCGCATCGAACTCGATGCATCGACCGCGTGGTTCACAGCTCGGATCGCACCCTGCTGAGCGCGGACGGAGACCGAAGACTCTTCCCCGGCGCGACGAGTCGCCGTACCCTGCCCGTATGGCGACCTTGGACGACGTGGCGCGGCTCGCCGAATCGCTGCCTGACGTCACGATGCGCCCCGCATGGGGCAACCGGATGTGGCGAGTGCACGATCGCGGCTTCGCCTGGGAGCGCCCGCTGAACCGGACCGATCACGGCGCGCTCGGCGATGCCGCGCCGAACGGCGAGATCGCCGCCGCCCGCGTGGAGCACGACATCGCGAAGCAGGCCATGGTCTCATCCGAGCCGGAGCGCTTCTTCACGATCCCGCACTTCGACGGCTACGCCGCCGTGCTGATACGGCTCGAGGCGATCGATGTCGACCGTCTGCGCGAGGTCGTCGTCGACGCATGGCTCGACCGTGCCCCGAAGCGACTCGCTTCCGCCTACCTCGAGGAGAACCCACCCGGCTGACCCGGTGCGGCCTCAGGAGGTGACGACCTGCGCCGTGCCGAGGGCGGCATCCGGGCCCATCTCGTCGGCGATGCGGTTCGCCTCCTGGATCAGGGTCTCGACGATGTCCGCCTCCGGCACGGTCTTGACGACCTCGCCCTTGACGAAGATCTGGCCCTTGCCGTTTCCGCTGGCCACGCCGAGGTCGGCATCGCGTGCCTCTCCCGGTCCGTTCACGACGCAGCCCATCACGGCTACGCGCAGCGGCACGGTCATGTCCTTGAGCCCCTCTGTCACGCTGTCGGCGAGCGAGTACACGTCCACCTGGGCGCGACCGCACGAGGGGCACGAGACGATCTCGAGTGTGCGCTCGCGAAGGTTCAGCGACTGCAGGATCTGGTGACCGACCTTGACCTCCTCGGCCGGAGGCGCAGACAGCGAGACCCTGATGGTGTCTCCGATGCCCTCGCCGAGCAGGATGCCGAATGCCGTCGCCGACTTGATCGTGCCCTGGAACGCCGGGCCCGCCTCGGTGACGCCGAGGTGCAGAGGCCAGTCGCCGCGCTCCGCAAGCAGTCGATAGGCCTTCACCATCACGACGGGGTCGTTGTGCTTGACCGAGATCTTGAAGTCGTGGAAGTCGTGCTCCTCGAACAGGCTCGCCTCCCACACCGCCGACTCGGCGAGCGCCTCCGGCGTCGCCTTGCCGTACTTCTCCAGCAGTCGCCTGTCGAGCGATCCGGCGTTCACACCGATGCGCAGACTGACGCCGGCGTCCTTCGCCGCTTTCGCGATCTCGCCGACGCGGTCGTCGAACTTGCGGATGTTGCCCGGGTTGACGCGCACGGCGCCGCATCCGGCATCGATCGCCTCGAAGACGTACTTCGGTTGGAAGTGGATGTCGGCGATGACCGGGATCTGACTCTTCATCGCAATGATCTTGAGCGCCTCGGCGTCTTTGTCAGTCGGGCACGCGACGCGCACGATCTCGCATCCGGATGCCGTCAGCTCGGCGATCTGCTGCAGCGTCGCATTGATGTCGTGCGTTTTGGTCGTGGTCATCGACTGCACCGAGACGGGCGCGTTGCCGCCGACCTTCACCTTGCCCACGTCGATCTGCCGCGACTTGCGGCGCGGGGCGAGGACATCCGGCACGGAGGGGATTCCGAGGTTCACAGCTGGCACCCCCTCAGCCTACGACTCCTCGGGTGCAGGAAGGCTGTCAGCCGTTCACATGACGACAGTTGTCCCTTGTGCGTCTCCAGACCGACGCTTCGCGTCAGGTGAAGAACCGCGCCGAATGCGGTTGGTTTGGCAGGCGACGGTTCACCCGTATAGGTTGACAGCGTGCACGCGACGATGAACCAGTGGTGGCTCGCCTGACGGCGGCCGACTTCGCGAGCACGAACACGACCGCCCCGCTCCGGCGGTCGTTCTGCGACAGGCGCCCGCCAGAGGATTCGAAGAAGTGAGTTCCCCATGGCTGCTGACGACACCGCCGAGACGATTCTGCGCCTTGCCGCTGACCCTGACGCCTCGTTCGCGCTGATCGCGCGCGGCGGCGACGGTCCGGCGACGCACGTCGAGGTGCTCACCGGCGACACCGTCGACGTCGATCTCCTCGCCGACATCCCGCTCACCGATGCGGCGGGCGCCGCTCGCGAGGTGCTCGCGCTGGTGCCGTACCAGCAGGTGCGCGAGCGCGGCTTCGAAGCAGAGCCAGAGGACACTCCCCTTCGCTGCCTCGTCGTCGACGAGCACACCCGCGTGCCGGTCGGCGACGTGCTCTCCGCTCTGCCGAGCGCGACCGTCCCACTGACGGGCGCCGGCTTCGACGTTGCGGATGAGGATTACGCGTCGATCGTGCGCCGGGTGATCTCTGACGAGATCGGCCGAGGAGAGGGCGCCAACTTCGTGATCCGCCGCGACTACGTCGCGCAGATCGATGCGGACGAGCGCACGGCGATGCTCACCTGGTTCCGCGCACTGCTGGAGCATGAGCGCGGCGCCTACTGGACCTTCGCGATCGTCGCGGGCGAGAGGATCCTGGTCGGCGCGAGCCCCGAGGCTCACGTCGTCGCGGATTCGCACGGCGACGGCTCGTCGACAGTGACGATGAACCCGATCTCAGGCACCTTCCGCCATCCGGACGGCGGCGCGACCGTCGAGACGCTCTCCGCCTTCCTCACCGACACCAAGGAGACCGAAGAGCTCTTCATGGTCGTCGACGAGGAACTCAAGATGATGAGCGCCGTGTGCTCGGACGGCGGCCGGATCACGGGACCGCACCTGAAGGAGATGTCACGGCTCACCCACACCGAGTACATGCTGCGAGGCACGAGCCGAATGGACCCCCGCGGCATCCTGCGCGAGACCATGTTCGCCCCGACGGTCACCGGCTCTCCGATGCAGAACGCGTGCACCGTCATCCGGCGTCACGAGACGACTCCTCGCGGGTACTACTCCGGCGTGGCAGCGCTGTTCACCCCTGACGTCTCCGGCGGCCACAGCCTCGACGCGCCCATCCTGATCAGAACGGCCCACCTCGACGGAGGCAGGCTCCGCGTACCGGTCGGCGCCACGCTCGTGCGCCATTCCGATCCCTACGGTGAGGTCAGCGAGACGCACGGCAAGGCTGCGGGAGTGCTCGGGGCGATCGGTGCCGTGCCGCGCGCGACGCGGGTCGCGGACCCCGACCAGCCCGCGACCGGCCCTGCGCCGACACCGAAGCGGCTCGGAGACGATCCGGGCATCGCAGAGCTGCTCGCCTCGCGCAACGCTCGCCTCGCGCCGTTCTGGCTCGAGGAGCAGAGCGACGACGCCGGCCCATTCGCCGGCCGCAGTGCGATCGTCGTCGACGCCGAGGACCGATTCACCACGATGCTCGCCCACCAGTTGGGCCATCTCGGCCTCGATGCGCGCATCGTGCACTGGTCACACGTGACGGACACCGAGATCGACGACGCCGAACTGCTCGTCACCGGCCCGGGCCCCGGCGACCCACGCGACGAGGCGAATCCGCGCATCGCCAGGATGCGCGACGTGGTCGCCCGTCGCATCGACGCGGGCAAGCCTCTGGTGTCGGTGTGCCTGAGCCACCAAGTGCTCGCCGATCTCCTCAGCATCGATCTGGCCCCCATGGCGCAGCCGCACCAGGGCGTGCAGAAGACCGTCGACGTCTTCGGTGAGCGCGCCTCGATCGGCTTCTACAACACGTTCACCGCACGCGTGGAGCCCGGCACGACCCGCATCGACTCCGTGGAGATCGCCGCAGACCCTGCCACCGGCGACGTCTACGCCCTGCGCGGCCCGAAGTTCGCCAGCATCCAGGGCCACCTCGAGTCGATCCTCTCCCGAGACGGCATGAGCACCCTCCGCCGCCTCGTCGCCCACGCCCTCGCGTAACCGCCCGTCTACCGCGGCACCACAACTCTTCATTTCTGGCACATCTCCGGGTGGGCACACCACCGGAGATGTGCCAGAAATGAAGAGATAGCCTGCGTATGCGAGCGCGGCTACAGCGTCACAGGGTTGAAGATGTCCGCGGCGAAGAGCACGGCGCTCATCCCGATCATCAGCACCACGACGACCAGGGTCAGCGGCACCAGGCGCGAGGCGTCGGCGGGCCTCGGCCTCGGCCTGCGGCGCAGCTTCGCCCAGCCGCGCTTGATCGCGTCCCACAGCGCGACGACGATATGGCCGCCGTCGAGCGGGAGGAGCGGGAGCATGTTGAACGCGAACAGGGCGATGTTCACGGATCCGACCAGCTGAATCAGCCTGACGGTCCTGTCGAGGATCGGTGCCTCGGTCGCGGCGACCTCGCCGGCGAGCCGGCCGACGCCGATCACGCTGATCGGCCCGTTCGGGTCGCGGTCCTGACCGGTGAACATGTCGACGCTCGTCTGCCAGATGCGCTGCGGCAGCTGCGCGATGATGCCGGCGACGGCCCCCATCTGGTCGAACACCTGCTGCGTTCCGGCCTGCACGGGCTGACGGACGCGCTCCCGGGTCGGCCCGAAACCGGCGAAGCCGACCTCGGCGGTGACGAGCTCGCCATCGGCGTCGACGTACTGGTTGGTCGCCAGCACCGGGGTCATCGTGAGCGTCTCTTCGCCGCCGTCGCGCTCGACAACCACGGAGATCGTGTCATCCGGGTGCGCCCTGATGATCTCTGACGCCGCCTGGAAGTCGCTGACAGCGGTGCCGTCGACCGCCACGATCGTGTCGCCCGGCATCAGTCCGGCCGCGGCCGCCGGTGACTCGGGGTCGCCCGCCGCACACTCCGTCTTGTCGGTGCCCGCGGGCAGCACGCACTGCGACACGCTCGCCACGGTGGAGGTGTTCTGCGGGATGCCGATGCCGCTGACGACGACGGTGAACAGCACGATGGCGATGACGAGGTTCATCACGGGGCCGCCGAGCATGATGATCACGCGCTTCCACGTCGGAAGCGCCGAGAAGGTGCGCGAATCGTCGACGCCCTCGCGCGATTCCTCGTTGGCGTCCTGCGCATCCTGCACGAGCGTCTTGAAGACCCCCCTGGCAGGCTTGCCATCGCCCGACGGGTACATCCCCGCCATCGAGATGTAACCGCCGATGGGCAGCCATTTGACGCCGTACTCCGTCTCGCCCACGCGCTTCGACCACGCGGTCGGCCCCATGCCGACCATGTACTGCCCGACGCGCACCCCGAACTTCTTCGCCGGCACGAGGTGCCCGATCTCGTGCAGAGCGATCGACACGCCGAGCCCCAGAACGACGATGACGACACCGACGATGAACGCGAGTACGGTCACCACGGCCTCAGTCTCCGTACGGGTTGGTCCAGGTGCGCTCGCCGGCAGGCCATCCGGCCTCGACGAGCGCGCGTCGGGAGAGCTCGCGGGCCGAGTACGCCCACTGCGTGCCCGCGATGTCGCGGTAGTTCTGGTGGCCGGGCCCCGCCCACAGGATCGCGTCGCCGGCGCCGACCAGCGAGACGGCCTTGACGATCGCGGCCTCGGGCGGCGACACCTCGTGCACCTCGTGGTCGCGGTCGACCTCGTGCGCCGCTTCCATCAGTGTGGTCCGGATGGACTGGGCGTTCTCGAAGCGCGGATGATGGTCGGTGACGACCGTCACGTCACTTCCCTCGACCGCAGTGCGCGACATGTCGTACCGCTTGGTGGTGTCCCGGTCGCCGTCGGCGCCGAACAGCATCAGCACTCGGCCCGGTGTGACGCGCCGCACCGCGGCGAGCGTCTTCTCGAACGCGTCAGGGGTGTGTCCGAAGTCGACGTACACGGCCGGCCCCTCCGGACCGGACACGAGCTGCGTTCGGCCGGGCACCCATGCCCTGATCTCGCCGGCGAGCGCCTCGATGATGCGATCCCAGTCGTAGCCCGCCTCGTACATCATCACGATGCCGAGCCCCGCGTTCGCCGCCATGTGCGCGCCGATCACGGGCACGGTGGTCGCCAGGGTCCTGCCGTCGGGCCCGGTGAGCTGGAAGCCGGTGCCGCTCTGCGCCTCGAAGGTGACCTCGACTGTCCAGTCGGCGCGTTCGAATGCCTCGTCATCGGCGATGCCGCGTGCGGCGATCGTCGTGACGGGGATGTCCGCCTCGCTCGCGATGCGGACACCCAGCGCGGAGTCGAGCGAGACGACGGCGCGGCGGCTGCGCGCCGAGGTGAACAGCGGCGCCTTCGCCTGGTAGTACGTCTCCATGTCGCCGTAGTCGTCGAAGTGCTCGTGGGTGAGGTTGGTGAACCCCATCACGTCCCACATCACGCCTTCGACTCGGCGACGGGTGACGGCCTGGGCGCTGACCTCGACCGCGAACGCTTCGACGTCGCGCTCGCGCATTCTGGCGATCATGGCGTGGAACTCGCTGGCCTCCGGGCTGGTGAGCCCCGCGACGACGCGCTCGCCTGCCACCACGCGCTCAGCGGAAGTCGATGCGCCTGCCACGACGCCGAGCTGGGTCAGCATCCCTTCGAGCAGATGCGTTGTGCTGGTCTTGCCGTTGGTGCCCGTCGTTCCCAGCAGCAGCGGGATGTCGTCGTCAGGCGACGTGCGGTACACCGCCATGGACGCGTCGCCGAGCGCGCCGCGGGGGTCATCGACCACGATGATCGGCAGACCGGCCCCACGCGCGATGTCCGCGCCGGCGGCGTCGGTGAGGACAGCGGTCGCCCCGTTCTCCGCGGCGGCGGCGGCGAACTCGGCGCCGTGGCGGTTCAGGCCCCTGATGCCCACGAACAGGTCGCCGGGAGCCAGGTCGCTCGATGAGACGGAGACTCCCGTCACCTCTGCGTCCGCTCCCGACGCGGTGCCGCCGATACGGGCGGCGACCTCGGACAGTCGGATCGGGCCTGGCTGTGAGGGGCGCAGCATCACGGGCGGCGTGCGGCGGATTCGGGGCGTGACGATCACGCCGTCTATCGTCGCACGCCCAGGCGAGGGAACCGCTGAGTGCGCACGAGCGCGCCTCTGGTCGCGCCTGAGCACCGGAAGGGGTACTAGTACCCTGTTGCGGGATCAGAGGCAGCGCAGCGCCGGAGCGCTGAGGTTCTGGGTGCCGGTGGGTCAGCCGGCGATGGCGCGATCGGCTTCTGCGCGGGCCCAGGACTCTGCAGCGGCGAGCGTGTCGAGTGTCAGTTCGGCGGGCGCGGAATGGGCCTCGACGACGCGCGCGACGGTGTCGACGATGCCCAGGAAGCTCAGCCGCCCGTCATGGAACGCGTCGACCGCCTGCTCGTTGGCCGCGTTGAACACCGCGGGGTGCGTCGCGCCGGCCTCGCCGACGCGCTTCGCAAGCGCCACGGCGGGGAAGGCCGCTTCGTCGAGGGGCTCGAAGGTCCAGCTCGCCGCCGTCGTCCAGTCGATGGGCGCTCCCACGCCTGGCACACGATCCGGCCACGCCATGCCGAGCGCGATCGGCAGGCGCATGTCGGGAGGCGAGGCCTGAGCGATGGTGGATCCGTCGACGAATTCGACCATCGAGTGCACGATCGACTGCGGATGCACGGCGACGTCGATCCTCGCCAGCGGCACGTCGAACAGCAGGTGCGCCTCGATCACTTCGAGACCCTTGTTCACCAGAGTCGCGGAGTTCGTCGTGACCACGCGACCCATGTCCCACGTCGGGTGGTTCAGCGCCTCGGCCGGGGTGACGGAGGTGAGCTCGTCGCGGCTCCGCCCGCGGAACGGCCCGCCGGACGCCGTCACGACGAGCCGGCGCACCTCATCCGGTGCCCCTGCCCGCAGCGCCTGAGCGATCGCGGAGTGCTCGCTGTCGACGGGGACGATCTGACCGGCAGCCGCCGCCTGCTTCACGAGCGGGCCGCCCACGATCAGCGACTCCTTGTTCGCCAGCGCCAGCGTGCGGCCCGCCTCGAGCGCCGCCAGCGTCGGGCCGAGCCCCACCGAGCCCGTGATGCCGTTGAGCACCACGTCGGCGTCGACCTCCCGCACCAGCCGAGCGGCATCGTCCGCGCCGAGCGCGGTGTGCGCGACGCCGAACCGCTCCGCCTGCTCGCGCAGCATCGCGGCGTTGCGTCCAGCGGCGAGGCCCGCGACCTCGAATAGGCCGGGGTTGTCCCGGATGACCTCGAGCGCCTGGGTGCCGATCGAGCCGGTGGATCCGAGGATCAGGATGCGCCGCATGGTGGCCTATTCGGCTGCTGGCGTCGCCGGGTGGAACACGTCGACGATGTCGACGACGAAGACCAGGTCCTCGTCGTAGAGCTCGTGGCTCTCGCCGCCCTCCTGGTGGTAGCCCTCCTCCTTGGGGATCACGGCCACCACCTGGGAGCCGACCGTCTGTCCGACGAGCGCCTTCTGGAAGCCCTCGACGACGCCCGTAGTGGGGAACGCCGCGAGCATGCCGCCGCTCCAGCTGGAGTCGAACTCCTCACCGTCGCTCGCCTTGATGCCCTTGTACTGCACGTAGGCGGTGTCACCGTCGGCGATCTCCGCGCCGTCGCCGACCTTCGTGGCCTCGACCTTGGTGGTCTCCGGGATCTCCATGCCGTCCGGGATCTCGATGGTCGGCGCGCCGTCGTCGGCGAGGGTGACGGCGGGCATGCCGTCCACGGGCTCCTGGTCCTCGCCCCATGCCGCTTTCTCCGGCGTGCTGAGCACGTCGACGACCTGAACCTGGGCTGGCGTCTCCTGGCCGGACTCATCGGTGGACGCCGGATACACGGTCGCGATGCGCGTACCGACAGTCGCACATCCGAAGACCTGGCCGAGCATCGTCGACGCCGAGATCTGCTGCGGCTGCACCTCGCCGTCCTCATAACCGGCCTGGCCGACCTGCTCGCCCGTCTCCGCGTCGTACGCCGTGATCGCGTAGGAGAAGAAGTCGCCCTCCGCGAGCTGTGTGCCGTCACCCTCTGTCACGACCGCGCGCTCGAAGTCGGCAGGGTCGAGCGGATCGGCGAGGTCGAGGCTCTCCGGTACGTCCCCTCCTGCCTCGCCCGAGACGTCGAGCGAATCGACGGCGCTGCCGCTTTCGCCGGCAGCGGCGCAGAGCGCATTGTCGCTTGTGCCGTCGGTGTCGGGATCAGCGTCGCCGGAGCAGCCGGCGAGGGCGAGGGCGGCGACCGCCGCGGTGGACATCAGTGCAATCGATCGAATGCGCACGGAGAACCTCGTTCGTTGGGGGACACCCCATCTTTGCGCACGAATCCATGCGCCCGCTGACATCGGGCGTCACGACGTACGGATGACCACGGGCGTCACGCATGCCGTTGCCCGCATACTCCCGCATTAAGCTGGAGGGATGACGTCCTCCGGCTCGCACGAAGAAGGCGACGATCCCACGGGTCTGCCCGAAAGCGCCCCGCATCGCCCGAGCTGGCTGTACACCTTCGGCCGCACCGTCATCGCACCGCTGGCGCGGATGATCTATCGGCCGCGCGTCGAGGGCAAAGAGAATCTGCCGAAGCACGGCGCCGTGATCCTCGCGAGCAACCATCTCTCGGTCATCGACTCGTTCGCCATCCCGATCGCCGCTGCTCCCCGGGCCGTGCACTTCCTGGCGAAGTCCGACTACTTCACCGGCAAGGGTCTGACCGGATGGCTCTCCCGCACCTTCTTCACGTCGGTCGGCGCCGTGCCGGTTGATCGCGGCGCAGGACAGGCCGCTCTCGACGCGTTGGAGCAGCAGCGCCGGATCCTCGAGACCGGTGCCGCGGTCGCACTGCACCCTGAGGGCACCCGATCACGCGACGGCCGGCTGTACAAGGGGCGCACCGGCATCGCCTTCCTGGCTCTGCAGACGGGCGCCCCTGTCGTACCGATCGGGCTCGTCGGCACGGACAGAGTGATGCCCGTCGGCGCGAAGATGCCGAAGCTGTCCGAGCGGGTCGTCGTGAGGTTCGGCGCCCCGATCGACGTCTCCACGCACGGACCGGCGACCAGCGGCAAGGCGCGCCGCCACGCCACAGACGAGATCATGGCGGCCATCCACGAGCTCTCAGGCCAGGAGCTGGCCGGAACGTACAACGAGCTGCCTGCTCAGGGACCCGTGCAGAAGCTCAAGCGCGTTCTGCCGCACGAGAGGCGCTGAGCGGCCGCACCCACCGGCGCACCCTGGATCCGCGGGGTGCGTGTGCCCTATGCGGCGACCTCGACGATGGGCTCGTAGCCGACGGGAAAGCTGACGGAGTTGGCGATGAAGCACCACGCGTGCGCATCCGCATGCGCTTCTGCAGCCGCCTCGCGCATCCCCGCGTCGGCTACCGTGACGCTCGGGCGCAGCGTGACGCCGATGAAGCGGCCGCCGTCGCCCGACAGCTCGATCTCGCCCGTCGCGCTGTCGGTGTACCCGGTGACCACGACGCCGCGCAGCACGCAGGCGCGCAGGTACGACAGCAGGTGGCACTGCGCGAGCGCCGCGATGAGCAGGTCTTCGGGGTTCCAGCGCTCCGGGTCGCCGAAGAACGGCTTGTCGGCCGACCCCAGCAGGTCCGGCTTGCCGTCCACGCGCAGCGTGACGCTGCGGTCGTAGTCGCGAGTGCCGCTCGTACCGCTGCCGCGGTTGCCCGTCCACGTCGCGGTGAGTGCGTAGCTGTGGCGCTGGATCATGCCACCAGAGTATGGCGTACGGAGCGCGAGGCATATCCTGGAGGGCATGCCCGGAACGCTCTCAGTGGACTCCTCGGTCGAACTCGCCACCGCCGACAGGGGCGGTTTCGTCGAATCGCGGCACGCAGGTGCCGCGATCGTGCTCACGCCTGATGGTGACGCCGCGCTGGCGCTGGGCGACCCAGAAGCCGTCGTGCTTCCGCGATCGGCGATGAAGCCGTTCCAGGCGATCGCGTGCGCGACGGCAGGAGCGGCGTTCGAGGGCGAGCGCTTGGCGGTCTCGGCTGCGAGCCATGCGGGCACCGACCGCCACGTCGAGCTCGTGCGCAGCATGCTGCTCGACGCGGGTCTCACCGAAGATCATCTCGGCTGCCCTCCCGCTCTGCCTGATGATTCATCGACCAGGCAGGAGATGATCCGCGATCGCGCGCCGATGTCGCGTGTGCGGATGACCTGCTCGGGAAAGCATGCGGCGATGCTCGCCGCATGCGCAGTGAACGGCTGGGACACGAATTCGTATCTCTCCCCCACCCACCCGTTGCAGCAGCACATTCGAGAGGCCGTCGAACGTCTGTGCGGCGGCGCGAAGATCGCTGCGACGGCCGTCGACGGGTGCGGAGCGCCCGTGCACGCCGTCGCGTTGTCGTCGCTGGCCCGCGGCATGCAGCGGATCGGCACGTCGAGCGAGACGTCGCCGTTTGCACTGCACCGCGTCTCCGGTGCCCTCATCCGGGCTGTGCGGGAGAATCCGTGGGTCGTCGAGGGCGCCGGACGCCCCGACACTGCGGCGATCGAGCAGTTCGGCGTGTTCTCGAAGTTCGGTGCGGAGGGTGTGCAGGTGATGGTCGCTCCGAACGGCACCACGGTCGCCCTCAAGGTGCTCGACGGCTCCCGCCGCGCGGGTTCGGCCGTCGCACTGTCGCTGCTGGCGAAGACGGGCGCGCTGCCCGCCGACGCGGTGTCCGACTTCCTCGCCGCGCACCCGCTCTATGCCGTCCGCGGCGGCGATGACGAGGTCGGCCGCATCCGTCCGACAGTCTGAGACTGCGCGGGGCCGTCCTCACACCGGGAGGAGCACCCGAAGCGGTGGGGCCGAGGACGAGACCAGCCATGCGCGACCGGCGCGCGACTCGGCGTAAGGCGGCAGCGATCGCTCTCCTGCGATCGAGCGGAGTTCGCTCCTGCATTCGGCGGCCACGAGCACGTCGCCGGATGACCGGATGCGGCGCAGCAGCGCGCCGTGTCGCAGCCAGCTCTCACCGTCGCCGACGGCGACCAGGTGCTCGGCTCCTGCCGCGAGGTCGTCGATCGACGCTCCGGATTCGAGCGCATCCAGGGCGACGACCCGCACCGCTCTCCCCCATGCCTCTGCCAGCAGCGACGCGCGGGCGACCGCACCGTTCGTCACGATCGCCGCGACCGCGACCGCGACCGACCGCCGCCACAGCGCCGCCGCTCCCCGGAACGATGTGCGAGCGTCGGGGCGGGCGCGCGCCCCGCGGTACCGGCGGGGCGCAACGACTCGCGCAGCGCCCCTGCCGCGCTGGCACGCGTGCCGACTGCCCCAGCCTCCGTCGTTCTCCCCGCCGCCGCTCTCCTGTCAGGCACAGCTTCGTCCTGGGCAGCGGCACCTGCGAACTGCACTTCTCGTTCGTCCATCACCGCCCTTCCCGGCGGGCGGCGCGGATCGAAGTCGCCGCCGTTCCCTCCCGCCTGCACATGATCGGCGCGGGACGGCAGCCGCAGCAGCGCCCGTCTTCCGAGGCCGGCGATCACGCGCTCGACCGGCCCCGTGACCCGCGAGGCCGCCACAACGACCGTCGTACCGCGTGCCCCTGCCTCGCGCACGAGAGACTCCGCCCGCGCGGCGAACTCGTGCGCGTACTCGGCAGGGAACCGGCCGAGCAGCGAATCGAGGTCGTCGATCGCGATGAGGGGCGGAGGATCGTCGGCCGCGCGCTCGACCGCGTCCCACGCGCCCTCGAGATCACCTGGCACGACCACGGCTCCCGGCACCTGCCCCGCGACGAGCCGCACGACGTTGGTCTTGCCTGACGCCGACCCGCCGATGACGGCCATCCCGCGACCGCCGCCACGGTGCATCGTCACGACGGGCTGGCGCTGCTCATCCGGCTCATCGGCGAGGCCGAGCAGCACCGCTCCCCCTCCGTGCTCGGGTGCACCCAGCTCGCCCAGCGTCAGCTCGCGCGGCAGCGGCGGCAGCCACGGCGCGTGCCCCGGTTCTCCCGGCGCCCCGGCACCCTGCGCACGCTGCGCATCTGCCGAGGCGAGCCGTGCGAGCAGCTCTGCCTCCGTGCGCGCGATGCGAGTGCGCTCTGGTGCGACGTCGCCGCCGCGGCGCACGAGCGCCAGGCCGCGGGAGGCCACGTCCCCTGGCAGGTATGCGGCGTCGTCGACGCCCACGACGGCCGAGCTGTCGGCCCTCTCCGCCACGCGCAGGCTGATGCGCAGAGGACAGTTCGCCAGCAGTGCGTCGCGGAGCACGCCCGATGAGCGTTGGGTGCCGAGCACGAGGTGCATGCCGAGCGCCCGTCCGCGTGCCGCGACGTCTGTGAACACCTGGTGCAGATCGCCGTGGTCCTGCAGCAGCGCGGCGAATTCGTCCACCACGATCACCAGCCTGGGCATGTCGACGCGTTCGTCGCCGATGTCGGTCGCTCCCGCTGCGGCGAGCACGCTCTCCCGCCTGCGCAGTTCCGCGCGCAGACTCTCGACCGCGCGCCGCGAGCCCGCGCCGTCGAGGTCGGTGATCATGCCCGTCACGTGCGGCAGCGCGAGCAGCGAGGTGAACGCCGTTCCTCCCTTGAAGTCGGCCAGCAGGAAGGCCACACGCTCGCTGTCATAGCGTGAAGCGAGCGAGGCGATCCACGTGGTGAGCAGTTCGCTCTTACCGCTGCCGGTGATGCCGACGACGACGGCGTGAGGCCCGTCGTGCACGAGGTCGACGCTCGTCGTACCGTCCGCTCCCCTGCCTATCGGTGCGTCCAGCCCCGGCCCATGCGGCCGGTCTCCTCTGCCGCCCGCCGCCGCGGCCTCCGCCGACCGCTCATGCGGGGAGGCCGATTCGAGAAGTGCGCCCAGACGCACCTCGGGAAGAGGCACCTCGCCTCCGCTCGAATCCGACCGACCGGCGAGCACAGATGCCAGCCGCTCGGCCTGCGCACGGGCGAGCGCTTCGACTCGCAGCGGCTCGCCCTCGGGGTCGAGTGCCGTGTCATCGAGGCGCCGGGCGCGCAGCGCCGCACCGGGTTCCAACTCCAGAATGACGCCGCACGCCGCAGGCGCGTCGGCGCCGCTCTCCGTCACAGCGATGACGAAATCGGCCTCTGCGATGGCGGCCGCACGTCGCGCGTCCCTTGTGCCAGGCGGCTCCGCAGCGGCCGGACGCCCCTCCGACTCGAGAGAAGCGGTTCTCCCCCGAGCGGATGCGATCGTCGTGGCCGTCTCCGCTCCCGCCGGATCCTCGTGCACGAGACCGACAGCAACGACTCTGATCGGCTCACGACCCTCCCGCCCCTGCGTGCTCCGCCCTGCCGCCGTGCCGAGGTGCGGCAGCTGCTCCAAGGCGGCCTCGTCGCCCGGAAGCAGATGGGAGACGACGAGCTCGCTCGGCGCCGCGCGCAGGCAGAGCTGCATCAGCAGCCCCCGCGCAACCGCCGTGGCCGCGGCAGGAGGGCCCTGCACGCACACGCCGCCGGCTTCACGAAGCGGAACCGTCACCGGCGCCAGGGTGACCCAGGCGGCATCCCGCCGCAGCTGCTCTGCCTCGGCGCCTTCGCCCCCTGTCACACGGATGTCGCTGCGGACCCTGCCGAGACCCAGGACAACCTCGATCGGCCCGTGCCGCCACAGCGTGCGCGCCTCAGCCAATCTGCCAGTGCTCGGCCTCAACCGGTCGAGCTGAGACCGTTCCTCGCTGTGACGCTCGGACAGCTCCTCTCTGGCGGCGGCGCACGCCGCGGTGAGCTCCCGCGCCGCCCTGCGCCTCTCCTTGCGCCGGTTGCGGGCGCCGTCGACCAGAGAGGCCAGCACCATCAGGGGGCCGATCGCCGCGAAGCAGAGCATCATGACATAGCCGGTCAGCAGCCACATCGCCACTGCGCCCACCATGGGCACGAACGCCGCGACGATCGGAATCGCACCGCGTCTGGCCGGGGCCGCCGGCGCAGGGAGAACGATCGGTTCGTCCGGACGATGAAGTGTGCTCACACGTCCAGCTCATCGCGCTGACGATGTCAGCGGAAGAGCACGCCACCCCCTGTGGACGTGACTCGCCGCGTCGCGGAGGCTGTGAGGGAGAGGACGGGCCCCGTCAGTGCCGTTCCTCGGCCTCATCGTCGGGCGGGACGTCGGCCGCCGCGGTCCCATCCGCGGCCTGGTCCATCGTCTGCGCGCCCGCATCCGGCGCTTCGTCCCCGGGCTGGTCGGCGTCGCCGTGCGTGCCGCCCGAGTGCGTGACGTCGACCACGATGACCGACACGTTGTCGCGTCCGCCGTTGCCGAGCGCGGCTTCCAACATGCCGTCGACGGCGATTTCCGGAGCGGCGTGCTCGCGCAGGAAATGCAGAATGCCGTAGTCGGTCAGCTCCTTGGTGAGGCCGTCCGAGCAGATCACGAACCGGTCGCCGTTCTCCACCTCGATGCGCACATAGTCAGGCACGACGGACTCGCTCGGGCCGACAGCGCGTGTGATCACGTTGCCGTACGGGTGACTCTCCGCTTCCTCAGCGCTGAGCCTTCCCGCGTGCACCAGCTCCTGCACGAGGGAGTGGTCGACGGTGACCTGTACGAGTTTGTCGTCTCGGAGCAGGTAGACGCGCGAGTCGCCGATGTTCAGCACGACCCATGACGCGGGTGCTGAGGCAGGGTCGAGGTAGATGCCGGTGACGGTCGTGCCGGTTCCCTCATCCGTGGTCTCGGGATGGTCGGCGATGTCGCGCACCGCATTCTCCAGTGCGAGCTCCACGGTCTCCGGCGTGATCGCCTCGCCAGATGACGCCACGGCCGAGAGCCGCTCGACGGTGACGGCGCTCGCGACCTCGCCGCCGATGTGCCCGCCCATGCCGTCCGCGACGATGAACATCGGCCATTCCATCAGGATCGCGTCCTGGTTGACCTCGCGCTTGCGCCCCGTATCGGTGACGCCGGCCCAGCGCACGGCCAGCTCCCCGCCCTCTTCAAGGGCGACAGTGTGCGAATGCACCGAACTCGTCGTGTCGCTCACGCGGCCTCCAGATCTCCGGCGTCGAGCCGCGGGTCGTGCCGACGCTCCCCACATCCTAACCGCGCAGTCTGCGCAGCTCGCGAACGCGGACCGCCGCAGGGTCGTTCACCCATCAGTGACCAGCTCCGTCTCACCGTCCGCGGCACCGCTGCGCATCCGCAGTCCTGCCGCCTCGGCCCATTCGATCAGTTCGCCGGTGGTGCGCAGGACGGGCCGCTCCTCGGCGAGGCGACGGGTGAGAGCGCCCTTGGCCTTCTTATTGAAGTGGTTGAGGGCGCGAGTGGTGCCATCCGCCTGATCCGTGACGACTCTGATGTACGTGCTCGCCACACCGGGCGGCACGGGGCCGAGTGCGACGTAGGCCTGCGAACGCAGATCGATCACGAGCGGACGCGCCTCGTGGGCGAGCGCCTCGGTGACGGCACTCGCCCACACGCGTTTCAGCGGGGGCAGGCCGGGAAGCGAGGCGCCGGCAGCCAGGCGGTAGGACGGGATCTCGTCGTTCGCCCTCACCGGCCCGAACGGCGCCGTATGGATGAATGCGTTCCTGCCGAGCCATGCGCGGCCGGCCGGTTCGAGGGACCCCGCCTCCAGCGCGTCGAACAGCACACCCGTGTAGCGGTCCATCGCCGCCATCGTCGGCGCCGTGCGCAGTGCGGCGTTGTCTGCGATCGCCGCGGGGCGCTGCCGCTGCGGGAGCTTCAGCACCGCCGTGGCGCGATCCGGATCCGCGGCGAGTTCGACTATGGACGCGGCGACGGCCTCGCGCGGGGAGCGCAGTGCTCCCAGCGCGAGGCCGTCGACGTCAAGCGGCTCGCCCGATCCTCCTGCCCGCTTCGTCTCAGAAGGCGGCAGCAGGATCGTGGTCAGGACGCGATCGCGGCGTGACCCGCGACGATCGTGACCCGATTGGACTCGACCGACACGAAGCCGTCCTTCGCGGTCGCCGTGACCACGGAGTCGTCCTCCTGCGTGATCCGGACGGGGCCGTCGCCGAGGATCGCAAGCACGGGCTCGTGATCGGTCATGAAACCGATCTGACCCTCCGTCGTCGTCGCGACCACGAGAGTCGCTTCCCCCGTCCAGACCTCTTCCTCGGCCGAAACCAGGCTCACCTGAAGCGACATTCTCAGCCGTTCTCCTTCTGGATCTTCGCCCACTGGGCCTCGACGTCGTCGATGCCGCCCACGTTGAAGAACGCCTGCTCCGCGACGTGGTCGAGATCGCCCTTGACGATGGCGTCGAACGACTCGATCGTGTCCTTGAGCGCCACGGTCGACCCGTCGACACCGGTGAACTTCTTCGCCATGTAGGTGTTCTGTGAGAGGAACTGCTGGATGCGGCGCGCGCGCGCGACGACGATCTTGTCCTCTTCCGAGAGCTCGTCGACACCGAGGATCGCGATGATCTCCTGCAGCTCCTTGTTCTTCTGCAGGATCTGCTTCACGTTCGTGGCGACGCGGTAGTGGTCCTCGCCGAGGTAGCGCGGGTCCATGATGCGGCTGGTCGAGGTCAGCGGATCGATCGCCGGGTACAGACCCTTCGACGCGATCTCACGCGAGAGCTCGGTGGTCGCGTCGAGGTGAGCGAACGTCGTGGCGGGCGCCGGGTCGGTGTAGTCATCGGCCGGCACGTAGATCGCCTGCATCGAGGTGATCGAGTGGCCGCGCGTCGACGTGATGCGCTCCTGGAGCACACCCATCTCGTCGGCGAGGTTCGGCTGGTAGCCCACGGCAGAGGGCATGCGACCGAGAAGGGTCGACACCTCCTGACCGGCCTGCGTGAAGCGGAAGATGTTGTCGATGAACAGCAGGACGTCCTGCTGCTGCACGTCGCGGAAGTACTCCGCCATCGTCAGCGCCGACAGTGCGACGCGAAGACGCGTCCCAGGCGGCTCGTCCATCTGGCCGAAGACCAGGGCCGTCTTGTCGAAGACGCCTGCCTCCTCCATCTCGACGATGAGGTCGTTGCCCTCACGGGTGCGCTCGCCGACACCGGCGAACACCGACACACCACCGTGGTCCTGTGCGACGCGCTGGATCATCTCCTGGATGAGGACCGTCTTGCCGACGCCCGCACCGCCGAACAGGCCGATCTTCCCGCCCTGCACATACGGGGTGAGGAGGTCGATCGACTTGATGCCGGTCTCGAACATCGTCGTCTTCGACTCGAGCTGGTCGAAGTTCGGCGCCTTGCGGTGGATCGGCCAGCGCTCTGTGGCCTCGAAGGTCTCGCCCTCGCCGAGGTTCAGCACGTCGCCGGTGGCGTTGAACACCTTGCCCTTGGTGATGTCGCCGACGGGCACCGAGATCGGGGAACCGGTGTCGCGCACCTCCTGGCCGCGGACCATGCCGTCGGTCGGCTTCAGCGAGATCGCGCGGACGACGTCGTCGCCGAGGTGCTGGGCGACCTCGAGCGTGATCTCGGCGGTCACGCCGCCGACGGTCACATCGGTCTTCAACGCGCTGTAGATGTCGGGAATCGAGTCGTGCGGGAACTCGACGTCGACGACCGGTCCCGTGACGCGTGCGACGCGCCCGACGACCGCCGTCTCGGCCTCAGCCGTAGCGGTGGGAGTCATGTTGTCTCTTCCTTCTTGGGAAATCTCTCGGACCGGTCAGGAGGCCAGTGCGTCGGCACCGCCGACGATCTCCGCGATCTGCTGGGTGATCTCAGCCTGACGCGCGTTGTTGCGCAGGCTCGTGTATTCGGTGATGAGCTTGTCGGCATTGTCGCTGGCCGCTTTCATCGCCTTCTGCGTGGCCGCCTGCTTGGCGGCGGACGACTGCAGCAGCGCGTTGAAGATTCGGCTCTGGATGTACACGGGCAGGAGCTTGTCGAGCACCTGATCCGCCTCGGGCTCGAACTCGTAGAGCGGGAACACCTCGACGTTCGCCGACGAGGCATCGGAACCGCCGGCCTCATCGGCCTCCACGACCTCGAGCGGCAGCAGACGCACGGACTCCGGCGTCTGCACCATCATGCTGACGAAGCGGTTGTAGACGACGTGGATCTCATTCACGCCGCCCGCGTCCTCATCGAGCAGATAGGCCTCGAGCAGCGCCTGAGCGATCTCTTCCGCGTTGTCGAACTGCGGCACATCGGCCGAGCCCGTCCACTGCGCCGCGCTGACGATCTGCCGGAACTGGAAGTATCCGACCGCCTTGCGACCGTAGAGGTAGAAGACGACGTCCTTGCCCTCGTCTCGCAGCAGCTCAGCCAGTTCCAGAGCCTCGCGGATCACCTGCGAGTTGAATGCGCCCGCGAGCCCGCGGTCGCTGGTCAGCAGCAGGATCGCCGAGCGCGTGGTCTGCTCGGACTCACGCGTCAGCACGTGATCGACATCGCTCATCGTCGCGACGGCCGAGACCGCACGCGTCACCGCGCGGGAGAAGGGCGACGACGCGCGCACGCGCGCCATCGCCTTCTGGATCCGCGAAGCCGCGATGAGCTCCATCGCCTTCGTGATCTTCTTGGTGGTCTGGGCAGAGGAGATCCTCTGCTTGTACTCCTTGAGTTTCGCGCCCATAGTGCTTCTGCTCCGCCCGGCTTACGCCTTGCGGCCCTTGACGATCTTCTCCTGGCCGACATCCTCGTGAACCGCGGCGTCGTGCTCCTCGTGACCGGGAGCGGCGAGGTTCTGGCCCTTGCCTGCCTGGAACTCGAGCAGGAAGTCGTCGACGACCTTCTCCAGCTCGGCCTTCGTGTCGTCCTCGAGCTTGCCGACCGACTTGAGAGTGTCGAGAATGCTCGTGCTGCGACGCACGTGGTCGAGCAGCTGCGCCTCGAAGCGAAGCACGTCCTCGACGGGGATGGTGTCGAGCTTGCCGTTCGTGCCGGCCCAGATCGAGACGACCTGCTCCTCCACGGGGTACGGCGAGTACTGCGGCTGCTTGAGCAGCTCAGTCAGGCGCGCACCGCGGTCGAGCTGGCGGCGCGACGTCGCATCGAGGTCGGAGGCGAACATCGCGAACGCCTCGAGCGAACGGTACTGGGCGAGCTCGAGCTTGAGCGTTCCGGACACCGACTTGATGTGCTTGATCTGTGCGTCGCCGCCGACTCGCGAGACCGAGATGCCCACGTCGACCGCTGGCCGCTGGTTCGCGTTGAACAGGTCGGACTGCAGGAAGATCTGGCCGTCCGTGATCGAGATCACGTTGGTCGGGATGTAGGCCGAGACGTCGTTGGCCTTCGTCTCGATAATCGGCAGACCGGTCATCGAACCGGCGCCCAGCTCGTCCGACAGCTTCGCGCAGCGCTCCAGCAGGCGGGAGTGCAGGTAGAAGACGTCACCGGGGTATGCCTCGCGGCCCGGCGGGCGGCGCAGCAGCAGCGACACGGCGCGGTAGGCCTCCGCCTGCTTCGACAGGTCGTCGAACACGATCAGGACGTGCTTGCCCTGGTACATCCAGTGCTGGCCGATGGCCGAACCGGTGTACGCGGAGATGTACTTGAAGCCGGCGGGGTCAGATGCCGGAGCGGCGACGATCGTCGTGTACTCCATGGCGCCGGCGTCCTCCAGCGCGCCCTTCACGGACGCGATGGTCGAACCCTTCTGCCCGATGGCGACGTAGATGCAGCGCACCTGCTTCGAAGCGTCACCGGATGCCCAGTTCTCGCGCTGGTTGATGATCGTATCGATCGCGATCGCCGTCTTGCCGGTCTGGCGGTCGCCGATGATCAGCTGGCGCTGGCCGCGGCCGATCGGGATCATGGCGTCGATCGCCTTGATGCCGGTCTGCATCGGCTCGTGCACGCTCTTGCGGTCCATCACGCCGGCGGCCTGGAGCTCGAGCTCGCGCTCGCCGTCGATGCCATCGATCTCGCCGAGGCCGTCGATCGGCGTGCCGAGCGGGTCGACCACACGGCCGAGGTAGCCCTCGCCCACGGGGACCGAGAGGACCTTGCCGGTGCGGGTGACCTGCTTGCCCTCCTCGATGCCGGTGAACTCGCCGAGCACGACCACACCGATCTCGCTCTCCTCGAGGTTCTGGGCCAGGCCCAGCGTGCCGTCCTCGAACCTGATGAGCTCGTTCGCCATCACGCCGGGGAGGCCCTCGACGTGGGCGATGCCGTCAGCAGCGTCAACGACGGTGCCGACCTCGCTCGCCGCGGAACCGGTCGGCTCGTATGCGGCGGCAAAGTCCTTCAGCGCATCCCGAATGGTGTCGGGGCTGATTGCGATGTCTGCCATCTTCTTCCTTCGTGTTGTGGGGCCCGAAGGCCCCGAAGCCCTCCGCGATGCGCGGGAAGTCGTGTCAGCTGGCCAGCTTCTGGCGCAGGTCGTTCAGTCGCGTGGAGAGGCTGCCGTCGATCAGGTCGTCAGCGATCTGCACCCGGATGCCGCCGACCACGCCGGCGTCGATGATCTGGTTCAGCGCGATGTCGCCACCGTAGGTGCGAGCCAGCGACGCCCGCAGGCGCTCCGACTGCGCTGAGCCGAGCGGTCGCGCCGTCGTGACGGTCGCGACGGTACGGCCTGCCTGCTTCGCGACCACGTCGATCGCGTCGCTCAGCACGCCGCGGACCCTGCGCCCGCGGAGCGCGTGGACGAGCTCCGTGACGATCAGCGTTGCGGCGCCGCTGGCCTGGCCGTCGAGCAGCTTCTCGACCATGGCCGCCTTCGCGGCCGGGTCGCCGAGAGTGCTGCCGAGCGTCAGCTCGAGTTCCGGGCTGCCTGACACGATGCGCGAGATGTCGAACAGCTCGCCGGCGACGTCGTCGGACGGTTCAGCCTTCGCCGCCGCACGGATCGCGAGCTCCTCGATGGCGTCGACCAAGTCGGCCGCCGAGGACCAGCGCTCGCGCACCGCAGCGGTGAGCACCGCCATGGCGGTGTCGCCGAACTGTTCGAACACGTCGGAGACGAGCGCGGAACGGGCGTCCTGCGTTGCGCCGGATTCGGTCAGCGCGGCCCCCAGCTGCGACGAGCCGGCAACCGTGCGCGCGGCAGCGAACAGGTCGCGCGCCGTGCCGGCGTCGACCTGCTGCGCGTCGAGCACGCTGGTGGTCGATGCCAGTGCCTGAGTGGTCGCGCTGCCCATTACTTCGCCGCCTTCTCGGATGCCTCGAGGTCAGCCAGGAAGCGGTCGACCACCGACTGCGCCTTCTGATCGTCGCTCAGCGACTCGCCGATGACGTTGCCCGCGAGATCGAGTGCGATCCCGCCGACCTCGGTGCGCAGCGAGACCATGGCGGACTGCCGCTCGGCCTCGATCTGAGTCTGTGCGGAAGTCATCACACGCTCCGCCTCTGCAGTGGCCTGGGCCTTCGCCTCGGCGACGATCTTCTTGCCGTCGCCGTGAGCCGACTCGCGGATCTCGCCGGCCTCGCGACGCGCGTCGGCAAGCTGCTTGTTGTACTCCGTGAGCACAGCCTCGGCTTCCTTCTGCGCGGCGTCGGCCTTCTCGATGTTCCCCTCGATGGCAGCGGAGCGCTCATCGAGCATCTTCGTGACGCGCGGAAGAGCGAAGCGCCACACGACGAGCAGGATGATGACGAGACACAGTGCGGACCAGCCAATGTCGTACAGCGCCGGAATCAGCGGGTTCTGAGACGCCGGCTCCGCCGCGACAGTGACAAGATTCTGCATCCTGTCTCCTTATCTCTGAGGTCGCGGAACGTGGATCAGACGGCCGCGAAGATGAACGGTGTGGCGATGCCGATGAAGGCGAGGATCTCGATGAAGGCGAGACCGATCCACATGGTCTGCTGGAACTTTCCGGCCAGCTCGGGCTGGCGAGCGGTCGACTCGATGACCTTGCCGAAGAGGATGCCCAGGCCGATGGCCGGACCGATCGCCGCGAGGCCGTAACCCACGGTGGCGATGTTTCCCTCGATGGCTGCGAGAACCGTCGTTGCGTCCACTGGATATTTCCTTTCGTAGGGCGGTCAGCCGGTTAGCTGACCGTCAGTGCTCGTCCGCGAGCGACAGCTGAATGTAGACCGCGGTGAGGATGGTGAAGACATAGGCCTGCAGGAAGGCGACGAACACCTCGAAGAGTGTGAATCCGATCCCGAGAGCGAAGGTTCCCGCCGACAGCGCCGTGAACCCGTTGAAGCTGAAGAAGAAGAAGTTCGTCGCGGAGAAGAACAGCACGAGCATGAAGTGCCCGACCATCATGTTCATCAGCAGTCGCAGGGTGAGCGAGACCGGGCGGACGACGAAAGTCGAGATCAGCTCGATGATCGCGATGATCGGCGCGAGGAGGATCGGCACGCCGCCTGGCACGAGCGAGTTCTTGAAGAAGCGGAAGACACCGTGCTTCTTGATGCCCGCATAGATGAACACCACGTATGCGACGGCGGCGAAGACCAGCGGCGCGCCGATGACACTCGTTCCCGCGATGTTGATCCCAGGGACGATTCCCGTGAGGTTCAGGAAGAGGATCCCGAAGAAGATCGTCAGAAGAAGCGGCAGGAAGCGCTTGCCGTCCTTCTTCCCCAGCAGGTCGTATGCGATGCCATTGGTGACGAATCCGAACCCGAGCTCGATCACGCTCTGGAAGCGCCCTGGCACGACTGTGAGCCGACGGGTGCCGAGAACGAGGATCAGGACCAGGAGAGCAGTCGCGAGCAGCTGCGCGATGTTGATCCGGGTGATAACGCCGAACAGTGGCTCCGGGAAGAAGTCCGCGATGTCCGGGCCATGGAACTCCGCCATCCGGACGATCGTCATCGCGTGAGTCAACTCAGTGGCTCCAAGTTCTCGCCCGGCAAAGATCGGGCGGTGAATGAGTTCAGAAGTTCGTTCCCCGCGGACCCACAGCACTGTGCGAGGCGTTCCGTCGCGGTAACGGGTCAACACTACCAAAGGATCGGATCATGTTTGACACTGTGTAGAAATCGATTCTCCGCAGAGCCTCTCGGGATCTGCGGACCTGCCGCGCTCCTCAGGTGTCAATCGCGTTCCTCCGGCAGCTCGTCCCCTTCGCCGCGCTCTGGCAGCGCGACGTCGCTCGCGCCGGAGATGCGGGTCCGTGCGACCACGATGACATCGACGACGAGAGAGGCGAGCGCGGCAGCCACGAGCGCCCCGTACAGAACGATTCGGTCGACCCACGGCAGCCCGAACACGATGTTCAGCGCGATCATGAACACGACGATCTTCACGAGGAACGACCCGGCGTTCACTGCGAAGAACATCGTCAGGAACGATGGCGTTCCGTACCAGCGATTGCCGAACAGCAGGGTCGCGACGGTGATGATCGGGAACAGGATGCCGATCCCGGCACCGAGCGCGCCGCTGCCGAGTCCGGGGGCTCCGGAGACGATCCAACCCACTATCGAGGAGAGGACGAGCACTGCGGCGCCCGCCACGATCGTCCAGATCAGCCCGAGACGGAAAGTCGGGTTACTTGAGATGGTCTTGCGCGGTGACATCAGGCCTCAGCAGGGGTCGGGTGCGGGGAGGGACTCTACGGCCGGCCGAGTCGGACGGCCGGCGATCGGGAAGGAAAGTGACCACGAGGCAGGCGACGACTCCGATCGCCCCGAAGGCGATCCCTGGTCGGTACTCGCCGGGCCAGTCCTCGCGCGCACCGAGATACATCAGCAGCACGGCGAGACCGACGATGCTCGTCCACGCGTAGAAGATGAGCACGGAGCCTCTGTCGGAGTGCCCCATGTCGAGCATGCGGTGGTGCAGATGCTTGCGGTCGGCGGAGAACGGCGACTTGCCTGCAGCGAGCCTGCGCACCACGGCGAGACCGAAGTCGAGCAGCGGCAGCAGCACCACGACGAGCGGGAGCAGGATCGGCAGGAACGCACCCACCAGCTGCGAGCGTCCGATCGTCTCAGGGTCGAGCAGCGCCGGATCGAGCTGGCCGGTGATGGCGATCGCGCTCGTAGCCATCAGCAAGCCGAGCAATAGGGCGCCGGCGTCACCCATGAACAGCTTGGCACCGTTCCAGTTCATCGGCAGGAACCCCGCGCACGCGCCGATCAGCGTGACGGCGATGAGCGTGGCGAGGTTGAAGTAGGTGCTCGCGCCGGTGTCGCGCACCAGCACGTAGGAGTAGACGAAGAAGATGCCGTTCGCGATCAGGCAGGTGCCGGCGACGAGCCCGTCGAGGCCGTCGATGAAGTTGACCGCATTCATCACGATCACGATCGAGAACATCGTCAGTGCGATGCTCACCCAGCTCGACCACACCGTGAGATCGCCGAGCGGCAGGGCGTACACCTGCAGACCGCCGCCGATCGCGATGATCCCCGCCGAGAGGAACTGCGCGGCGAGCTTGATCATCCAATCGAGATCCCACAGGTCGTCCGCGACGCCCACGACGACGATGAGTGCGCTGGCGCCCAGCAGCGACCACATCAGCGCGGGATCCACCCAGATCAGTTCGAAGAACGGATTGGCCGACGAGACGATCAGCGCGAACACGATGCCGAGGAACATCGCGATGCCGCCCAGGCGCGGCGTTGGCGTGGTGTGCACGTCGCGCTCCCGAATGCCCGGATACAGCTTGAAGCGCAGGCTGAGCCGCCACACGCCCCACGACAGCGCGAGGGTGACGGCCGCCGTGAGGATCAGCGTGAAGACGTACTGCCTCACGCGCTCCCCTGTGCCTCGTCCTGCGCGTTCTTCAGTGCGTCGGCGAATGCCGCGCGGGGATCGACGGGAGGCCGGGGTGCGACGTGGGCGTGCGGGTCGCCCGTCGGCTCGTCCGGTGCCGGTTCGAGCGCATCGCCCAGGACCTCGGCCAGCTCCTCGCGACTGACGGCACCGTCGCGCAGGATGCGCACGACCCGCTCGTCGCCGGTCTGCGAGACGAGTGCTGTCGCGTCGATGATGGTCGAGGCGATGCCCGTGCTCGACGGGCCGTCGTCGAGGTAGACCGCGACGGAGTCGCCCAGCATCCGCTGCGCGTCGTGCGCACTGATCGCCGCCGACTTCCCCGTGAGGTTCGCGCTCGACACGGCCAGCGGCCCGGTCTCCTCGAGCAGCTCGCGAGCGATGCGCTGGTCCGGCATGCGCACGGCGACGGTTCCCTCCGTGTCACCGAGATCCCACGACAGCGACGGCTGCGACGGCAGCACGATCGTGAGACCGCCCGGCCAGAACCGTTCGACGAGGGTCTGCACCTCATCCGGCACCGCTTCGACGAGCGCGCGCATCGCGTCTGGGCCTGACACCAGTACGGGCGGCGGCTGCTGGCGACCGCGGCCCTTCGCCTGGAGCAGACCGGCGACGGCGACGGGGCTGAACGCGTCCGCCGCGATGCCGTAGACCGTATCGGTCGGCAGGACGACCAGCTGCCCACGCGCGATCGCCTGTCGCGCATGACGCATCCCCGTCAGCAGCTGCGACTCATCTGCGCATTCGAAAAGCGAGCTCATAGCGCGGTCAGTCTACTGGGCGGCGCCGCGGAACGCCTGTCAGACGCGGCCAGGGGCACCGCGATCCGCGCGAGGGGCCTCAGGGCCGGACGGCGGTGGTCGCGCGGTCGCGCCCGGTGAGGTCCTGGTGCGTGGCCGCGGTCAGCCAGCCGTCGGCGGCGAGCACGGCGCGGACGGGTTCGCCCTGCCATTCGCCGTGCTCGATCACGATCGTGCCGCCGGTGCGTGCGAGTGCCATGGCCGCTGTGCTGATGCGTCGCACGACGTCGAGGCCGTCCTGACCGCCGTACAGCGCCTGGTGCGGGTCGTGCAGCCGCACCTCGTCATCGCGCGGAACGGCGTCATCCGGAACGTACGGCGGGTTCGTGGCGATCACGGCTGCGCGCCCCGCCAGCTCGGCCAGCGTCGCTGCCTCTCCCGCGTCGCCGAGTACGAGCGAGACGTTCTGCGCCCCGGTGCGCGAGACGTTCTCCTTGGCCCACATATAGGCGTCGACCGACATCTCCACGGCGTGCACGGCGGCATGCGGCACCTCGGTCGCCAGCGACAGCGCGATCGCCCCGCTGCCCGTGCACAGATCGACGGCGATCGGCTCCGGTTCGGCCGCTGCGCGCAGCGCTTCGACGGCGAGGCCGGCGACCGTCTCGGTCTCCGGCCTCGGCACGAAGACGCCGGGGCCGACCGCGAGCTCGAGCCCGCGGAAGGCGGCGATCCCTGTGATGTGCTGCAGCGGTTCGCGAGTGGCGCGGCGCGCGACGAGGCGGCCGAAGGCTTCGGCCTGCGGAATCTCGAGGATGTCGCCGCGGATTCCTGCAGCCTGCACCTCGCCCCTGCTCGTGCCGCGCAGGTGCGCGAGCAGCAGCTCGGCGTCGACCTGCGCATCTGGCACGCCGACGGAGGCGAGCCGCTCTGCGGCGGAACGGAGGGCGTCGCGCAGCGGGATCGCCGTGGTGAGGGAGGCAGTTGGTGTCGGCATAGGCGGCTCAACGCTACCGGTGCTCGGTCACGCCGGCGTCACGGGACGGCCCGTCTCGGCGAGCCGATACCGAACCGGAATGAACCCCATGCGGAGTTGTTTGACGATCCGTTACGTCATTTTCGCCCCAGGGCAGCGGGTGCGCCGTAGTGTGGCCACAACGTTCCCGACCGAAAGGCCTGTCGATGAGTGGCATCCACAAAGACATCACCAGCACGTTCGGGGGCACGCCCCTTGTGCGCCTGAACCGCGTCACCGAGGGCGCAGGCGCGACCGTGCTCGCGAAGCTCGAGTTCTTCAATCCGGGGTCGAGCGTGAAGGACCGCATCGGTGTCGCGATCGTCGACGCCGCTGAGGCGTCGGGCGAGCTCCCCGAGGGCGGCACGATCGTCGAGGCCACGTCGGGCAACACGGGCATCGCTCTCGCCCTGGTCGGCGCAGCCCGCGGCTACAAGGTCGTGCTCGCGATGCCGTCGTCGATGTCGAACGAGCGCAAGGTGCTGCTGCGGGCCTTCGGCGCAGAGCTGGTGCTCACCGACCCAGCCAAGGGCATGAACGGCGCCGTCGAAGAGGCCGAGCGCATCGTCTCCGAGACGCCGGGCGCGGTGCTGGCGAGCCAGTTCGCCAACCAGGCGAATATCAAGGTGCACCGTGAGACCACGGCGGAGGAGGTTCTCGCCGACACCGACGGCGACGTCGACATCTTCGTCGCAGGCGTCGGCACGGGCGGCACGGTCTCGGGCGTGGGCCAGGTGCTCAAGGAGCGCAAGCCAGACGTGAAGATCGTCGCCGTCGAGCCGACCGACTCGCCGCTGCTGAGCGAAGGAAAGGCCGGCCCGCACAAGATCCAGGGCATCGGAGCGAACTTCGTTCCGGAGATCCTCGACCGCGACGTCATCGACGAGGTCATCCCGGCACCGCTGGACAAGTCGGTCGAGACGGCCCGCGCACTCGCCTCCGACGAGGGCATCCTGGCCGGCGTCTCGTCAGGTGCCGCGGTATGGGCGGCTCTCGAGGTGGCACGGCGCCCTGAGAACGCGGGCAAGTCGATCGTCGTGATCGTGCCGGACACGGGCGAGCGCTATGTGTCGACGTTCCTGTGGGAGCACCTCCGCGACGCGTGACAGCCATGCAGAAGGGCCCGGTTCAGCTGGAACCGGGCCCTTCTGCATGGAACGCGCTGCCGACGGCTCGAGGGAACGAAACGCCGAATCTGCGAAAACGCTGAGAACGCGCTAGCGTGTTGAGCGATCGTACCTTCCTCCGCCGGCCCGGCGGGCACGGGGCGGGACGGGACGGTTCCCGTTTTCGTCGGCAGTTCGCGGAACGTGCGTTCGCGAATGAACGGAAACGAGATGAAGACGCACAAAGAGAACACCCCGCCCACCCCCTCCGCTTCTCCGAAGACCCCGCCTGCCAGATCGAAGGTCAATCGACCCGTTTTCTGGATCTCGGCCGTGATCGTGCTCGCGGTCGGCATCTGGACGCTGGTCAGCTCCGCCAATGCATCAGGAACGATCGGCGTGGCCGTCGGATGGATCTCGACCTGGTTCGGCCCGTGGTACTTCCTGATCAGCGCGGCCGTGCTCGTGTTCGTGATCGTCGTCGCCGTGAGCCGCGCGGGAAACATCCGACTCGGACCCGACCACTCCAAGCCGCACTTCGGGCTGCTGACCTGGTCGGCGATGCTGTTCGCAGCCGGCATCGGCACGGACCTGATGTACTACGCGGTCGCCGAGCCGGCCACGCAGTTCCTCGCGCCTCCCGTCGGCGAAGGCGGCACGACGGAGGCGGCACGAGAGGCCGTGGTCTGGACGATGTTCCACTACGGCCACATCGGCTGGGCCATGTACGCCCTGATGGGCCTCGCACTCGCCTACTTCCACTACCGCCGCGGCAGGCCGCTGTCGATCCGCTCCGCGCTCGAGTCGCTGCTCGGCGACCGGGTGTGGGGCCGCTGGGGCCACACCATCGACATCGCCGCGATCATGGGCACGGTCTTCGGTGTCGCCGTGACGCTGGGCATCGGCGTCTCGATGCTCTCCCGCGGACTGAGCGGGCTGATCGGCATCCCCGATGACCTGGTGCTCAAGATCGCACTGATCGTGATCTCCGTCGTGATGGCCACCCTGTCCGCCGTCTCCGGCGTCGCCAAGGGCGTGCGGCGCCTGTCGGAGATCCAGGCGATCCTCGCGCTGGTGCTGCTGGCGTTCATCCTGATCACCGGGAACACGTCGTTCCTGCTCAACGGTCTGGTGATGAACCTCGGAGATTACATCGCCTCGCTGCCGGCGATGACGCTCGACACCATGGCATTCGAGGCGCCCACCGAGTGGATGAACCTGTGGACGCTGTTCTTCTGGGCGTGGTGGATCGCATGGGCGCCGTTCGTCGGGCTGTTCCTCGCGCGCATCTCGCGCGGACGCACCATCCGGCAGTTCGTCGTCGGCACCATGTCGATCCCGTTCGTGTACATGATGCTGTGGGTGTCGATCTTCGGCAACAGCACCCTCGAGATCATCCGGGGCGGCGGCGAGACTGGCGAGACGATGGCCGATCTCGGCGTGAACGACGCGACGGGCAGCCTGTTCTATATGCTCGAGCAGTTCCCGCTCGCACCCGCGACGATCGGTCTGGCTCTGATCACCGGCATGCTGTTCTTCGTGACCAGCGCCGACTCCGGCGCGCTGGTGCTGGCCAAGCTCTCAGTCGACCCGAAGGCACACAATGACGACGCACCGAGTTGGCTGCGCATCGTATGGTCGGTGTTGGTCGGCCTGGTCACGCTCGGCATGCTCGTCGCCGGTGGCATCTGGGCGCTGCAGCAGGCGACCATGGTGATGGGGCTGCCGTTCTCGTTCGTGATCCTCGGCGTGATGGTCGCGTTCTGGAAGTCGCTGCGCAGCGAATCTCGCAAACAGGACACCACCCGGATGGCGCTGCCGTCGCGGCTGGCGGGGCGCAGCAGCGAGTGGCAGAAGCGCCTGCGCCAGCTGCTCAGCTTCCCCGGAGCGCGCCCGACCAGGCGCTTCATCGATCAGACCTGCCGCCCCGCGCTCACGGAGGTCGCGACGGAGCTCAACGAGCGCGGCGTCACGACACAGTTCACCGAGCATACGAACGGCGAAGACGACCTGCCATCGCTGCGGCTCGTGGTTCTGCACGGCGATGAGGAGGATTTCCGCTACGAGCTCGTTCCCACGCAGACGCCGGTACCCTCGTACGCCGGCGTCGACTTGAGCGACGCGACGTACTACCGCATGCAGGTGGTGTTCACGGAGGGCGCACAGGGATACGACGTCGAGGGATGGACCAAGAGCCAGCTCATCGACGACGTGCTCGACGCCTACGAGCTGCATCTGATGTATTTGCAGAGCTCCGCGGCACCCACCGTGGAGGACCCGGACGAGGAGAACGCGCAATGACTTCTACCCTGTACATCGACGGCTCCTGGCAGTCCGCCGCGGACGACGCGACACGTGAGATCCGCTGCCCCGCGGATGGGCGGCTGGTCGACACGGTATCCGAGGCGTCGGCAGTCGACACCGAGCGCGCCATCGCCGCGGCGCGGCGCGCCTTCGACTCCGGACCATGGCGCGAGACGACCGCGGCGGAGCGCGGCGACATGCTGCTGCGCTTCGCCGACCTGCTCGACCAGCGCCAGGAGGACTTCGCGCGGGCGGAGGCCGACGACACCGGCAAGCGCATCATCGAGGCGCGCATCGACATGGAAGACATCGCGGCCTGCTTCCGCTACTTCGGCAAGCTGGCCGCGAACGAGGCCGGCAGGATCGTCGACGCCGGATCGGCTGACGTGCTCTCGCGTGTGCAGCACGAACCAGTCGGCGTGTGCGCCCTCATCTCGCCGTGGAACTATCCGCTGCTGCAGGCAGCGTGGAAGATCGCTCCGGCGCTCGCCGCGGGCAACACCTTCGTGCTGAAGCCAGCCGAGCTCACGCCGCATACAGCGATGATGACCGTCGGCCTGCTCACGGAGGTCGGCGTCCCCGCGGGCGTGGCCAACCTGATCACTGGCGCGGGCGCGACGGCGGGAGAGCCGCTCAGCTCGCACCCCGACATCGACCTGGTCTCGTTCACGGGCGGTCTCATCACCGGCCGCCACATCATGGCGAACGCCGCGGCGACGGTCAAGAAGGTCGCACTCGAACTGGGCGGCAAGAACCCGAACGTCGTGTTCGCCGACGCCGACTTCGACGCCGCCGTCGACAACGCACTGAACGCCGCATTCGTGCACTCCGGCCAGGTCTGCTCCGCGGGCGCCAGGCTCGTCGTCGAGGAGTCGATCAGAGAGCGCTTCGTCGACGCGCTGGTCGAGCGAGCGCGGCACATCCGGATGGGCGGTCCGTACGATCCGGATGCGGAGACCGGCCCGCTGATCTCCGAGGCGCACCGGTCGAAGGTCAACGACTACGTGCAGCGCGCCGTCGCCGAGGGCGCCGTCGTGCGCTGCGGTGGACGCGAGGCCACCGACGAAGACGGCGATGGCCTCGGCAGCGGCTGGTACTACCTGCCGACAGTGATCGACGATGTCTCGCGCGGCTCCTCCGCGGTCACGGATGAGGCGTTCGGGCCGACCGTCACGGTGGAGTCGTTCGCCACGGAGGACGAGGCCGTCGAGATCGCCAACGACACCATCTACGGGCTCGCCGGCGCCGTGTGGACCCAGGATGCGGGCCGCGCCCAGCGGGTCGCCGGTCGGCTGCGTCACGGCACCATCTGGATCAATGACTATCACCCGTACCTTCCCCAGGCCGAGTGGGGCGGGTACGGCCAGTCCGGCTTCGGGCGCGAGCTCGGGCCCACCGGCCTCGGCGAGTACGTAGAGGCCAAGCACGTGTATCAGAACCTGCGACCGGCGGTGACGGGATGGTTCGCCGACCGACGCAGCAGCGACGAGGGGACGGTTTCAGGAGCATGACGGCCCACAGCACCCCCGCGCCAGGGGAGTACGACTACGTCGTGATCGGCGGCGGTTCTGCCGGTGCTGCGGTGGCGGCACGCCTGTCGGAGGACCCCGACGTCACCGTCGCGCTGCTGGAAGCCGGGCCGAGCGACGTCGGCGTCGACGCGATCCTGCAGTTGGACCGCTGGCCGGCACTGCTCGAGTCGGGCTTCGACTGGGACTACCCGATCGAAGAGCAGGAGTTCGGCAACTCCTTCATGCGCCAGGCTCGCGCCAGAGTGCTCGGCGGCTGCTCCTCGCACAACTCGTGCATCGCGTTCCACACCCCGGCGGAGGACCTCGACCAGTGGGTGGAGATGGGTGCGGACGGCTGGCAGTCGGAGAACCTGTTGCCTTACTTCCACAGGCTCGAGAGCAACGACCAGCCGGGCGCGCACCACGGGCACGACGGCCCCGTCACGCTGCGCCAGGTGCCGGACACCGACCCGTGCGGCGTTGCCGTTCTCGACGCGTGCGAGCAGGTCGGCATCCCTCGGATGCAGTTCAACAACGGCACCACGGTCGTCGAGGGCGCGAACTTCTTCCAGATCAACGCACGTGAGGACGGCGTGCGTTCGTCGTCGTCCGTGAGCTACCTGCATCCGGTGCTCGAGCGTGAGAACCTGTCGATCCTCACCGAGCATCGAGTCAAGCGGATCGTGTTCGACGACGATCAGCGCGCAATCGGCGTCGACGTGCAGGCGGCCGACCTCGCCGGCACGGTGCGCATCGGCGCAGGCCGCGAAGTGATCCTCTCGGCGGGGGCGATCGACTCCCCCAAGCTGCTGATGCTCTCCGGCGTCGGTCCTGCCGAGCATCTCGTCGAGGTCGGCGTCGACGTGCTCGTCGACTCCCCTGGGGTCGGCTCGCACTCGCAGGATCATCCTGAGGGCGTGATCTCGTGGGAGGCGAAGCAGCCGATGGTCACCGAGTCGACGCAGTGGTGGGAAATCGGCATCTTCTCCCGAACGCCCACTGCCGTCGAGCGCGGCGACGACCGGCCCGACCTGATGTTCCACTACGGCACGGCGCCGTTCGACATGCACACGCTGCGGCAGGGCTACCCGACGGCGGAGAACGTGTTCGTGCTCACGCCGAACGTCACGCACGCCCGCAGCCGTGGCACGGTGCGGCTGCGCTCCTGCGACTTCCGCGACAAGCCGAAGGTCGACCCGCGCTATTTCACCGACCCGCATGACATGCAGGTGATGGTGGACGGCATCAAGCTTGCCAGGGAGATCGCCGCTCAGCCCGCCATGGCGGAGTGGACGGGACGCGAGCTGTTCCCCGGTCCCGACGTGAACACCGACGAGGAGATCGCCGACTACATGGCGAAGACCCACAACACGGTGTATCACCCCACCGGTTCGGTGCGGATGGGCGCCGTCGACGATGATTCGTCGCCGCTGGATCCGCAGCTGCGGGTCAAGGGCGTTTCCGGACTGCGCGTGGCCGACGCCTCTGTGATGCCGGAGATCGTCTCGGTGAACCCGAACATCACCGTGATGCTGATCGGTGAGCGCTGCGCCGACCTCGTCAAGGCCGATCGTCTCGGCGTTCCGGTCGACGAGATCGCCCCGCGCTGATCGATCCGGCACGCCCGATCCCGCGCACGGGCCCGGCGTCGATATCTGCAACATCGATCCCGGGCCCTGCCCGGTTCGGTAGGTTCGAGGTATGGAAATCGGCATCCGCGAGGACATCGCCGCCGCCAGGCAGCGGGACCCCGCCGCGCGCGGTGCGGTGGAGATCGCGCTGCTCTACCCCGGCCTGCACGCGATCTGGGCGCACCGCATCAATCACCGGCTGTGGCGTCGCGGGTTCCGCTTCATCGCCCGTGCCGGTTCGCAGCTGATGCGGGCCATCACAGGGATCGAGATCCATCCGGGCGCGACGATCGGTCACCGATTCTTCATCGACCACGGCTCAGGCGTCGTGATCGGCGAGACCGCCGAGGTCGGCGACGACGTGATGCTGTACCACGGTGTGACGCTCGGCGGCCGCTCCCTCGCGAAGGGGAAGCGCCATCCCACCCTCGGCGACGGCGTCGCGGTCGGCGCAGGGGCGAAGGTGCTCGGCCCCGTCACGATCGGTGAGAACTCCACGGTCGGTGCGAATGCTGTCGTCACCCGCGACGCCCCCGCAGGCAGCGTGCTGCTCGGCATCCCCGCCAAGGTCCGCCCTCGCGAGCCCGGCGCCGACACCCAAGCTCTCCTTCAGGCCCCCGAGTACCAGATCTGAGCTTCAGACGGGCGGGAGCGGGAGGGTGCCGCGGGCGCGCTCCAGCTGCGCGGCAAGGGCGATGATCGCCGACTCGCCGCCTGGGCGGCCGACCAGCTGCACGCTCCAGGGGCGCTCATCAGGCTCTGACGTGACCGGCACGGTGATGGCCGGCAGACCGGCGACATTGACGAAGCTGGTGTGCGGAGCATAGCTGCACTGCCTGGCGAAGTTCTCCATCGGCTCGGTTCCTCGGCTCGCCCAGCCGATCGGCTGCGGCTCCATCGCCAGGGCCGGTGTGAGCACCGCATCGTACGCCGAGAACGCTTCGATCGTGGCGCGCTCGAACGCCGTCGCCGCCTGGTATCCGCCGATCACGGTCTCCGCGCTCAGCGCACGCCCCTGCCGCACCATCCAGGCGGTGAAGGGGCCGACGGCCGCGTCGAGCCGGTCGTCCGCGACGGGCACACGAGCGGCCGATGCCTTCCAGATCGTCGTGAACATCTCCGGGTAGCCCTTCGGATCCCACGTCGCCTCGTCGACGTCGTGGCCGGCCGTCGCCAGCGCCCGCGCCGCGAGCTCGTACGCGGCGAGCGCGCGCGGGTCGAGGGTCGTGTCCGTCCAGCCGTCCCACGGCGTCACGAGGGTGGCGCCGACGCGCATCCGGATATCCGGATCCCTGCGTGCGTGTTCCGCGAACGGCCCGCTGCCCTGAGCCGTCGTGGCGTGACGCGGCGGTCCGGATGCCGCCAGAGCGTCGAGCAGGTGGGCCGCGTCTTCGACGGAGCGGGCAATGGGCCCGGCGACCGACAGCCCGCCAGGAGAATCGAGCCCGTTCGCGATCGGCAGCCTCCCGCGTGAGGGTTTGATGCCGACCACGCCGACAGTGGCCGCGGGGATCCGGATCGAGCCTCCGCCGTCGGAGGCCGCTGCGGCTGGCAGCTGCCCGGTCGCGACGGCGACGGCCGCACCGCCGCTGGATCCGCCGGCGCCCGTCTCCGGTCGCCACGGGTTGCGCGCGGGCGGGGCGATCTCCGACTCGGTGTAGCCGGTGAGGCCGAACTCCGGGGTGTTCGTCTTGCCGAGGCTGATCGAGCCTGCGCTGTCGAGGGCCAGCGCCAGGGGGTCGGAGGTCTCTGGCACGAAGTCGATGAAAGCACGCGACCCGTATCTGGTGGGCACCCCGGCGCGGGCGACGAGGTCCTTGTCGGCGCCCGGCACGCCCCACAGCGGCGCTGCGCCTCTGCCATCCGGATTCAGCGCCCTCGCACGCTCGAGCGCTGCGGCCTGCGTCACCTCGACGAACGCACCGAGATCGCACAGCGCTCCGACCCGGGCGAGGAAGTGCCGCACGACCTCCTCAGGTGACACCTCGCGCACGGCGAGCGCGCGCGCCAGCGGGACGAGGCCGAGTTCATGAAGCTCCACTCCCCCATCTTCGCCCCTGGTCCGCTCCTGATGCGTCGACACGACACGCCGAATCGGTACTCAGTATTGCTTATTACCAGTACTCAGCGTTACTGTGTAGCAGTACTCAGCATCACTGACTATCGGAGGAGCAATGGGAAAACAGGAGACCGAGCTGCTCAAGGGAGTGCTCGAGGGCGTCATCCTCGAACTCCTGCGCGGCAGGGCGTGGCACGGATACGACCTCACGACTCACCTGCAGGAGCTCGGCTTCACCGATGTCGTCGAGGGCACCGTGTACGCCCTGCTCGTGCGCATAGAGCGCCGCGAGCTGGTCGACGTCGAGAAGGTCCCCTCCCAGAAGGGGCCGCCGCGCAAGGTGTACACGCTGAACGCCGCAGGGGTCGAACGACTCGACGAATTCTGGACAGCATGGGGCGCCATCTCCGGCCGCCTCGACCACATCCGCAACGGAGGGAACTGACATGGCACCGAAATGGATCGAGCTCGTCACGGGCTCGCTGGAGGACAAGAAGACCTACCGTCGGCTGAAGGAGAGGCAGAAGCAGCTGCCGTCGCCCTATCGCGAAACCGCGGAGGCGCTGGAGCGCTACCTGATGTCGGTGGGCGGGCTCGCGGGCGGAGCGGTGCTGCTCGAGATGATGCGCGACCTGCTGGAGCTGATGGAATCCACCGCCGAGAACCGATCACCGGTCAGAGAGGTGGTCGGCGAGGACCCGGTCGAGTTCATCGAGACCTTCATCACCAGCTACACCGACAAGACGTGGATGGACAAGGAGCGCGCAAGGCTGCGCGACGCCATCGATCGCGCCGCGGCTCAGGAAGGGACATCGTGACTGCGATCGCACCCGCCATCCGGGTCGACGGCATCGAGAAGTCGTTCAAGGACCTCGCGGTCCTGCGCGGAGTGAGCTTCGATGTCGCGCCTGGCAGCGTCTTCGCACTGCTCGGCGCGAACGGTGCGGGGAAGACGACGCTCGTGCGGATCCTCGCAACGCTGTCGCGTGCCGACGCAGGCTCCGCTCAGGTCGCGGGCCTCGACATCCGAACGCAGGCGCCGGGCATCAGGGATTCGGTCAGCCTCACCGGGCAGTTCGCCGCCGTCGACGAGGTGCTCACGGGCCGGGAGAACCTCGTGCTGGTGGCGAAGCTCCGCCACATCACCGATCCCCGGGGCGTCGCGGACCGGCTTCTGCACCGCTTCTCAATCTCGGATGCCGCCGACCGACGTGCCGGCACGTATTCCGGCGGCATGCGACGGCGGCTCGATATCGCGATGAGCCTGATCGGGGATCCGCCGGTCATCTTCCTCGACGAACCGACGACGGGCCTCGACCCGCACGCGCGGCAGGAGGTCTGGGGCATCGTCGAGGAGCTCGCGTCCGGTGGGACGACCGTGCTGCTGACGACGCAGTACCTCGACGAAGCCGAACGTCTCGCCGATCGCATCGCCATCCTCGGCGACGGGACGATCATCGCCGAGGGCACGCTCGACGAGCTGAAGAGCCGATTCCCGCCGGCGAAGGTCGAGTACGTCGAGAAGCAGCCGAGTCTCGAGGACATCTTCCTCGCGATCACAGGAAAGCAGATGGCTCCCGCCCCTGGTGCCGAAAAGGGGGAGGCAGACCGATGAGTGCGTCACACGCATTGAGCGACAGCCTCACGCTCACGAAGCGGTCGCTGACGCACATTCTGCGCAGCCCCGACACGATCGTCACGACAGCGCTGATGCCCATCGCGTTCCTGCTGCTGTTCGTCTACGTGTTCGGCAGTGCGATCGATGTGGGAGGCGCAGAGTACGTCGACTACCTGCTGCCAGGCATCCTGCTGATCACCGTCGCATCCGGTGTGGCGTACACGGCATACCGCCTCTTCCTCGACATGCAGGGCGGACTGAACGCGAGGTTCCGCTCCATGCCCATCGCCCGATCGGCCACACTGTGGGCGCACGTGCTGACCTCGGTGGTGGCGAACCTCGTCGCGCTGACGATCGTCACGGGCGTGGCCGCACTGATGGGGTTCCGCACCAGCGCGGGCCCGCTGGAATGGCTCGCGGTCGTCGGCATCCTGGTCCTGTTCACCCTCGCCCTGACGTGGGTCGCCGTGCTGTCGGGCCTCGGCGCGAAGTCGATCGACGGCGCGAGCGCGTTCAGCTACCCGCTGATCTTCCTGCCCTTCCTCAGCTCGGCATTCGTGCCGACTCATGGCATGCCGGGCCCCGTGCGCTGGTTCGCGGAGAACCAGCCGGTCACGCCGATCGTCGAGACTCTGCGCGCACTGTTCGGCGGCACGCCCGTGGGCGCGGAGATCTGGATCGCCCTCGCCTGGTGCGCGGCTATCCTCGCGGCCGGATGGCTCGCGGCCTCCCTGCTCTCGCGCCGGCGATTCGGATGACGGTATCCGGCACGGTCGCGCCGCGAACAGCACACAGACCACCGGGGGCATCGCCCATTCGGATCGTATCGTCTGCCCTTCGACGATCCGGGCGATGCCCCCGGTGGGGTCCCTCCCCTACAGGTGCTCACCTCCCCGACGGGTGAGCCGCCTGTATCCGATCAGTGCCGCTCCGAGCAGGAGCATGCCGAGTGCGACAGCCGCGGCGGTCGAAGATGCCCCGCCGCCTGTCACCGCCAGCCCCGACGTCGGTGCAGCGGGAGTCGGCTCAGTGGGAGTCGGCTCAGCTGGCATCGGTGCGGCGGGCACCGGTGCAGCGGGAGTCGGCTCAGCGGGAGTCGGCGGGACGATGGCCGGTGTCTCCTCCTTCTCATTCGTGAAGGTGCACACGACGACCTGTCCGGGCGCGAGGTCGATCATGGCCGCCGCGCCGTCGTACGAAGCCGCTGCGGCATCACCGGTTCCGTCGTCGACGCAGGCCAGCCCGCTCAGCATCCAGCCCTCGCGCTCCGCCTCGGCCACGGTGTAGCCGCCGGGGTCGAGCAGACCGGTCGAGAAGGCCGCGTCATCATCCGTCAGCGAGAACGCACCGGATGCGTCACCGCCCGGCCCCCACGAGAAGTCGAAGGCCGTATCGTCGTGGCCCGGATCCGTCACCTTGTCGACGATGATCTCTCCGCGCTTGACGTTCTCGATCTCGCAGGAGATCTCGTCTCCCGGATGCACCATGAAGCCCGACGGATCGATGGCGTCGCCGTCGACGGCGCACATCAGGTCACCGCCGACCCATATGTCCCCGGCGTCGACTTCGCTCAGCGAGTACATCGACCCTCCCTGCAGTGCGGGGAACGTCGTGTGCCCCGTACCGCCGGATGTCGTCGCCGTACCCGTCATCGCCTCGCCGGAGCCGTCCAGCGGCTGCAGCACGAAGTCGAATTCTCCGTCACCGCCGAGCGCCGACTTGGTCACGGTGACGCTGCCGGGTACCGCGGTGTTCTCCGCCCAGCACTCGACCATGAGGCCGGGTGTGATCTCGATCTGGTATCCGGCCATGCCGGCGTCGGCATCCGGTGCATCGCACCCGATCGCCCCCGCCGTCCAGACGCCGCCGGGATCGGTCTCCATCAGCGTGACCACGTCACCGACGACAAGGCCGGTCCATGTCTCCATCGGGCTCTCGTTCGTGACCGTCCGCTCATCGCCGTCCAGCTGGAACGCGAAGCTCCACGGGTAGTCGTCGGAGACGCCGTTCACGCCCTTGGTGAGCGAGACCTGACCGGGCGCGGCGGTGTTCGTCAGCGAGCACACGACCGACAGTCCGGACGTGATCTCGATCTGGTGACCGGCCATGCCGGCATCGGCATCCGGTGCATTGCACGAGATGTCGCCGTTCGTCCAGCCATCGGGCAGGCTCGGCTCGGACAGCGTGTAGACGTCAGGGGCGAGGTCGCCCCATTCAGCCGTCGGAGCATCGCTGTTCACGGTTCTGGCATCCCCGTCCAGCGAGATCTCGAACTCCCACCAGTAGCCGTCGGCCGTGCCGTCGACGCTCTTGGTGACGGTCACCATCCCTGGCTCGATGTCGACGTACGCCACGGAATAGTGCGAGATGTCCTTCCCACTGGAGTGACTGATCGTGACCTCCTCCTGCGGCGGGTCGACGTCGACATACTCCGGGCCTTCGTCCTGCTGCGCGGATCCCGCCTTGACGCAGTACGCGGAGATGAGCTTGCCATCGGGCGCCGTGATGACGAGAGATTCATCGCTCCCTACGACATCGATCTTGCCGCTGTCGAGTCCCTCGCAGACCTGCTCTTCTTCCTCGGCAGCGACGGCGAGCTCCTCGTCCTTCGCGAGTTCGGCGTCCTTCTCACTCTCGCCTTCCTGTGCGACATCCGACGCGGCAGCGTCGTCGCCGCCGTCGGCCGTGTCGTCAGCAGCCGTCCCGACGTCATCGCCTGGCGGCTCCTCCACGGGAGCGTCGGGTTCAACGGGTTCGGGCTCCGGCGCGACCGGCTCGGATTCGGGCACCACAGGCGCCGGCTCCGGTTCGGGTTCGGGCGCGGGAGGCTCGGGTTCCGGCTCGGGCGCGGGAGGCTCAGGTTCCGGCGCGGGCGGTTCGGGTTCGGTCTTCGGTTCAGGCGCGGTCGATTCCGCGTCCTGGGCCGATTCGTCGGCCGCCTGCTGTTCCGCCGGCGGCGGCGCGCTGTCGTCCGCGAACGCGGGCGCAGCGGCGAAGGATGACAAGAGCGCAGCACAGAGCGCGCCGAGTGTGAGCAGGGTGAGTCCCCGCTTTCGGGTATCCACGTTGTTCCTTTGAGAGTGGACGAACACAATGGGCGGGCATGCACAAAGGCACGCCCGGCTGTGTCGCCACGGCACTCGATCATCGGATCGTGGGCAGAACGGCGCGGCGTCAACTCTGACGAAACCGCGCCGACAACCAGGTGTTCAGCATGTCGTGTCGGCCAGTTCGGATAGGAGCGGTTTCGGGTTCCGCTCCAACCGGTATAGCGCTTGTCCCGAATCCTACGCCCGCACACCCGCGCTGACAAGGGCAGCGCTCTCCACGTCCCGCCCCTGATGGCGACGCCGATTCGCGAGTGCGAAATGGTCGATATCAGCGCCGAAACGCGCACAACGGCACTCGTGAACGACGAGTCACCGCCGGTAGGCGCGCAGGATACGCCGGATGGCTTCGCGCGGGATGCGGAATACGTGCTCGGATGTCAGGCGCACGGCGCGCCAGCGGTGCTCCTCCATGCGAGCGAAACGATTGATGTCGTGCTCGAACTGCGCTCGCTCCCTGTGCCCGTCGCCTTCGTACTCGATTGCGAGACGGCGATCCGGATAGGCGAGATCGGCGCACGCGATGAACATGCCGCTTTCGGAGCGGATGTCGTAGTCGATCTCGGGCTCGGGCAATCCGGCATCGACGATCATCAGACGCACCCGGCTCTCCGGCCGCGACGACGACCCGGTTCGTGCCCGCTCGAGCCCTCGGCGCAGTGCGGGCGCGCTCTGCCAGCGGTTCGAGCGGAGCACGGTGGCGAGTTCGTCGCGAGTCGCGAAGGGTGTGGTGCGGGCGAGTGCGTGGAACCCTCCGGGCGAACGAGGAAGACGCAGCAGATAATCGGTCGCCGCAACGAGATCGTACTCACTGAGGAAGGGGCCGAGCGTCGCCCACGTCAGTGCCGGAGTCGCGACGCTGAGACCGTTCACGACTTCGGCATCAGCCACGCACAGTCGGCTCCCCCTGATCCCCGCTCGCCGCGGCGGCGTCCTGGGGTATCGCACTCCGACGTGAAGCATCTCGTGCGTCCTCATCGGCATCGGGACTCCGCGGATGAGGGCGGCGGTCGGCCCGATGAAGAACGCATGCTCCGGCATGATCTGCGCATACGCCATGATCCGCTGCCAGGCGTCATCCCGCTCGGCTTCTGCCGCGGATGCGCGAGGAACGGCATCCCGCACCGCACGCACGCGCACGCCGCGGAACGGTCGCTCCAGATCGGCCGAGCGCAATCGCCCGGGGAGGACGCCGCGCGAGGCGGCCTCGACTACCGAGAACTGTTCGCCGAGACCGTCCGGCAGCCTCCCCGACCCGCGCATCCACCGATCATGCCCCGCTGCGCGCTCTCCTCGCAGAACCTATCCACAACCCGCGCTCGCGAGTGCGAAACCGTCGATATCGGCGCCGAAACGCGCACAACGGCACTCGTGAACGACGCCGTCACTCCCCGAGCGAGGCGAGGCGCTCGGCCTCGTCTGCCTCGATGCACGACTCGACCACGGGGGCGAGTGCGCCATCCATGACGTGGTCGAGGTTGTACGCCTTGTACCCCGTGCGGTGGTCGGCGATGCGGTTCTCGGGGAAGTTGTACGTTCGGATGCGCTCAGAACGATCCATGCCGCGGATCTGGCTCTTGCGCGCATCCGCCGCGGCGGCCTGCAGCTCCTCCTGCTGCCTGGCGAGCAGGCGGGCCCGCAGCACCCGCATGGCCGCCTCGCGGTTCTGCAGCTGCGACTTCTCGTTCTGCATCGACACCACGATGCCGGTCGGCACGTGCGTGATGCGCACGGCGGAGTCGGTGGTGTTCACCGACTGCCCGCCTGGGCCGGATGAGCGGTACACGTCGATCTTGAGGTCGTTCTGACTGATCTCGACCTCATCCGGCTCATCCACCTCGGGGAAGACCAGCACTCCGGTCGTCGACGTGTGGATGCGCCCCTGCGACTCGGTGGCAGGCACTCGCTGTACGCGGTGCACTCCGCCCTCGTACTTCAGGTGCGCCCACACGCCGCTGGCCGGGTCGTTCGACGAGCTCTTGAACGCCACCTGCACGTTCTTGTAGCCGCCGAGATCGGAGTGGTCCGACTCGATCATCTCGGTCTTCCACCCCTGCGACGCCGCGTACTGCAGGTACATGCGCAGCAGATCGGCGGCGAACAGAGCGCTCTCCGCTCCGCCCTCCCCCGCCTTGATCTCCATGATCACGTCGCGGGCGTCATCCGGGTCGCGCGGGATCAGCAGACGGCGCAGCCGCTCCTGCGACTCGGCGAGATGCTCCTCGAGCGAGGGAACTTCGGCGGCGAACGCCTCGTCCTCTGCGGCGAGCTCGCGCGCGGCGTCGAGGTCCTCCCCCGCGCTGACCCACGTCTGGTGCGCCTGCACGATGCGGTTCAGTTCGGCGTAGCGCCGGTTGACGCGCTTCGCTCGCGCGGGGTCGGCGTGCACCGCCGGATCGGAGAGCTCCTCCTGAACCCGACGGTGCTCGTCGATGAGCGCATCAACCGACTCGAACACTCGTTGCTCCCCTTATCGGATGTCGGTGTCGCGGCCGTTGCCGTTCGCCGGAATCGACTTGCGCATCTGCACGAGGAACTCGACGTTCGACTGCGTCTCCCTGAGCTTCTCGAGGATGACGCTGAGCGCATGCTGCTGGTCCATGCCAGCCAGGGCACGGCGCAGCTGCCAGGTGATCTGCACCTCGTCGTTCGACAGCAGCATCTCCTCGCGGCGGGTCGACGACGCGTTCACGTCGATGGCCGGGAAGATGCGCTTGTCGGCGAGCTGGCGCGACAGGCGCAGCTCCATGTTGCCTGTGCCCTTGAACTCCTCGAAGATGACCTCGTCCATCTTGGACCCGGTCTCCACGAGCGCAGTGGCGAGGATCGTCAGCGAGCCGCCGTTCTCGATGTTGCGCGCCGCGCCGAAGAACTTCTTCGGCGGGTACAGCGCCGCCGCGTCGACGCCGCCGGAGAGCACACGACCGGATGTCGGAGCCGAGACGTTGTAGGCACGGCTGAGGCGAGTGATCGAGTCGAGCAGGACGACCACGTCGCGACCCAGTTCGACGAGGCGCTTGGCGCGCTCGATCGCGAGCTCGGCCACCGTGGTGTGGTCCTCGGCAGGACGATCGAACGTCGAGGCGATGACCTCGCCGGACACCGAACGCTGCATGTCGGTGACCTCTTCTGGACGCTCGTCGACCAGCACCACCATGAGGTGGGCTTCCGGGTTGTTCTGCGCGATCGCGTTCGCGATCTGCTGCAGCACGATCGTCTTGCCCGCCTTGGGGGGCGCGACGATCAGGCCGCGCTGGCCCTTGCCGACCGGTGAGACCAGGTCGATCATCCGCTGCGTCAGCTTCTCGGGCGCCGTCTCCATCCGCAGGCGCTCCTGCGGGTAGAGAGGCGTGAGCTTGCCGAACTCGACGCGGTCGGCCGCGTCGTCCGTCGACAGACCGTTGATCGAGTCGACCTTCACGAGCGCGTTGTACTTCTGGCGCCCGTGCTGCTCACCCTCGCGGGGCTGCTTGATCGAGCCGACGACGGCGTCGCCCTTGCGCAGGTTGTACTTCTTGACCTGGCCGAGCGAGACGTAGACGTCCTGCTGACCAGGCAGGTAGCCCGTCGTGCGCACGAATGCGTAGTTGTCGAGCACATCGAGGATTCCGGCGATCGGAATCAGCACATCGTCCTCGGTGACCTCCGGCTCGAACTCGTCGCCCTGGCCGCCGCGACGCTTGTTGCGACCGCGTCCGCGCGAGGACGCGGCGTCGCTCTGCTCGTTGCTGCCGCCGCCGGCGTTGCGCCCGCCGCGGCCATTGCTGTTCTGGCCGCCGTTCTGGCCGCCGTTCTGGCCGCCGTTCTGCGCCGACCTGTCGTCGCCTTCGCCGTCGCCCGCGTCCGACTTGTTCTTGTTGCGGTTGCGGTTCCGGTTCCGGCTGCGGCGTCCGCGCCCCGAACCGTCCTCGGCATCGTCGCCGTCGGCGTCCGGCCTGTCACCTGACTGCTTGTCAGCGCTCGACTGCTTGTCAGCGCTCGACTGCTCGTCTTCGCTGCTCTTCTCGGCGTCGGCGTCGGCCGCCGACCGCTGCGGCTTCCTGCCGCGCTTGGGCGCGTCGCCCTGAGCACCCTGAGCGTCGCGCTTGTCGGCCTCAGTGCTCTCGTCGGCCGGCTTCGCGTCGGCGTTCCCGCCCTGCGACTGCTCAGCAGCCGGAGCCTCAGCCGCCTCGACCTGGTCGGCCGGCTTCTCCGCCTCTGCGGCCTTCGTCGTCCGGCGGCGCGGCGCGCGCTTCGGCTTCTCGGCCGGAGCGTCGGCAGCGGCAGCCTCGGAGTTCTGCTCCGCAGCTTCCTCCGGCTTCTGTGCCTCGTCCGTTGCGACGGCGGCGGTCTTGCGCGTGCGAGGCGCGCGCTTCGGCTTCTCCGTCGGCGCATCCGCTGCCGCTGCGGCATCCGCCGTGGCCTCCGTGGCCTCGGCGGTCTCGGTCTTCTGTGCGTCGTCGGCCGACGCGGCCTTCGTCGTGCGACGGCGCGGCGCCCGCTTGCGCGGCGCCTTCGCTGGCGCTTCGGCTGCCGACTCGGTCGCGGCGGCGCCAGCGCTCTCGCCGTGAACGTCCGGGTTCTCGGAGATGGACTCCAACATGACTCCTTGATGGGGCGTGGAAATGAGCCACCGCAGGGGTTCCCCTCGGGGGAATCACCATGCGCGCGCCACGTCGTGCGCCGGTGCTTGTCAGACTGAGGACGGCGTACTGCATCCGAGCAGACAGAAAGGCACCGTGCGGGGCTTCGCAGATTTGCGACGGAGGTCAGATTTCGTGCTCGAAGGCACCCTCCGCTGTGCTCCTCACTGTACCACCCTTGAAGTCGACGGCGACGATCAGCGACTCCCACGGGGTGTCCGTCACGGCGTTCGCGACATCGACCGCTTCGAGGCGGCGACCAGGTCCATCTGCCATCACGAGCACGCTCGGTCCCGCTCCTGAGACGACCGCAGCGAACCCCGCCTTGCGCAGCGCGGTGACGAGGCGATGCGTCTCGGGCATTGCTCCTGCACGGTATGTCTGGTGCAGCTTGTCATCGGTCGCCGCCAGCAGCAGTTCTGGGCTCTGCGTCAGCGCCGCGATCAGCAGCGCGGAGCGCGAGAGGTTGAACACGGCGTCCTCGCGCGAGACCTGGTCCGGCTGCAGTCCGCGCGCCACGGACGTGGACATCGTGAAGGACGGCACGAACACCAGCGGTGACACGCCCCGGTGCACGAGCAGCTTCTTGTGCTGCGGCACACCGTGGTCCACCCAGGCGATCGTGAGTCCTCCGAACAGTGCGGGCGCCACGTTGTCCGGGTGCCCCTCCAGCTCGGTCGCCAGCCGCAGCAGGTCGTCCGCGCTCAGCTCGGCTGCACCCGCCAGCAGGCCCTTCGCAGCGAGGATTCCCGATACGACGGCCGATCCGGATGAGCCCAGCCCTCGGCCGTGCGGGATCTCGTTGTGCGCGATGATCCGCAGACCAGGCGGCTCGATTCCGAGCTGCGCGTAGACGTGCCAGATCGACCGTGCGACGAGGTTCGATTCGTCGCGCGCGATCTCCTCGGCCCCGGTGCCGGTCACCTCGATCTCGAGCGCGTCGGAGTCCAGCGCCGTGACGGTCAGTCGGTCATAGACGCTCAGCGCGAGGCCGAGCGTGTCGAAGCCCGGCCCGAGGTTCGCGCTCGTCGCCGGAACGCGCACCCAGACGGTGCGCTCGGATACCGCGCTCATGCACGCACCCCCGAGGGACGGCGCGCCATGTCACTCACCCTCTACGCGCAGCACCGACACGACGTCCACGACGACGTCGCTGGCGTTCAGCCGCTCGACAGTCGCCCTGAGTGCCTCCTCGCGCGCCCGGTGCGTCGCGAGCACGATCATCGCTCGGCTGCGCGCTCCGTCCGGCCCTTCTTCGACCTGCGTCTGGTCGACGGTCGCCACCGAGACGCCCGCATCGTTGAAGATGCCGGCGATCTCCTGCAGCACGCCAGGCGCATCAGCGACCTCGAGGCGCACCTGGTAGCGCGTGTAGATGCGTCCGACGGGGGCGACGGGCAGACTCAGGCGCGGTGACTCGCCGACGCCGACGCCCCCTGCGATGTGGCGCCGTGCCGCGGAGACGACGTCGCCCATCACGGCCGATGCGGTCTCGCGACCGCCCGCTCCTGCGCCGTAGAACATCAGGGGCCCCGCCGATGCCGCCTCGACGAACACGGCGTTGTTGCCGCCGTGCACGTTGGCCATCGGGTGCTGCCTGTCGATCAGCGCCGGGTACACCCGCACCGACACCGAGTCGCCCTCCGGCTCCGTGAGTCGCTCGCACACGGCGAGCAGCTTCACGACGTAGCCGGCGTGACGGGCACCCTCGATCATCTCGTCCGTGATGGACTCGATGCCCTCGCGGTGCACGTCGTCGAGCGAGACCTTCGTGTGGAAGGCGAGGCTGGCGAGAATCGCCGCCTTGTGCGCCGCGTCGTAGCCGGCGAGGTCGAGCGTGGGGTCAGCCTCGAGGTATCCGAGGTCGGTCGCCATCCGCTGCGCCTCGGCAGCAGGCATCCCCTCTCGGTCCATCTTGTCGAGGATGAAGTTGGTGCTGCCGTTCAGGATGCCGGAGATGCGGTCGATCCTGTCACCGGCGAGCGAGTCCTTCAGCGGCCGGATGATCGGGATGGCTGCAGCGACAGCGGCCTCGTAGGAGACGGAGGCGCCGACCTGATCGGCGGCGTCGAAGATCTCCGCGCCGTGCTCGGCGAGCAGCGCCTTGTTGCCCGTGACGACATCGGCCCCGGCCCTCAGCGCCGTGAGGATGTGGGTGCGCGCCGGCTCGATGCCGCCCATCAGCTCGATCACGATGTCGCTGCCGACGATCAGGCTCTCGACATCCGTCGTGAGCAGCTCCCGCGGCAGCTCCACATCACGCGGGGCGTCGAGGTTGCGCACGGCGATGCCGGCGAGCTCGAGCTGAGCGCCGGTGCGCTCAGCGAGCGCGTCGCCCTGCTTCAGGAGCAGGCTGGCCACCTGGGAGCCCACGGATCCGGCACCCAGCAGCGCAACGCGGAGTCGGCGTTGTTCGTTCATTCTTCTCCCTCTCCGGCAGCCTCGGGGTCTGCCGCTTCGGTCGTGTAGGCGATATCGCGGGCGAGCAGGTCATCGAGCGTCTCGCCTCGCACCAGCAGCCGCGCCGCTCCCCGCCGGACGGCGACGATCGGCGGGCGGGGGGTGTGGTTGTAGTTGCTCGACAGCGCGGCGCAGTACGCACCGGTGACGGGCACAGCCAGCAGGTCGCCGGGACCGACGTCGCTCGGCAGATACTCATGGTCGACGACGATGTCGCCCGATTCGCAGTGCAGACCGACCACGCGGCTCAGCGCGGGTTCGCCCTCGCCGCTGCGCGAGGCGAGGCGAGCGGAGTACTGTGCGCCGTACAGCGCGGGGCGCGCATTGTCGCTCATGCCGCCGTCGACGCTGATGTAGGTGCGCTCGCCGTCGTCGAGCTCGACGGCCTTGGTCGTCCCCACCTCGTACAGGCTCACTCCTGACGGGCCGATGATGCTGCGGCCGGGCTCGAAGGCCAGTGCGGGCAGCGCGACGCCGAGCGCGAAGCACTCCTCGGCGACGGCCGCGACGATGTCGCCCGCCAGTTCGGCGATGGGGGTGGGTTCGTCGGCGCGCGTGTAGGCGATGCCGAAGCCGCCGCCGAGGTTCATCACCGGCACGTCACCGCCTTCCAGCAGACGGGCGTGCAGTTCGAGCACCCTGGCAGCCGATTCGCGGAACCCGTCGACGCCGAAGATCTGCGAGCCGATGTGGCAGTGCAGGCCGAGGAAGCGCAGGCCGTCGAACTCTCTGATGCGCTCGACTGCGCGCTCGGCGTCAGGGAGGGAGAATCCGAACTTCTGGTCCTCGTGGGCGGTGGCGAGGAACTCATGAGTGTCGGCGTGCACCCCGCTGCGCACCCGCACGAGCACGCTCTGCACGGCGTCGAAGCGGGAGGCGATCTCACCGAGTCGCTCGATCTCGACGTCGGAGTCGACGATGATCGTGCCGACTCCGACCTCGACGGCGCGAACGAGCTCGGAGACCAGCTTGTTGTTGCCGTGGAAGCCGATTCTGTCCGCCGGCACGCCGGCGGCGAGTGCGATCTCGAGCTCGCCGCGCGAGCACACGTCGACGTTCAGTCCTGCCTCGATCATCCAACGTGCGACCTCGACGCTGAGGAACGCCTTGCCCGCGTAGTACACGCGCGCCTCGGTCCCGTGGGAGGCGGCCGCGCGGGTGAAGGCCCTGTGCGCCTCGACCGCGCGGGCGCGGGCGTCCTCCTCGTCGAGCACCAGCAGCGGCGTGCCGAATTCGGCGCGCAGATCCGATGCGTCGACGCCGCCGAGGTTCAGTTCGCCGTCGCCGGTGCGGTGGGCTGTGATCGGCCAGACACCGGCGGCGAGGTCGTTCGGATCGTCGGGAACGGCCAGCCACTCTGGCGCGAGGACGGGTGAGTTGTCGGCGGACACGACACCGAGTCTACGGCCACGACGTCGGCGATCCTGCACCAGACCGCCCCTGCGCCCCTCGGCGCCGGACGCCCCCAGAAGTCACTCGCAGTAGCCGCGCGCGCGGAGCGACGGCGTGACGAGGATCTCGCCGTCGACGTCCAGGCTGAGCACCACTTCGTCGCCCGAGACAGCGACGCCGGTGAGCGTCGCCCCTGTCGGCAGGGAACCTGCCACGCACACCGGGATGGGCGCCGACAGCATCGACGCGACGGGCGGGAGCTGTGCGAGCGCATCCTGACCGACCTCCGCCCCCGCGACTCTGACGGCATCCGGTTCGAGCAGCAGGTCGCCGTCTTCGGCGCTCGGCCGCACGTCGAACGAGAGCGGGACGGCCGCGCCGAGGACCGACACCTCGGCCGAGAGCGCCACGACGGGCTCTTCCACTGCCACATCAGGCGCCCCGCCCAGCGCCTCCCATTCGCCGTCTGCCTGCTCGAGCAGAGCGTGCACGCCGTCGGCGTCGGTCACGGCGACGAGGTCGATGGAATCCGCCGTGCGGCCGAGCACACTCACGTCGTGCGCTGTGATCTCGACATCGGCGGATATGCCCTCGAAGCTCGCGTCGGCGACCGCCACTCTCACCTCGCCGACCGACCCCGTTGCGACCTGCGGAAGCAGCAGCCCAGGTACGACGACCTCGACCGGGCCGTCGACATCGACTCCGGCCTGCATCACCGCCGCGTCGACGGCGCTGGTCAGCACCATCCGGCTGATCCACTCGGCCACGGCGAAGGCGGCGGCGAGGAGAACGAGCACGACGAGCAGCGGCAGGATCCACCGCCCCCTCCTGCGTGGGACGTGCGCCTCCGCCTCGTCCAGCACCTCGGGCAGCCAGGACTCCGAAGCACGCGCATCATTCATCCCGGCCATCCGTTCCTCTCACATCCGCTCTGGGGCTCCGACGCCCAACAGGCTGAGCCCGTTGCGCAGCACCTGGCCTGTGGCGTCGTTCAGCCAGAGGCGGGTGCCGTGCACCGGTTCGACCGGCTCATCGCCCCTCGGCGTGACACGGCAGTTGTCGTACCAGCGATGGTAGAGGCCTGCGACCTCCTCGAGGTAGCGCGCGACGCGGTGCGGCTGACGCTCCTCGGCGGCGAAGGCGACGATGCGCGGGAACTCCTGCAGCGCTCCCAGCAGCGCCGACTCCGTCTCGTGCGCGAGCAGCTCCGGCGCGAACGTCTCACGAGTGACGCCGGACTCCGCTGCGTTCCGCCCCACGTTGTGGGTGCGCGCGTGGGCGTACTGCACGTAGAACACCGGATTGTCGTTCGTGCGCTTGCGCAGCAGATCCGGATCGAGTGAGAGCGGCGAGTCGGCTGGGTACCGCTCGAGCGAATAGCGCAGCGCGTCGGTGCCGAGCCACGCACGCAGGTCGTCGAGCTCGATGATGTTGCCCGCGCGCTTGGAGAGCTTGGCCCCGTTGATCGACACGAGCTGGCCGATCAGCACCTCGATGTCGCGCTCGGGATCGTCGCCGGCCGCACCCGCGAGCGCCTTGAGACGCGCGACGTAGCCGTGATGATCGGCGCCGAGCAGGTAGATCTTGTGCGCGTAGCCGCGATCGCCCTTGCTCAGGTAGTAGGCGGCGTCGGCCGCGAAGTAGGTGTAGACGCCGTTGCCGCGCCGGATGACGCGATCCTTGTCGTCGCCGAAGTCGGTCGTGCGCACCCACACGGCCTCGTCGGCGTCGAAGACGTGGCCCTGCTCGCGCAGTCGGTCGACCGCCTGGTCGATCGCGCTGGGCTCGCCTGAATGCAGCTCGCGCTCGGAGTACCAGACATCGAAGTGCACGTTGAAGTCGCCCAGAGAGGTCTTGATCTCATCGAGCTGCAGCCGGTACGCGGCTTCTCGCACCTGCGCGATGGCCTCGAGGCGTGGCAGGCCAGCGACATCCGGAATCTCCGCGCGCACGCGTGCGCCGAGAGCATCGATGTACTCGCCCTTGTAGCCGTCCTCCGGCGCCGGCTCACCCATGATGGACGCGTACACGGATTCGCCGAAGCGGTCCATCTGGGTGCCGGCGTCGTTGATGTAGTACTCACGGGCGACCTTCGCGCCGCTCGCCTCGAGCAGACGCCCGATCGCGTCACCGAGCGCGGCCCAGCGGGTGTGGCCGATGTGCAGCGGGCCTGTGGGGTTCCCGCTGACGAACTCCAGGTTGATGCTCTGACCGGCGAGCGCCTCGGTGCGGCCGTAGCCGGGGCCCGCATCGACGATGGTGCGCGCCAGCTCACCGGCTGCGGCGGCGTCGAGGCGCACGTTGATGAAGCCGGGGCCCGCGACCTCGACCGAGGAGATGCCGTCGACGCTCTCGAGGCCGGAGGCGAGCTCCTGCGCCAGCTCGCGCGGGTTCGTGCCGAGCCGCTTGGCGAACTTCATCGCCGTGCTGGTCGCCCAGTCGCCGTGGTCGCGGTTCTTGGGCCGCTCGACGACGATGTCCGCGGCGCTCGCGCCGAGTTCCTCGTCGGGTCGGATCCGCCTGGCTGCGGTGGTGAGAACGTCGTAGATGGCGGCGGCGAGAGCTTCAGGACCCATAGCCAACGATTCTACGGCCGCCATGGTTGCGATTTCACTGATCCGGATGAGCACTCGATCCGATCATCCGGAATCGCGCTGGTCGTGCGCGGCGCCGCTGCCCGGTTTCGAGTTCGTCACGATTGCGCCCAGCGTTTCCGCCTCGTGATGCTGCTCGCCTAACGTCGCTCGCATGCGTCTCCGCATTCCCGCCCGCCGTCTCGTCCTCGCTGTCACCGCACTCTGCGCCGTCGCCGCGATCGCGATGACCGCTCTCGTGCTGCGCCCCGCGCCGAGCGAACCGGTCGCGCAGGCGGAGGGGCCCTACGCCGCCGGCAGCGGCGACGGTGCGCACGTGCTGGTTCTCGGCGACTCGTGGACGTACGGTCAGGCGGCGACCCAGCGCGAGCACGGCTACGCCTACCGACTCGCAGCGATCGGCGGATGGCAGGTCACGGTCGCCGGCGAACCCGCCAGCGGCTACCTGCGCGCCGGCGTCTGGGGGCGCACCTACGGCGAGCGCATCGACCTGCTCGACCCGGCGCTGGAGCCCGAGCTGATCGTCGTGCAGGGGTCGATCAACGACCGCCGTCTCGGCGCCGACGGGTATCGGAGCGCCGTCGTGGACGCGTGGGACGCGCTGGCGGATCGGTTTCCAGACGCGCAGATCCTCGTGCTGGGCCCCGCACCGCAGGTGCTTCCCGTGGAGAAGGCGACGGCGCGCATCGACCGCGATCTCGCAGAGCTGGCCGAGGCGCGAGGCTGGCCGTACGTCTCCCCCATCGCCGATGAGTGGATCACACCGGACAACTATCTCGACGTGATCGACACATCGGCGAAGGGTGCGGACCACCCGTCGGACGCCGGGCACCGGTTCCTCGCCGAGCAGGTCGCCGCGGCGGTGCGCCCACTGCTCTCCCCCGCGACCGTCGAGGCTGTCACCGAGCAGCCGACACCCGCGATCGGCGGCTAGTGTGCGAAGGTCCGGCTGTCGCACGCGGGCATGCGCAGGGCGCCGCGCGGCACGGAGCGCCCCGGCGATCCTGGTAGGCTCGTCCCAGTCCGCCTCCGTAGCTCAGGGGATAGAGCACCGGTTTCCGGTACCGAAGGTCGGGGGTTCGAATCCCTCCGGGGGCACAGAAGTGATGAGTCGGGACATGGATGAAATCTGAGTCGCGACATAGTTGACGACCACGAGAAGGAGCCCGGCCATCGGCCGGCTCCTTCTCGTGGTTGCGACAGTAGTTCCTGATGGGGTCGATGGTGTTGGTCGCGAGGATCTCGCCGGTGTCGAGGTGGATCACGGTGACGTCGGCGAGGCGCCAGTGGGTGAAAGTCGGATTGCCAGGTCTCGTTCGGCTGCGCGGCCTCGAAGCGGATGCACGAAGAGCGAGGACGTTTGCCTCGGGGGTGCCCCTATGTGGTTTGTCAAGCGGCGAGGGCTTGGTCTGACTGAACCGTCCTGGGTTCTCCCCGCATAGAAGCGGCAGAGAACCCAGCACGATTCAACCTGCCTGGACATCACACCTAGGGCGCCCTTGATTCACGTGTCAGCGCACGGGTGCCGACCGGAGCAGGAGCCAGGTGCCGAGCGCCGAGATCCCGATGGCGCAGCCTGCTGCTATGGCGAGCCACCACAACTGGAATGCCGCGAGAATGTCGGGTGCGGCCGGGAGGATGATGATCAGCGCGAGTATCAGCACGATGGCGATACCGATGCCGACGAACTGTGGTCCGCGTGCTCCGTACCTGATCCAGGAGGCACCGAACACCCCACCGATCATGAGCATCGACAGCACGCTGAGGAAGACGAGTGGGATCAGCAGCGTCATATCGCCCGCCCCGAGGATATAGACATCGAAGATGTAGAACTCGGAGAACCAGTGGCCGGTCGCGACCTCGACCATCGTCAAGACGGCGAACACGAGCGTCAGGTAGGCGGAAACCGTCACATTCCACAGAAAGGTCCCCCCGACGAATCCACGCCTGCTTGCCCCGAGTGTGAGGGCGAAAGGAAACGTCGTCGCCACCGATTGGACGCCCAGATACACGAGGAATCCTGCAAGCGCCCAGGCGATACCGGGATTGCTCTGTGAACCCTGTATCCAGCCGGGCGTGCCGGGGAGGCTGCCCGAACGCCAGAACAGCAATGAGATCAAGACGGAGATCACCGTCACCACGCCGGTGATGTAGAGCGGTACCAGGAAGGTGATCTCGCGCTTGTTGAGGTGCAGTTTGGTGGTCAAAATCATCGTGTCCATAGTCGTCAGACCTCCTGGGCGTCGAAGGACTCGACCTCATTCGCGCCGTACGCCGCGACGAGTTGCTGTAACGACGCTCGCGAGACCTGCACCCCAAGCTCACCGGCACGCGCTTGAGTCGCGTCGTCGACCACACCAGTGGCGGTGACTGATGTCAGGCCACCGACTGTGTTGCGCTGCAGGATGCGCCGGTCGCCGATCACCTGGTGGACGGCGCCGGTCGTACCGCTGGCAAGCCATGCAGCTTCTCCAGCCTCGTCGCGGTCGGCGTCCAAGAGGACGCGTCCTTGATCCATGATCACCACACGGTCGAAGAGCGACTCGGACTCTTCGATCAGGTGGGTGGAGAGAACCACGGTGCGCGGCTGCCTCTGGTACTCCCGCAGCAGCACTTCGTGAAACAGTGCTCGGGCGGTGACATCGAGTCCGAGGTAGGGCTCGTCCAGCAGGGTGATCTGGGAACGTGACGCCAGGCCGAGCACGATCGCGATGGAGGACAGCTGGCCACGGGAGAGCTTCTTGATGGGTGTCTTTGTCGGGATGCGGAAGCCCTCGACCAGCTCATGCGCGACCTCCGTGCTCCAGTTCGGAGCGAAATCGGGGGCGATCCGCAGCACGTGGTGGAGTCGGTAGTCGTCGGGGTAGCGCTGGTTGTCTCGGACATAGCTGATCTGGGCGAGAGTGGGTTCGTGCTCGAACGTGCTGTGCCCAAGGACCTCGACACGGCCGGAGGAGGGTCGGTCCTGTCCCGCCAATATCGACATGATCGTGGTCTTGCCAGCCCCGTTTCGGCCGAAAAGTCCGAGGATCGAGTGCTGGGGAACACCGAAACTGACGTCGCGGAGCGCGTACACCCCACCATAGCTCCGCGTCACGGATCGGACCTCGATTGCGTTTGTCATTTGCTGGCCTCCTTGTCGATCATCTCGGCGAGTTCGTCTTTGTGGATGTGGAGCAAACGGGCCTCGCGGACCAGGGGCACCACATGACTTTCGGTGAACGCCGCGCGGCGCCGCGACTGCAATTTGCTTCTCGCCCCGGCCGCAACAAACATCCCAACTCCGCGTTTCTTGTAGAGCACCCCCTGCTCGACGAGCAGGTTGAGTCCCTTCGCTGCCGTGATGGGACTCATCTGATAGAAGGTCGCGTACTCGTTCGTCGACGGGACCCCGGACCCCTCCGGATACGTACCGACCAGGATGTCCTCAGCGATTCGATCCGCGAGCTGCTGATAGAGAAGACCATCACCTGCGAACATTGCCACCCACTTAGGTTCTATAGTGCACTATAGAACCTAAGCGATCAAGCAAGAACGGGTCAAGCCCGATCAGCGGTGGCGGGGGTTGCGGACTGCGGGCTCGATCGAGCGCACCAGCCTTAGTCTGCGCCAGTATCGCTCGGAGACAGGCCGCTGCATCCCAGCTGAGGAACCCATGACGGGAACGGTGGAACGGTGCAGGTCATCGGGTCATCGGGTCATCGGGTCATCGGGCGCGCGTGTTCGGACGTTCGCACGGCCCGTCCGAGAGAGTGCCCTGGGATGGGGCATCATGCGGGACACACCTGGGCCTTGCCCCGGATGTTGGACACGCTGAGTCCGGCCTTGGGCCGGGGAAGCGAGAATCAAATCCATGGTTCGCAAGCACTACTCCGACGAGTTCCGCCGTCAAGCGGTGGAGCTCTACGAGACGACTCCCGGCGCGTCCATGCGTCAGATCGGCGGGGACCTCGGTGTCTCTCGATACACTCTTGCTGACTGGGTGAGACAACTCGGCACTGGGATGACGACCCAGCCGGGCGGGAGCCCGGCGCCGGCGCGTGTGGAAGAGACCGACGCTGAGAAGATCAGTGGAGTCCCGCATAGTGGTGTAACGCCCGGTGGCCGGCCCCGTCGCCAACGTAGACGCGGCCACCGTGTGATCCTTCGAGGAAACCTCCTACAGCCTCTCGAACGGAAGACACACGATGACCGCTCCTCACATTCTCGACCCACAGACGGTTCTGCACGAAGCCCTCGGCGACGCGTCGCCTGATCTGATGCGGCAGCTGCTGCAGACGATCATCACCTCCCTCCTGTCCGCCGAGGCCGACGCCATCGCCGGAGCCGAGTACGGGCGCCCTTCACCCGACCGGGTCACGCATCGCAATGGCTACCGACACCGTGATCTCGACACTCGTGTCGGGACCGTCGATGTCGCGATCCCGAAACTCCGGCAAGGGTCCTACTTCCCGGAATGGCTCCTCGAGCGCCGCAAACGCGCGGAGACGGCGCTGATCACCGTCGTCGCCGACTGCTACCTCGCCGGTGTCTCCACCCGGCGCATGGACAAACTCGTGAAGACCCTCGGTATCGACTCGTTGTCGAAATCTCAGGTGTCTCGGATGGCGACCGAGCTCGACGAGCACATCGATCAGTTCCGCAATCGGCGGCTGGACGAGGCTGGCCCGTTCACGTTCGTCGCGGCGGACGCGTTGACGATGAAGGTCCGCGAGGGAGGGCGCGTGGTGAACACGGTCGTGCTCGTCGCCACCGGCGTCAGCGCCGACGGGCGCCGCGAGGTCCTCGGCCTGCGTGTCGCCACCAGCGAGACCGGAGCGGCTTGGAACCAGTTCTTCGCCGATCTCACAGCCCGCGGTCTGACGGGAGTCCACCTCATCACATCCGACGCACACGCGGGGCTCGTTGAGGCGGTCGCGGCGAACCTGCCGGGCGCGGTCTGGCAGCGTTGTCGCACCCACTACGCCGCGAACCTGATGTCCGTGACGCCCAAGTCGCTCGGGCCCGCAGTCAAGGCGATGCTGCACTCGGTCTACGACCAGCCCGACGCCGACGCCGTCAACGCGCAGTTCGATCGGCTTCTCGACTATGTCTCGGAGAAGCTCCCCGACGTGTTCGACCATCTCGACGCCGCGAGAGCGGACGTTCTCGCGTTCACGGGCTTCCCGAAGGACGTCTGGCAGCAGATCTGGTCGAACAACCCCAACGAGCGTCTCAACCGCGAGATCCGCCGCCGCACCGACAGCGTCGGCATCTTTCCCAATCGAGACGCGATCGTCCGCCTGGTCGGCGCAGTCCTGGCCGAGCAGACCAATGAATGGGCCGAAGGACGCCGCTACCTCGGCCTCGACCTCCTCGGCCGCTGTCGACTCAGCCTCGTCCCCGACACCGGAGAGGAGACCAACACCAACGATCCCGTCCTCGCCCTGTCCGCCTGAACAACCCCAGCTCGATCGATCACGCGAGCGTTACACCACTCCACGGGACTTGACCCCTCACGCAACTCGCGATTCTCCCGTTCGAGCCGACGCATCCGCTCTGACTCGCTCGACGTCACGCCCTGGCGTTCCCCGCCATCGATCTGCGCCTACCGCACCCAGCGACGCAGCGACTCGGCCCCGAACCCCAACCGCTTCGAGACGGTCTCGCACGCGGACGTCAGGTTCGGGTACTCATCGAGGTGATCGAGCACGAGCCGGATCGCACGCTGCTTCGTCTCCTTCGGAATCCTCTTCGGCATCATCTCCATCTTCCTTCCAAACTCGAAAGGAAACGGCATCAAACCGGGGACGGTTCATGACGATGCATCCGCAGGCGGCGGACGAGTCGAATCGGTTCCGACTTGTGGGTCCGTGCCGGCGGTGGAGCGGTCAACTCCGAGATCCTGATAGGAGCGGCTGGGCGCCATCACGTGCCAGATGATGATGAGAAATCTTGTGCCGCGGCCACGTTCGCCTTGCGGAACGCTCGCCGTCCCGAGCGTTCGCGACTATCCGGGCGGGCCTGGTGTGAGCGGATGCCTTTCTGGCATGCGTTCTACTTGCGATTGCCACATCCAGCCGGACAATCTCCCGCCGTGGAGCAGAACGATGCCGTTCGATCCCAGCGGAAGAGTGCTGCGGTCACACCGGTGCCGATTCACCGCATCACCAGCGCCCGGCGACCTCCGGCGCCACGACGTCTCGGTAGACCTCTTCGACGGCGGCGAGCACATCGGCGGACAGCGGCTCCAGGTCGGCCGCCGCGGCATTCGCCTTCGCCTGCTCGGGCGAACGTGCGCCGGGGATCACCGTGCTCACGCCAGGCTGATCGATGACCCAGCGCAGCGCGAACTGCGCCATCGTGGCACCGGCTGGAGCCAGTGGGACGAGACGGCGAACGGCTTCGAGGCCCGTGGCGAAGGGCACCCCGGCGAAGGTCTCCCCCACGTCGAAGGCCTGGCCGTCGCGATTGAATGTGCGGTGATCGTTCGGAGCGAAAGTCGTGTTCTCGTCGTACCGGCCCGAGAGCAGTCCGCTCGCCAGCGGCACCCGAACGATGATGCCGACGCCTGCCTCACGTGCTGCGGGCAGCACCTCTTCCAGAGGACCCATCCGCATCATGTTGAGGATGATCTGCACCGATGAGACACCAGGGCGAGCGATGGCCTCCAGCGCCTCCGCACGCGTCTCCACGCTGACGCCGTAGGCGGCGATGGCGCCCTCATCGACGAGCGCGTCCAGCCTGTCGTAGACGGCGTCGGTCGAGAACACCGGCGTCGGCGGGCAGTGCAGCTGCACCAGATCGAGCCGGTCCACGCCGAGGTTCGCCCTCGACCTGTCGGTCCACGCGCGAAAGTTCTCGAGCGTGTACTGCTCCGACTCGTGCGGCTGCGCACGGCGACCCATCTTGGTCGCGACCGTGATGCCGTCCGCCCCGCCTTCGCGCAGGAATCGCCCGATCGTCTGCTCGCTGCGTCCGTCGCCGTAGACGTCGGCCGTATCGAAGAAGGTCACGCCGCCGTCCGCTGCCGCCTGCAGCACGGCGACGGCACTGTCCCCGTCGACGTCGCCCCAGTCGGCGCCGAGCTGCCAGGTTCCGAGCCCGATCGCTGAGACCGAACGTCCGAGCCTGTCGATCTCCCGCTGTTCCATGTGGCTCCTCAGATCGTCCGCTTCAGCAACATTCTCAGTCTCGCCGCTCCCGAGGGCAGAGTCCAAATGTCCGCGGGATCGCGCTGCGCGCGGCCGAGTGCCCGCAGAGGATCCGCTATGTCTCGGCCGTTCATACTGACGGAAGCATGGACCGTGCCGTACCGTGGAGGGAAGCGATCGGCACCCGCCTTTGGCTTCCCGAACAGGCGACGCAGAGCCTGGCCGACGCAAAGGCATCCCTATCTCCTCCACCGCCGCTGGCGCGACCAGCACACTCGGCCCCATCCGCCAGACCTACGCGCGAAAAGAGGATTTCCCGCCGATCACGCGGGCATACAGCCAGCTGTCCCACGCCGTGCGCGACAGCGGCCTGCTCGCACGCACGCCGTGGTTCTACATCCTCGTCGCGGGCCTGATCGCGCTCGGCTTCGGCGGTGCGATCACCGGCTTCGTCCTGCTCGGTGACAGCTGGTTCCAGCTCCTCATCGCCGGCGCACTCGGCATCCTGTTCACACAGGTCGCCTTCGTCGCACACGAGGCCGGCCACCGCCAGGTGTTCACGTCGGGTCCTGCCAACGATCGCCTCGCAGTCGTGCTGGGAGCCTTCGTCGGCATGAGCTACTCGTGGTGGGACTCGAAGCACAGCCGTCACCACGCGAACCCGAACCGCGTCGACAAGGACCCGGACATCGACGTCGACACCATCTCCTTCCTCGACGTCGATGCGGCCGAGGCCCGCGGCATCCGGCGTCTGATCACGAAGCGCCAGGGATGGCTGTTCTTCCCTCTGCTCACGCTGGAGGGTCTGAACCTGCACTTCCTCAGCCTCAAGCACGTCTTCGGTCCCGGCCCCGTCAAGAACCGCTGGATCGAGATCGCGCTGCTCGCGGTTCGGTTCGGGCTCGTCTACACCCCGATCTTCATGTTCCTTCCGCTCGGCATGGCATTCGCCTTCGTCGGCGTGATGCTCGCAGTCTTCGGCGTCTACATGGGTGCTGCCTTCGCCCCCAACCACAAGGGCATGCCCGTGATCGCCCCCGACGCGAAGCTCGACTTCTTCTCCAAGCAGGTCCGCACCTCGCGCAACATCCGCGGCGGCTGGTGGGCGACGTGGCTGATGGGCGGTCTGAACTACCAGATCGAGCACCACCTGTTCCCCAGCATGGCCCGCCCTCACCTCGCCCAGACGCGCGACATCGTGCGTGAGTTCTGCGAGACGCACCGGGTGCCCTATACCGAGACCTCACTGCTGCGCTCGTACGCGATCGTGATCGAATACCTCAACCGCGTCGGCCTCGCCGCTCGCGACCCGTTCGACTGCCCGATGGTCACGGAGTACCGGCGGGTATAGCGCTCCGACCGTTCGGCAGCGCCCAGTGGGCGGTGCCGGACCGGTGACAGTGCCGGACGCGCGGCCCCGACGCCATAGCGCCGGATGGGCGGTGCCGGACCGGTACTGGACGAACGATGCCGCACACGCCATGCCAGACGTGCGGTACCGGACACTCGGCACCCGATACGCGGCGATGCCCGACCGGCCATCGAATGTCGCAGGCCATGGGTAGTCTGACGGCACGACAAGCGATGCCGACGCGTACGGCGCACGTGCGCCACCACCGAGCTGCATGACGTGGGCCGCGTGAACGAATGGCACTGGCGGTGATGGGTACTGCACAGACCCCACGGTGCGTACATTTCTTCTATAGAACCTCGGCGATAACTCTTGTCGATCGTACTTTTGTTCGATAGAATGAACGCATGGACGATGCCTCGATCAACGATCGGCTCACGGGTCTGGACCCCGATGAGCTGGCAGAGGCGCGCGAGCACGTCAATCGGATCGACGAGCTGCGTCGAGTGATCGCGCGAGCGGAGGGCGAGATCGCTCAGCGCACCGCCGCGCTCGCTCGGATCGCACATGCGCAGGGCGAGCGGTCGCACAACTCCGACGGCCCCGAGTACGCACGCCGCGCGATGGCGGCAGAGGTTGCGGCCGCCACACGCGTGCACCCGAACACCGCGCGGGCACAGCTCGACGATGCAGAGCGACTCGTCGACGACTTCCCGACCACCCTCCGGGCGCTTGAGGAAGGGCGGATCTCGCGTCAGCACGCCAAAGTGATCGCCGACGCCGGTGCGAACCTCGGCACGGGGGCACGAGCGTCCCTCGACACGCAGGCAGCAGGCTTCGCCGAAACCCGCACGCCGGGCGAGATGAAGAAGATCGCCAAGCAGCAGGCCGCGGAACTCGCACCGCGTTCTCTGCGGCAGCGGCACCTCGACGCCCGTGAGCAGCGTCGTGTGTCGGTCACCGACCTCGACGACGGTATGAGCGAACTGTGCGTTCTGATGCCGTCGTTCCACGCGCACGCCATCCACAACCGCCTCACAGCCATGGCAAGGCAGATCAACGACGAGCGCCGCCAGGCCCGGAAGCTCCTCCGCGAGCGCCACGGCGCCACATCCGAGAACGACTGGGCGGTCACCGGTATGGGTGATACCGACGACGCTGTGCGGGCCAGCGACCGGCGCACATTCGACCAGATCCGCGCCGACCTCGCCGCCGATCTGATCCTCTCCGCCGCGCCCACCGGGCACGAATTCCACACCACTGGCCCCGACAGCGCTCTGGCGAATGTGACCGCGCAGGTACAGGTCACCATCCCCGCCCGCATGGTCCTCGACCGCGACCAGGGCACCGCATGGAACGAACGCGGCGCTCTCATCGACCCCGATGCCGCCCTCGCCGCCGCTGCGCACGCTTCAGGCTGGGACAGGCTGTTCCGCTCCCCCGATACCGGCGAGATCCTCGCCACCGATCGATACCGGCCCACCGCCGATCAGCGACGCAGACTCATCGCCCGCGATGCCACCTGCCGCTTTCCCGGGTGCACTGCCCCCGCCCGAGACTGCGATCTCGATCATTCCCAGGAGTACGCCCGCGGCGGACAGACCTGCCTCGACAACCTCGCCGCGCTCTGCCGCGCCCACCACGTCATGCGGCACCAGTCCGACTGGCGCATCAGGCAACTCGGCGGGGGTCTGCTCAAGTGGACGAGCCCCACCGGCAGGATCTACATCGACGAGCCGGTCAGCACCGTCGCGTTCCGCGAAGCACCGTGCGCCGATGAGCCAAAGCAGGCAGCGACTGCTGACACGGGTGCCGGCACAGACGCCGACGCCGATCCCACGCGCACCGGCACAACGTCTGTCGCGGCGATCGACGCCGCCGCCGCGTCAGCTGACTGGGCGATCCCCGACGACTCCGACCTGCCCTCGTTCGCCGTCGATGCCCCGGTGTCCGATGCCGGCGACACTTCGGCACAAGCGTCCCGCACAGACGGCGCAGGAACCGACGCGATTCCGCTGGTCGAACTCGCCGCGGCTCTTGACGCTGCGAACGCCGACGTTCCGGCCGCGGCCCTGCGCGGGCGCCCGAGCATCGCCGATCTGGCGGCGAGCCTCGACCGTGCCTCGAGTTCCCCGCTCCCGCCGGCGATGGTCGAGTTCTCGGCCGCTGAGCGGGCGTGGCTCAGCCGCTGTCATGCGCTGCTCGGCCGGGCCGGCAGCGACGAGCCGCTCACCGCCGCACGGTTGTCAACAGCGACATCTGTCCGCCCCCGCATCGACTTCCGGCACGGCGACGACTCGCTCGTGCTGGAGCACGGTGCCCTCGGGCCCAGTCTCACCACCCACGGAATGTGAATGCTGCCCGCCCCGGCTCAGCGCGATCCGAGGCGGGCAGCATTCGCTTCGTTCGGCTACGCCTTCTTCCGGCGCAGCGCGACGATGCTGACCACCAGTGCGACGACGCCGGCCCCGAGGCCCGCGCCGCCCAGGACGGTCGGGAGCGCGCTGGACTCGCCATCCGACGCTCCCGTCTCCTCAGCGGCCTCCTCGGCACCCGACCCCGCGTGGTCGTCGTGGCCGGCCGCGTCACCGTCCGTCGCCTCATCCGCGGCTTCGATCTCCAGCACCGGCGCGGGTGAATCGAGGTCGTGCGGGTCCTGCCCGTCCTCGGCGATCTCACTCCACGAGTGCGAACCCTCCTCGCAGGTCTGCTCGACGGGGAACGCGATCGTGCCCGATGCGTCGCTCAGCAGCCCCACGTTCAGCACCACCTCCGCGCGCATCTCGTCGGACACCGGCTCATCCGGTGTGAACGTCACCGCCGACGGCCTGCCGGCATCGCCGTCATGCGCGATCTCGATGTCCCATCCCGCCTGAACGACAGGCTTCACCCCCGAGATGCCCTCGGCCGGCAGCTCGATCTCGATGCTCGTGGTCGGCGAGCCGTCACAGCCGTGGCCGATCGCGAACGCGAGGTTCCGCGTCGATCCGGCAGTCGGCGCACCATCGGGCTCCACTGCGATGTGTGCGCTCGCGGCGACCGGCGCCAGCACGATCCCGGCCGCGACCGCCATCCCCGCGGCGCCCATGCTCAGCTTCTTCTTCGTCCTGTTCACGGACATGTTGGTACTCCTCATTTTCCTGCATGCGTCGATGGCGGTCCGTCGAATCGGCGGACCGGATGAATCAGACGGCAGGAACGGGAGGACCCCTCGGGCAGGCGATGCGGTCGCCGAGGCGCGAGCGGAGAACCCGCGACGACGCCACGACCGAGACCCTGGGCCGCGTCGGCCATCCGGGAACGACGACGCGCGAACGCGCCCACCCCGACACCCACGCACGCACCATCAGCACGGCGCGTTCGCCGTACGCGAGCATGGCGAAGGTCACCACGGCAGCACCTGCGTGGGCTGCGAGCATGGGGGCGTCGATCTGCGCCGCCGCGCCCGTGCCAGCCAGCAGCTCCCACGCACCGGCGTGGTCGTGATGATGGCCGCCGATCGTCCTGGTGCCGGAGACAGGAGCGCCGAGCACGGAGAACGCCCCGTGGAAGATGCCCTGCAGCACCGGCACCGTCACCGCGATGCGCCCCACCCGCGGCCGCCTGCCCATCAGTGCCATCCCCGGGAACACCAGCAGCACCGCCATCCCGACGATGAGCAACGGTGCGGGCAGCGCCCCGCCCGCCCAGGAGTGCGACAGCGCCGCGACGAAGGTGGCCACGGCCGATGCCGCGCCTCCCCGCAGTGCGAGCAGCTGCCGTGGGGTCATCGTGCTATCGGGCGACGCGCCGGTAGGTGAGATCGCGGATCTCACGACCCTTGGCGATCCCCTTGCGTTCGAACGCGGTCATCACGCGACCTTCGCAGCGCTCGGCCCACTCGCCGTCGAACGCGCGCTCGAACTCGGGCGCGGTGTCCATCACCTCGCGCATCTGCAGCGCGTAGTCCTCCCAGTCGGTCGCGAGCCTGAGCAGACCGCCATCCCGCAGCACTCGGCCGACTGTCGCGCCGAAGCCGTCCTTGATCATCCGGCGCTTGTGGTGGCGCTTCTTGTGCCACGGGTCGGAGAAGAAGATCCACACCTCGTCGGCCGACCCCTCTGGCAGCAGCGTCTCGAGCACTTCTGGCGCGTTCGCCTCGATCACGCGGAGGTTGCGCGCGCCGGCCTTATCGGCGTCGAGCATCGTGCGCGCCAGTCCCCCGACGTACACCTCGACCGCGAGGAAGTCCTCGTCGGGCCTGGTCGACGCCGCGTTCACGATCGCGTGCCCCTGGCCGGAACCGATCTCGACGATGAGCGGAGCGGTGCGGCCGTACTCCTGCGCCGGGTCGAACACGGCATCCGGATGCACGGATGTCGATGCGGCATCGCGCGGCACGTCGAAGCGGTAGAAGTCGCTCAGCTCGCTCCACGCGCGATCCTGTGCCTCGCTCATCCGGCCGCCGCGGCGCACGAACGACACGGGCTGGTCACGGTAGCGGGGCGCTTCATCACTCACCCGACCAGGCTACGCGAGCGACCTGGGGCGTGCGTACGCGTCAGCGGCGTCAGACGGCGGGTTCCGTGACGAAGTCGATGAGTTCCTCGACCCTGCCGAGCAGTTCGGGCTCGACGTCGCGGAAGGTCGTCACCCGCGACAGGATGTGCTGCCATGCGCGGGCGAGATCCGCCTTGTCCTCTGCCGGCCACCCGAGTCCGCGGCAGATGCCCGTCTTCCAGTCGATGCCCCGCGGCACGACAGGCCACGCGCGGATGCCGAGCGATGCCGGCTTGACGCACTGCCACACGTCGACGAACGGATGCCCGACGATCCTCACGTGTCTGCCGTGCGGCCCGCGCTCGACCGCCTGAGCGACCCGCTGCTCCTTCGATCCGGGCACGAGATGGTCGACCAGCACGCCGTAGCGCCGCTCCCGCGACGGCGGTTCCGCTGCCAGCAGGTCGTCGAGCAGGTCGACGCCCTCGAGGAACTCGACCGCGACGCCCTCCGCGCGCAGGTCGGCACCCCACACCTTCTCGACGAGCTGGGCATCGTGCTTGCCCTCGACGAGGATGCGGCTGGGCAGTGCGACGCGCGCCCGCTGGTCATCAGCCGCGAACGATCCGGACGCCGTGCGCTGCCGACCCTGCGGCTTCGCCGCTGCGCGCACGAGCTGCACGGGCTCTCCGTCGATAAGGAATCCGGTGCCCATCGGGAACAGCCTGCGCTTGCCTGCGAAATCCTCCAGCTCGACGTGCGGGCCGTCGATCCTGGTGACGGCGCCGCAGAAGCCGTCGACCGCGACCTCGACCACCAGATCGAGCTCAGCCGGCACACGCTGGACCGTCTTCTTTCCTCGCTCGCGCCATCCCGCGGCGAGCACGTCCGTGCCGTACCTGTCTTCCATGCCGTCAAGGGTATGCACCGGACGTCGTTCCGCGTGCGCGACACGAGGCCGAAGCCACGAGCACGGCGTGCCGCCTGAGGCGCCATCGGCTCCGGATGGGGAAAGCTGCCCGCATGCCGCTTTCCGCAGAACCGCTGACATCAATAGGATCGTTGTGATGGTGTCGCGCTTCTCCGCGGCACCGACACCGCAACGGGGAGGCACGATGCGCAATCGGTTCGCGATCATCACAGGGCTGGCCGCGGCCGCGCTCGGAGTGCTGGTCGCCGCTCCCGCCCATGCCGCGGATCCGGTGGACTTCGGGTCGAGCGCGAGCCACGTGTACGACGAGACATCGGCCGGCGTGCTGAGCCCGGCGGAGGAAGACGACGTCGAGGACGCCCTCGGCCAGTTGGCCGATGACAGCGATGTGTCGCTGTGGGTGGTCTACGTCGACACCTTCGACAACCCGGGCGACGGGACCCAGTGGAGTCAGCAGACCGCCGATCTGAACGGCTTCGGCTCGAACAACTACCTGCTGTCCGTGGCCGTCGAGCAGCGCAACTACGCGTTGACGACACCGCCCAACAACTCGATCACCGAGGCGCAGGGCAACAACATCCTCGCCGCCATCGAGCAGGAGCTCGGCGGGGACCAGTGGGCGGGTGCCGCGATTGCCGCTGCCGATGCGTTCGCCGATGCGCGTGCCGGCGGCGACGGAACCGCCTCCAGCGGCGGAAGCTCGGGCGGCAGCCTGTTCACCGTCGTGATGGTCGTCGTCATCGGCGGTGCGGTGATCTTCCTCATCGTCTGGGCTGTGCGGCGTTCGAAGAAGAGCGCGCAGAAGACGGTCGCCGCGCAGCGCCCGCGCGACCCGTACGAGGGCGTGAGCACTGAGGAGCTTCACTCGCGCGCCGCATCCGCCCTCATCGAGACCGACGACCGGATCCGCACCGCCGGCCAGGAGCTCGGTTTCGCAGAGGCCGAGTTCGGCGAGGGCGCCGTCGGCGAGTTCCGCGACGCGATCTCGGAGGCGAAGGCGCACCTCGGATCGGCCTTCGAGGCCTCGCGCGCCCTCGAGGCGAGCGAGAAGCCGTCGGACGACGATACGCGGGCCGCGCACGCCGCTGTGCTGCAGCACTGCGAGTCGGCGCACGCCGTGCTCGACGAGAAGGGCGAGGCGTTCGAAGAGCTGCGCACGATCGCCGAGGACGTTCCGGCGGCCATCGAGTCGGTCCGCGCGCAGGCACAGGCCGCACGGGGCGCCGACGGCCGGATCGCCGAGGCGGTCTCCCGACTGCAGCAGACATACGGGCCGGAAGCTCTGGAGAGCATCGTCGACAACGCTGAGCAGGCGAAGGAGATGCTCGCCCTCGCCGACGATCAGCTCGCGGAGGCCCAGCAGCTCATCGCATCAGGCGACACGGGTGAGGCCGCGGCCGCCGTGCACACTGCGGAGAGCGCGGCGGACCAGGCCGCGCAGCTGGAGCGTTCCGTGAGAACGCTCGCGGAGACCCTGCAGAACGCGGAGCGGCAGGCCACCGTCCTGATCGCAGAGCTCGAGGCCGACCTTGCGCGCGCACGCACGACCGGAGCCCGTCAGGCAGCCGGGGCGATCACCGCCACAGAACAGGCCGTACGCACGGCTCAGGCCAACCTTGCCGGCACCGGCAAGCTCCCCCGCACCATGCTCGAGCAGCTGCAGCAGGCGAATCAGCAGATCGACACGGTCATCCAGAACGCGCAGCGGGCGCGGCACGTGCTCGACCAGACGCTGATGCAGGCCCACGCCACCATCGACAGCGTCGAGGACTTCGTCTCGCAGCGCCGAGGAGCGATCGGCGCTGACGCCCGCACCAGACTCGCCGAGGCGCAGTCCGACCTGTCCCGCGCTGAGAGCATGCGAGAGGTCGATGCCGCCCAGGCGCAGCAGCTCGCGCAGCGCGCACTGCAGCTCGCGCAGGACGCGCTGCGACGGGCGAAGAACGACGTCTCCGGCTTCGGAGGCGGATACGGCGGAGGACACTACGGCGGTCGGCGCGGCGGCGTCGACATCGGCAGCGCCGTTCTGGGCGGCGTGATCGGCGGCCTGCTCGGCGGAGGAGGCGGACGCCGGGGCGGCGGATTCGGCGGCGGCGGCTTCGGCGGCGGGTTCGGCGGAGGCGGCGGAAGCTTCGGCGGCGGCGGCTTCGGCGGAGGAGGAGGCAGGTTCTGATGCCCGCGCACCTTCGCACTGAGGAAATGCATAGCCCACGGCTAGAAAGCGTTCTCGCATCGGACACTCTGACCAGATAGCTTCATACTCACCTACGAAGGGAAACCACATGAGCAAGCAGTCGATCTTCGGTCGCATCTCCACACTGATCAGGGCGAACGTCAACGCCATGATCGACCAGGCGGAGGATCCGGAGAAGATGCTGGATCAGCTGATCCGCGACTTCACGAACAACATCGCCGACGCCGAGGCCGCGATCGCCGAGACCATCGGCAATCTGCGACTGCTCGAGCGCGACCACGCCGAGGACATCCAGACCGCGAAGGAATGGGGCAACAAGGCCATCGCCGCCAGCCGCAAGGCCGACGAGATGCGCACCTCGGGCGACACCGCCGGCGCCGACAAGTTCGACAACCTCGCGAAGGTCGCTCTGCAGCGTCAGATCGCCGAGGAGAAGGACGCGAAGGACGCCGCGCCCCAGATCGCCTCGCAGACCGAGACGGTCGAGAAGCTCAAGGCCGGCCTGACCGGCATGAAGCAGAAGCTCGTCGACCTGAAGACGAAGCGCGACCAGCTCGTCGCCCGTGCCAAGACCGCCGAGGCCCAGAACAAGGTCCACGACGCCGTCAAGTCCATCAACGTGATGGACCCGACCAGCGACCTCGGCCGCTTCGAGGAGAAGGTGCGCCGCCAGGAGGCGCTCGCGACGGGCAAGGCGGAGATCGCCGCGTCCTCCCTCGACTCGCAGTTCGAGGCGCTCGATGACATGGGCGAGCTCACCGAGGTCGAAGCTCGCCTCGCCGCGCTCAAGACCGGCCAGGGAGAGCTCGCCTCCTGACGGAGCGAGCGCACTCCGCGCGAGGCGCAGACCGGACTCGCTCCGGCCTGCGCCTCGCGTGTTTCTGGCGGCTCGGGTCGTCGCGGGGCAGAATGGACACATGAGCCGGTTCGTCGTAGTGCCCCAGTGGCAGGGGTCGGCCTCTTCTCGTGCGATGGCGCTGATCGACGGCGCGGAAGCCATCGCCGGTGATCTGCCCAGCGCCGCGTGCTCACGCGTCGACGTGCCGTTGGAAGCCGGTGAGGCCATCGGCACCGGTGTGCACAGGGCCAGCTCGCTGATGCGGATCAGAACGTCGATCGCCGAGGCCGTCGCCGCGGCAGAGCCCCCAGCCATCGTCGTCGGGGGCGACGCGACCGTGACCGTCGGCGCGCTCGATGCGCTCGCGTCGGGCGGCGCCGACATCGCCGTCGCCTGGTTCTCGGCGCACGCCGCGCTGCATTCCCCTGAGACGAGCAGGGACGGCTCCTATGAGGGGATGGCACTGCGTGCGATGACGGGAGGCTTCGGCGGCGGACTCGCCTTCGAACGAGGTCGGATCGACCCGGTGCGCGTCGTCCTCGCAGGTGCGCGCGAGTACGACGACGCGGAAGCCGAGCTGCTCGACTCGGGCGGAATGGCCGCCGTCTCGGTCGACGAGCTCACAGGCGATCCCACAGCGATCGCCGAGGCACTCGCTCCCCGCGGTGCGCAGCGCCTGTTCCTGCACGTCTCACTCGATGTGCTCGACCCGAGCGAGATCGGCGGCGTCTCATCATCCGTGCCCTTCGGCCTCACCCTGCAGACGCTCATCGACGCGATCGGCGCTCTGCGCGCCAGGTTCGATCTCGCCGGCGCGACGATCTCCGGGTTCGCGCCGTCGACCCCCGCGGCCGCCGTCGACGACATGGGCACGATCCTGCGACTCGTCTCCGCGCTGACGAAGTCGCAGCAGGGCGCATAGTGAGGCTGTGGTTCCCCCGCGACGCCCCGCCGGCCGAGTGGCGCGAGATCGCCGAGCTGCGCGCGGAGCACGGCCGCGAGCTCGACAGGCACATCCCGCCGTTCCTGCTCGACTCACCCATCAGCCGCGCCGGGAGTCTGGTGGCCACCGCGTTCGGATTCGTCTGGGGCACGCTGTGGAGCACCGGCCGTGTCGAACGCAGCGGTGAGCTGTTCGTCTTCCGCGGCATGCCGCGCTTCACCCACGCACGGGGAGGCGTCTGCGTCGGGCGATGCTTCCTCACACATCGTGCGGCCGAACCGGCTCGTGTGCGCGACCACGAACGCGTGCACCTGCGGCAGTGGCGGCGCTATGGCCTGCTGATGCCCGTGCTCTACCTGCTGGCGGGGCGCGACCCGCTCCGCAATCGGTTCGAGATCGACGCCGGACTCGCAGACGGCGGCTACATCACCGGGTGAACGGCGCGAAGGAACGCCTCAGCGGGCGCGCACGCCGGCCGGGTACCAGTCGGGAACCTCGACACGATCGCGGGCGACTCCGAGACCGTCGGTGAGGTGGTCGATGATGTCTGCTGTGCCGAGGAACCCGCCGAGCAGGTGCACCCGCGTCGCGTCGTCGGAATCGCACATCATCTCGTTCGCCCATGCGGTCACGGCGCGCGACAGCGCCTCTCCCTGACGGCACGACCGCCCGCTGCCCGGTGCGCCAGTGCGGGCGGAGCGGTCCAACCAGGTCACCACCATGCGCGGAGGAGCCGAGACGGTGCCGATCGCCGATGCGTCCGGCACTTCGATGAACACGCGCCCCGTCGAGCACAGCGGCAGCGTCGCGAGCAGAATCTCGAGATCGATCAGCGACGATTCGTCGGCCGTGATCAGGTGCTGCACGCGCGTGTGACGCGAGGCGCGGCACGCTGCGCTGTTGTGCTGAGTGGTGTCGGTGTTCATGGCTCCTCCAGTATAGGCGAGCCTTACCTACAAACAAACCGAGAGGCGAAGACGCCTCATTCGCCGTCGACGAGTGCGTCGCGCAGACCGCGCAGCTCCGCCGCCGACATGCCCTGCTCGCGGAACCACTCCTGCGCCGACCCGTGGCGCTGCCGCAGCTCCGTCAGGAACCCCGCCATCACGTGGGCAGGCGAGCGCATCGCGAGGTCGATGAGATTCTCCTGATCGAGCCCTGACGCCCGCAGGCCTGCCAGCATGGCGCGGTTGCGCGTCTCAGGCAGCAGGGACTCCGTGCGCGCGTAGTCGGCCACGATGGCCTCATCGGCGACTCCGACGGCCGAGAGCACGAGCGCGGTCGTCACCCCGGTGCGATCCTTGCCCGCTGTGCAGTGCACGACGACCGGATCATCCTCGGCGATCAGCCGTGCCGCCCACGTCAGCCGCTCCCCCGCCTGGTCGAGCAGGGAGCGGTACATCAGCTCGAGCGTCATATCCGGCCGGAAGAACGACCCTGCAGACCCGAGGAACAGCGGCAGATGGAATGTCTCGATGCCGCCGGAACGGCTCGGCTCCGTCGCCAGCTCCTCATCGGAGCGCAGATCGATGATGCGCCGGATGCCCAGATCCCGCAGCCGCCGCTGCCCTTCAGGGGTCAGCTCCGAGAGCGCACCGGAGCGGAACAGCACCCCGCGCCGGGTGATGCCGCCGGACGCGGGAAGACCGCCGACGTCGCGGAAGTTGATGGCACCGTCGACGCCTGGCCACGATGCGGTCTCCCTCGCCGTCACGAGCGGGCGACGGGGTTCGTCTGCAGCCGAGAGGCGAGCACGACGCGGTTGAAGGCGTTGATCTCGACGGCCAGCCAGCTGACCCCGGCGTACTCGGCGTCGGTGAGCACCGACGTCGCGCGCGCGTACACGTCGTCGGAGACACCGCCGGAGTGGATGAAGGTGAACGCTTCTGCCAGCTCGAGCGCCGCGCGCTCCCGCTCGCTGAAGACGCCGGACTCGCGCCACACCGGCAGCTGCGCGAGGTCGTCGTACCCGACGCCGGCCTTCGCCGCGCGGTCGGTGTGCACGCGAACGCAGTAGGCGCAGCCGTTGAGCTGCGAGCAGTGCAGCAGGACGAGCTCTTTGACCCGATCGTCGACGCCGTTCTCGGCGGCGATGCGAGCCGCGGTGTCGGCGAACGCGCTGAGCGCTTTGTACGCGTCAGGTGCGGTCTTGTTCAGGTGCACGCGAGTGGATGTCACGTCGTCTCCCATCGATGCGCGAGTGTTCTCACACCGTATCGTGGGCAACGGACACTCAGCTGACCGGATCAGATCGACATGCATCGATCACGAATCATCTACATCATGACATGTCCATGCGGCCGTGTAGCGTGCACATCGCCTTCAGATTTCGCTCGGAGTCGTGAAGACCCGCAGAATAGAGCCATCCGGATCGACTCTCCGGCTCGCCTCACGAAAGGATCTGACGTGGCATCCGACCACTCAGGCTCGACTGCGACGCAGCAGTCGGGGCTCGTGCCCCATGATGCCGAGGAGTTCTCCTTCCTGGCCGGCCAGGCCGAACGGCTCGGCGCCGCGGTTCCGAACGCCGAGCGCATCGATGTCGCTTCCTCCGCCGGTGCCGTTGTCAGCGCCATCGCGTACGGCGACGCGCCAGCAGATATCGTGCTCCTGCACGGTGCGGGGCTGAACGCGCACACCTGGGACGCCACCGTCCTCTCCCTCGGCGAGCCCGTCCTCGCGGTCGACCTGCCGGGCCACGGCGACTCCGCGTGGCGCGAGGACGCCGACTACTCCCCGCACACGATCGCCCCCGCCGTGATCGGTGTGATCGAGGCTGTGGCGAGCACCCCCGTTGTGCTCGTCGGCCAGTCCCTCGGGGGCCTCACCGCCGCGGCCGTCGCCGCCGCCCGCCCCGACCTCGTCTCGCGGCTGGTCCTCGTCGACATCACGCCGTCGATCGACCAGGGCGGCCCAGAGAAGCTGCGCGCGTTCTACGAGCGGCTGGAGTTCTCCTCGCGCGAGGAGCTCGTCGACTACGCCGTGTCGTTCGGGCTCGGCGGCGACCGCGTCGAGGCGCGTCGCGGTGTGCATCTCAACTCCCGTGTGCGCGAGGACGGTGTCGTCGAGTGGAAGCATCACTTCGCGACGATCGCCGCACACGCCCTCGACGCCTCGTCGTCCGCACGCACCATCGACCAGGCGGCCAGCTGGCGCGACCTCGAGACCGTGCGCGCCGAGACCACGCTGGTGCGCGGCACCCGCGGCTTCGTCGACGACAGCGCGGCCGACGTGTTCCGTGAGCACATTCCGTCCGCGTCGATCGTCGCCCTCGATGCTCCCCACAACGTCCAGGAGGTCGCTCCGCGGGAGCTGGCCGACGTGATCCGAAAGGCGCACAGCTGATGCTCCTCCCCCTTTCTCTCGGCCGTCGCTCCGCCGTCGCCGCCGGTGTGGTCATCGCGGGCCTCACGCTGGCAGCGTGCACGGGCGACGAGCCGGAGACCGCACCGGCCGTCGGCGCTGATCCGGATGCGACGCTGCGCGTCGGCCTGGTGCTCGCTCCGGACAACCTCGACATCCGGCACACCTCTGGGGCAGCACTCGAGCAGATCCTCGTCGACAACGTCTATCAGGGCCTGGTCACCCGCACACAGGAGGGCGAGATCGTCGAAGCGCTGGCCGAGCAGTACGAGGTCTCGGACGACGGCCTGGCCTATTCCTTCACCCTCGCCGAGGACGTGACCTTCCACGGCGGCGGCGAGCTGACCCCGAGCGACGTGGTCGCCTCGCTGCAGCAGGTCATCGACGACGACACCGTGCAGGGCCACGACGACTTCGCCGGCGTCGCATCGGTCGAGGAGTCGTCCGACGGCGTCGTGATCACGCTGAGCGAGCCGAATCAGAACTTCCTGTTCACGCTGACGACCCCCGCCGGCCTCGTCTTCGACTCCGACGATGAGACGGACATGAAGACGTCCGCCAACGGCACGGGTCCCTTCGTCGTCGACGATTGGGCGCCAGGTGACGGCATCGTCCTCACCCGCAACGACGACTACTGGGGCGAGCCTGCAGGGGTCGCCGAGGTCGACGTGAGCTACATCGAAGACTTCAACGCCGGTGTGAATGCCGCGCTCGGCGGGGAGCTCGACGTGCTCACCCCCGTGCAGGCCGATCTCGTGCCGCAGATCGACGGCGTCGACGGCTTCGAACTGACCTACGGGCGCACGACCGACAAGTACGTGCTCGGGTTCAACAACGCGGTCGAGCCGCTTGACGACCCCCGCGTCCGACAGGCGCTTCGGCTGGCGATCGACCACGACGCCCTGGTCGAGACGATCGGCGCGGGAGTGACCCAGTACGGCCCGGTGCCGGAGCTGGACCCCGGCTTCGAGGATCTCTCCGAGGTCGCGCCGTACGACCCGGATGAGGCCGAGCGCCTGCTCGCGGAGGCCGGCACCACCGACCTCTCGCTGACGCTGACGGTGCCGAGCTTCTACGGCACGACCATATCGACGTTCCTCGTCTCCGCCTACCGGGACATCGGCGTCGAGCTGAAGGTCGACCCGGTGGAGTTCCCGACCTGGCTCAACGACGTCTACACCAACGGCGACTACGAGCTCAGCATGGTCAATCACGTCGAACCGCGCGACCTGGTGAACTTCGCGAACCCCGACTACTACTTCCACTACGACAACCCGATGGTGCAGGAGCTGCACCACCAGGCGATGACGGTGACCAACCCTGAGGAGTCGAACGTGCTGCTCGCCGAGGTGGCCCGCCAGGTCTCCGAGGACCACGCGGCCGACTGGCTGTACACGGCGGAGCAGATCACGGCGACCGTTCCCGGCGTGGAGAACTTCCCCGTCGACTCGCTCAACTCCCGACTGCCCCTGGCCGGGGTGTCCTACACGGGTCAGTAGCGCGCCGATCCCATGATCCGGTACGTCCTCACCCGGCTGGCGCTGCTGGTGCTCGGCCTGGTCGCCGCCAGCGCCATCATCTTCCTCACGCTGCGCGTGCTGCCGGGAGACGTGGCGCAGGTGATCGCCGGCACGGGCGGAACTCCGGAGCAGGTGCAGGCCGTCAGGGAGGGCCTCGGGCTGAACCGCCCGCTGTTCGAGCAGTACGCGAGCTGGATGGGCGGGGTGCTCACCGGCGACCTCGGCACGTCGCACCTCAGCGGGGCCCCGGTCGCAGAAGAACTCGCGGAGAAGGCCCAGGTCACGGTGCCGCTGGGGCTGCTGGCGCTGGTGATCGCGCTGGCCGTGGCCGTCCCGTTCGGCGTTCTGTCCGCCGTGCGACGCCGGCACGCGGACGGCCAGGCGATCGGATTCGTCGCCCAGTCCCTCGCCGCCGTTCCCGTCGTCTGGGCCGGCATGATGCTCGTGGTGGTGTTCGCCGTATGGCTCGGCTGGCTGCCCGTGCAGGGCTTCCCCACGAGAACCGGCTGGGCCACGCCCGGCCGCGCGCTCGAATCGCTGATCCTGCCCGCCGTCACGATCGGCGTCGTCGAGGGCGCCATGCTGCTGCGCTTCGTGCGCAGCGCCACTCTGCAGGCGATGGGGGCCGACTTCGTGCGCACTGCGGCGGCGAAGGGGCTCACCAGAACGCAGGCGCTGCTGCGGCACGGGCTGCCGAGCGTCGGCCTGTCGATCGTGACCGTGCTCGGACTGCAGATCGCGGGCATCATCGTCGGCGCTGTCGTCATCGAGCAGGTGTTCAACCTGCCGGGCATCGGCCGGATGCTGGTCTCCGACGTCGGCACCCGCGACCTGGAGAAGGTGCAGGGAGAGCTCCTCGCGCTGACCGGCTTCGTGCTGATCGTCGGCTTCATCGTCGACCTCGTGCACCGCGTGATCGACCCGAGGCAGCGGGAGGAGGAGAGATGACCGTGATGTCGCGCCTCGTGCGCTCTCCGACAGGACTCTTCGGCCTCGTCGTGGTCGCACTGGTCGTCGCGACGGCGCTCGTCTCGCTCGTGTGGACGCCGTTCGACCCGCTCACCGTCGACACGTCGGCGCGCTGGGCCGGGCCGGGCTGGCCGCACCTGCTCGGCACGGACAACACGGGCCGCGACATCCTGAGCCTGGTCATGGTCGGCGCCCGCACAACCGTTGTCGTGGCCGTCGGCGCCGCCTGCGTCTCCTGCGTGTTCGGCCTCGCCATGGCCGCGCTCGGAGCCCTCACGCCGCGGTGGGTGCGCGAATCCGTCGCCGTGATCATCGACATCTTCGTCGCCTTCCCCGTGCTGCTGATCGCCATGATGATCTCCGCCGTCTGGGGCGGTTCGCTCTGGGTGGTCGTCGCGTCGGTCGGGCTCGGCTTCGGAGTGAACATCGCGCGCGTCACTCGGCCGGAGCTGCGCCGCGTGCTCTCCAGCGACTTCGTGCTGGCGGGCCGGGCATCCGGCCTCACGCCGATGCAGAACCTCATCAGGCACCTGCTGCCCAACGTCGCGCCGATCTTCATCGTGCAGCTGTCGTGGGGCATGGCCGTCGCTGTGCTGGCCGAGGCGGGTCTGTCGTATCTGGGCTTCGGCGCGAGCGTGACCGAGCCGAGCTGGGGCGTGCTCCTCAGCGAGCTGCAGCGCTACCTCTCCGTGCATCCCCTCTCCGTGCTGTGGCCGGGCCTGGCCATCACCGCCGCCGTTCTCGCCTTCAACCTGCTCGGCGACGCGCTGCGCGACGCCACCGATCCGACGCTGCGCTCGGGCCGGCGCCGCATCCCGCACGACGGACCGGGAGTGGTCGCATGAGCCTGAGCGTGAAGGACCTGCGGATCGCGTTCGGCGGCGAGGCGGTCGTCGACGGCGTCTCGTTCGAGGTTCCGGACGGCGCCCGCATCGGTCTGATCGGAGAATCCGGATCGGGGAAGTCGCTCACCGCACTGGCTCTGATGGGTCTCGCGCCCGAGGGCGCCGAGGTCACAGGATCGGTCGAGTGGGACGGCCGCGAGCTGGTGAACATGCCCGACCGCGAGCGCGCCCGACTGCGCGGCGCAGGCACGGCCATGGTGTTCCAGGAGCCGCAGACTGCGCTCAACCCGATCCGCACGGTCGGCAGGCAGATATCGGAGGCCGCGCGGATCCATCGCGGTCTCTCGCGTGCGCACGCGCGTCGTCTCGCCGTCGATCTGGCGGGGCGGGTGCGCCTTCCGGAGCCAGAGGCGATCGTGCTCCGTCACCCGCACCAGCTCTCCGGCGGCCAGCGCCAGCGCGTCGCGATCGCCGCCGCCCTGGCCGCGGAACCGCGCATGATCATCGCCGACGAGCCGACGACAGCCCTCGACGTCACCATCCAGGCAGAGATCCTGGACCTGCTGCTCGGCCTCGTCGACGACGACGGCACGTCGTTGCTGTTCATCACGCACGACCTCGCGGTGCTCGCTCAGGTGGCTTCTCACGGCATCGTGCTCGAGCGCGGGCGGGTGGTCGAGCACGGCACTGTCGAGCGACTGCTCACCGCACCGTCGCACGAGGTGACGCAGCAGCTGCTGCGCGACGCGAAGGCGACACTGTGGCGCCCCGGCGCGCGAGGCGACGAGGGGAGCACGCCGTGACCGATCCGATCATCAGCGCCTCCGGCCTCGGGCGCACCTACCCCGCCCCTCGCCCGAAGCGCACGACGACCGCGCTGCACCCTGCCGACATCGAGGTCGCCGCCGGCGAGTCCGTCGGCATCATCGGCGAATCGGGCTCGGGCAAATCGACGCTCGTCCGACTGCTGCTCGGGCTCGACCGCGCATCATCCGGCACCGTCGAGATCGCGGGGCGCCGCGTCGATTCCCGTGCGTCGGCGAGATCGCTGCACTGGCTGCGCCGGATGACAGGGGTCGTGTTCCAGGACCCCTACGCATCGCTCGACCCCCGGATGAGCGTGGGCCGGATCGTCGGCGAACCGCTGTGGGCGCTGGGAATCGAACCGGACCACGCGGCCCGGCTGGAGCGCGTGCGCGAAGTGCTGGCACAGGTCGGCTTGGACGCCGAAGCGGCCGACCGCCACCCGCACGAGTTCTCCGGCGGTCAGCGCCAGCGCATCGCGCTCGCCCGCGCGATCGTGCACCGACCGGAGATCCTGGTCGGCGACGAACCGCTGTCCGCGCTCGACGTGACCGTCAGGGCGCGGATCCTCGATCTGCTGCGGCAGCTGCGCACCGAGACGAACCTCACGCTCGTGATGGTCAGCCACGACATCGGCGTGGTGCAGAACCTCTGCGACACCGTCGTCGTGATGTCGGATGGCCGCATCGTCGAACGCGGCCCCGTCGCCGAGGTGCTCCACTCCCCCCGCGAGGACTACACCCGCAGGCTGCTCGCCGCGATCCCGACGCTGGAAGCATAGAGCAGCACCTCTGGCGATCGAGAGTTCATACCGGTATGTTTGTCGAGACTTCGCCGCCCCTGCGCGAGTCGTCGCAGGAGAGGACCCGATCCATGCCGCGAGACGTCGACTCTGACGCCGGAACGTCCCCACGCTCTCAGATCCTCCGCAACGCGGGACTGACGGTCGTCGCGGGCCTCGCCGCCCTCGGTCTCGCAACGGCCCCGGCCGCCGCAGAGGAACCGCAGGCGGCGTGTGATGCAGCCGCCTTCACCGCCGCGTTCAACAACGCAGCCGATGGCGCAGCCGTCACCCTGTGCGGTGATGTGACGGTCTCCCCAGATGACGCGCCGCTGACTGTCACAAGCGGCACATCCGTCACCCTGGATCTCGACGGCCACACACTTGAAGTCACGGGTCCCGAGCTCGCCGCGGGCATCTCCGTTCCTGCGGATGCGGCGCTTCGCATCGAGGACGGGGCAGGCGGCGGAGCGCTTCAGGCCAGAGGTGGGGCTTCTTCCGCCGCCATCGGCGGCGGTTCGGGTGACTCCGCAGGCAGCATCACGATCGCGGGCGGCACCGTGACGCTGACCGCACCCGCCGGAGGCGCGGGCATCGGCGGCGGGAACCACGGTGCAGGCGGCGACGTCACCATCACCGGCGGCACGGTCGATGCGCAGGGCGGGGCTCGCGGCGCGGGCATCGGCGGTGGCGGAAGCGGTGACGCCGGTACGCTGACCGTCACCGGTGGAGCCATCAAAGCCCTCGGCATCTACGGCGGCGCCGGCATCGGAGGCGGTGCCGACTACGGCGAGGGACCCGGCGACCGCGGTGACGTCACGATCACCGGCGGCACGGTGACCGCAGGAACCACGTCGTTGGGCGCAGGCATCGGCGGCGGAGCGGCCGTCAGCGGCGACGTCGACGGCGGCATGGGCGGCACGGTGCACATCGGCGGCGATGCACGAGTGACCGCTGGCGGTGGCATGAGCTACGGCTCGATCGGCGGCGGAGCGGGTATCGGAGGCGGCGGAGCCAGGACAGGGCAGGGAGGTGCAGGCGGCGACGTCGTCATCGACGATGGCGCGGACGTGACGGTCGTCTCCGGACACAACCCGGACAACGGCTCGTCAGACAGCACGGCGATCGGAGGCGGAAACAACTGCTTCGGATCTGCTTGCGCCGATTCGCCCGACACGGGCGAGTTCGGAACGCTGCACAATGCAGGCACGTTGCACGTCGCCGCGGACAGCGCGATCGTGCTCTCCGAAGGAGCGGCGGCGACCAACCCCGGCACGATCACCGGTGAAGGCGCGCTCACCGGTGCGGGAACGGTCACCAACTCCGGGGCGATCGCGCACACCGTCGCGGTGACCGAAGCCCCGCTGACCGTGACCGAGCACAACTACCTGCTCGAGTTCCGCGTACAGGGCGGAACAGTCGCGCCGGAGCAGATGACGGTCTACGCCGCCGCGCTCGCCGATGCCGAGCTGTCCGCATCGGATCTTCCTGTTCCCGCACTCGACGACCGTGATTTCGACGCGTGGTACCTCGACACAGCCGCCACCGACGAGCCGGTCGGCGACGACACCGTGCTCAGCGCGGATCTGAGCGGCGACGGCACACCGATCGACGTGCCGCTGCACTCCGGATGGGTGCAGAACGACCCGCCGATGATCACGACCGCTTCCCTGCCGGACGGAGTCGTCGGCGAGCCCTATCAGACCGCCGTGGCGGCGACCGGCGGCGCAGCGCCGCTCGTGTGGGAGATCGTCGATGGTGCGCTTCCCTCTGGTCTGACTCTCGCCCCGGACACCGGCGCGATCGCGGGCACGCCCGAGGCGGCGGGCTCAGCAGCCCTCACGGTGCGGGTCACCGACGAGATCGGCCTCACCGACGAGATCGAGCTCACCGTCACCGTCGCCGACGCACCAGTGGTGCCTGACCCGACGCCGCCGGACACGAACGACACCGACGTCCTCCCCGACGACACCGACGGCTCCGGCGGCACCGGCGGCACCGACGGCACGACCGAGCTGCCAGCGACGGGCTTCGACGCCGCATCCAGCGTGCCGTACCTCGGCGCGATGGGATTCGGTCTGCTGTTCGCGGGGGCAGCGTCTGTGCTGTTCGCGCGCCGCGCCGCACGTCGGTGACCGCGCATCGCTAGTCCTCGACGTGCACGCGCACGCCGTGTTCGCCTGGCCGCACGTGCGAGGCGAGCTCCCACTCCTCGGTGTAGTCGCCGGCGAACTGCGGGCGGTACGCGATCGGCTCGTCGGTGAACAGCCGGTCCAGGCGCTGATGCAGGTCGTCTCGCACTTCTGCGTAGTCCGTGAGGCGATCGGCGCTGGGGAGCGCCCACGTCGGCAGTACGCTCATCCCCGTGTAGGCGAACGTGCCGTGGAGCAGCCCGAAGAGCAGTTCATGCAGCTCACCTGACTTGCCGCGCGGGCCGATGGCTCGCGGCCTGTCACCGAGCGTGGTCACGACGAAGGCGCGCTTGCCGACGAACGGCCCCCGTTCGAAGCGCAGTCTGCGCCCGGTGACGTGATCCGTGCCGAACGCGAAACCGCTGACGAAGACGCGGTCGAACCACCCCTTGAGAATGGCCGGCATGCCGTACCACCACAGGGGGAACTGGACGACGACCGCGTCTGCGCGGCGGAGCTTGTCCTGCTCAGCGCCGACGTCCGGGCGCTGAGCTCCGGAACGATAGGCGTCGCGGGTATCCGCGCTGACGCGGAACGGCTCCCCTGTGCAGGAATCGCGTCCGCCGTCGGCGGCCCGCAGCACAGGGTCCCAGCCCATCGCGTAGAGATCGGATTCGATGACCACGCTGCCCTGCCTGCGAAGATGCGCGATGCCGTCGCGTCGAAGACTCCCGTTCAGCGAGCGCGATTCCGGATGGGCGCTGATCCAGAGGATCGTGGAAGCGGTGTCGTCGGTGTCGTGCATATGTCGATGCTGACTCAATAGGATAGATCACGCCAGTACGGACATTTTTGTCGCTTAGGAGAGATCATGCGGTTGCCGGTATCGCGAGCAATGGAAGTCTGCCCAGTCGAGGTGGCCGTCTCCGTCCTGGGCGGAACGTGGAAGCTGACGCTCGTGAAGCATCTTCTCGCCGGAACGCGACGCTTCAACGAGATCGGCCGCTTGGTGCCGCTGGCGAACACCAAGACGCTGACGCGTCAGCTGCGCGAACTCGAGGAAGACGGCATCGTGCAGCGCACCGCGTTCCCGGAGGTGCCGCCGCGAGTCGAGTACGCCCTGAGCGAGACGGGCCGCTCCCTCGAACCGATCGTGAGCGCGATGGACGCATGGGGCGCGGAGTTCGCACAGCGTCACGGGGTGTGAGCGACTGCGTCCCGCACGAATGTTCCCTGCGGGGCATGAACAAACTCGCTCCTGTCGTTCACACCGCGTTCACCCGGCATCCGGAGTGCGTTCTGCCCGGCCCACCAGCATGGTGAGGGACCACGGGGAGGTGACCATATGTCTCTGGCTCGTCCGCTTTCCACGGAGACGCAGGCCGCGACGACAGCAGCTGTGCATCGCGACGACGCGGTCTCGATCGAGCGCGTCGACGTGCCGGATCCCGGTCCCGGCGAGGTCATCGTGGCCATCGATCTGGCGACCGTGTGCGGCGCAGATCGCAAGGCGGCGCAGAACCAGCAGGGGCAAGCGCGGATCCTCGGGCATGAGGGCGTGGGGCGCGTACTCCGCGCAGGAGCGGACGCTTCCGTCGAGCCAGGCACACGCGTGGTGTGGGCGCCGACGGTGACCTGCGGCAGATGCGACAGGTGCAGGGCGGGTCTGACCGCCGCGTGCCGGAAGTCGATGTCGCTCGGCGAGCAGAGCATCGACGGACCGTGGCCGTTGTCAGGCACATTCGCCAGGCACCTGCTCCTCCCCCGCGGCGCCGCGATCGCGCCCGTTCCGCACGATCTCTGCGACCCCGTCGCCGCGTCGGCCGGGTGCTCCGCCGCGACCGTGATCTCCGCATTCGACGCTGTGGGCTCGCTCCGCGGAGCGCGCGTGCTCATCCTGGGAGCCGGCCTGCTCGGACTGACCGCAGCCGCCTATGCGAACGACAGCGACGCCGCCTCGATCGTGGTGGTCGACCGCGACGCGGCACGCCGCCACCTCGCCCGCACATTCGGCGCGACGGAGACAGTCGACCCGCACGACGGTCTGCCGGACGCCGACATCGTGGTCGACTTCACTCGATCCGGAGACGTGACCTCCGCCGCGCTGCGAGCGCTCACGATCGGCGGCCGCCTCATCCTCGTCGAGCAGCACCGGTCCACGCCCGCCCCCGGTCACGGCAACGCCGACCTGGACACCCATCGCGTCACCGCACGCTGGCAGAGCGTCTCGGGTGTCAGCGGCGCGGAGCCGCACCATCTCTCGCTCGCGATCGACTACCTCACAGAAGCCCGCTCCCGCTGGCCGTGGGAGCAGCTGGTCACGCCGGCCGTTCCGCTGTCGTACCTGCCGAGCCTGCTCGCCGGGCCGGCGCCGATCGCCCCGCGCACCGCCGTTCAGCCGCGGCGCTGAGGGGCGCGTTCCCTTGCGCCTGCTCGCCCGAACATCCGTGACAGAGGTCCGGGGCGCCTGCGACCCTTGAGCGATTTCTGCAGGTAGATCGTGCCAAGCCACCGTCCGAATTTGAACCCGACCCTGCCCATCCGGCCCACTTCGCGGAAGCCGAACTTCTCGTGCAGCGCGATCGACGCATCCGCGCTTCGATCGCTGATCACCGCGACGATCTCATGCAGACCGAATTCCTCGCACGCGTCGATATGCGCCCCGAGCAGTGCCCCGCCCAGCCCTTTGCCCGCCGCCCCCGGCCCCAAATAGATCGAGTTCTCCGCCGTGTATCGGAACGAGCTCTTGCCCGACCATGGCGAGGCCAGCGCGTAGCCGAGCACCTGGCCCGTCGGCGCCACGGCGACCAGGAACGGCAGCCCCAGCCGGTGCAGATACTCGAACTTCTCGCGCCACTGCGTGTGCGTCCACGGCTTCTCGTCGAAGGTGACGACCGAATTGCGCACGTAGTAGTTGTAGATCTCGCGCACGTCTGGCATGTCTGCGAGCCTCGCGGGGCGGATCTCGTAGGAGAACGGCCGCTCCCCGTCCGGAGAGCGCCTCAGGTGCCTCGGCAGTCGTCGACGCTTGTTGTATTCCGATTCGAGCATTCGTCCGGTTACCCAACGCTCCAGTCGACGGGAGCCGCGCCCTGCTGCTCCAGCAGGGCGTTCGCGCGTGAGAACGGCCGGGAGCCGAAGAACCCACGGCTCGCCGACAGCGGCGACGGGTGCGCGGATTCGATGCGCGGGGTGTCACCGAGCAGGGGCACGAGCGAGCGCGCCTGCGCACCCCACAGGATCGCCACGAGCGGCTTGTCCCGCCCGACGAGCTCCCGGATGGCGTGCTCCGTGACGCTCTCCCAGCCCCAGCCGCGGTGCGACGCCGGCTGCCCAGGCGAGACGGTGAGCACGCGGTTGAGCAGCATGATGCCCTGATCGACCCACGACGACAGGTCGCCGTGGTCTGCGGGCTCGATGCCGAGGTCGTCGCGCAGCTCGCGATAGATGTTCTGCAGGCTGCGCGGAACGGGCCGCACGTCGCGCTCGACGGAGAAGGACAGGCCGACAGGATGTCCAGGTGTCGGATACGGATCCTGGCCGACGATCAGCACCCGCACCTCGTCGAACGGGCGCTGGAACGCGCGCAGCACGCGCTCACCGGCAGGCAGATACGGCCGTCCCTCCGCCTGCCCGACGCGGAGCCGCTCGCCCAGCGCGGCGATGTCCGCCGCAACGGGCTCGAGGGCGCTCCCCCATCCGGAATCGATCAGGCCTGCGTCGGTGAGCTCTGCCAGTGACTTGCCAGTCATGCATTTCAGCCTACGTGCCCAGCCGAGCCGTCCGGGGCGCGCGCATGTGACGGAAGATTTCAGTACCGTTGCCAGTGTGTGTCGGCGCACGTAGCGTCGGAGCACCACCCGCCGGAGGACGCGAACCGCTGGCGCCCGCCCGTTCGACGAAGGAGCCAACAGAGCATGAACTGGAAGTTCGAGACGCAGCAGATCCACTCCGGTGCCCAGCCCGACCCCACGACCGGGGCGCGCGCGACACCGCTGTACCAGACGACGTCCTACGTGTTCCGGGATGCGAATCACGCAGAGAGCCTGTTCTCCCTGGCGGAGACGGGCAACATCTACACCCGCATCATGAACCCGACCCAGCAGGTCGCCGAGGAGCGCATCGCCGCACTCGAGGGCGGCTCCGGCGCACTTCTGGTCGCCAGCGGCCAGGCGGCCGAGACCTTCGCCGTGCTCAACATCGCGCAGGTGGGCGACCACATCGTCTCGTCGAGCTCCATCTACGGCGGCACCTACAACCTGTTCAAGTTCACCCTCGCCAAGCTCGGCATCGAGGTGACCTTCGTCGAGAACCAGGACGACCTCGACGAGTGGCGCGCCGCCATCCGGCCCAACACCAAGCTGCTCTTCGCCGAGACGATCGGCAACCCGCGCATCAACGTGCTCGACATCGAAGCCGTCGCCGACATCGCGCACGAGGCAGGCCTGCCCCTGATCGTCGACAACACCATCGGCACGCCGTACCTCATCCAGCCACTGCAGCACGGCGCCGACATCGTCGTGCACTCCGCCACGAAGTTCCTCTCCGGCCACGGCACCGTCATCGCCGGTGCGATCGTCGACGGCGGCAGCTTCGAGTGGTCCAAGCACGCCGACAAGTTCCCCGGCCTGACCGAGCCGGACGAGTCGTACAACGGCGTCAGCTACACCGGTGTGCTCGGCGACGCCGTCGCCTACATCACGAAGGCCCGCGTGCAGCTGCTGCGCGATCTGGGGGCCGCCGTCGCGCCGAACAACGCATGGCAGCTCATCCAGGGCCTCGAGACGCTGTCGCTGCGCGTGGAGCGCCACGTCGAGAACGCGAAGGCGATCGCGAGCTGGCTCGAGGCTCGCGAGGACGTCGCGACGGTGTACTACGGCAGCCTGCCGTCGTCGCCGTGGCACGCCAACGCCGAGAAGTACGCCCCGAAGGGCTCCGGCGCCGTGCTGTCCTTCGAACTGGCGGGCGGCGTCGACGCCGGCCGTGCGTTCGTCGACTCGCTGCAGCTGTTCAGCCACCTCGCCAACATCGGCGACGTGCGCTCGCTGGTGATCCATCCCGCATCGACGACGCACTCCCAGCTCACCCCGGAGGAGCGCCTCACCGCAGGCGTCACGCCTGGCCTGGTGCGCCTCTCCGTCGGTCTGGAGCACATCGACGACCTCACCGCCGACCTCGAGCAGGCGTTCGCCGCCGCCAAGGCAGCGCGGGCCTGACCCGCCAGAAGCCGCCGCCGTCCGGACCAACCGGACGGCGGCGGCTTCGTCGTTGCGCAGCTGAGCTATTCGCGGATGGCGGTCCCGAGCTCGGCGAGCACAGCGGCGCGCGCGTCGCGGCCACGGTCGCCGCGGCGCGTGATCACGGCGTCGACGAGCGCCTCCGTGACGAGCATCAGCGCAGCCCTGCTGGTGTGCAGCAGTTCGTCGCGGAACGAATCGTTCACGGGCGGCACGATCAGCGCAGCGTCGGCAGCCTCGGTGATCGGCGAGCTCGCGAACGACGTCATCGCGAGAACGCTGGCCCCGCCCCCGGCCGCGGCGCGCGCCACAGCGATGGTCTCCTCGTTCGCGCCCGATCCCGACACCACCAGGCACACGGATCCCTCGCCGAGCTGACGCGCCGCGATGCGCTGTGCCAGCGGGTCGAACAGCAGCTCGGCCGGTCGCCCTGCTGAGCTGAGCCGCAGCACGAGATCGAGGGCGAGCGGCGATGACAGCCCGTTCGCGACCACGAGCACGCGGCCGGCCGTATCGAGGGCGCGCACGAACGTCTCGAGGGACTCCTCGGTCAGGCCGGCGATCGTGTGGCCGATGCGGCTCGCGAAGCGGTCAAACGACGCGCGCAGCGACCCCAGCAGCGTGCCGTCTGCCGTGAGCTCGCCTGACATGGCGCTCAGCGCGAGCTCGCCTGCGACGGCGACCCGCAGCTGCGGGAACCCGTCGTATCCCAGCGTCTGGGCCGCGCGGATCACCGTCGCTCGGCCCACCCCGACCGCCTCGGCGACCTCCTGCGCCGTGCGCTCGACCGTACCGGCGAGATCTTCTGCGATGGCGGCGGCGACGCGGCGCTCGCCCGAGTGCATCGACGGGGCCAGCGCGACGATCCTCGCGGTCGGCGGTGCGTCAGCGGATCCTTCCCAAGCCACGTGTGCCAGGTCCTTCCATGATGCGGCGGCGCAGAGCCCCGGAGACGGCGTCGATGAGCATCGTGGCCACGATGACGACGATGAGCAGCATTCCGACGGTAGACCACTCACGATAGTTCGTGTAGTTGGACAGCATGCTTCCGATGCCGCCGGCACCGACGAGCCCGAGCACGGCCGAGGTGCGGATGTTGATCTCGAAGCGGTACAGCGCGAACGACATCAGCGATGGCAGCGCGGCCGGCCAGAGCGCCCAGCGCAGCACGGCGACGCGACCGCCGCCCGCGGCGCGCACGGCCTCCGTCGCGCCCTCGGAGAGGGACTCGATGGTCTCGTACACCCACTTGCCCTGCGTGCCGATGCCCGCGATGCCCAGTGCGAGCGCGCCGGTGAACGGAGTCAGCCCCGTGATGGTGAGCAGCACCAGCGCGATGATGACCTCGGGAACCGCGCGGATCACGGCGAACACGCCGCGCAGGACCGTGCGCAGCCACGCGGGGCCCACGCCCCTGGCGGCCAGCATGCCGAGCGGGATCGAGACCACGACGCACAGCAGCGCGCCGAGCCATGCCATCGAAATCGAGCGCCACATCTCGAACAGAGCGCGGGTGAGGCTGCTCCAGTCGGGCGAGGCGAACATCAGCGCGCCGTATTCGGCGGACGCCGCAGGCAGGCCGAGCAGCTTGTTCCAGTCGATGCCCATCGTCGCCGTCGCGACGATGATGACCGCGCCGACGATGACAGCCCAGATCGTCTGGACCGCACGCGACGGCGGCTTCGGAAGCGCCATCGGGCGTCCGGATGTCACACCGGTCATGCGATCCTCCTCCGCAGCAGGTTCGAGCAGACCTCGATGATGAGCACGACGACGAGGATCTCCAGAATGATGATCGACACGTCGTCATAGGCATAGAAGCCGAAGCGCTCGTCGAGCAGACGGCCGATTCCGCCCGCGCCGACGATGCCGAGGATCGCCGAGATGCGTACGTTCAGCTCGAGCACGTACAGCCACTGGTTCGCGAACAGCGGCAGGTTCTGCGGCAGTGCCAGCGTGCGGTTGAGCCGCCCCTGCGTCGACCCCGCGGCGCGCCCCGCCTCCAGATACGGATGCTCGGACGAGTCGATCGCCTCGGAGACCAGCTTGACGATGATGCCGATGTCGAACAGGAACAGCGTGAGAAGGCCCGGCAGCGCCCCCACACCGACGAGGGCCACCAAGATCGTCGCGTACACGAGGTCGGGAACGGACCGGATGACGTTGACGACTGTGCGCACGATGCCGCGCGTGACTCCATCGGGGTTCGTCGGGCGTGCGGCCCACAGCGTCAGCGGCACGGAGACGAGTGCGGCGGCGACGGCGCCCACGAGCGCCATCTGCAGCGTTTCGAGCATGGGCTGCAGCGTGCGCGGGAAGAACGCCCAGTCCGGTTGGAGCAGTTGCAGCATCTTGTCCGCGCCGTTGCGCCAGTTGCGGGCGATCGCCTGGAAGTCGAGCTCCACCCCGCCGATGGCAGGCAGACAGGTGAGCACTGTGAACACGACGAAGACGACGCCCCAGACCAGCCTCTTCGGCCATGTGCGCGGCCGCGCCGGGACCGCGAGCGCAGCGGTCGTCGTCACGATTCGGCTCCGAGCCTGTCCTGTGGCTGGATCCGGCGCCCGTAGATCTGCTCGAAGTCGGCATCGGTCGCCTTCGCGGCCGGTCCGTCGTACACCAGCTCGCCGGCGCGCAGGCCGATCATGCGCGTGGTGTAGTCACGGGCGAGGTCCATCAGGTGCAGGTTCACCAGCACCGTGAGCCCGCGCTCGACGCCGATCCGCTCCAGCTCCGCCATCACGGCGTGCGCCGTCGGCGGGTCCAGGCTCGCAACGGGCTCGTCGGCGAGCATCACGCTGGGCTTCTGCGACAGGGCGCGCGCAATCGCGACACGCTGCTTCTGCCCGCCGGAGAGCGATCCGGCCCTCGTCCAGACCTTGTCGAGCATGCCGACGGCCTCGAGCGAGCGCAGCGCGATCTCACGGTCCTCGGCCGATGCGATGCCGAACAGCGACCGCAGCCACGACGAGCTCGCGAACCGGCCGACGAGGGTGTTGCGGTACACGTCGACGCGTTCGGCGAGGTTGAAGCCCTGGAAGATCATGCCGACGTGCCCGCGCAGTTCGCGCAGGCGCCGACCTGACAGGCCGGAAACGGTGTACGGACCGACTTCGACGGTGCCGCTGGTGACGGGCACGAGCCCGTTGATCGTGCGGATCAGCGTCGATTTGCCCGACCCGGACAATCCGACCACCGAGACCATCTCGCCGGGCGAGATCGAGAGCGAGACGTTCCTCAGCGCCGTCGTGCCGTTGGGGTAGGTGACGGACGCACCGTCGAGGCGGATCGGCCACGAGGCGGAGGCCGGTGCGACACCGGCCTCCGCCCGTTCTGCGGGAGTGCTCATATCAGGTCAGTTCGCGAACTGCTCGAGGATCTCGCCGTAGCGGGTGATCTCGTCCTCTGCTGTGTCGGCGCTCCAGTCCGACAAGCCGACCAGGTCGAACATGACCGCGGCCGCCTCGTCCGAGGAATCCGCGTACTCGTCGAGCAGCGTCGTCAGCTCGGCCGCCAGGTCATCGGGGAGCGTGCTGGAGGCTGCGACGCCGCCGTTCGGAATCATCTCGGTGTAGGCGAAGGCCACGGCCTTGTCCGCGATGTCCGGCATCTCCTCGGCGACCGTCGTGCGGGCATCCCAGTAGGCGAAGCCGACCTCGGCGTCGCCGTTCGCGACGGCGAGCACGGCGTTGTTGTTCCCCTCCACGGGGATCTGGTCGATGTCGGCGTCGGTGTCGATGCCGAGTTCGCGCATCGCGACAACGGGGTACTGGTACCCGGCGGGGCTCGTCGCCGCCTGCAGCGCGACCTCGGCGCCGGAGGCGTTGGCCAGAGCCTCGACGCCCATCGGTCCCTGCCCCATCGCCGACGCTCCTGCTTCCTCGAGGCCGTTGCAGTAGGACAGCTCGATGCCGCTGGCGTCGTAGCTCGCCATGACGGGCTCGTCCTCACAGTAGGTGTCGGGATCGTTCGTGTAGGCCACAGCCGCATATGACGTCGCGCCGAAGCGCACGTCGCGCAGGATCAGCTCCGCGTCGTACTGCTGCGTGGCGTTGTAGAGCGAGCCCGCGTCGGTGATGATGACCTGCGCCTGGTCGGCGCCGAGTGCCTCGACCGTTGCGGCGTAGTTGTTGGCGACGACACCGTTCACCTCGATGTCGAGGTTGTCCGAGAGGTACCCGGTGAGCGGGTCGAGCGCCTGGGCGAGGTCCTCGCCCTCGACGGAGGGCACCAGCGAGATCGTGATGGATTCCGGCCATTCGCCGTCTGCGGGCTCGTCAGCGGCCGCACATCCGGCCAGTGTGATGGCGAGGGCCGCGACGGCGCCCGACGCGATGAGGGTCTTGCGCATGGGAGAGGTCACCTTTCTCAGGAGCGAACCGTGTCGGGCGACACGGGGGTCGACGCGGCGGCGCTGCGCGCCCACGCGATGATCTGGGGAGCGAGCTCTGCGAGCGTCACAGCGCGCATCGTGACGGATGCACCGGATGCGGCCGCCGTCGCGCCCACGAGCGCCGTGTCGGCGCCGAGAGCGGCGGCTGGAGCGAGGTCGTTCTCGACCATGTCGCCGATCGACAGCACAGGGCCGTGTGCGATGAACTCCTCGATGACGGGAACGAGACCGTCCGGCTTGCCGAGGTCGTAGCGCAGCTCGTCGAACCGCTCACGCACGCCCCACACCTCGAGCACGCGCTCCACGCCGAGCTCCGGAGCGTTGGTCGCCAGGACCACCCTCGTCGAGTCGGGGAGCTGCACGAGCAGCTCGGGAAGGCCGGGAGCGACGTCCACCTGAGCACGATCCGTGCCGAGCAGGGCGCGGCTCGACGCGTATGCCCCCTGCGCCGCAGCGGCGTCGACGCCTGCCTCAGCCGCGATACGGGCGACGACGTCGTAGCCGTCGCGATAGCCGCGCTCCTCGCCCCGCTCGAACGCCTCGAGCGTCTCGAGGACTCTGTCGAGGAACCCCTCCCCCGCGTGCGGTGCGATCTCTTCCGCGTAGGCGACGACGGGGCCGGTTCCGACCGCGACGGTGCCGTCGAAGTCGAAGACGAGAGTCGATGTCACAGAGTTCCCTTTCTTTGTGAACGCTTCGTCCACGATAGGCGCAACTCGTGAACGCTTTGGTCACGAAGAGATGAACATCGTGTGGCCAGCGGGAGTACCGACCGCGTGCGGCCACGGGCGCGAGCGCGTTCCCGCGCTCAGTGCGGGGAGACCGCGTTCCAGCGCAGTCGCGGCGACTCCGCGCGCACGCCCGTCGCGAACGCCGCGGCGTCCTCGACGGGGAACGTGGTCACCAGTGAGCCGGCCACGGCGTATGCCAGGACGCCCGACGCAGTCACGACTGCGCGCGTCGGAACGCCGGCGACGGACTGGTCGATGACTTCGGCATCATCCGGAGGGCCCGTCACCAGCGGCAGCGCCGCCGCAGTCACCCTTTCCAACGGGGTCTCAGCGGCGGTGTCCCGCAGCAGGAAGGCGTCCTCCGCCATGCCGAGGCGCGCGGCGAGCACCCCGTCGGTCCAGCGGTCCCGCTTGTACCCGTAGGGAGTGACGACCTCGGAGAAGAAATAGCCGTAGACGTGCACGAGGCCCGCATTGCCGACGGGGAACGCCGCGTCGATCCGTGCCTCGGCGTGCAGCAGGTCGAACAGTTCCCGCTCGATGACCGCTGCGCCGACGTTCTCGTCGACGACCGTCGAGCGGCCCCACGCGGACAGGCGCCCGTCAGCGGCGTCGCGGCTGATGCAGCGCAGAGCCACGCCGAGCAGGGATTCGATCGCCATGCGTCCATGCTATTTCTGCTTCGCGGGGAGCTCCGGATGCTCCATGCCCGTAACACCCGAGCGCACCGGCGGCAAACACGGCAGAATGGGCGCGATGGACTGGCAGATCTCCGAAGACACCGTGCCGAGCGAGCTCGTCACGGAGCAGGACGCTCGGTCGATGGTGGGCCGCCCGCCCGCGACCGGCGCGTGGCGCGACGGCGATCCTGTGGGAGAGCGCCAGTTCGCGTCGTTCGGAGGACTCCGGCTCGAGGGCGGCGAGGCTCTGCCCGGTTTCCGGATCGCCTACGAGACGTGGGGCGAGCCGAACGAACGCGCAGACAATGCGGTGCTCATCCTGCACGCCCTCACGGGCGACGGCCACGTGGCGGGCGACGCTGGCCCGGGGCACCCGACCGCGGGGTGGTGGAACGACATCCTCGGGCCTGGCAAGGCGATCGACACCGACAGGTGGTTCGTCATCGCCCCGTACATGCTCGGCGGATGCCAGGGCTCGACGGGGCCGGCGAGCGTGCATCAGGACGGCGATCCGTGGGCCTCCAGGTTCCCCTACGTCACGGTGCGCGACCAGGTCGAGGCACAGCAGCGGCTGGCCGATCACCTGGGCGTCGAGGTGTGGGCCGCCGTGATCGGCGGGTCGATGGGAGGCATGCAGGCGCTCGAGTGGGGCGCGAGCCTGCCGGAGCGCGTCGAGCGCCTCGCAGTGCTCTCTGCTCCGCCGTCGAACACGGCCGACCAGATCGCACTGAACTCGGTGCAGCTGCAGGCCATCGAGATGGATCCGCGCTTCCGCGGCGGCGAATACTACGACGCCCCTGACGGCGAGGGCCCGCACCGGGGGCTCGCCCTGGCACGGCGCATGGCGCTGCTGAACTACCGCAGCCCGACCGAGCTCAACCAGCGCTTCCAGCGCTCGTGGCAGTCGAGCGTGAGCCCGCTGGGCCACGGCGGGCGGTTCGCGGTGGAGAGCTACCTCGACTTTCACGGCAACAAGTTCACCCGCCGCTTCGACGCGAACAGCTACGGGCGGCTCGTGCAGGCGATGGACTCGCACGACGTCGGCCGCGACCGCGGCGGCGTCGAGAGCGCACTCGCGCAGGTGACGGCCAGGACCCTCGTGCTCGGCGTCGACAGCGACCGACTCTTCCCGATCAGCGGGCAGCATCGGATCGCCCGCGGCATCCGGAACACGCTCGACGGCGACGAAGCCGTCGTGCTCGCGAGCGACTTCGGCCACGACGGCTTCCTGATCGAGACGACCGACGTCGCCCACCATCTGCGCCGGCTGCTGGAGGGGTAGGGTCACGCCCTGGTGCGGATGTCGGTGACCGCTGGCAGGATGGCACCATGCCGGAGATGCCCGAGGTACAGGGGCTCGTCGACTTCCTCGACAGCTCTCTCACCGGGCTGCGCTTCACACGCGTCACGATGGCGTCGTTCGCCGCGCTGCGCACCTTCGACCCGGCGATCGGCGACCTGCAGGGCGCCGAGGTGACGCAGGTGCTGCGGCACGGCAAGTTCGTCGACATCGCCACGGATGAGATCCGCCTCGTCTTCCACCTCGCCAAGGCAGGGTGGCTGCGCTGGCACGACGCGCTGCCGTCGACGGCGCTGAAGCCGGGCCGGAGCCCCATCGCGCTGCGCGTCGGCTTCGACGACGGCAGCGGCTTCGATCTCACCGAGGCGGGAACCAGGAAGGCACTCGCCGTCTACGCCGTGCGCGCGCCGTCCGACGTTCCGGGCATCGCCAGGCTCGGCCCAGATCCGCTCTCCGACGATTTCACGCTCGACGCGCTCGCGGAGCTGCTGGCCGGCAGGCGCACCCAGATCAAGGGGCTCCTGCGCGACCAGTCCACGATCGCGGGCATCGGCAACGCCTACTCCGACGAGATCCTGCACGTGGCGAGGATGTCACCCTATGCGCCGGCCGCGTCGCTGTCAGAAGACGACGTCTCTCGCCTGTACGACGCGATCCGAGAGACGCTGCGCGACGCCGTCTCCGCAGCATCCGGCCGCCCGCCCGCCGATCTCAAAGACGCCAAGCGCCGCGGCATGCGCGTGCACGGCCGCCGCGGCGAAGCGTGCCCAGAGTGCGGCGACTCGGTGCGCAGCGTGTTCTTCGCCGATCGATCGTTGGAGTACTGCTCCACCTGCCAGACGGGCGGCAAGGTGCTCGCCGACCGCCGGCTGTCACGCCTGCTGAAGTAAAGCGGTCACGACGCGAAGCGCTGGTGCGCGAACGCGAAGACCTGCATCGTCTCATCTTCGGTGAGCCCCTCGATGCCCGGCAGCATCAGGCACGGCACCCGGAAACGCAGATACGGCCGCGGCCCGACGCGCATCTGCCACCATCCCTGCTGCCGACCGACGAGCTCACTGCCCTGTTCCGTGAGCGGCATCACGGCGCACACACCCCCGATGTCGTTCTTCACCCGGATCCGACGGCGCTCGGGCGGTGCCACCCAGCCCCACGGGATCGGACCGATGCCGCGCACGACGATTCCTGTCCGGTCGATGACGACCGGCTCGCGTTCCGCGCGCAGCCGGTCGTTCCACAGGCGCGTGGTGATCGAGACGGCACCTCCGGCGATGACGCCGCACACGATCAGGAAGCCGCCGATCAGGATCAGCAGCGCCCATGCCCCCGTCTCGCGCAGTGCGATTCCGACGGCGAGAGCGAAGACGCCGAGGCCCGCAGCGCCGAATGAGACAGCGACCGTCGCGCGACGAAGCCGCAGCCAGCGCGCCACGGGGTCGGCCATGCGGCCCGCCGCGCTCACGCCTCCGTGTGCGCGGATGTGCTCCATGACGCTATCGAGCTGAGCCAGATCGGCACCCGACCCGTCCCGCGGCGCCGATTCCCCCGTCGGCGCTGCCCGGTGCTCCATCTCAGCCCAGTTCGTCGACGGCTCGTTCCAGCCGCTCGACCTTGCTGTCGATCTCACCCGAGCGGCCGGGCCGGATGTCGGCTTTCAGCACGAGGGAGATGCGCGAGCCGAACGGTTCGACGGCCTCCGTGGCGCGCTTGACGACGTCCATCACGGTGTCCCAGTCGGGTCCTTCGATCTCCGTGAACATGCTGCTCGTGCGGTTCTCCAGCCCGGATTCGCGCACCACCTTCACGGCTGCGGCGACCGCGTCGTGCACGGAGCCGTCCTCCCTGCCTGTGCCTGACGGTGCGATGGAGAATGCGACGAGCATGCCCCGAGCCTACTCACAGCCGGGCGATGGCCTCCACATCGTCGCCGAATTCGCGCACCGTCTCCTCCGACACGGTCGCCCTGGTCGCCCGCAGCGCGGTCAGATAGTCCTGCGTGACCATCGGGCTGTCGCCTCCCCCGTTCACGGCGCGGGCGAGCGCCTCCTGCGAGGCGCGCCGGGCGGCGTACTCGATGTCCGCAGGTGTGAGTCCGTCGCTCGCGGCCACGAGCGCGTCGAAGTCGAGGCCGTCGGCGACGTGCCTCGGCACGTACCGCCGCCAGATCGCCCGCCTGGCCGCGCCATCCGGGAGTCCGATCGGGATGACGTAGTCGAACCTGCCGTGCCGCAGGAAGGCCGCGTCGAGGGCGCGCACGAAGTTCGTCGCGCAGACGAGCAGCCGCCCCTCGCGCTCACGGAACTCGGCGACCAGTTTGAGCAGTTCGTTCGTCACGCCCTGCATCGGCGACGGCGGCTCTCCCCCACGGCGGGCGGCGATCTCCTCGACTTCGTCGATGAACACGACCGCATGCTCCAGCTCCCCGATCGTCCGGAACGTCTCGCGCAGCGCCGCGGCCAGGCCGCCGGGCTCGCCGGACAGGCGCGAGGGGAACAGCTCGACGAACGGCCAGTCCAGCCGCGAGGCGACGGCCTTGGCGAACGTCGTCTTGCCGGTGCCCGGCGGACCGAACAGCATCACAGCCCTCGGCGGCACCACACCGTACTCATCCGCGAGATCGGGGCGGGACAGCGGCAGCACGAGACGCTCCTGCAGCATGTCCTTCTCCCGCTGCATGCCGCTGACGGCGTCCCAGAGGTGACGAGGCAGGATCCGGCCGCCGACGTCCTTGAGCAGGTCGAGCTCCCTGCGCTGCACCGGCATCTGCCGCTCGAGGTAGCGCAGCTGCGTGCGGGCCTCGAAGCCGTTCGCCGTGAGACCGTCGAGGCTTCCCGCGCGCTCCGGCACGAGGATCGACAGCTTGCCGAGACCGAGCGGAGCCATCCGGCGCTCGAGCGCATCGAGCAGCCCCGCCTCGACCCTGTCGTCACGCTCGTGCTCCGTCACGCCGAAGAACACGATCCATCCCTGCGCGTGCGCGGCCCGACCGACCGCCGCCCCGACGATCTCGTCTTCACGGACGGCGACGACGGCGTGATCGCGCTGGCATGAGGCGATCACCTCGCTGAGCGCGTAGACGGGCGACTCCTCGCGCGCCGCTTCTTCCCACAGACGCACGATCGCGTCGAGGTCGTCGTCATGGAACTCGCGTATTCGAGTACGGCTCATCTCTGCCTCCTGGCGGCTCGGCTGCTCCGGATGGAGCGGATCGGGTGCCGGCAGGGGTGGTGCCGTTCGCGGGCCCCGGATCGGGGGCGTGCTCCGAGCGTAGTCGGCTGGGCCGACGCCCTGACCTGCGCCGACCGGCGAAACAACCGCGTTTCTTCTGATTCGGAGCAATTCACGCGCCGACCAGCTCGCGAAGGGGGCGCGGGCTCAGGACTGCGGTAGGGCGAGCGCGTGAGTGTGAGCGCCGGGGAGGTGGGTGGCGACGTCGAGCGCGGTGATGGGATGCCCGGATGGGGCGGCAGGCCCTGCGGCGGACGACGCGCCAGGTGCGAGCTGGCCCGCAGCGATGCGGCCTGCGATGCCGTGCAGCCAAGCCGCCGTCGCCGCGATCGGACCGAGCTCCTCGACGTCGAGCACCGCTGGGTCCCGTGCTGCGCCCTCTTCCTCTTCAGTGGGTGCTTCCCGCTCCGGATCCGCTGCCCGTCTGCGCCTGGCCGCCGCGCCGGCCAGCAGAGCGCCCGTCGCGCCCGCCAGCACGTCGCCCGTTCCTGCCGTCGCCAACCACGGCGTTCCCGCCCGCACCACGGTCCACCACCCGCCGGGCGTCGCGACGATCGTCTCCGCGCCCTTCAGCAGCACCACGCCGCCGAGCGCGACCGCCGTCTCGCGCACCACGAGCAGCCGCTCAGCGAACCCCGCCTTCAGTCGGCGGCCGAGCGGGTCGCCGTCGATGTCGTCGATCCCCAGCCCCAGCGGAATCCTCACCTCGGCCAGCTCCGCCTCGTGCGGCGTCACGATCACGGGTCCGCGCACGTCCGTGACGAGGTCGAGCGCACCCGCGTCGAGCACGGTCGGCACGGCGGAGCGCAGCAGCGCCCGGAACGCCCCGGTGACGCGCTCGTCGCGGTTCCGGCCGGCGACCCCCGAGCCGATCACGGCGGCGTCGATCCGGCCCATCCGGTTCACCACGGTCTCCGGCCGACGCTGCAGCACGAGCTGCGCGACGGCGGGGTCGCCCTGCCACGCCACCATGCCGACGCCTGCGCGCCACGCGCCCTCGACGGAGAGCACGGCAGCGCCGGGGTACGGACGCGATCCGGTGCGCAGCGACACCACGCCTCGGGAATACTTGTGGTCGCCCATCGTTGGCAGATGGAGGGTGCTCGCGACATCCGCGGCGCCCCACTCGGTGCGGTCAGCGCCGTTCGCGGCGAATCCGGCTGGCATGCCGCCAGACTACGCCCGCCGCCGACACCGCACGCCGGGCCAGAGGAAAGGCAGTCATGTCCCAGTTGTTCTCCCCGATCTCGCTGCGCGAGCAGACGTTCCGCAACCGCCTCTGGGTGTCCCCGATGTGCCAGTACAGCGCCATCGACGGCGTCGTGAACGACTGGCACCACGTGCACCTCGCTCAGTTCGCCTCGGGCGGCGCCGGCCTCGTGATCGCGGAGGCCTCGGCCGTCGTGCCCGAGGGACGCATCTCGCCGCGCGATGCCGGCATCTGGAACGACGCGCAGCGCGACGCGTGGCGGCCGATCGTGGAGTCGATCCATGCACGCGGTTCGAAGGCGGCCATCCAGCTCGCCCATGCCGGGCGCAAGGCGTCGACGTGGTGGCCGTTCGCCGAGCAGGCGACCGCGGGGCGAGGGTCGGTGGCGCCGGATGAGGGCGGCTGGGTCTCAGAGGCGCCGTCGCCGATCGCCTACGTCGGGTTCGCAGCCCCGGATGAGCTCAACCGCGAGCGCATCGACGAGATCGCTGCGGCCTTCGCCGCCGCCGCCCATCGCGCGGTCGAGGCCGGTTTCGACGCCGTCGAGCTGCACGCGGCGCACGGCTATCTGCTGCACGAATTCCTCTCGCCGCTGTCGAACGAGCGCACCGACGAGTACGGCGGATCGCTCGAGAACCGCGCGCGCCTCGTGCTGCGCGTGATCGAAGAGGTGCGCGCCGAGGTCGGAGAAGCATACCCGATCCTGGTGCGCTTCTCGGCAACCGACTCCGCGCCGGGCGGGCTCGCGGTCGACGACGTCGCGCAGGTCGCCGCCTGGGCGCTCGACGCGGGAGCGGATTTCTTCGATGTCTCGTCGAGCGGGCTGGTGGCGCACCAGCAGATCGACGCGCACCCCGGCTACCAGGTGCCGTTCGCCGCGCGCGTGCGCGAGGTGACGGGAGCGGCCACCGGAGCGGTCGGCATCATCACCACGGGCACCCAGGCGGAAGAGGTCATCGCCTCCGGCTCCGCCGACGTCGTGCTCGCCGCCCGCGAGTGGCTCCGCGACCCCCACTTCGCCCTCCGCGCAGCCGCCGAGCTCGGCGAGGCCCCTGAGCACCTCTGGCCCGCCCAGTACCTCAGGGCCCATCGCGCAGCCTGAGTCAGGTCAGCCGCCAGCCGCGTGCACCGGCGGGTGGCGTCGTGGACTTCGCCGACGAGCTCCTCGATCACGTCCTCCAGGAACAGCACGCCGGTGGTCTCGCCCTGCGCGTTGCGCACACGGGCGAGGTGACGGCCGGTGCGGCGCATCACCGCGAGGGCGTCCTCGAGGTCGGTCGTCTCCTGCACCGGCACCATGTGGTGGATGCGCTTGGCTGGCACCGGTGCGTCCGCGTGCTCGTTCTCGCGGCCACCCTCCGCAGCGCGGAGCACGTCCTTGAGGTGCACGTACCCGCGGGGAACGCCGTCGCCGTTGACGATGACGTACCGGGAGTATCCGTGCTTCGACACAGCGCGCTCGATCGCGGCAGGAGTCGTCGTCTCCGGCAGAGTGACGAGTTTGTCCAGCGGCACCGCGATGTCGCCCGCGTCCTTGTCGGTGAACTCCACCACAGCCGACACCGTGCCGGATGCATCCTGCAGCACGCCCTCGCGCCGCGACTCGTCGACGATCGTCGCCACCTCGTCGAGCGTGAACGTCGAGTTCGCCTCGGACTTCGGTTCGATGCGGAACAGCCGCAGTGCGCCGTTGGCGATGCCGTTGAGCACCCAGATCACCGGATGGAAGACCTTCGAGACCCACACCAGCGGCGGCGCAAGGATCAGCACGGTCCGATCCGGCACGGAGAAGGCGATGTTCTTCGCGACCATCTCGCCGAACACGACGTGCAGATACGTCACGATCAGCAGCGCGATCACGAAGCCCACGGTTCCGACCGCGGCATCCGGCATTCCCGTCAGCCCCAGCGGCACCTCGAGCAGGTGGTGGATCGACGGTTCGGAGACGTTCAGGATCAGCAGCGAGCAGATCGTGATGCCCAGCTGCGAGGTCGCCAGCATCAGCGTGGCGTGCTCCATGGCGTACAGCGCTGTCTTCGCCGCTCGGTTGCCCTTCTCTGCGCGCGGCTCGATCTGCGAACGACGCGCCGAGATGACGGCGAACTCGGCGCCGACGAAGAAGGCGTTCCCGATCAGCAGAACGAACAGCCAGACGATTCCCGCCCAATCGCTCACGACGGATCACCTCCATCGGCCGGCTCCCGGACGGGCTGGGGAGTGAACCTCACCCTGTCGACGCGGCGACCGTCCATCCGTTCGACCGTCAGGCGGCCGCGTTCGGTGCGCACCGTGTCGCCGACGCGCGGCACCCGCTCGAGCGCGCTCATGATGAACCCTCCGACTGTGTCATAGTCCTCGCTCGACGGCACGGCGACGCCCGCCCTGTCGAACAGCTCGTCGGGCCGCAGCTCGGCGGGGAAGGTCAGTGACCCGCTGTGGCTGACCACGCCGGCCAGGCGCCTGTCGTGCTCGTCCGACACCTCGCCGACGATCTCCTCGACGAGATCCTCCAGCGTGACCACACCGGCCGTTCCGCCGTACTCGTCGACGACGATCGCCATCTGGTAGCCGCGCGAGCGCAGCTCGGCGATCAGCTGATCGAGCCTGACGGTCTCCGGCACGCGCAGCGGCTCCGATCCCAGCGCACCGGCCGGCACCTCGGATCGCTTCCCGCGCGGCACGCCGATCGCGGCCTTGAGGTGCACGATGCTGGAGATGTCGTCGAGCGATTCGCCGTACAGCGGGAACCGGCTGTGGCCAGTGCGCACGGCGAGATCGATCACATCCTGTGCCGAATCGTCTGCGGCCAGGGCGTGCATGCGCGGGCGCGGCGTCATCACGTCCGACGCGCTCAGACGGGCGAAGGTGAGACTGCGGTCGAGCAGCGTCGCCGTGTCCTCCTCGAGCATGCCCGCCATGGCGGAGCGGCGCACGAGGCTGGAGAGCTCCTCCGCCGAGCGCGCGCCGGAGAGCTCCTCCTGCGGTTCGATGCCGATCGCACGCAGCACCGCATTGGCGCTGCCGTTCAGCAGCGAGACGATCGGTCGGAAGACCGCACTGAAGGCCAGCTGGAACGGTGCGACGATCTTCGCGGTGACCAGCGGGACGGCGAGCGCCATGTTCTTCGGAACGAGCTCGCCGATGATCATCGACAGGATCGTGGCCATCGTCATCGCGACCACTGTGGCGATCGGCGCCGCCACCTCACCCGGCACGCCCAGCAGATCGAACAGCGGCGCGAGCATCCGTGAGAAGGCCGGCTCGAGCGTGTATCCGGTCAGCAGTGTCGTCAGCGTGATGCCGAGCTGCGCGCTGGACAGATGCGTCGATGTTCTGCGCAGCGCCCGGATGGTCAGGCCCAGTCGCGACTCGCCTCGCGCCTGCCGCGCCTCCAGTTCGGCGCGGTCGAGATTCACCAGTGCGAACTCGCTGCCGACGAACAGGCCGGTTCCTACGGTCAGAAGAAGCCCCACCCCGATCAGGATCCAATCGGTCACGCCGGATCACCCCCTGACGGGGTGTGCGTGGGATCGGAGGGGCGGGGCGCAGTACTCGGAGGGTCGTCCATCGTGTCATCAACTATAGCGGCACGACCTCGGAAGCGTCTGCCTGTCACCGCGGAGCGCTCGACGAAGTGGGCTAGGCTGGAAAACCGGAAGCGCGACGAAACTGCGCAGGCTTATCAGTGATGAAAGTGGGCGATCCAGCCGTGACGAGCCAGGGGACGGGCGAGGGGGAGTTCGGAGCCAACCAGTGGCTCGTTGACGAGCTCTACCAGCAGTACCGGGTAGACAAGAACGCCGTCGACAAGGAATGGTGGCCGATTCTCGAGGCCTACCAGCCCCCGGCGGCCGCAGGCGGGAACGCCACGGACGCCGCCGCTCCGCAGGCGCAGGATCAGGCGGTGCGATCGGCGGCCACCACATCGAGTCCGCCGACCGCACCGATCCCCGTGATCGGGCACAAGCCTGTCGCGAAGACGACGAACAAGCCGGCAGCGGCGACGCCCATCCCCTCTGAGGCGCCGCGCAAGAAGGCGGAGACCGAGACGGTCGAAGACGGTGAAGACACCGTCACCGCGCTGAAGGGCATGACGAAGGCGCTCGCTCGCAACATGGACGAGTCACTGACCGTCCCGACCGCGACGAGCGTGCGCACGATCCCGGCGAAGCTGATGATCGACAACCGCATCGTCATCAACAACCACATGGCTCGCAGCCGCGGCGGCAAGGTCAGCTTCACCCACGTCATCGGGTGGGCGCTGATCCAGGCGCTGAAGGCGTTCCCCAGCCAGAACGTGTTCTACGCCGAGATCGACGGCAAGCCCAGCGTCGTCGCGCCTGCACACATCAACCTGGGCATCGCGATCGACCTGCCCAAGCCAGACGGCACGCGCGCTCTGATGGTGCCGAGCATCAAGAAGGCCGAGACGCTCTCGTTCAACGAGTACCTCGAGGCGTATGAGGATCTGGTCAGCCGTGCGCGCGGCAACAAGCTCGGTGCATCGGACTTCGCGAACACCACCGTTTCGCTGACGAACCCCGGCGGCATCGGCACCGTGCACTCCGTGCCGCGCCTGATGAAGGGCCAGGGCTGCATCATCGGCGCCGGCGCCCTGGACTACCCGGCGGAGTTCGCCGGTTCGAACCCGCGCACCCTGAACGAGTTGGCGATCGGCAAGACGATCACGCTGACCAGCACCTACGACCACCGTGTGATCCAGGGCGCGGGCTCGGGCGAGTTCCTCAAGATCGTGCACGAGCTGCTGACAGGCAAGAACGGATTCTACGAGGACATCTTCGCGGCGCTGCGCATCCCGTACGCACCGATCCGGTGGAACGCCGATGTCTCGGTCGACCTCTCGCAGCGCGTCGACAAGACCTCGCGCGTGCAGGAGCTGATCAACGCCTACCGCGTTCGCGGCCACCTGATGGCCGACGTCGACCCGCTGGCGTACGTGCAGCGGGAGCACCACGACCTCGAGATCGAGTCGCACGGTCTCAGCTTCTGGGATCTCGAGCGCGAGTTCATCACGAACGGCTTCACCGGCAAGCGCCAGGCGAAGTTGCGCGACATCCTCGGCGTGCTGCGCGATTCGTACTGCCGCACGATCGGCTACGAGTACATGCACATCTCCGACTACGAGCAGCGCGAGTGGTTCCAGGAGAAGGTCGAGCGCGGCTACGAGAAGGCCGACCACAACGACCAGCTGCGCATCCTCAGCAAGCTGAACGAGGCCGAGGCGTTCGAGACCTTCCTGCAGACGAAGTACGTCGGCCAGAAGCGGTTCTCGCTCGAAGGCGGCGAGTCGCTGATCCCGTTGCTCGACCGCGTGCTCGACGGTGCCGCCGAGGCCGGTCTCGACGGCGCGGCGATCGGCATGGCCCACCGCGGCCGCCTCAACGTGCTGACGAACATCGCGGGCAAGAGCTACGCCGATGTGTTCAGCGAGTTCGAAGGCGCGCTGCCAGGCAACAAGCGCGGTTCGGGTGACGTGAAGTACCACCTGGGCACCCAAGGGACGTTCCGCGCGCACAGCGGCAAGGAACTCGAACTGCACCTCGCGGCCAACCCGTCGCACCTCGAGACGGTCAACGGCGTGCTCGAGGGGATCGTGCGCGCCAAACAGGACCGCGACGCCCCGGGCTCGTTCAAGTGGCTGCCGATCCTGGTGCACGGTGATGCAGCCTTCGCCGGACAGGGCGTCGTGTTCGAGACGCTGCAGATGTCGCTGCTGCGCGGCTACCGCACCGGCGGCACGGTTCACATCATCGTGAACAACCAGGTCGGGTTCACCACCCTGCCCAACGATTCGCGCAGCTCGACATACGCGACCGACGTCGCCAAGTCGGTCCATGCCCCCGTGCTGCACGTGAACGGCGACGACCCGGAAGCCGTCGTGAGGGCTGCCGAGTTCGCCGTCGAGTACCGTCAGCGGTTCCACCGGGACATCGTCGTCGATCTGGTCTGCTACCGCCGTCGCGGTCACAACGAGGGCGACGACCCGGCGATGACGCAGCCGATGATGACACGCCTGATCGAGGCGAAGCGCTCGACCCGCAGCCTGTACACGGATGCGCTCATCGGTCGCGGCGACATCACCGAGGAGGAGTACGAGGAGGCCAAGGCCGACTTCCAGCGCCGCCTCGAGGTCGCCTTCGCGGAGACGCACGAGGCCGAGACCGGTTCGACGCCCGTGGTCGCGCCGCAGGTGCCGACCGCGGAGGTCGAGGGCGTTCCGGAGATCACGGGCGTTCCGGCCGCCGTGCTCGAGCAGATCGGCGACGCGCATGCGAACAAGCCTGAGGGCTTCACCGTGCATCGCAAGCTGCAGCAGCTGATCGACAAGCGCGTCGAGATGACTCGCAACGGCAAGATCGACTGGGCGTTCGGCGAACTGCTCGCATTCGGCTCGCTCCTGCTCGAGGGCACTCCGGTGCGCCTGGCCGGCCAGGACTCGCGCCGTGGCACGTTCACACAGCGCCACGCCGTCTTCCACGACCGCGCGAACGGCAAGGAATGGCTCCCGCTGAGCAACCTGTCAGAAGGGCAGGGCCGTTTCTTCGTCTACGACTCGCTGCTCAGCGAGTACGCCGCGCTCGCCTACGAGTACGGCTACTCGGTCGAGAACGAGAAAGCGCTCGTGATGTGGGAGGCGCAGTTCGGCGACTTCGTCAACGGCGCGCAGTCGGTGATCGACGAGTACGTCTCGGCGGCCGAGCAGAAGTGGGGGCAGCACTCCAGCGTCGTGCTGGCACTCCCCCACGGCTACGAGGGACAGGGCCCCGACCACTCGTCGGCGCGTATCGAGCGATTCCTGCAGCTGTGCGCGCAGGACAACATGACCGTCGCTCGGCCGTCGACGCCTGCGTCGTACTTCCACCTGCTGCGCCGTCAGGCCTACGCCCGCCCGCGCCGCCCCCTCGTGGTGTTCACCCCGAAGGCGATGCTGCGCCTGCGGGATGCGACCAGCGGCGTCGCCGATTTCACACAGGGCGCCTTCCAGCCCGTGATCGACGACGACCGCAGCGCCGACAAGGCGGCGGTGAAGAAGGTTCTGATGCACTCGGGCAAGATCCACTGGGATCTGCGCGCCGAACTCGACAAGAACCCGAACCCGGAGATCGCTCTGGTCAGGCTCGAGCAGCTCTACCCGGCGCCGAAGCAGGAGCTCAAGGCCGTGCTGCAGCAGTACCCGAACGCCGAGCTGGTGTGGGTGCAGGACGAGCCGGAGAACCAGGGCGCGTGGCCGTACATCGCACTCGCCCTCAGCCGCCACCTCGGCACCACCGGCGGCGTGAGCGTCGTCTCCCGCGCTGCGGCTGCATCTCCTGCGACCGGATCGTCCAAGGTGCACGCCGTCGAGCACGCAGAGCTGCTCAGCCGCGCACTGGCCTGATCAGCAGCACAGAAGAACGGCGGCCCCGGATGGAGACATCCGGGGCCGCCGTTTCGTCGTCACGGCGTCTGACTACATCTGCGGGCTGACGGCGGTGACCACGACGGTTTCCACACCGCCAGGAGAACACTCCTGAAGCTCGGCGGAGGCATCCCCCCAGGGGATCTCCTCCTGCCCACCGCCGTACTGCACCTCACCGCCGATGGTTTCCGAATCATAGCCGGGGATCTCCAGGACTCCGTCCCCGTCCGTGCTCGACCCCGCAGGGACGACGAGGATGCGATCGTCGATCGTGACGCAGTTCTGCTCGTTCACGCCGAGCGTTCCGCTCACGATCGACTCGAATCCAGCACCGTTCGTGTTCTCGTTGATCACGAGCGTGACCTCGGGCTCAACCGCTGCATCCTCTGAAGGATTTTCTGCCGGCGCGGTCTCGGCGGCGCATGACGCGAGCGCGACAGCGCCTGCCGCGATCAGTGCGTACCGAAAGAGCTTGTTCATCGGGATTCCTTTCCGCGTCAGAAGATGAAGCTGTGGTGCGGGGCGCGGGAGGGGCGCAGGGCTGCGTCGATCCTCGCCAGCGCCGGCTGCTCGCCGGAGACGCGGCCGGCATCGGCGAGCACCTGGAGCGATGCGCCGCCTAGATAGACCGCTGACAGCTCGGCGATGCCGAGCTCGACGTCCGGGTCCATCTCGCTCGGGAACACGCGCGCTGTGCCCGCCTCGACCTCGACCCGCCACGTCCCGTCTGCGAAGCCGAGCGGGTCGTGCACCCGCAGCACACCTGAGGCGTTCACGGCGGAGGTGGTGCCCTCCCCCGCATAAGTGCGTCCCTCCAGCGCCCGCGGCACGTCGAGGATGCGCAGCCAGACGAGATCGCTTGCGTTCTGAGTGATCGCGTGCGGATCGGCGACGAGCCATGGCAGTGCGCCATCGATCGGCTGCAGATCGGCCGTCACGGTGGTGACCAGATCATGACTCAGCGCGAACCGCCACAGCGCCGCGTAGGCGTCGGCCGTCGCGGCCTCGACGTGGGCGATCTTGAGCGTGTGCTTGGTATAGTCCGAGGCATCCTCGATCAGGCGATACGACATCGCGCCCACGATTCGACCGTCCGCTTCCCTGGCGACGACGCCGCGCACCTTCTCACCGTCGGAGATGCTGGGGTGCACGCCGGCGAACTGCTGCCAGCGACCGGGCCAGGCCGGAATCCTGCCGTCGCGACGGGTGCGACCTGCCGCTTCGGCGAACGCCGAGGCGATCTCTGCGCGCGGAGCGTAGCTCACCGCGGCCTGCGGCACCAGACTCCCCCACCCTGCGCGGATCGTGTCGACCGACACGGTGGCGGCAGGAACAGCCGGGCCGAATCCGTAGCGGCCGTAGATCGTGCCCTCTGAGACGGTGAGACCGGCGACGGCGATGCCGGCATCCGACGCCGCGCGCAGCTCGCCCTCCAGCATCGCCCGCGCGATGCCTCGGCGACGATGCGTGCCGGCCACCGTGACGTCGCTGATCGCCCACATGTCGATCTCGCCGCCCGGTACCGTCAACGGGGTAGCCCACGAGCCGACGGTCCCGACGGGGAATCCGTCCGACGCGGTCGCGTCGTACACGCCGATCAGCCGTTCGGTGCGCTGCGACTTCTTCTCGCGCCCCGCCTCGATCTCCTTCTCACCGGGCTCGGCGCCGAGGAATCCGCGCACGACCGCCCGGTAGTAATCGGGGAAATCGTCCCCGTCGAGCGGGACAGCGCGGTAGCTCAGCCCGCTCTCGGCGAGCCGCTCGGACGAGGTGGTGTCGACACGGACCTGGCGGGCATCGATGCTGCTCATGCTCTCAGCCTACGGTCCCGCCCGCCTCCTGTGCGGGCGCCGAGCCCTTTCTCACACCCTGCGCCGCATCTGCTCACCGGACGGCGCCTCGAAGCGGCGGCCCCATCCTGTGGCGATCGCCACGACCATGACGACCGTGAGCACCAGCGGGTAGACGCAGCCGACGAAGATCGCGGCGGGCGGCAGATCGGTGAGCGTCGCGGCGATGAACACGAATGCGCTCAGCAGCGGAACGACGCAGCTGAGCCCCATCGCGAAGCAGTCCATGATGTTCGCCCTGCGGTACGGGTGCAGGCCGACCGCCGCACCGATCCGGTCGACGATGGGCCCGAAGGTCGCCATCGCCGCGCTGTTCACCCCGCCGTATGCGACGGTGACGAGACTGGTGCCGAGCGCGATGACCGTCTCAGCGCCGGCAGGGGTCGCCGCGAGCCGGCTGCCCGCCAGTGCGCGGGTGGTGCGTTCGATCACGCCGGACTCGATCAGCACGCCCATGATGCCGAACACAGCCAGCACAAGGGCGATCGTCGGCAGGATCGCCGCGAGCCCGCCGACGAGGAAGCCCGCCGCGTTGCCCTCGCCGTCGAGGCCGAGGATCGATGCCGGCTCGAGCAGCCCCGCGGCGAGTGCCGTGATCGTGCCGACCACGAGGCCCGCCGTGATGGCGACGAACAGGCTGCGCATCGCGATCGCGACGATCAGCATGACGGCGACGGGAATCAGCATCAGCAGGCCGGTCGGGTCCCCCGCCGCCTCCGGTGCGTCGCCCGAACCTGAGACCAGGCCTGCCACGACGAAGAACACGAGCGCGATCGCGGCCGCGGTGAGCGCGTACCGCGCACGCGCGCGCACCACGCCCGCGACGTCGGCCGCCGCGCCAGAGACGCGGAAGCGCTGGCTCGATGAGGAGATGATCGTCGTATCGCTGATGGGTGCGAGGTGGTCGCCGAAGATCGCGCCTGACACGATCGCACCGGCCAGCAGCGCCTCCGGTGCGCCCAGGGCGACCCCCGCCGTGTACAGCACAGGGAAGATCGTGAACATCGTGCCGATGGACGAGCCCGTGGACAGCGCGACCAAGCAGGTGACCACGAAGGTGAACGGCAGGAAGACCGCCCCGCTCACGCCGAGCGAGGTCGCCACCCACACCATGCCCTCGGCGAGCCCGGTCGTCTTGATCAGCTGCGCGTACATGCCGACGACGGCGAGGATCGTCACGATCGTCACCGACGAGGAACTGCCCACCCCACGGAAGACGGCGTTCCAGTAGGACTCCTGCGATCGAGCGAACAGCGATCCGACCAGCAGTCCGATCAGCGCGCCCGCCGTGAGCGCAAGGAAGTCGAAGGTCTGCAGCCCGGCGAAGTACCACACGGCGACGCCGACGAACACGGCCAACGGCACCAGCGCGACGCCCCACCCACCGCGGAGCGCGAGCTGCTCCCTCGCGGTGTATTCGGTGGTACGGGAATCGATCTTCGCGGCCATGGGCATTCCTCGGTCAGGGGCGGGAGAGCAGGGGCACGACGCGTTCGCCGATCAGAGCGATGCCGGCGGCGCCGTCGTGGAGCCCCTGCGGTGTGCCGAACTCTACTCGATCCACACCGGCGTCGATGAGCGCCTGTGCGTGCGCGGCGACCTGCTCGGGCGTTCCGGAGAAGGCGAAGCGGTCGAGCAGATCGTCGGGGATGAGGGCGCCGGCGGCCTCGTGGTCGCCGGATGCGACCAGCTCCCGCACACGCGCGGCCAGGTCGTCCGGGATCTCGACTGTCGGGTCGAGCGCGCCGATCGCGTCGAGGTACATCGCGACCTCGCGCCGGGCGGTCGCCCTGGCCGCCTGACCGTCCTCGTCGACGACGGTCACCGCGCCGAACACGAGCCGCACATCGTCGCCCGACCTGCCGACCCTGCGTGCTCCCGCGTCGAGCCGCTCCCGCATCACGGGGACGAGGTCAGGGTTCGCCGCGCCGCCGACCTTGTGCTCGTCGGCGATGCGGCCTGCCAGCCCGACGCCCATCGGGCCCCACGCACCGATCAGCAGCGGCGCCGTCTCCCGCACGAGCGGATAGCGCAGGCGCACGCCGGGCTGCAGCGGGTAGAACTCGCTCTCGAAGCCCGCGCCGTCTCCGCGCAGCAGCGCCCGGATGTGCCCCGCGGCCTCCCGCAGTCGCGCGACGGGGCGATCCTGCGCCACGCCGATCGCGTCGAGCCACGTGCCCTTCGCCAGGCCCAGATACGCGCGCCCACCGCTTTCGGCGTCGATCGCGGCGAACTGCCCGGCGATTTCGTAGGGGTGCAGCGTGAACGGGTTCCAGCATGCGGCGCCGAGCCTCACCGTGCTCGTCGAGCGCGCGATCTCCAGCAGCGCCGCGACGGGCGGCTGGAAGAGCAGATCACTGAACACGCTGACCACGTCGATGCCGACGCGCTCCGCGTGCGCGGCCAGTTCGCCGTACCGCCCAGGGGCCTTGTCCGACTGCAGCCCGATGCCGATCTCGACCGGCTTGCGGCTCACGTGAGATCCTCGGAGCGCATCCCGCGCAGCTGCCCGCGCTCGATCCGCATGATCAGCCGTTCGTCCGGGTCGGGGCATGCCACGAACTGATCCTGCTCGAGCCAGTCGCCCTCGGGGAGCACACGCTGCTTCGCCGGAATCAGCGGCAGCACCGCCTGCAGTGCGTACAGGCAGAAATGGCCATGGGTCGTCAGGTGCGACGATTCGGTGACGTCGAAGCTGTCCCCCTGTGCCATGCCGCACACCGAGCGTCCCTCGATCCGGTCGACGACGACCCTGATGTCGTGGAGCGACATGTCAGGATCACCCGCCTCGTCCGGAGCCCTGCCGATGTTCTGCGCCGCCATCCCTCCAGCCTACGCGCGCGGCGGGTTCAGCTCTGCGTATGGGTCGCCCGGGTGGCTCTGATGCTCGCCAGCACGTTGCGCCGCACATCTTCCGGCGCCGCTTCCTTGCATGCGCGCTGCACCGCGTCGGTGAGGGTTCGCGCGACGAGCGCCTCACTCTGGCAGCCCTCGCACCCGTCGATGTGCTCTCGGATGTCGCTCTGCTCGGTCTTGCAGATCTCGTTGCGCAGATACTCCTCGAGGTCCGCCCGCGCCCTGTCACAACCGCAGTCGGTCATTTCTTCGCTCCTGTCGTGGCGGCCTGGATTCCTCGCTCGGCCGCGTAGTCCTTCAGCTGGTCCCGCAGCAGCCGCCTGCCCCTATGCAGTCGACTCATCACGGTTCCGATCGGTGTCTTCATGATGTCGGCGATCTCCTGGTAGGCGAAGCCCTCGACGTCTGCGAGGTACACCGCCATCCGGAAGTCATCCGGAAGCGACTGCAGCGCGTCCTTCACGGCCGAGGCCGGCATCCGGTCGATCGCCTCGGCCTCCGCGGAGCGGCTGCTGCGTGCTGTCGTGGATTCCGCGCCGCCGAGCTGCCAGTCCTCGAGCTCATCGATCGTGCCCTGATACGGCTCACGCTGCTTCTTGCGGTACGTGTTGATGTACGTATTGGTGAGGATCCGGTACAGCCACGCCTTCAGATTCGTGCCCTGCCTGAACGAGGCCCACGACGAGAAGGCCTTCACAAAGGTCTCCTGCACGAGGTCGGCGGCGTCGGCGGGGTTGCGCGTCATGCGCATGGCCGCGCCGTACAGCTGGTCCATGAAGGGCAGCGCCTGCTCTTCGAACTGCGCGCGCGCAATCGCTGCTGTTGCGGCGCTCTCCGCAGGTGACGCTGTCTGGTGCTCATCCATCCCGCCCCAGTGTAGGGCGCGCGACTCCGAGACGAGTGGGGGTGCCGTTGCCGTCAGCATCCGATCCTCTCCGACCGCTTTCTCCCCCGGTTCGTTATCGATGGAGTCCTACGGTCTTTACTAAGGTGGAACCGATGAGCGCGAATGCATATTCCCCCGACGGTTCCGCCCCTGCCAGGGGCGCGTTCGCCGCGCCGGGTGCCGACGGCGCGGTCGAGGCCACGCTGACCATCCCCGGCTCGAAGTCGCTGACGAACCGCGAGCTGGTGCTGGCGGCGATCGCCGAGGGGCCGAGCCGGATCTCTGCGCCGCTGCCGTCCGAGGATTCCAACCGGATGATCGAGTCGCTGCGAGCGCTCGGCGTCGGCATCGAGGCCGCCGCCGGCGAGAGCGAGTTCGGCGATGACCTGATCGTGACGCCGGCGCCGCTGACCGGCGGCACCGTCGACTGCGGCCAGGCCGGCACGGTGATGCGCTTCGTCGCGCCGCTGGCGGGGCTCGCGACCGGCGAGGTGCTCGTCACGGCGCACGAGAACGCCCTGCATCGGCCGATGGGCCAGATGATCAAGGCGCTGCGCGACCTCAGGGTCGACATCGACGACGGCGGCAACTGGTCGCTGCCGTTCACGGTGATGGGCCACGGGCAGATCCGCGGCGGCGAGCTCGAGATCGACGCGTCGACGTCGAGCCAGTTCGTCTCCGGCCTGCTGCTGGCCGCCCCGCGATTCGACGTCGGCCTGCATCTGCGGCACACCGGAGCTCGACTGCCGAGCATCCCGCACATCGAGATGACCGTCGAGACGCTCGCCCGTCGCGGCGTGCACGTCGAGAAGCCCTCGCCAGGCGAATGGATCGTGCCGCCGGTACCCCCACGTGCCAAGAACGTGCACGTCGAGCCCGACCTGTCGAACGCCGCGCCGTTCCTGGCCGCCGCTGTGCTGACGGGCGGCAGTGTGACGATCACGGACTGGCCGCCGCACTCGACTCAGCCAGGCGCGCACCTGACCGACATCCTGCAGCGGTTCGGCGCGCGCACGAGCCGTCGCGGCGGCGCGCTGACCGTGACGGGCGGATCGACGATCACCGGGGTCGATCTCGACCTCTCGGCCGTCAGCGAACTGACTCCGACGCTGGTCGGCATCGCGATGTTCGCCGACGAACCGTCGACGTTCCACGGCATCGGCCACATCCGGGGCCACGAGACCGACCGGATCGCGGCGCTCGCCCGCAATGTGACGGCGCTCGGAGGCCGGGCGGAGGAGCTGGACGACGGCATCCGGATCATCCCTGCGCCACTGCATGGCGGCACGTGGAAGGCGTTCCACGACCATCGCATCGCGACGACCGGCGCTCTCGTCGGGCTGCGCGTGCCTGACGTCGTCGTCGACGAGATCGGCGCCACCGCGAAGACCCTGCCGCAGTTCTCGCAGCTGTGGTCACGGATGCTGGCCGGCGAATGAGCGGAAGGCAGCGCAGGTGAGCTGGTTCGGCGACGTCGACGAAGACGACGAGGGCTACGACGAGTCCGATGTGCGGGTGCGGCCGAACCCGAAGGCGAACCGGCCGCGCACCAAGCGGCGACCGGCGCACGAGAGCGCGCAGATCGCGCGCGTGCTGGGCGTCGACCGCGGGCGCTACACGGTGCTCGTCCGCGAAGGCCGCGACGACGAGCGCGAGGTGATCGCGACCAGGGCCCGCGAACTGCGCAAGACAGCGATCGTCACCGGCGACAGCGCGCGCATCGTCGGCGATCTCTCCGGCGACACCGGCACGCTGTGCCGCATCGTCGGCCTCGAGGATCGCACCTCGCTGCTGCGGCGCAGCGCCGACGACACCGACCAGGTCGAACGGGTCATCGTCGCCAACGCCGATCAGATGCTGCTGGTGGTCGCCGCGGCCGATCCCGAGCCCCGCCCCCGCCTGGTCGACCGCTATCTGATCGCGGCGCTCGACGCGGGGCTGCGGCCGCTGATGGTGATCACGAAGACCGACCTGTCCGACCCGTCCGCCTTCCTCGAGCACTTCTCCGGGCTGGCCGACCTGCGTGTGTTCCTCTCATCGCAGGACGAACCGCCGGTCGACGAGATCGGTGCGTCCCTCGTCGGACGCACCACGGTGTTCGTCGGGCACTCCGGCGTCGGCAAGTCCACGCTCGTGAACGCCCTCGTGCCCAGCGCCCATCGGGCAACAGGGCACGTGAACGAGGTGACCGGACGCGGACGGCACACCTCGTCGTCCACCGTGTCGCTGCGCTACATCTCCGATGCCGGATCCGGGTGGGTGATCGACACCCCAGGGGTGCGGTCGTTCGGGCTCGGGCACGTCGATCCGGAGAACATCCTGCGCGCCTACCCCGACCTCGCCGCCGTCGCCGAGGAATGCCCACGCGGGTGCTCGCACCTGCCGGAGGCGCCGGACTGCGCGCTCAACGAGGCCGTGGAAGCCGGAGCGCTCCCCGCCGCCCGCCTGGACTCGCTGCAGCGGCTGCTCGCGACATTCGAGGGGCGCACTGACTGGTAGGTGCGCGGAGTCCCTAAGGCAGGTCAGAAGTCCTTCAGCTTCCGCGAGATCGACGACCCCTTGGTTCCATCACTGTAGGCGACGGTGATCGTCGGATTACTGATGCCGAGATCGAGCAAGCGTCCGCCGACCTTCAGTGAGCCGGTGCCCGAACCATCGAAATGGATAGTCCCCGCCTGGTTCCCGCCATACGTGACCTTCGCCGCGGAGCCGGGCTCTCCCGCCACCGTGAGCGTGTAGGAGGACAGCACCTTGATCTTGATGCCGAGCACCACCTTGATAGTCGAGTTTTCCTGCAGACCACCGAACTTCAGCGGATCCGGCACCACCACTGGCGGGTCCGGTTTCGTCGGAGGATCCGGTTGGATCGGAGTGTCGTCGCCGCCGTCCGAACCGCCGTTCCCGTCGGAATCTCCGCCGCCGTCGCCGGAACCGTCGCTGCCGTCACCGGAACCGTCGCTATCGCCCGACCCGCCGCCACCGTTTCCGGAGCTGCCGTCGCCCGAGCCACCGTCACCGGAACCGCCGCCACTGGAACCGTCACCGTTTCCGCCGTCGCCCGAGCCGCCGTTACCACCGCCACCGCCGTTGCCGCCGGATGTTCCAGACCCACCCGAGCCGGATCCGCCTGAGCCGGAAGATCCTGAGCCACCGGAGCCTGTTCCCGAGCCGCCGGAGCCCGAGGCCCCGTCATCGCTCGACGAGCCATCACTCCCCGGTGCGTCGTCGTCTCCCGACGAGCCGTCGGCGTTCCCGCCCTGCCCCTTCTCGGAGTTGACACCGGGCACGATGCTGCCAGAGCCGCCACCGGCTTCCTGCTCAGGCGCGTGCTTGATGCCGTCGGCGAAGTTCAGCAGGAAGTTGTCCTTGGCCGAGGCCGTGCCGTACTCCCCCGGTGCAGCGCTCATGCTGTCGGAGGGATCGACTTCCGAGGCCGTCGGCTCGAAGTCCGGATTGTGGTAGGCGCCGACCGCGTCGACGGCCAGGTTCGCCACGAGCGCGACGGCGACCGCCCCGGCGAACACGCCGACAGCCGACCGGATGCCCTGCCCCGCCGTCGCTGCGCCGGTTCGGACGGACTGCGCAGCAGGCAGCTTCGCCGCGGCTGCACCGGCGGCGGGCGCGTGCAGCGGAGGTGCCAATGGCTGCGGCGCCCCGGCCGGCAGCGCGCTCGACGGCGCTGCGCCGGATGCCGACGGCTCGGTTGTGGTCATTCGGAGTTCCCCAGCAGGTTCCGGATGGCGCCGATTCCGGCCATCCTCGTCCCAGGATACGGGAGTACCCGTCTTTCTGGCGAGACGTCGCCCATCCGGATGCGAGAGGAACTCGAATTCGCACGCCGTGCGCGGCGTCAGTGCGCCGCATTGCCCTCGATATAGGCGCGGAGCGCCTGCTCGTCGCCAGGCATCTCCACGACCTCCTGTGCGGCGGAGAGCATGGCGCGGAGCTCATCGGACAGCGGCAGCTCGACACCGATCGCCTCCGTGATCGTCTCCTGGAACTTCGCGGGCTTCGCGGTCTCGAGCACGAGCATCGGCACGCCGTCCTCGATGTGCTCCCGCGCCACCTTCACGCCGTCTGCGGTGTGCGGGTCGATGATCTCACCCGTCGCCTCGTGCACCGCGCGGATAGTCGCGAGCCGGTCGGCGTGGGTCGAGGTGCCGCTGAAGAATCCGAACTCGTCCTTCAGCCGCGGCAGCTCGGCTGTCAGGTCGAGCGCGCCGGTTTCGTCGAGCTCGCGCCACGCGGCGTTCATGCGCTCAGCGTCGCGGTCGAGCAGGTCGAACAGGAAGCGCTCCAGGTTCGACGCCTTCGAGATGTCCATCGACGGGCTCGACGTCGCGAGCGTCTGCTCGGCCGATCTCGGCCGGTACGCCCCGGTGCGGAAGAACTCGTCGAGCACGTTGTTCTCGTTCGCGGCGAGCACGAGGCGCCGGATCGGCACGCCCATCCCCTTCGCGAAGTAGCCGGCGAGGATGTTCCCGAAGTTGCCCGACGGCACGGTCACGGAGATCTCGAAGGTCTCCCTGGCATCGACGTCGACGGAGTCGCTCGCGCGCAGCCACGCCCACACGTAGTAGACGACCTGTGAGGTGATCCGGGCCAGGTTGATCGAGTTGACCGCCCCGAGGTTCTGCGCGCGCTTGAACTCGAGGTCGCCGGCGAGCGCCTTGACGAGGTTCTGCGCGTCGTCGAAGACGCCGTCGATGGCGATGTTGTGGATGTTCTCGTCGGTCAGCGAGTACATCTGCGCTCGCTGGAACGCGCTCATCCGGCCCTGCGGCGAGAGCATGAAGACCGTGATGCGGTCCTTGCCGCGGAACGCGTACTCCGCCGCCGATCCGGTGTCGCCCGACGTCGCGCCCAGGATGTTCAGGGTCGTGCCCCGTCGCTCCAGCGCGTACTCGACGACCTCGCCGAGGAACTGCATCGCCATGTCCTTGAACGCCAGCGTCGGGCCTTCGCTCAGCCCGACGAGCGTGAGCCCGCCGTCGATGTCGCGCAGCGGTGCGATGCCGTCGGGGAAGTTGTGCGGCCCGTACGCCCGTCCGCACATCTCGGCGAGGTCGTCGCGCGGGATGTCGGTCGCGAACAGACCGAGCACCTCGGTCGCCAGGCCCGCATAGTCGAGCCCGCGCCAGACCTCCAGCTGCTCCGCGTCGATGCGGGGCAGCTGCGTCGGCACCGCGAGGCCGCCATCAGGGGCCAGACCTTCGAGAAGCGTCTCGCAGAAGTCGGTCGGTTCCATGCCGCCACGGGTGGAGATGTACTGCACGGGGTGCTCCTCGGTGTCTGGGGTGCTGCGTGCGCTGACGCACCGACCCATTGTCTCAGGGTCTCGCTCCGCCTCGCACCGGTTGGCGAGCGCGTCGATCCCGCCCTGGCTCGACGCTCGGACGTCATCGCCGCCTCTGCCGCGTCGACACGTCCTAGCCGAGCATCGCGCGATCGTCGAAGGTCGCGCCCTTGATCTTGCCGAACTCGGCGAGCAGATGATCCACTGTGAGCTCGCGCTTGGCTGCCTTGCTGGCCGTGAACACGATGCGCCCCTCATGCATCATGATGAGACGGTTGCCGAGGGCGAGCGCCTGCTGCATGTTGTGCGTGACCATCAGGGTGGTCAGCCCGCCCTGTTCGACGATGCGTCCGGTGAGCGAGGTCACCAGCTCGGCGCGCTGCGGGTCGAGGGCGGCGGTGTGCTCGTCGAGCAGCAGGATGCGCGGGTGCGTGAACCCCGCCATCAGCAGCGAGAGCGCCTGGCGCTGGCCGCCCGAGAGCAGCCCTACCTTCGCCTTGAGCCGATTCTCGAGACCGAGTTCGAGCGAGCGCAGCTCCTCGGCGAAGCGCTCACGCCGGTTCTTCGTCACACCGCGGCCGAGCCCGCGGCGCGCGCCGCGCTTGAGCGCGAGCGACAGGTTCTGCTCGATGGTGAGGTCGGGCGCGGTCCCGGCCATCGGATCCTGGAACACCCTGCCGACGTATCGCGCCCGTCGGTGCTCCCTCAGACGGTTGACGCGCGTGCCGTCGATCTCGATGTCACCGGAATCCGCCGTGATCCGTCCGGCGACCGCATTGAGCAGGGTCGACTTGCCCGCACCGTTCGAGCCGATCACGGTGACGAAGTCGCCCTCGTCGAGCCGCAGGCTGAGGTCAGTCAGTGCCCGGCGTTCGTTCACCGATCCGGGGAAGAAGGTCTTGCTGAGGTGATCGATCGCGAGCACGTCAGACCTCCGCCTTCTCGCGGGCCACGGGTTCGGTGTGCTGTGCGCGAGTCCGGCCGCCGAACAGGTCGCGCCAAGACGGCACGCGCTTCAGGAAGCCCCAGCGCGGCAGGATCAGCGCGATGACCACGAGCGCCGCAGTGATGAACTTCATGTCGTTGGGGTTCAGTCCCACCTGCAGCGCCGCGAAGATGATGATCCGGTACAGCACGGCGCCGACGACGACGGCGAGGCTCGCCAGGAAGATGAACCGCTGGCCGAGCACCGCCTGGCCGAGGATCACCGACGCCAAGCCGACCAGGATCAGGCCGATGCCCATGCTGATGTCCGCGAAGCCCTGGTACTGGGCGACGAGCGCTCCGCACAGCCCGACGAGGCCGTTGGAGAGTGCGAGCGTGAGGATCGTGGTGCCGTCGGTGTTGGCGCCGAGGCTGCCGATCATCTGCTTGTTGTTTCCGGTGGCCTGGATCGCCAGCCCCAGGTCGGTCGAGAGGAACCAGTCCACGACGAGCTTCAGCACGAACACGCTCGCAAAGAAGATGAGCACGCCGATCCAGGTGCGGCCGAGCAGTTCCGCGTCGCGCAGCGGGGTCATCAGGGTCTCTTCGCGCAGCAGCGGCACGTTGGCGCCGCCCATGATGCGCAGGTTCACCGACCACAGCGCGATCATGGTGAGGATCCCCGCCAGCAGCCCGTCGATGCGTCCCTTCGTATGCAGCACGCCGGTGATCGCACCGGCGACCAGGCCGGCACCGCCAGCTGCAAGGGTCGCCAGTACGGGGTTCTGCCCGCCCGTGATCATCGCCGCGGCGACCGCAGCGCCCATCGTGAAACTGCCGTCGACCGTGAGGTCCGGGAACTGCAGCACGCGGAACGTCAGATAGACGCCCAGTGCCATGACCCCGTAGATGAGGCCGAGCTCGACCGCTCCGATCATGGGGGCTTACTCGATGACCTGGTCGGCGCGGTCGACCACCGAGGCCGGCAGCTCCACGCCCATCCGCTCCGCGGCGGCCGGGTTGATGATCAGTTCGACGTCGTTCGACGTCTCGACAGGCATCTCCGCCGGGTCCTCGCCGTTCTGCAGGATGCTGGCAGCCATCTCGCCGGTCTGGTAGCCGAGCTTGTAGTAGTCGATGCCGAGAGTCGCGATCGCGCCGCCCTCGACAGGGCCAGAATCGCCGCTGATGACCGGGATCTGGTTCTGCTCGGCGACCTGGATCAGCGCGGCGATGCCCGACACAACCGTGTTGTCCGTCGGGACATAGAACGCGTCGACGCCGTCCAGGGACTGCGCGGCCTGCTGCACCTCTGCCGAGTTCGAGACCGTGGCCTCCTCGATCGTGAGACCGAGCTCGCTGGCAGCGTCCTTCGCGAGCTCCACCTGCACCTCGGAGTTGACCTCGCCCGAGCTGTACACGACACCGACGGTCTTCGCGTCCGGCGCGATCTCGGTGAGAAGCTCGAGCTGCTCTGCCACGGGGTTCAGATCGCTCGTGCCCGTGACGTTGGAACCTGGCGCCTCGTTCGAGTCGACCAGGCCCGCCTCGACGGCGTCGGTGACCGAGGTGAACAGCACCGGGATGTCGATGATCTGCTGTGCGGCGGCCTGTGCTGACGGCGTCGCATTGGCGAGCACCAGGTCGAGGTCGCCGTCGCTGGCGAAGGTCGAGGCGATCGTGTTGGTGTTGGCGACCTCGCCCTGCGCGTTCTGGTCGTCGTACTCGGCGTTGATGCCTGCGACGTCGACCGCCTCTTTGAAGCCCTCTGTGGCTGCGTCGAGCGCGTCGTGCTGCACGAACTGCAGGACGCCGATCTTCACCTGGTCGTCGCCGGGGTCACCGGCGCCGTCGGATGCGCCGTCGTCGGACGACGAGCATGCGGTGAGGGCGAGCAGCGCCGTGGCGCCGAGACCGAGAACGGCGAGGCCGCGGGAACGGGGCTGAGACATGTGACTTCCTTGAGGCAATCGATGGGACGCGATCCATGGAATGCTACCCGGTTCCGCCCCGCTCCCGCCGACACCCTGGCCCACGGCCTCCCGCATGGAAGCGGGCTAGCGTGGGAATCGTGTTCCACATCGTCTTCTACGAGCCCCGGATTCCTCCGAACACCGGCAACGCCATCCGGATGTCGGCCATCGTCGGCAGCACTCTGCACCTGATCGAGCCGCTCGGCTTCGATCTCTCCGATGCGCACCTGCGCAGAGCAGGGCTCGACTACCACGATCTCGCGCACGTCGTGGTCCATCCGGACTTCGATGCGGCGACGGCACACCTCGCGGAGCACGGCTCAGGGCGCATTTACGCGTTCACCGGGCACTCCGAGAATTCCTTCGCCGACGTCGCCTACGAGAAGGGTGACGCACTGCTGTTCGGGCCGGAACCGACGGGCCTGCCCGACCACGTGCTGAACGACGAGCGCGTGACGAGGCAGCTGCGCATCCCGATGCGGCCGGGCGTGCGCTCGATGAACCTCTCGAACTCGGCCGCTGTCGCGGTGTTCGAAGCCTGGCGCCAGCACGGCTACGCGGGAGGCGTGTAGGGCGCCCACCGGTTCCGGCGGCGAGGGGCGTCAGAGCTCCTGCAGATAGCAGAGCATGCGATCCTCCGTGCCTGGCTGGACGTTCACGAACCCGTGCCGCTCGTAGAAGCGCCGTGTATCGGTGTCCGGCTCGTCGACGTTGATGTGGATCTCGCCGCCGCCGCGTTCGCGCACCTCGTCGATCACACGGCGCAGGATCGCGGTTCCGATGCGCTGATCGCGGAGCGCGGGCCGCACGTAGAGCTCGTCGAGCACGGCGATCGGACCGTCGTCGTAGATGGTCGGGCGCAGCGTGATCAGGGCGTAGCCGGTGGGATCGTGCCGTCGGCCCGACAGCACCACGAATCCGTCCGTCCCATCGATGATGCGACGGAAGCGGGGAACCAGTTCGTGCAGTTCAGGACACGGCGAGAAGAACTCGGCGTTGAAGTCGGTCTGCATCCGAGCCGCGGCCTCCGCGTCGGAGGATGACGCCAGCCGTGTCTGCGAGGGTTCCATCCCGGCTCACTCGTTCTGCTGGATGATCTGGATCAGATTTCCGCACGTGTCGTCGAAGACGGCGGTCGTCACCGGCCCCATCGTCGTGGGCTCCTGGGTGAAGCGCACGCCGAGGCCGCGGAGCCTGGTGCACTCAGCCTCGACGTCGTCGACGGCGAACTGCGCGAACGGGATGCCGTCGGCGACGAGAGCCTGTGTGAACGGCGCCACCGCGGGGTGCCCGTTGGGCTCGAGCAGCAGTTCCGTCCCGTCGGGCTCGTCGGCGGAAGTGACTGTCAGCCAGCGATCCTCGCCCACAGGAACATCGTGCTTCGTCACGAACCCGAGGGTGTCGGTGTAGAACTTCAGCGCTTTCGCCTGGTCGTCGACGAAGACGCTCGTCATTGCGATTCTCATGGTTGCTCCTGTTCTTCCGCGGGATCGGGCCGAGCGGTGCCGCGTGGCCTGATGGGCCAGCGGCCGACGATCGGTTCCAGCGGTTCGGTATTGAGATGGTGGAACTTGTAGCGGCCCTCGCGCCGGGTCTCGACGAGCCCCGCCGACTCGAGCACGTCGATGTGCTGCGTGATCGCCTGACGCGAGGAGGCGAGACCGTGGTTCGTGGCGAGGCGCCCGCAGATCTCGAAAAGCGTCTGCCCGTCCCTCTCGGTCAGCTCATCGAGGATGAGCCTGCGAGTCGAGTCGGCCAGCGCCGTGAACACGTCGGCCATGCGACCACAATATGCAAGTAGTGACTTGCATGTCAAGAGAACGCAGGACTGGTGTCGGCGCCGCACGCCAAGCGCTCCGTGCGCGGCGCGGGTGCACGTGCGCCCGCCACGGGGTCAGAACGGGACGTCTGCGGTCGCCGCGTTGGAAGCGGCCAGGGTGGACCAGGCTTGTTTCGCCTTGGCCTTGTTGCCGGTGCGGAGGTCGGCCAAAGCGCGGCGGGCGCGGGCGCGGGCCTGCGCATCCTCAGGCTCCGCCTGACCCCGATGCTCCGCCGGCACCTTGCTCTCCGGCCGGCCCTGATGCCCCGCGGGCTCCTCACGCCCCACGTCCCCGCGTCGGACGTGCTCGTGTCGGATGTGGCGGGCGTCTTCGGCGTCGACGAATCGCACCACCGGTGCCGGCCGGGTCGGGTACTCCATCCCGGCAGGACTCGTCCAGGTCACGTCGCCTCCGGGATGCAATGTCGGGGTCCAGGCAGACTGGTGCTTGAGGACGTGGTGATGGCGACACACGTGCGCGAGGTTCCCGACATCGGTGTCCCCACCGAACGCATAGTCGATGGTGTGGTCGATGTCGGCACCACCTGCGGTGCGGGTGCAGTGCGGGAACCGGCACGTCTCGTCTCGCGCGACCAGGTATCGGCGCTGCTCGGCGGTCGGCTTATACCGGTCCACGGTCAGCAGCGCACCCGTATCGGGGTGGTGGAACAACCGCACCCAATGCGATGCACCCGCTCCTGCCCCGGCGGCTGCGCGCCGTGCGAAGCTCGCGGCCACCGGCCCATACCCGGCCAGATCCGCCGGCTCGTCCTCCAACCTCGCGAGCGTCGCCACCGGGATGGTGACATGCACCTTCGCGACGATCGCATCGAGGATGTTCCGCCCGGTCGGATCCGCGACATGGTGCGCATCCGGGGTGCCCGTGAGGAGCAGATCCGCCGTGATGTCGGCACGGATCTGATCGAACAACCGCTCATCGATGATCGGGTTCCCCTCCGCGTCTACCGCGGCAGAACCTGAAACATCGGCGCCGGTGGCGGTGTCGCTGGAGGCGTCCGAGCTGCGGTTGTCACCCGCAGCGCCGTTGCGGGCCGCCGCGATGCGGCGCGCCATCTGCGTCACACGGTCATGCGCGCCGTGCACCGCGACCGCGTCGGAGACCAGGCACAGCTCCGCCATCCCATCATCAAGGTCCCGCACGAACACGCCCCGCTTCCGCCGAGCCTTCTCATGCCGAGCTTCCAGAGTCTCCGGCTCCAACTCCGCCGCGATCCGCTTCGCGGCCTGCCGCGTGCCCCACACCGTCTTGGCCCGTGCGTGCGGGAGGACGAGGCGCTCGAACTGCGCCCGCAGGTCATCACCTGCCAAACGGGAGCCCTCGGCGATGACGACGGACACACGGTCCGCGTCGATCTCACCTGCGCCGAACGCTGTTTTCACGGCCGGGAACTGGTGCTCCACGCTCCACGCCTCACTCAGATCCGCCTGCACCGCCCGACGACTCTCACGCGACACCGCGGCGATCTCCCCCGTCATCGCCCGCACCGCCGCATCATCCGGCTCCAGCGCTGGCGCCCCATCCCGAGCTCCCACGACAGGGACACCCTCCGCGCGAACCTGCTGCCCCTGCGCCACACGCAGCAGCAACTCAGTCACAACCGCCCGACTGGCCTGCATCTGCGCGATCACCTGATCGATCTGCCGACGCGTCTGCAGCAGACTCGCCGTGGCCTCCGCTTCCCCAGGAGTCGGATCCCACGGCCGCCGCGCGCGCGGCGTGCCTGGCACCGGCGCGCCCGGCACCGCCGCCGCGGGGTCGAGAATCTGCTGGTTGGTCATGACCCCACGATCGCAGTGACCTCCGACATTCCACCCCTGATCGCGGCACCATTCCGACACATCCGAACGACCGTTATGCAACCGAGACACGCCATCCCGGCGCCTCGACGCAGTCGGCCGCGACGGCGCCCTCACAACGGACTCGCATGCCTCGTGCGCCATGCAGGCGCGTCGTCAGGCATCGCCCCGACCTGCGGCGGCCTGCCGGGAGACGTCAAGCTGTTCGCCACGTCCAGTCGCGCAACGGTCCCGAACCTCGATCGACGACATCACAGTGCTCGGAACTCCGACCGCACAGCGTTTCCCTGCAGGGAACTGCTCGCCGCCCTCGCGCGTCCAGCCGACCAGATTCGAGCGGCGAACGATGCCTACAGGATCAGCCCGATCGCCAGCACGACGACGGCGACCAGCGGCACGGTTCCCTGCTTGAGCGCCGCTCCCCTGTGCGCCGACGACGACACGAACAGCACGACCGCCGCGGCGAGCATCGATCCCGTGCCGGCCAGCGTCAGCGTCGCACCGACCGTGAGGAAGCCGAGGAGCGCCACGACCGCGCCGCCGATCGCCAGAAGGGCGAGGAACAGGTTGTAGAAGCCCTGGTTGTACGCGAGCTGCTTCGTGGCACGCGCCGCATCCGCGTCCGCCGTGCCGAACGTCGCCATCGCGCGCGGGCTCTCCCATGCAACGGACTCGAGATAGAAGATGAACACGTGCAACAGTGCGGCAAGAATCGCGACGATGAATCCGGCGATGATCATGATGCTGCCTTTCCTCTGGCCGACGGCCATCGTGGCGTGCTCCCTTGACGGGAGATACTGGCACGAATGGTTCGAGACGCGATAGGCGGCTCGCTGCATTCACGCCGAGCGCCCCCGCCCGGCCCCGTGCGACTCGATCACCGCACGGAACGCCCGAGCCAGAGCGGAACTCACGCGATCGGCGTCCGAGAGGTATCCGTTCACCATCGCGCCGTCCCGCAGCATCATCAGCTCGTCCGCGGCGAGATCCGGAGCATCCGCTCCCGCACCCCTCGCCATGTCCGCCAGCTCAGCTGCGAACCACGCGCGATGGCGATCCACCACGACGCGCACCGGATGAGCCGGGTCCGGATATTCGGCAGCCGCGTTGATGAACGAGCAGCCGCGGAACCCCGGACGACAGGTCTCCGCACCGATCCCCTGCGCCAGCAGCTCGAGCGCCTTGCCCCCGTCGGATCCGACGAACTCGCGAACACCCGTAACAGCCTCGGCTTCGCTGGCCGCCTGCCTTTCGAGATAGGCGACGATGACGTCGACCTTCGTGCGGAAATGGCGATAGAACGTCACTTTCGTCACATCGGCGCGCTCGATGATCCGATCGGCGCTGGTGGCGTGGATGCCGTGCGCATAGAACAGCTCGCTCGCCGCGCTCAGAATACGCTCCCGCGTCACCGCACCACGCGGGCCGGGTCGACGCTCACCGCCGCCCCCCGGATGTTCCGGTGCGGCATCGAAGGTGTGATCCGGCTCGTTCATCATGTCTCCATCTTGCACCGCTCGCGTCACGGTTTGACGTAGGGTTACTAGTTCGTCTACATTAGCAGACACGCGGATCGTATGATCCTCGCCGCGCCCCGATCGCCGGGGCACGCACCCGCCGAGCGGACGGCCTTCGCCGACCCGCTCCTCCGAAAGGGAGAGCACCCATGCCAGACACCCTCTACACCGCGATCGCCACCGCAACCGGAAACGGCCGAGCCGACGGCCGTGCGACCACCGACGATGCACTCCTCGACGTCGAGCTGGCCATCCCCCGCGAGATGGGCGGACCCGGCGGCGCGACGAACCCCGAGCAGCTGTTCGCCGCCGGATGGGCCGCGTGCTTCCATTCCGCGCTCAAGTCCGTCGCCGCCGCACAGAAGGTCCGCTTCACGGATTCTGCTGTCGTTGCCGAGGTCGGGATCGGCTCGCTCGGCGAGGGCCGCTTCGGGCTGTCCGCGGCGCTGCACGCGGAGTTCGGCGGCATCGACCAGGCCACAGCCGACCAGCTCGTCGAGGCCGCCCACGCCGTCTGCCCGTATTCGAACGCCACACGCGGCAACATCGAGGTCACGATCGACGCCACCGTGGCGTGAGTCGGGGCGGACGATAGGTCGAGACGCAGAAGAGGCCCCGCCGGAGCGGGGCCTCTTCTTCACTGTCTCAACACAGTGTGGAGCATAGGGGATTCGAACCCCTGACCTTCTCATTGCGAACGAGACGCGCTACCAACTGCGCCAATGCCCCTGATCAACCTCATATACATTACCAGATCGCCGACGGCGGGCTCGCCATGGGCGATCATCGGGCGGGCCAGGATGACGACGCAACCGGATGTCGCCGCCGACGTCAGCCGGCCGCGCGGCGGGCCAGCAGTGTGCGGACGTGCTGCTCGATCTCGGCGTCGTCAACGTAGCCCATCGCCGCGTATCGGCTCGGCTCCGGAGCCGACGCGGCGGGCGTCGACGCAGGTTCCGCCACGTCAACCGGAACGGACGCCGCGGGCTCCCCGCGACGCGGGGACCGGATCGGCACCGGCTCGGGACGCATACGTTCGGCCTTCTCCCGCAGCGCCTCTTCCTCGGCGGCGCGCAGCAGCTCTTCCCTCGCGGCCTGCGCAGCGGCGACCGAGGCCGCCTGCGAGCCGGCCGTCGTCGACAGCGGTGCGGGAATCCTGCGCGGGGTCCAGCCGCGATCGGCGGCGTTCAGCAGGCGGGACTCGGCGCCGCGTTCGTCACGCTCGACTGCGACCGTGACGGCATCGTTCGCTCCCGAAGCCGACCAGCGCTGCTCGCGATCCGAGGCTCGCCGGGCGACACGCGCCATCCGGCGCAGCGTCAGCACGGCGACGGCGAACACGGCGATGCCGCCTGCTGCGAAGCCCGCCCATGCGCTGAGCGCAGCACCGGCCACGGCGACCCACGCGCCCCATCCGGTGAGTGCGATCCCCGACAGAGCGATCAGGCTCGCCGCGAGGCGAACTCGTCGACGTGCAGTCGCCCGGTCATCGCGCGTCGGGCTGACGGCCGTCGCAGCGTCGCGCTCCTCTGGCTGTTCATACGCCGGTACCCGCTCACGCGTGGCCCTGCGCTCCTCACGAGCCGTGGCGACGCTGCGCGCCTCCAGCCGCTTCTGCGCGTCGGCTTCCCTCGCGTCGGCACGCCGCTGGGCATCGAGCTCGCGCTCTGCCTCGCGCCGATCGAGCTCGGCCTGCGCTGCCTCGAGCCGCTGACGGCGCTCTTCGATATCGGCAAGCTCCCGCTCGCGCTCGAGGCGTGACTGCTCAGCCTCGATCTCTTCGCGCTCGCGCTGCAGCCGCTCGACTTCGGCCTGTGCTCTGCGTGCGGCCTTCTGCTGAGACCGCGCCTGGCGTGCGGTCAGCTCGACCCGCACCTCCTCCGGCGTCTCGCTCGTCTCGGCGAGAACGCGCAGTGCGCGGTTCAGCCGCAATGCGTTGCGCTCCGACGCGTCGTAGCGCGATCGGCGCATGATGCTCGGCAAGAGATACAGCAGCCAGAGCAGCACAGCGACGAGTACGACGACGCCTCCGCCCAGCACCTGTCCTCCCATGCCGCAACGCTAAGCGAGAGCTCTCGTATACCGCGCTCGACGCGCGGACGCCAGGTGAGACTCGCCGTGCTACTGAGGGATGGCCCCCGCGTCGGGCGGCACGCGGCCCTCCACCCAGCGCTTCAGCACGCCGTCCGGAACGTCCTCGCGCACGAGCGCGAACGCATGATGGTCACGCCAATCACCGTCGATGTGGATGTATCTGCGCCGGAATCCCTCGTAGCGGAAGCCCAGCTTCTGCACCACGCGCAGGCTCGCCGCGTTCTCGGGCCTGATGCAGACCTCCATCCGGTGCAGCCCCATATCGAAGAAGCACATGTCGGTTGCCAGCGCCACCGACGCCGGCGTGACGCCGCGCCCCGCAAAACGTTCGCTCACCCAGTAGCCGATCGTCGCCGACTCCAACGAACCGCGGGCGATGCCCCACACGTTCAGCTGACCGGCCACCTCGCCGGCGTACTCCATCACGAGCGGCACGCCGCCGCCTTCGCGGTACTGCTGAAGCAGCCGTCTGATCGACAGGCGCATGTCGAAGGAGATGCCGCCGCGCGGGCTCGTCGCCTCCCACGGCCTCAGCCATGTGCGGTTGGTCAGCAGCTCGTTCTGCAGCGTGCGCGCGTCGCGGGGGCGGACGAGCCGGATGGACACAGGTCCATGGCTGTGCGCCAGCGTCGATTCCATCTGGCTTCCTGCGCCGCGGGCTACAGGCCCGCCGCGAACTCCTTGATCCACGGACGCAGCTCAGGGCCGAGGTCGTCGCGGTCGGCGGCGAGCCTCATGATCGCTTTGATGTAGTCGAGCTTGTCGCCGGTGTCGTAGCGGCGCCCGCGGAAGATCACGCCGTACACGTCGGGCTGCGCGGGATCGGCTGCGACTTCCTTGAGCGCGTCGGTGAGCTGGATCTCGCCGCCCTTGCCAGGCGCGGTGTGCTCGAGCACTCCGAAGATCTCGGGCGTGAGCAGGTAGCGACCGATGATCGCGAGGTTGCTCGGGGCATCCTCCTTCGCCGGCTTCTCTACGAGATCGGTGACCTTCACGACGTCGGGGTCGTCGGTCGCTTCGACCGAAGCGCACCCGTACATCGAGATGCTCTCGGGGTCGACCTCCATCAGCGCGACGACCATGACGCCGCGCTTCTCGTTGACCTCGATCATCTTCGTCAGCAGCGGGTCGCGCTCGTCGATCAGATCGTCGCCGAGCATGACGGCGAACGGCGCATCGCCCACGTGCTGCTTCGCACGGTGGACGGCGTGGCCGAGCCCCTTCGGCTCGCCCTGACGCAGCAGGTGCACGTCGGCGAGGTCGCTCGAGCGCTGCACGTGGCCGAGCCGAGAGTCATCGCCCTTCTCTGTGAGCCTGCCCTCGAGCTCAGGCACCGAGTCGAAGTGGTTCGCGATCGCGTTCTTGTTGCGGCCGATGATCATCAGCACGTCGCGGATACCGGCGGCCACCGCCTCTTCGACGACGTACTGGATGGCCGGCTTGTCGACGACCGGCAGCATCTCCTTCGGCGTTGCCTTCGTCGCGGGCAGGAAACGCGTGCCGAGGCCCGCGACCGGCATCACGGCCTTGATCTTTGCTCGTTCCATGGCCCCACCCTAAGCGATCCCCCGGGCAATCAGCCGGAATGACTTCCCGCGCCGATGCGGCGCCCCGCCTACACTCGTGGCATGGCGGACGAGGCACGGCAGGTGAAGCGGGCGCTGCGCGCGGAGGTGCGCGAGCGCAGACGGACGCTCACACCGGCCCAGCTCGAGCAGGCGGCCGCGGGAATCGCCGAGCAGCTCGAAGCCCTCGTCACCGCTCGCGGCGCATCGAGCGTCTCGTGCTATCTCTCCTCCCCCACCGAACCCGGCACGCGCGGTTTCCTCGCGGCGGGCATGGAACGGGGTCTGCGCATCCTGCTGCCGATCTCGCGCGACGACGGCCTGCTCGATTGGACCGTCGCCGATCCGCGCGGCCGCGAGGTCGACACGGCGGTCGGCGTGCCAGAGGCGGTCGGCGAGGCACTCGGGCCGCTCGCGGTGCGGGACGTCGACCTGATGATCGTCCCTGCCTCCGCCGTCGACGGCGAAGGATGGCGGATGGGCTGGGGCCGCGGCTACTACGACAGGACGCTCGGCTCCTTGACGAACAGGACTCCCAGATACGCGGTGATCTATGATTCGGAGTTGGTGGACGCGGTGCCCCGCGAGGTGCACGATCAACCCGTGACGGGCGTCGTCACCCCCACCCGCACGATCACCTTCGCGCGCTGAGTCCCGACGAGTGAGGTCCCGTTGCCCACATACGCCTACGCCTGCAAGAGCTGCGGCCACGCCTTCGACGCCGTGCAGGCGTTCTCCGAGCCTTCGCTGAAGGAATGCCCCGCGTGCGAGGGCTCCCTGCGCAAGGTCTACGGGTCGATCGGAGTCACCTTCAACGGCTCAGGGTTCTACCGCACTGACTCACGCGGGTCGGCCGGGGCATCTGAGTCCAGTTCCGGCGCGGCATCCGGAGATTCGACCACATCTGCGCCATCATCTGATTCCGGAGCGAAAGCTCCCGCACCGGCGTCTTCCTGACCCGGCGCGCGCACTCGCGCAACTTCGTTGAGTGCCGTTCGGCCGCCCGGCCGACGGGGGAAAGGAATCAGGATGTTCCAGGGCTTCAAAGAGTTCATCATGCGCGGCAGCGTGATCGAGTTGGCCGTTGCCGTCGTCATCGGCGGCGCATTCACCGCGATCGTCAATGCCTTCGTCGAGGCGATCATCAACCCGCTGATCGGCGCATTCGTTCCCGCAGGCGACCTCGCGGCGTGGACGATCACGATTCCCGGCATCGTGACCGACGCGGAGCTGGGCGTCGGCGCCATCATCTCTGCGGCGATCAACTTCATCGCGATCGCGCTCGTGGTGTACTTCGCGCTGGTCATGCCGATGAACAAGCTCGCGGAGCGACGTGCCGCGAAGCAGCCCGTCGAAGACGAGCCGGCAGCCGCGACGCAGGAGGAGCTGCTCGCTGAGATCCGCGACCTGCTCGCCAAGGATCGCGCCTGATCCGACCCGATACGCACACAGCGGGCGCCGCATCCGGATGATCCGGGCGGCGCCCGCTTCGTCGTCGGTGCGCCATGTCGGAGGCGAGGCGTCAGTAGTGGGGCGGGACGTCGGCTCGCAGTCGCTGATCGTTCGCGCCGCGCTCCCCCGTCGCTGTGACGCCCGGCTCGCGCCCGCGCAGAGTCGCCTCCGCGTCGGAGTCGCCGAGCGTGCCTGAGACTCGGGTCAGCCGGGCGCGCCGCGCTCCGGCGACGCGCTCGACGCGCTGTCGCTGCGGGGAGTCGTCCTGGGCCGTCACGCTCCCCAGGATACGCGCTGGTCCACCGAGGTGAGCATGGCCGAGGGTGCGCATATGGCAAGGCGGACGAGGAAGACGGGCTCAGCCCGTCGACGAGGACAACGCCGCCAGATGCGTGCCCTCGGCCAGCGCAGCCGGGTCAGAGGTCCATGGGCTGGGTGTCGCCCTCTGCCTTGTGCGTGTCCCCTGGTACGCCGAGGACTGCGGCGATCCGTCCTGCGACGGCCACCGGATCGCTGTACAGGTCGAAGGCGTGCACGCGCACATAGTGCCAGCCGAGTCGACGCAGCACGTGCGGGCGCAGGCGGAGGGACTCACGCAGCGACTCGCCGCGCGACTCCGGGTCGGACTCGACGACGACGGCCCTGCCCCCGTGCTGCGCGACGAGCGGGAGCAGGCCGCGGTAGTCGACGTCGACGGCGACGCCCACTCGACGCAGCTCGCGCGCCAACACGAGCGTGAGCGGATCGGCGAGATCTTCGAGCCTGGCTTCGCGGTCGTGCGATGACAGCCCGGCAAGGATGCTCATCAACGTCGCTGCGCCGTACTCGAGGCGCCCTTCGTCGAACGCCGACGGCCGGATGCACGACACGATCACCATGGAGCGGCGCGCACGGGTCATGCCGACCGTGAGCAGACGCTCGCCGTCCGGCGTCGACAGCTCGCCGAAGTCGCTGAGCACGCGCCCGTGTTTGGTGAGCCCGTAGCCGAGCGTGAAGATCACGCGGTCACGGCTCTCCGCCACCGCCTCTTCGAGCGTGAGCACCGCGAGCGGCTCGCTGGTGTCACGGGAGACGAAGTCGGCGACATCGCTGCGCCCGGAGAACGCGACGTTGATCGCATGGCGCACCCGGTCGGCGTGGCGCTGGTTCGCGCTGACGACCATCAGCGATTCCCTCGGCCGGTTGATCGCATGCTCGACGACGAGTGAGACGACGCGCGCCACCTCGGCGTCGGGGCTGGAGACCGTGCCGGTCTCCGGGTCCGGCGCGCCGAGGCCGCCCTCGACGTAGTCGACGTTGAGGCTGCCGCGCCCGAGATAGGAGCCAGCCCACGGCAGGGAGACGATCTCGCCGCCGTAGAACGCGTCGTTCACGAGCGCCGAGAGGTCCTCGCCGCCGGCGCGGTAGCTGCGCGTCAGCGTCTCGACCGGGAGGATCTCGGCCAACGACTCGAACAGGCTGGCACCGTCGAACGGCGCCTCCTCATCCGGCCTCACGCCCGGCTGCACCAGGAACGGCGTCGGCTTCTGCGTCACCGGATCGCCGATCGCGACGACCTGGCGGGCACGCCTGATCGCCGGCGCCGACTCTGCAACGCTGATCGCGGCGGCGTCGGCGACGATGACGGCGTCGAAGCTCTCCTCCTGCGGCAGCCGCGGCGCCTCGTAGGGCGAGGCGATCCATACCGGGGCGAGCGTGCGCATCAGTGCCGGAGCACGCGCGGTGAGGGCCGCGACATCGGCTTCGCCCCGAGTGAGCACTCGTTTGAGCGCCTCCGCTTCATCCGGCTCGTCGATGATGCCGATCTTCCACTGCGCGGCGAGCTGCCAGGCCAGAAGCGAGCCTGATGCGGATGCGTGGGCTTCGTCGACCAGGCGGAAGTCGCGCTCGAGTTTGTCGACCACCGACGTGTTCGCACCAAGCAGGGCGCGGTCGGACTGCAGCAGGTGCTCCAGCGCCGACTGCCACCACGCGAACTCGAGTTCCTCCGCCACGCGCCCTTCGTCGACGTGACGAACGGCGAGCTCGTTCAGCAGCGGCTCGAGACCGAGTGCCCCGAGCTTGGTGCGCAGTTCAGCGCGCTCGACGATGTTGTCGAACACCTCGCTCTTGGCGGCGAGTCCACCGAGGGTGCGCACCAGGCGGGTGACCGGCATCGCCGCGAGGCGGGTGCCTCTCGACAGCGCACCGTCGAGGCGCTCCAGGTCTGCGGTGACGCGCTCCCACTGCGACTGCACTTCGGCCAGGCCGATCGGGATCTCAGGCACCGTGCCGACGTCGACGAGATGCTGCCACTGCGTGCGCTGATGCTGAATACGCACCAGGGCCTTGTGCATGTCGCCGACGTGCACGCCGGGGCGCACGTACTCCTTGGCGAGTTTCTTGAGTCGGCGACGGGCCGCTCCGGAGAGCGTCGCCGATTCCCGTCGAGGCATGTGCGCCTTGATCAGATCGGCGAGGGGCCGTTCGAAGACCGTCGGGCTGAAGCGGTCGAGCGAATCCCGGATGCCGCTGAGCAGTCGCAGATACTCGCCGAGTTCGTCGATGGTCGAGAACGGCCGCATCTGCGTCTGCGAGATGAGCTCGTAGCCGCGCTCGAGCAGCTCAGGCACGTCTCCAGCCTGCAGCCGGCCCGCCAGCTCATGCGCGGAGCGGGCCTCCTCGGTCGAGGTGAACGAGACGCCGTACCACGGCGACTCGTCAGGCCCGACTCTGAACTCACCGAGCCTGGCGGCGAGCGTGAGGGTGCGGGCGGCGTCCGTCCTGTCGCCTGAGAGCCTCTCCAATGCGTCCAGGCCGAGCCGCGCACTGGTCGAGGGCGGGTTCGCGAGGGAGGCGAGCCTGGTCAGTCGCCGAGCGGCGTCGAGCGGCGAGACCCTGATGGAGCGGTGCTCGCGCACGAGGGCCCTCCGGTAGTCACGCAGCACGGTGCGCAGGCGCACGAGGGCGTCATCGACATCGGAGACATCGGGTTGGACCGCCTTCTCATTGCGGCCGATCGCCCTGATCAGGTCGCGGCGCAGCGATGTCGGCGCGACCGCCAGCGCGTCCAGGCCCACAGCAGCGAGCCGGTGCCTGATGCCGTCCAGCGTCGAACGGCGCGGGCTCACGACGAGCACGCGCTTGCCCGCCCGCACGAGCGAGCCGACGGCGTTGATGATCGTCTGCGTGCCGCCGGTGCCAGGCAGCGTGTGCACCACGATGGACTGCCCGTCCGTGATGCGCGAGAGCACACGCTCCTGTTCAGCGTCTGCGTCGAGCAGGAGGGTGTCTGAGGCCGGCGAGCGCTCGTCGGGGTGCGGGGTCTCCGGCACGCCGCGGTCTCCGCGCAGAGACTGCAGTGCGCCGTCGTGCCCCGAGAGCGCGTCGACGACGGGATGATCGAGCTCCGACAGGTCGCTGGCCATCGCACGGCCCACGTCGGCGAAGGTCGACACAATCAGCCGCGGACGCACGCTGAACGTGGCGATGTCTCGCGTCACCGTTCTGAGGTGGTCGATGACGGGCTGCGGCTTGAAGACTCCGTCGGAGTGCGCGAGCGCGGCGAGCTGCGCCCCGTCGAGCTCGATCCCGTACTGCTCGCGCAGCGCTCGGACGAGCTCGGGATTGACGGAGAAGCCCCCGTGCAGCTTCAGCTCGAAAGTGGTGTGGTGCCGGCGGATGCCGAGCGGACGCAGCAGCACCGGCGCGGTGAATCGCTCCCCTGCCGTGGTCCAGGTGGCCACCCCGACCGCCAGTCGCACCGCGTCGATGGCCCTGACGTTGCGCAGCTCGACGTGCTTCGCCGTGATCTTCTCTGCGGCCAGCCTGGCCGTGCGCATCGCGACCTCATCACGGAACAGATTCGACAGCAGCGTCGAACGACCCGTGATGAACTGCGGGAGGCTGGCTGGGTGGGCCGTTGTGACGTCGATCGCGGCATCGGCATCGTCTGCGAAATGCAGCAGAGGCGACGGCCCTCCGAGCGCTGCGGCTGCGGCGCGCAGCCGGTCGCGTTCGGAGTCGGCGGCGTGCACGACCTCGACACCGGGTTCCGCGACACCCAGGTCGGTCGGGTTCGCGGTCGCCGCGGGATCGGGATCCGCGGCGTCGTCATCTGCACGCCACACGCTGTCAGGGTATGCACCCGCCGCCCCCACCGGGCGTGCATCCTCGGAGTTTCGCGGGATTGCCGGTGAGTTCACATCGATCGGTGCCGGAACCACCCCCATGATGGGTCCATGATCCCGCTGTCGTCCTACCGCTCGTGCATCGTCGAGACGCCGATCGGCGCCGCGGTGCTCGCCTTCTCCGATGTCGGCCTCGTCGCGCTCGCTGTCGGGTCGCCGGACGCCGCCGCCGAACGTCTCGCACGCGATCACGGAGTCATCTGCGACGCCGACCCGTCGCGCACCGACGAGGTGTCCGGCCAGTTCGACGAGTACTTCGCCGGACAGCGGCGAGTGTTCGACTTCGAGCTCGATTGGCGACTGACGCACGGCTTCGCCCGCGACGCTCTGCGCGCAGTGTGTCAGATCCCCTACGGCGAAACCGCGTCCTACGGGGAGGTCGCCGCCGTTGCCGGTCGCCCACGCGCCGCACGGGCCGTCGGAACGGCATGTCGTACGACGCCGTTCTCCCTCGTCGTGCCTGTGCACCGAGTCGTCCGCGCGGACGGCTCGCTCGGAGAATACGGCGGCAACGAGGAAGCGAAGCGCTATCTGATCGAGCTGGAACTCGAGAACGCACAGTGAACGCAGTGCCGAATGCCCGAAACGACAGGAACGGCGAATGACCGATCTCGTCACCGGAGAAGACGGACTGGCCCGCCCCCTGTGGGCGTCGAAAGATGAACTGCTCCGCGATTACTACGACACTGAATGGGGCGTTCCTGTGCGAGACGAGCGCGGTGTCTTCGAACGTCTCAGCCTCGAGGCATTCCAATCCGGATTGTCGTGGGCGACCATTCTGCGCAAGCGACCGGCATTTCGAACGGCATTCTCGGGATTCGATCCGGACGCCGTGTCCGAATTCGATGGTCCTGATATCGAACGACTCCTCGCGGACAGCGGAATCGTCAGAAACAGGGCAAAGATCCTGGCCACGATCGACAACGCCTCGGCCACCGTCGCACTGCGCGCGGACGGCGGTCTGGCGGAGCTGGTGTGGAGCCACCGCCCCGATCGGACGCCCGCGCCGGCAACAGCCGGCGAGGTGCCGTCGTCGTCGCCGGAATCGATCGCTCTCGCAGAAGACCTGCGTGGGCGCGGGTTCCGCTTTGTGGGGCCCACGACGATGTTCGCGCTGATGGAGGCGATCGGAATCGTCGACACCCATTTACTGGGAAGTCATCGCCGCGGTTCGAGTGGTGTTTGGGAGGGACGGGAGTAACCGTCGTCATCTGCGGCTTGCGAAACACCTTATCGAGGCGCTGAGAACACCGAAGGTGAATAGCGCGGTCCGTGCAGGGGTGTTATTGTTCCGACATGGCTCGAAAAATTGTGCATCAGCTTGTTGACGACCTTGACGGCACCGTTCTCGAACCCGGAGAGGGCGAAAGCGTGATCTTCGCCGTCGACGGAAAGAGCTACGAGATCGACCTGACCGAAAAGCACGCGAACGACCTTCGCGACGCGCTCGCGCCGTACATTTCGGCCGGCCGTCGCGCGGCGGGCGCCGCACCGAAGGCGCAGCGCCGACGCGGCTCCAACTCCCGCGACCTCGGCGCCGTCCGTGCGTGGGCGAAGGAGAACGGCTACACCGTCTCCGACCGCGGCCGCGTTCCGGCGACGATCCTCGAGGCGTACGACGCCGCGAACTGACCGAGGCGATGCGTGAGGCCCGGCCGGAATTCGTTCCGGCCGGGCCTCACGCACTGCAATGGGGCTCTTCACATCCAGGGTGCAGTCGGGGCCTGAATCCGCCGGACTCGAGCAGGGATCTGGCGATGTAGTTGGTCAGGTTGCGGAAGCCCAGGGCCGAGCCGCGCAGGTGCTCCAGGCGTCCGTTGAATCTCCTATGTTTGTCAAGCGGTGAGTTGGGCGCGGGCTGCGGTGGTGAGGTGGCGGTAGATCTCGCGGGCGAGGTAGCGCTTCAGGCAGCGGCGAATTTCGCGGAGGGTGCGTCCTTCAGCGGTGCGGCGCTCGACGTAGGCGCGAGTTCTTGGGTCCATGCGCATGCGAGTGACGATGGCCATGTGGAGGGCGCGGTTCAGACGGCGGTCACCGCCGCGGTTGATGCGGTGCCGCACGGTGTTGCCCGAGGACGCGGGGATTGGGCTGGCGCCGGCGAGGCTGGCGAACGCAGCCTCGGATCTGATCCGACCCAGATGCGACCAGGACGTCAACGCGACGGCGGCGGTGACCGGGCCGATGCCGGGCTGGTCGAGCAGGCCACCAGCGGGGCTCTGGCGAACAAGGTCTGTGATGCGCTTGGTGATGTCCTTGAGCTCCTTGTCGAGCGCAGCGACCCGTTTAGCGAGCCTGGTGGCCTCGCCGCGCGCGGTCGCTGTGGCGAGGGCTTCATGGCGGGCCCGCCATGCGGCAGTTGCGTCGATTTGGGCCTGGGTGAGCGGGCGGCGAGCGTCGATGCCGAGGTCGACGACGCGCAGCAGCGCGGTGAGCGCGTTGATCGTCGCGGTGCGCTCGGTGCTCATGTGGTCGCGGGAGGCGAGCAGCACCTTGACTGCCGCGCGGACGCCGTCGTCAGCGCGCGGTTCGCGCAGCTGCGTCTCGTGCAGCGGGAGGGCTGCGGCAGCGATACGGCGTGCATCGAGCGGGTCAGACTTGCCGATCGTGCGGTTCGCGCGGGCGTTTATCCGCGGAGCCTCGACGACCGTGTATCCGGTGTCCGCGGCTACTGCGCGCAGACGAGCACCGTAGGTACCGGTGCCCTCGATCACCCAGAGCACAGTGACGTCACCGCCAGTGCGGCGCCCGGCCCACGACACGGCCCGAGACAGGCCTGCGGCGGTGGCTGGAAACTGGGCCTCATCAACGATCTCGCCGGTCGGGCAAGCGAGAATTGAGACGGCGTGGTTGCGGGCGTGGGTGTCCACGCCGATGACGAACGGACGAGCATGCGCGACGATAGCCATGGCGATCGACGCTCCTCTCCTGAGACGGACATGGTCACGGTCGCTGAACGGCCGGCGCCGGTCCGGGAAGAGGTCACTTCGGGGCGAATCTGTGATGGGCCACGACCGGAGGGTCGGGCAGTCTCCTGATGAGGTCACCGAGGTGGGCCGGACGGCGCCGGCCGCGCCGCACCGAGCGGACAATTCAACGGGAAGACACCGCAAGCTGCGGGCCAATTGCTTCGAGAGTCACACCCGGTTCGACACGACCGGTATCCATCCTGACCAGCCGATCCCAGATCAGCCAGAGCCAGACTCACAGATCGCTTCGGTCGGCCCGTTGCTCGTCTCTGGGCGGTCGAAGTAGGCAAGCACGTCGTCGGCACGCTGCTTCAGAGTCCGCCCGAGAGTGACGAGTTCGCTCAACAAGGGCGGCACGCCGTGACTGACGGACTCGATCAACTTGACCATCAGCTCACGACCGTGGGCACGGTCGGGTTCGCGGTACGCGGTGATCATTCGCTGGTAGATCCCCCAGGTTGCCTCGACCTGGACGTGCTCGTCGCTGTCGAACAGGGCGGTGAGCTGGTCCTTCTGCTTGTCACTACGGAGATCGGCACCGGTGTATAGGGTCCGGCTGGCGCGGTAGAGCGGGTCGTCCTTCCTGCCCCGGTGGCCGTGGGTGATTTGCTGGATCCGTCGCCGGCACCGGTCCAGCGCGTTGCCGGCCAGGCGGACCACGTGGAACGGGTCCATCACCGTTGTCGCGTCGGGCAGTTCCTCGGTACTGGCGGTCTTGAAGCCGGTGAACCCGTCCATCGCGAGGACCTCGACTCCGTCGCGCGATGCTTTCGGGCGCTCGCTGAGCCAGGTCTTGAACGCCTGCTTTGAGCGGCCCTCGATCATGTCGAGCAGGCGAGCTGGGCCGGTGCCGTTGCGGATGCCGGTCAGGTCGATGATCACTGTGACGCACTTGTCGCCACGCCTGGTGTGACGCCAGACGTGCTCGTCGACGCCGAGGATCCGGACCCCGTCGAAGCGGGTGACGTCGTCGATCAGGACCCGCTTGCCCTCGGCGAGCACGGCGTCGTTGGCGGTGTTCCAGGCGATCCCGAGGCTCTCGGCGACGCGGGCGACGGTGAGGTGCTGGACCATCAGAGCTTCCAGCGCCCACCTCAGCAGCTTCGCTCGCGGTTCGGCGGCGAGGGTCGTGTCTTGGCGCCACACGTGCGAACAGCCGGCGCACCGATAGCGACGGATCGTGACCGCTAACGTGGTGGGCCGCCAGCCGAGCGGTTCGTGGGCGAGTCGTCGGATCACGGTGTCACGCACGGCCCCCTGGCCACCGCAGCGTCGGCACCAGTTGTCGGGTTCGACTACCCGGCAGGCGAGCACAGCACGGTTGGGTTCGAGTCGCTGGCCGGTCACCTCGAGGCCAAGTTCGTCGAGACGGCAGAACGTGATCAGATCAGCGGGTGCGAACCCAGTAGGGCTCGCTGCGACGGTAGCGTCGGGCACCTTGGAGTCTCTTCGATGAGCGGTGTGAGAACCCGCCGCTGCCGATCGCCTCTCCTTACGCCCGGGCGGAACGACCAGAAGGGGACGGGCCCGGGCCCGCGGGCGGCCCACTTGGTGGGCCCGTCTCTTCTCAGCGGGTGGGCCAGCTGACTTTCTCGTCAGTCAACCGGTGATCTGGGCTCCGTCCGCGAGGTCGGTGGACCGGCTGAGCTCGGCCCAAGCTGTGATCTCGTCGTCGATGGTCTTTCGTCCGTTGACCACGAGGCGAAGCGCATCCGATCCCAACACGAGATGCGCGGGGGGATTGGGTGCTTCGATGATCGTGAGTATCGCCTGGCCAGCCTTCCGGGGGTCGCCCAATTGGTTGCCGTGCGCGGCTTGGCGGTTGGCCCGTATCGGGTTCATGAGCTCGTCGTAGTCCGGGAGTGACCGCTCACTGCGGACCATGGATCGGCCGGCCCAGTCGGTGCGGAATGAGCCAGGCGCCACTGCGGTGACATGAATCCCCAGGCCGGCAACCTCCTTGCCGAGCGTCTCCAAGATCGCCTCGAGCGCGTACTTGCTGCCGCAGTAGTACGACAGCCCAGGAACGGTCATCAGGCCACCCATCGAGGTGACGCCAATAATGTGCCCGCGGCGGCGCTGTCGCATGTACGGCAGGATAGCCTGGATAGTGGCCACGGCGCCGAAGACATTGACGTCGAACTGTCGGCGGAGCTCCGACATGGGCGACTCCTCAAGGACGCCTTCGTGGCCGTAGCCGGCGTTGGCGATCGCCACATCGATCGCTCCGAGATCGCGCTCGACGCCATCAACGGCGCGTTGCACTGCGTCGTCATCAGTCACATCGACAAGAACGGCTCGGGCTCGTCGCGGGTCCAGGGCCTCGAACGCCTCCGCGTCCTCGGACCGACGAACAGTGCCTACAACGGTGTGCCCCGCCTCCAGGGCGGTTTCGGCGAAGGCCAGCCCGAATCCGGAGCTGACACCAGTGATGAAGAACAACTTCGGTGATTGATTCATACGACCTAATCTACATGGTGTTGATAATAATCAACACCATGTAGATTCCCGACTGGTCGGGGTATACCCTGGTCGGGTGTCCCCTTACATTTACGACGAGCGCGGTCGCCGCGTTCTAGCGCCAACCAAGGGGGAGCTGCGCGAGCGGGCAATCCTCGACGAAGCCGAGAAGCAACTTCGCGAGGCCGGACCGGATGCAATGACCGTCGAGTCGATCGCCAACGCGGCCGGCATCAACCGCGCAACCTTGTATTTCTACTTCCGATCCAAGAACGACGTGCTGGCAGCCCTGATACAACGCGTGGTCAACGAGCTGACCTCAGGTGTCGCCACCAGCGACCGCGCTACTGGCTCGGCGGGCGCGGTCGCGATCACCGAGGCCATCCGACGCACAGCGCTCTTGTGGAGGACACACGGCGCAGTCTTGCGGGCAGCAGCGGACCTCACACCAAGCGTGGAAACAGTCGCCGACCTGTGGAACCAAGCACGCACCGAGATCGAGCACAGCTCCCTAGCCATCGTCTCCTCCGAAACGGCCAACGACGACGAACTGGAGCACCGACTCCCGGCGGTGATCCGCGCCTTGGTCGCGATGACCGAGCGCGAGTTCTACACCACCTTCGCCAGGGACGAGGACCCCCACCAGTCAGTCGACGCACTCAGCCTGATCTGGACACGTGCGCTCGGCCTCACCTGACCGAGGACGACACTCCATTCCGTCTCTACACCCTGGATTGTGAAGAGCCAAGAATGCCGACGACGACGACAGCGACGACAACGGCAATCGAGAAACGAGACGGATCAGTTGATCTGCAGGTCCGCCCACTCCTGAATGAGAGTCACCAGCGCGGTCGTTTCGTTTTCGCTCAGGTGACTCGGGACATCGTGCACCTCGCCAGCGGCGACAATGATCTTATGCTCACTCTTCGGGCTCACCCGCACTGCCGCGGCGTCCACCTGAGAGCGCGGAGTACTTACGGGTTCCTCCATAAGGTCGCGTGATCGCACGTTGCGGTCGGTGAGCATGAGGCCATACACACCGGCCAGCGTGCCATCACTGAACGAAGCGAGAACTTGCTCGCCCTCATCTAGCGGCATCTTCTTAGCAAACTTCGAGAAGTGCTTGGCGTGCTTCTTATCGTCGAAATACTTCACCTCAGACCCCAGCCCAAGCTCCTTCACACGCCCGCGAATGTCACTCGAGGAGGGCGGCGGTTCGTCAGCTACCTCAGCGCCGGTGCTCGTAAGCGTCTCGAGAATCATTGTTATCGCGCTCACAAGCAGCTGACTGAACCATTCAGCGTCCTCGACGTCAACAAGCGACGCGGCACCCTCCCAGTCGTAGCTTTCGATCGCCGCCGAAGCGATGGTGGAGGCAGATCCCGCGATACCGGTCGGCCCGACATAGAGCGGGTACTGCCGCTCCTCACCCTTGCTGAACACGAGATCAATGGTGTCCTTCACGATGAGTCGCCGATCAGTGACCAAGAATCCCTGCGATTCCCGCTTACTCGTGAATCTCGTTGCCACGTCGTAACCGATCCAGATGATCGGCAATTCGTCGTCGCCCGCAGGCGACACAAGCATCATCTGCTCAATCGCCCGCCAGAGTACCGCGTCGCTGTCTTCCCAAGTTGGGTGTTGGTATCCCGGCACGAACACGAAGTTTTGAATGTCGGTCTGCTCCGCCGCGAGTCCTGAAGCTCTCGCCGTCAGCAAGGTCAGGAGGTCTCTTCGCGGCGGAGTCAGGGACGACGCATATCTCTCGAGAGTCATGGGGCCATATTAGCTAGCCATCTCCTACCTGCGTTTCTTCACCAAGGAACAAGCCGAGAACGGCGGCAAAGACGAAGGCTTCTCCAACCCCGCGCAACGGGCAGCGAACCAGAAGAAGGCCGACTGAACCGCCCTGGGCTTCGTTCCGTTCCTTTGTCGAGAGGACGGGAACATGCCCGCGAAGCCCACGACTGGTCAGTCGAACGAGCAGCCGGCCCAAACGAGTTCGACGTCCCAACCCCGAGCATGTGCCTGCAGGTTGGAACGTCGAACTTCAAGTGCCCCCGAATGGATTCGAACCATCGACACCCGCTTTAGGAGAGCGGTGCTCTATCCCCTGAGCTACGGAGGCCCGCCCTCAGCCTACCGTGCGAGCGCGCAGGGTTCACATCAGGCAGCCAGGGCGAGGTAGGGCTCCCAGCGCGGATCGCCCCGCTCAGTGCCCCGCACAGTCCATGCCCCTCCTCGCGGCGCCTGCGGGCTGAACCTCAGGTGCCAGCCCATCTCCTTCGGCGTGCGGTCGCTCTTGAGGTTGTTGCAGCGCAGGCAGCAGGCGACGAGGTTGGTCCAGGTGTCGCCTCCCCCGCGCGAGCGCGGCATCACGTGGTCGATGGTCGACGCCGACTTTCCGCAGTACGCGCATCGGCTGCCGTCGCGGCGCAGGACTCCGCGTCTGGTCACCGGGACTCTGCGGGCCTGCGGGACCCGCACGTATCGGGACAGGATGATCACGGCGGGACGGTCGAAGACCGTGTTCGCCCCCCAGACGGGGTCGCCGTCGATCCGTTCGATGACGCTCGCCTTGTCGTTCATCACGAGAACCAGCGCCCGCTTGAACGACACGACGGCGAGCGGCTCATATCCGGCGTTGAGTACCAGAGTGCGCATACGTTTTCCCTTCGATGGGTCCCGGACGGCTTCCGGGCTCTCGAACCATCGCCACCACTTGTGAAGGCAGGGGGTGCGGGTACGAAAAAGGGCACTGCCTCACAGACAGCGCCCTGTGCGCGCGGATGACCCGCGCATCGTGTGCACACGATGCCGTAAGACGTAACGACCGAGAGCATCCGTGGTGCGGATGCGAGGTATTCGGCTCACGACATCTCCCTTCGCGTTCTTCGCGGCAACGGCTACAGCGTAACGCACGCGACACGCCCGGGCGGCAACACTCGGGTGAACTCACGGAGACGAACACAGAAAAAGCGGCGCCCGTCTCCCTGAGGAGACGGGCGCCGCTTGAGCGTCGGTTACAGCCCGAAGTACGGGACCGGATCGACCACTGCGCCGTTGATGTGGTATTCGAAGTGCAGGTGAGCGCCGTATGAACGGCCCGTGTTGCCCACGGCGCCGATCGCCTGACCTGCCGACACCTGCTGACCTGCGGCGACCTGGCGGCTGCCGTAGGTCATGTGACCGTAGAGGGTCTCCGTGCCGTCGCCATGCTGGATCTTCACTGCGACGCCGTAGCCGAAGTAGCCCTCGGACGAGACTGTGACCGTGCCGGACTTCGCCGCATAGATCGGCGTGCCGCCCGGGGCGACCATGTCGGCACCCGCGTGGCCGCCGCCGACGGTGCGGCTGATGTAGTAGGAACCGGCAGGCAGCGGATTCACTGCGCCGCCGACCGGCTCGACCGAGGAATCGCCGATATCAGCCGGCGTGCTCGTGCCAGAGGACGCCGTACTGGCGGCCTTCTCAGCCGCGGCGGCCTTGGCCGCGCGCTTCGCTGCCTCCGCCGCTTTCTGCTCCTCGATCTCCTCGGGAGTAGTCGCGGCGTAGTTCGACACCTCGAGGTCGTCGGCCTTCACACCTTCGCCGACGGACAGCGTCTGTGCGTTCTGCTCGGCCAGCTCGTGCGCCGAAGGGTTGTCGGACTGCTCCGCACTGCCGCTGGTCGCCGCGTACGCGGGAATCGCCACGCCGGCGAGGAGCGCGAGCACCGCGCCCACCGTCGCCAACGAACGCACGGGATGCACAGTCGACTGGGGCTTCTTGGCGCCTGCGCGGAACTCACGCTCCGCACGGCGCATGTCGCGCCGCGAGATCGCGGAAGCACCGTTCGAGAGGGTCTCTGACTCAGCGGCGTCGGGTGCGCCTGCTGACGAATCGGTGTGGGTCAAAAGCTCTTCCTCCGTCACCTCGCGCCCAGGGGCGCCGACTCGTCAACACTGGTTCGGGGTCAGTGCGGCCTGCGAGAAGGACGAGCCGGAGAGGCGCTTGCCCGCAGGTGTCGGCGTGCGAAACACGCGCCGACGCACCTACGCTACGCGAAGATAACGAAAAAGTCACGGCAGAGTCACGAATCGACCCGCATCGGGTCGTTTCGCTCCTAGCGCGGTGCGACGAGGAAGACATGCGAGGCGATCTCGGCTGGCAGTTCGAGCGCCTCGTCGCGGTCGTTCATCTCGACGAGGACGTATCCCTCGCTGTAGCGGAACTGCCCTGTCGAGCCGGGCACGACGCCCGCGCCTCGCAGCTGCTCGAGCAGCTCCGGATCGACCTGCGCAGGCTCGGCGAGTCGGCGCACGGTTCCCGTGATCGGCTCGCCCGCCGCGTCGAGGGCCTTGACGAGCCCCACGACGCCCTCGTCGAACTCACCGCCGGCGTCGCCGCCGATCGCGTCGAGCCCCGGGATCGGGTTGCCGTACGGCGACTCGGAGGGGTGGCCGAGCAGCTCGACGAGCCGACGCTCGACCTGCTCGCTCATCACGTGCTCCCAGCGGCAGGCCTCTTCGTGCACGAACGCCCAGTCGAGCCCGATCACATCGGAGAGCAGCCGCTCGGCGAGGCGGTGCTTGCGCATCACGTCGACGGCCTTCTGACGGCCGGCCGCGCTCAGCTCCAGGCGCCGATCGTCTCCGACGTGCACCAACCCGTCGCGCTCCATCCTGCCGATCGTCTGCGACACAGTGGGACCGGAATGCCCGAGGCGCTCCGAGATCCGCGCGCGCAGGGGAAGGATGTTCTCCTCCTCGAGCTCGAGGATGGTGCGCAGGTACATCTCCGTCGTATCGATCAGATCGGTCATCGAGGCCTCCGTATCGGTGTTAGGCAAGCCTACCTCGACCGGGTGCGTGTACGGGTCCGCGAGCGGTCATACGATTGAGCCATGACGCTCACGATTCCTGCTGAACTCCTGCCAGCCGACGGCCGTTTCGGGTGCGGCCCGTCGAAGGTCCGCGAAGAACAGGTCACCGCTCTCGCCTCCGTCGGCGGCTCCCTGCTGGGGACGTCGCACCGCCAGGCCCCGGTGAAGAACCTCGTCGGCAGCGTCCGCGAGCGTCTCGCCGACCTGTTCCGCCTACCCGACGGCTACGAGGTCGTGCTCGGCAACGGCGGGTCGACCGCGTTCTGGGATGCCGCAGCGTTCGGTCTGATCTCGTCGAGAAGCCAGAACCTGTCCTTCGGCGAATTCGGCGGCAAGTTCGCCACGGCGGCGGGCGCGCCGTGGCTCGAGGCCCCGGATGTCCGCACGGCGGAACCCGGTTCGATCGCCCTGCCCGAGCCGACGCCGGGCGTCGACGTGTACGCGTGGCCGCACAATGAGACATCCACGGGCGCGTACGCCCCGGTGACCCGCGTATCAGGCGACAACGGTGCCCTCACCGTGATCGACGCCACCAGCGCTGCCGGCGGCATCGACGTCGACATCGCGCAGACCGACGTGTACTACTTCGCGCCGCAGAAGAACCTCGGTTCCGACGGCGGCTTGTGGGCAGCGATCATGTCACCGGCCGCAATCGAGCGGGCCGAGCGCATCGCCGCGAGCGGCCGCTACGTGCCGGAATCGCTGAGCCTCGTCACCGCGATCGACAACTCGCGCAAGAACCAGACCTACAACACACCGGCGATCACGACGCTGCACCTGCTGGACAGCCAGCTGGGCTGGATCATCGACAACGGCGGCCTCGCGTGGGCCGACGCCCGCACCCGCGAATCGTCCGGCGTGCTCTACGACTGGGCGACGGCGTCCTCGGTGGCCGCCCCGTTCGTCGCAGACCCCGCGCACCGCTCGCCCGTGGTCGCAACGATCGACTTCGCCGACGACATCGACGCGGCGGCCATCGCGAAGACGCTTCGTGCCAACGGCGTGGTCGACACCGAGCCGTACCGCAAACTGGGCCGCAATCAGCTGCGCGTGGCCACATTCGTCTCGATCGACCCCGACGACGTGCGCCGCCTGGTGCGCTGCATCGAGCACGTCCTCGAGAACCAGCCCGCCTAGCCAGCGGCGCGGCTATCGCCGAGACGTGCCGCGGTCAGCGGCTCGTCTCGGCGTCGTCACCGTCGTCCGAGTCGACGTCGTCATCCGGATCCTCGTCGTCCAGATCTTCGTCGTCATCCGGCTCGTCATCGTCGCCCGCGTCGAGCTCGTCGATGTCGACGCCGTCGACGTCTCCGGCGTGCAGGATCGGCGAACCGTCCTCCGAGAAATCGTCTCCGTCGTCATCCGGGTCGGTCTCGTCGAACTCGTCGAAGGCCGTCTCGTCGTCGCCTTGTGCCTCAGCGCGGGCCGCCTCCTCTTCGGCCGCCGCGCGCTGCTGGGCCTGATATTCCTTCAGGCGCACGGACCACGGCACCCATTCCGGCGCGATCAGCGCGTCGTCGCCTGGCAGCAGTTCGGCCTCGAGCACGGTCGGCTCCGCGTCCTGCACCACCGCAAGCGACACCGTCCAGTACCAACCGGGGTAGCCCAGCAGCCGGTTCTCGAACAGCAGCGAGACGACGCCGTCCTTCTCCGCCCTGTGGCCGGCGGGAACGCCGATCGACTCGGCAGGCGTGATCTCGCGCAGAGCGGCCAGCGCGAGGTCGTGCGCGGCGATGAGCCGGGCATCCGGCTCCGACATTTCGTCGTGCTGCGCGTCTGCGGCCTCGGCCGCCCCGTCCTGCGGCTCAGGCATCGATCTCATCCGCGACCTTGCGCAGCACCTGGGCAGTCTTGCGGGCGTGGGCGTTCGACGGGTAGTGGCCGTGGCGCAGGTCCTCACCGACTCCGTCGAGCAGCTTCACCAGATCTTCGATGATCACGGCCATCTCCTCCGCGTTTTTGCGGGCCGGCTTCGCTCTGCTCGGCGCCTTCTCGAGATAGCGCACGGACAGCGCCTGCGGGCCCTTGCGCCCGTCAGCCATGCCGAAATCGACGCGCATCCCCGCCTTGGGTGCGTCGGCGCCGGCTGGCAGCGCTGAGACGTGCAGGAAGACATCCTGGCCATCCTCTGAGGAGATGAAGCCGAAGCCCTTCTCCTCGTCGTAGAACCTGACCTTGCCGGTGGGCATGGGCACCTCTTGAAGTACGAATCCAACATGCGGACAGGGCGGACCGCCCGTTCCCCCAGCCTACCCATCCGCACCGTCGCCCGCGCCCGGATCGCACGGCCTGCCGTATCCTTGGGAAGGTGAGCAATCCGTCCTCAGCGCAGGAGCCGCCCGTCCGCGGGGTCGACCGCTTCCTGACCTTCGCATCGCTCGGAATCATCATCGTGTCCGTCGTGTGCTTCTTCGTCATCCTGATCGCCAGTGCCTCGGGGTTGAACGCAGCACAACTGGCCGAGGGGGCATGGCCGATCGTGTCGTGGTTCCCGATGATCGGCCTGCCCGTCGGCTTCGTGATGATGCTCACGCTCGTCATCATGACGATGATCCGGAAGGGCCGCGCGGCGAAGCGCCCGTAGCATCTTGACTGTCGTCAGCGCCGAAGCCAGGGTCCGCTCACTCGCGGAGCGGCTCAGCGTCGCGGGTGACGCTGAGATCGCCGCCCTGCTCTCGGCACGCGGTGTCTCCGCGCACGCATCGTGGCGCGACTGGTTCGACGCCGCTGACGCCCTGCTCTCCACCGATGCGGTCACCTCCGCTGTTCGTTCCCTCCCCCGTGATGTGCTGTGCGATCTCACGGAAGGCGCCGGCGGCGAGCGCCTCGGTCTCACCGACGCCGACGGACGACCGTACGCACCCGTGCTGACGGCGATTCCGGATGGCCTCACGCGCACGCCGACGTCGGCGCCGGTCGCGGCATCGCAGAATGCCGCAGCGCACGCCGCGGAGCGGGCCTTCACCGGCATGTCGGCGATGGCAGAGGTGCTGCTCGACGGCATGCGCACGCCGATGCCCCGTGTCGGCGGCCGGCTCGGCGCGAACGAGCGCCGCAGACTCACCCATGAGGGCATCGTCCGCGACCCAGATGAGGCGGACATCCTCGTTCAGGCCGCGGAGACGGCCGGCCTGATCCGCGCCGATGATCGGCGGTGGCTGGTCACCCCCGCCGGTGCGGAATGGACGAGAGCGGCCACGCCCCACCGGTGGGAGCATCTCGCGCTCGGTCTGCGCGAAGCGATTCCCGACGGCATCCGGCCGGTCTCCGGTGCATCCGGATGGGTCGACCCCGAGCTCTGGCCGGAGGCGTACCCGCTCGCGGCCGGCTGGCCGGAAGAGGCCGACCGCTGGCGCCGGATGTTCGAGCTCGCCGGTCTCATCGCCGCAGACGGTGAGCCGGCGTGGGCGCGACCGCTGCGCGAGGGTCGCGACGCCGATCCGTCGGCGCTGCTGGCACTTCTGCCGGCCGAGGTCGACCGGGTCTTCCTGCAGAACGATCTCACCGCCATCTCCCCTGGCACGCTCTCGCCCCCGCTCGACGTGCGGCTGCGCGCGATGGCCGTGCGCGAATCGCACGCGCAGGCATCGACCTACCGATTCACCGAGGGGTCCGTGTCCTCCGCCCTGGCCGCCGGCGAGACCGCTGAGTCGATCAGAGAGTTCCTCGGCGGGCTGTCGATCACGGGAGTGCCGCAGCCGTTGGCGTACCTGATCGATCGCACCGCTGGGCGGCACGGGCTGGTGCGGGTGTCGCTTGAGCCCGAAACGGGCCGCACGATCGTCTCCAGCCCCGACCATCACCTCGTCGCGACGATCGCCGTCGACCAATCGCTTCGCGCCGTCGGCCTCGTCGCGGACGGCGCGCTGCTGCGCACTCGAGCCGACTGGCGGGCGGTGTTCTGGGCACTCTCCGACGCACGCTACCCCGTCGTCGCCATCGACGAGGCGGGCGAGACGATCGTGCTCGATCGCAACAGAGTGGCCCCGGATGCCGCTCCGGCCGAGCAGCGCCACCGCTCGCTCATCGAACGGCTGCGGGAGTCGGAGGCGGACGACACCGACACCGCCTGGCTCGAACGCGAGCTGAACGCCGCGGTGAAGGGCAAGTCGACGCTGATCGTGTCGGTGGCGATGCCCGACGGCTCCACGCGCGAACTCACGCTGGAGGCGACAGGGATGGGCGGAGGTCGCCTGCGCGGGCTCGACCGCGGCGCCGACGTGGAACGCACCCTCCCCATCAGATCGATCACCGGCGTCCGACCCGCGTGACGCCGTGTTCACCCCACGCCGGTAGACTTGTTCGCTATGTCTGATGGCCCCCTCATCGTCCAGAGCGACCGCACCGTGCTGCTCGAGGTCGCGCATCCCGATGCCGAGACGGCGCGGCACGAGCTCGCGGTGTTCGCCGAGCTCGAGCGCGCTCCCGAGCACATCCACACCTACCGCGTGACGCGGCTCGGGCTGTGGAACGCCAGGGCTGCGGGGCACTCGGCAGAGGACATGCTCGCGACTCTCGATCGCTGGACGAGGTTCCCTGTTCCCGCGTCGGTCTCCACCGACATCCGGGAGACGGTGAACCGCTACGGCCGGCTCACCATCGAGCGCGACGACGACGGGCAGCTGATCCTGCGCTCCACGGACAACGCCGTGCTCGCCGAGGTGTCGCGCAACAGGAAGGTGCAGCCGCTGCTGGTCGGCCATCCCTCCCCCGACACCTTCGTCGTCGAGGCATGGGCGCGCGGGCAGATCAAACAGGAGCTGCTGAAGATCGGATGGCCGGCCGAGGACCTCGCCGGATATACGCCTGGCACACCGCACGAGATCGCGCTCGATGAGACGGAGTGGTCGCTGCGGCCCTACCAGCGGCACGCGGTCGACACGTTCTCCACCGACGGCTCAGGCGTCGTCGTGCTGCCGTGCGGCGCGGGCAAGACGCTGGTCGGCGCGGGTGCGATGGCCGAGACGAAGACGACGACGCTGGTGCTGGTGACGAACGCGGTCTCGGCCCGTCAGTGGCGCGACGAGCTGCTGCGGCGCACGTCCCTCACGGAGGAGGACATCGGCGAGTACTCCGGACAGGTCAAGGAGATCAAGCCGGTCACCATCGCGACGTACCAGATCCTGACCGCCAAGCGGAAGGGCGAGTACGCGCACCTGGGCGTGCTCGATGCTCTCGACTGGGGCCTGATCATCTACGACGAGGTGCATCTGCTTCCCGCTCCGGTGTTCAAGCTCACCGCCGACCTGCAGGCACGCCGCCGCCTCGGCCTGACCGCGACGCTGGTGCGCGAAGACGGTCGCGAGGGCGACGTGTTCAGCCTGATCGGCCCTAAGCGATTCGATGCGCCGTGGCGCGAGATCGAAGCACAGGGCTTCATCGCGCCGGCTGCCTGCTACGAGGTGCGGGTCGACCTCCCGGCCGACGAGCGGCTCGAGTACGCGGCGAGCGCCGACGACGATCGGTACCGGCTCGCCGCCACGGCCCCGGCCAAGATCGACGTTGCCCGCCGGATCATCCGGAGTCATCCGGATGAGCAGGTGCTGGTGATCGGCCAGTACCTCGATCAGCTGCAGGAGCTCAGCGACGGGCTCGGAGCTCCCCAGATCACCGGGTCGACACCGGTCGACGAGCGTGAGCGGATGTTCCAGGAGTTCCGCGAGGGCAGGCTGCCCGTGCTTGTGGTGTCGAAGGTTGCCAACTTCTCGGTCGATCTTCCGGATGCCTCGGTCGCGATCCAGGTCTCCGGCTCGTTCGGCTCGCGGCAGGAGGAGGCCCAGCGCCTCGGACGTCTGCTGCGCCCGAAGCAGGACGGGCAGACCGCGAGCTTCTACACGCTGATCGCCCGCGACACCGTCGACCAGGACTTCGCCCAGAACCGCCAGCGCTTCCTCGCCGAGCAGGGCTACAGCTACACCATCTACGACGCAGACACCCTCGCCGCCGCCTGAGCAGGGCACTCGGCGCCCCGCTCACGCCGCCGAGATGCGCACTTTTCGCCGAGATGCGCAGGTTCTGACGTCATTTCGTCGAGAAAGTGCGCATCTCGCGGGCTGTTGAATACTCCGCGAGCAGCGCCTCGGCGGCGTCGGCAGATGCTCCGACGAAGACGGCGCCGGATTCCGGATGCAGGTTGTGCGCACCCGTTTCGTCTCGCACCGCACCGCCTGCCTCCGCGACGATGAGCAGGGCGGCGGCGTGGTCGATGGGGCTGTACCGATGCACCATCGCCGCGACGCCTCGGCCGAGAGCGACACCTGCGAGGGTCGCCGTGCCCGAGCCAGGGACGCGCAGCGTGCAGCTGCGGATGGCGAGGGCGGAGAGCATCTCGACGAAGCCCGGCCACGCCTGTGCGCCGGCGAGCTCGGCTGTGACGATGCGGCCCACGAGCGGGTCGCCGCCGTGCGCTTCAGGTGCTGCGAGCCGCTCACCGCAGCGCCAGGCGCCCGCTCCTGCTGCCGCGACGACCGGCGTCTCGCCGACCGGGTCGAGCACGGCCGCGACCACCGGCCCATCGCCTTCGACGAGTGCGAGGGAGAAGCTCGTCCACGGCACCCCGTTCGCGAGGTTGGCTGTGCCGTCGATGGGGTCGAGGTACCAGCACGGTGCGGTGCCGTCTGAGCTGCCGCCGTACTCCTCGCCGACGATGTCATGGTCAGGGAACTGCGCGCCGAGGACAGCCCTCACGTCGCGCTCGACGGTCCGGTCGACCTCGGTGACGTGATCGGCGGCGTCCTGCTTCGTGGAGACCGGGCCGACCCCGTCCCGGCGCGCCGTGCGCGTGAGAAGGGCGGCGTGTCCGGCGAGCGCGTCGACCACACTCAGGCGACGGGCCCGTTCGTCGCGCAGATCCGTCGCGACGGCGTCGCGGATGCGCTTGAGCCTGTTGGTCGTGATCGAGTCGACGCCGATGCGCGCGAGGTGCGCCGCCTGCGCCGGCTCGTCGACGGTCCAGCACGCCACGCGCGCGTCGAGCGCGTGCACGGCGTCGACGAATGCGGTGCCGACGAGCAGGTGGGGCGCGTTCACGTAGGTCGGGCGCAGCTGTGCCAGGCCGGACGCTGTCGGGAGGTCTGCAGAGTTCCACGGCAGGTGGATCACGGCATCGGGCAGCGCATCGCGTACGATGCGCATGGCGTCGATGCTGCCGCACCACTCGGTGAACGCCTCTGCCTGTGCTCCGCGCACGACCTCGATCGCCTCCGCTGCCGGCGCCGCGTGTTCCATGTCGATGAGCAGCGCGGATCCCGTGCCGCTGACCCGCTCGAGGGCGTCGACCAGCAGCGGAATCCGGTGCCGGCCTCCGCCGACCTCTGAGACGTCGTCGAGCGTCATCTCGGCGACGGCGCGCTCATCTCCCCACAGCCGTTCCAGTGTCGCGTCGTGCAGCAGCACCGCACTGCCGTCGCGCGTGAGCCGCACGTCGACCTCGATCACCTCCGCGTCCGCGGCCAGCGCCGCGTCGACGGCGGCGAGCGTGTTCTCTCTCGCACCGTGCGCGTCGTCGCCGTGGTATCCGCGGTGGGCGACGATCCGCCCGCTCATGCCGCAACCCGCTCTCGGATCTGCGCCGTCCGTCCGTCGTAGGCGGATGCGAGGCGGCCGTCGTCGTATCTCAGCGCCCGCGCGATCCGGATCCGCACCTCATCGCCGACGACCGGCACGTCGGTGCCGACGTAGCAGCGCAGTTCGACGCCGCGCGCCACGAGTGCGACCTCCGTGAAGTGGCCGTGCGGGAGCACGCGCGTCACGGACGCCGGTATGCCGTGGTCGACCATCTCGACGTGCTCGGGGCGCACGATCCAGCGCACGCCCTCCTCGCCGTCGCCGAGGTCCGGAGCGGCGATGGTGTTGCTGGCGCCGATGAACCCCGCCACGAACTCCGTCGCGGGCGCGCGGTAGAGCTCGCCCGGCGTCGATACCTGCTCGATCCGCCCGTCGTTCATCACCGCCACGCGATCCGAGACGGCCATCGCCTCCTCCTGGTCGTGCGTGACGAGAACCGTCGTGATGCCGAGACGCTGCTGGATGTCTCTGATCTCCTCGCGCACTCGCACGCGCAGCTTCGCATCGAGGTTCGACAGCGGCTCGTCGAGCAGCAGCAGCTGGGGGCGCTGCACGAGCGCCCTGGCCAGCGACGCGCGCTGCTGCTCACCGCCCGAGATCCGCGCGGGCCGGCTGTCGGCATGGTGCGACAGTCCGACGAGCTCGAGTACGTCAGACACCCGCTGCGCGATCTCTCTGCGCGGAACGCGCGCGATGCGCAACGGGTAGGCGATGTTCTTCGCCACGGTCATGTGCGGCCACAGCGCGTAGTTCTGGAACACCATGGCGCTCGGGCGTCGCTCCGGGCCGAGCGCGGTGACGTCTCGGCCAGCGACGGCGACGCTTCCGCTCTCCGGCGCGAGGAAGCCGGCGATCATCCGGAGCGTGGTCGTCTTGCCGCACCCGGATGGGCCGAGCAGGGAGACGAGCTCCCCCTCGGCGATGTCGAGCGAGAGGCTGTCGACGATGGTGCGGCCGCCCAGCTCCTTCGTGAGGCCGGCCAGGCGCAGGCCCGGTACGTCGATCGCAGTCGTGTCTGTCACGGTTCTCCTAGCGGATCTGGAAGCCCTCGGCCAGCTGCCCGCCCATGATGTATCTGCGGGTCAGCAGCAGCAGGACGACGGAGGGGATGGACAGCAGGAGCGCGAACACCGCGGCGACCTGCTGGGGATGGTTCAGGACGAGGGAGTACATCTCAGTGGGCATCGTCATGAACGAGGGCGCCCCGACGAGATACGTGCCCTGCGACTCGTCGAAGGAGGCGAGGAACGACATCACCGCGGCGACGAGGATGCCGGGCATCGCCATCGGCAGCGTCACCGTCAGGAACACCCGCATGCGCCCCGCACCCGCGTCGCGGGCAGCTTCCTCGAGGGAGCGCGGCACGGCGCTGAACGCCGCAGCAGGGATCCACGTCATGAACACGACCGTCCCGATCACGTGCACGATGACGATGCCGAGCGCCGTCTCCATCAGGTTCAGGCCGTAGAACACCGTCGCCATCGCGACGAAGAGGCCCATCTTGGGGAACGCGTTCGTCGCGAACAGGCCGACGAGGAACACCCGCCGCCCAGGGAAGTCGAAGCGCGAGAACGCATAGGCGGCAGGCAGGCAGACGACGGCGGAGACGATGACGGTCAGGGGTGCGAAGAACAACGAGTTCTGGATCGATGCGAACAGGGCCGGATCAGCGAACACGACGCGCCACCAGTCGAGGGTGAGGCCGTCGGGAAGCAGAGAGGGATAGTTCCACTCCGTGGCGAAGGCGTGCGCCGCGAGCCAGACGAGCGGGCCGAGGATGAAGCAGGCGACGGCGACGATGAGCACACCGACGATGACGCGGCCTGCGCCGCGGCGGACGGATTCGGTCATCAGACCCTCCCCTCCTGCTTCGCGCTGCGGAAGTTCGCCCAGACGTACAGCGCGGCGACTCCTGACGCGATGACGAAGACCACCACCGCGATCGCGGCGGCCTGCTGCGGCTGGTTGAACGATTGGAAGTACTTGCTGATGTCGACGCCCAGCTGCTGCGGAGCGTTCGGCCCCGTGAAGTAGGGAACCGTGAACTGTCCGAGGACACCGATCGCGGTGAAGGTCGACGCGATCACCAGCGGGATGCCCGCCATCGGCACGAGCACGCCGCGGATGATCGCGAAGGTCGACGCTCCGGCGTCTCGTGCGGCGTCGATCAGCGCGTCGGGCACGGCCTGCATCCCAGACGTCGCCATCAGCAGCGAGAACGGCAGATTGACCCAGACAGAGGCGATGACGACGCCGGTGACGGTGAACCCGAACACCGGGCCCTCCAGGCCGAACTGCGCGAACACGCTGCGCACGAACCCGTCGCCCGAGTAGAAGGTGAGGATCCCCCACGAGGCGATCACGACGGGGATGAACAGCGGCACGATGCCGAGACCGGACAGCACGGCGCCCAGCCACCCGCCATGCAGCCGCAGGAACACGGCGATGCCGATCGCCATCGCGAGCGTCACGGCCGTGGTCACGACCGTGACGAGCACTGTCGCGCCGAGGTCGCGCCCGAAGCGCACATCGGCGAACAGCTCAGCATAGGCGTCGAGGGTGACGAGCCCGTCGGCCTCGTGCACGTTCTGCCCGATCGCGGCGGCCGTGCTGTTGAGTCCGCCCGTCATGCCGAGGCTGAAGCCGATCGCCAGCAGGACGGGCAGCCCGACGAACAGCGCGATCAGGATGACCGGGGGCAGTGCCATCGAGAAGCCGATGGCACGCCGCCTCCTCTGGGCGTTCCGCGCGGCCGAGCGGGAGGGCCGCGCGCTCGCGCGCGACCCTCCGCTCACCGCGGGGATGACCTGCCCGGTCACGGAACTCGCTTGTCCCATTCGTTGGCCATGTCGGAGCTGACCTCGCTGTAGTAGCCAGGACGCAGAGCAGACGGGTCGGCGTCGGCGAAGGTGTCGGCCACCTCGCTCGGCAGCGTGTCGAGCGAGACGACCGGGTAGCCGGAGATCTGCTCGGCGATGATCTGCTGGCCTTCCGCGCTCAGCACGAAGTTCGCCAGTTCCACTGCGGCGTCCGTGTGCTCGCTCGTCTTCGGAATCCCCAGGTACGAGGCGCTGCCGGTGAAGCTCGGGTCGCTGATCTGCGTGTACCCGACCGTGTCGGGCACCAGCCCCGACTTCTGCCCCGTGATGAACTGGTCGCTCCACACCGGCGCCATCGAGATCTCACCGCTGGCGAGGAGATCCAGCACCTGGTTGTTGCCGTTGGGGTACACCCCGCCCTGGTACACGGAATCGCCGAGCTCGGACAGGCGCTCGAAGCCGGCGTCCCATCCGGATTCCAGCTCCTTCGCGTACCCCGCGCGGAGCTCGTCCTGGTCGCCGTCGGAGAGGAAGCTGTCGAGCACGGTGGTGACGAACGCCCCGCCCGAGCCCCCCGTCGACGGCGAGTTGTAGGCGAACCGGCCGGGGTTGTCGTCGATCCACGCGAGCAGGTCGTCGAGCGTGTGCGGAGGTTCGTCGACCGCCTCGGTGTCGTACGCGAGCAGCACCGACGAAGCGCGGTACGGGATGCCGACGCCCTTGCCTGCGTCGATCGTGGTCTCCGGTACGGATGCAAGGCCGTCGACCGAGTCGGCATCGACCTCGAGCAGCGTGTCGGCCTCCGCCGCGCTCGAGACGACGAAGCCCGCGTCGATGAGGTCGAAGCCCGGCGCGTCGCCCGCTTCGGTCGCCGTGGTCAGCTTCGCGACCGTCTGCTGGTCGTGCTCGCCGTGGAGGTCGATCGTCGTGCTGACCTCGACGTCGGGGTTCACCTCCTGATACGCGGGGATGATGCCCTTCTCCCACAGCTCCTGCACGTTGGTGTCACCTGAGATGAAGACGGTGAGGCTCGACTCGCCCGTCGAGGCGTCAGCGGCCGAGCCGTCCGTGGCAACGGGGCCGCAGGCCGCGAGGACGCCGACGGCGGCGACACCGGCCGCGGCCGCTGGGAATGCTCGCTTTCTGATCACAGTGCGTTTCCTTCTGTCGAAGATCGGGTGCGACGGTCATCGCACCGTTTCGATGATTCGCTTCCTCTGTGGCCGATCGGTGAACTCCCGGCAACGAGCGGCAAGTCGGACGACGAACGTATCGAAACGTTGCGATGCGGGCGCTACGGTAAGAGTGTGAGAGCAGTCGCACGCGAGAGCCATGAGGGTCGAGGCCGGTCGGGGCGCGTCACCATCGCCGATGTCGCCGAACGCGCCGGGGTGTCCACATCCACAGCATCGCTCGCATTCCGCGGCTCGGATCGCGTACTCGAGCCGACGAGACAGCGCATCCTCGCCGCGGCCTCTGCTCTCGGCTACGGCGGGCCGCACCCGATCGCGAGCTCCCTTCGTCGGGGACGCAGCGGCATCGTCGGCATCGTCATCGCCGAGCGTGTGGGACTGGCATTCCAGAACCCGGTGGCCCTGGCAACGATGGACGGCCTCTCCGACAGCCTCGACCGTGTGGGCTTCGGCCAGCTTCTGCTCCCGGGGCGTGCCCATCCGACAGGTCGCCCCGATCCCCTGCAGTCCCTGCCCGTCGACGCCGTCGTGTTCGCCACGCGCGGCGAGGAGTTCGACGAGCTGCTCCCCCTCGTCCGCTCCCGCGGCGTGCCCATGGTGGGGATCGAGGGCCCGCACGCCGATGACATCACGCTGGTCGAGATCGACGACCGCGGCGGAACGATGCGCCTGGCCGAGCACGTCGCCGACCTCGGCCACACCGAGGTCGGCGTCATCATGAGAACGACGCAGCTCGGCGAGCCGCGCTCCCCCGGCGCCCCCGAGCCGATCGGCTCCCGACTGGACGCCATCGCCAACCGCACCATCCGCGGCCGGCTCGAGGCCGTGCAGCAGGTGTTCCCGCACGCAGAGCGCGTCGAGGCCGGCGGTCGCGACTCCGAGGCGGGCGCCGCCGCTGCCCACGTCCTGCTGAACGCGCACCCGCGGGTGACCGCCATCCTTGCGCAGAACGACGTTCTCGCTGCCGGCGCCGTCGCGGCCGCACGCGAGCGCGGCCTGCGCGTGCCTGCCAACCTCACGATCACGGGCTTCGACGGCATCGCCGTGCCATGGCTCGACCTGCCGCTCACGACGATGCGCCAGCCCCTGCGCGACCGCGGTCGCGAGGCTGGCCGTCTGGTCGAGGAGCTCCTCGCCGGAGGACGCCCCGACCCGGTCGCGATGCCCGTCGCCTTCGTCCCCGGCGCCACGGCGGCACCCCCGCCCCGCACACTCTGACCCCGCTGCCGAGATGCGCACATCTCGTCGAGATGCGCCGGTTTCGACGGGTTCTCGTCGAAGAACTGCGCATCTCGCGGGCCGCTATCGCCGCCTGGCGAACGCACTTTGATCAACCTCGTTGACATTCAAAGCACCGCAACGCTAGCGTGACTGCGAATTATCAATCTGGTTGATGTTGCTTCGAAGGAGATGCAATGCACATGGTTCACTCGCGCCGCTTCGGCTCACCGCCGAGCAGATTCCGCCGCAGCTGGAGCGCGGGAGCCGCCGCAGCGGCGCTCGCACTCGGCACTCTCGCCGCCGCACCTGCCGCGGCCCAGGCCGCACCGAATGATCCGGAAGCGGCAGTCTCCGGTATGCCCGGTGGGGTCCCGGAAGCCGCACTCCGGTCGGAACCGCAGCTGCCGGCACCCGCTGGCTGGGATTTCTCGGACGACTTCTCGCGCACCTCTGGCACCAGCCGGCTGGACGATGGCGCGCTGCTGTGGACGGATTGGCTGTACGACGACACCGGCACAGGTGACTTCACCTACGCCGATCCGGATGCCGGTGCCAACGGCGCAGACGTGTTCCGCGCCGGCGTCGCCGTGGACGAGACGCAGACGCACTGGCGGGTCGACTGGAACACGCTCATCGACCCGGATGTGCCGATCGCTGCGTGGGCCTTCGACACGGACTCCGATCCCGCAACGGGCACGGACGCATGGCCGGCCGGTGCGGGCGTGCACTCCCCAGGCATCGACACGGCGCTGGTCGTCTCCTCCCGCGGCGCACAGCTGATCGACCTCCAGAGCGGAGATGCGGCGGACGTCGCCGACCTCGGCGGGCGGCTCACGGTCGACACGGATGCGCGCTCGTTCGTCGTCTCGGTTCCCCGCGACGCCCTCGCCGTCGACGGCGAGTGGACCGCGAGGCTGGTCGCCGGCGTCGCCGATGCGGACGGCACAGGATTCGCGGCTGCCCCTGAAGCGCCGGACGGCACGCGCGTGTACAACGCGGCGTTCCGCGACATGGACGACGAACCGCATCTCGTCGGCGACACCGGTGATGCATCGACGGAGTGGAACAACGGCCGGCAGTCGGAACGGCTCGCCGATGGCGATGTCAGCGATTTCGCTCTCGCGCTCGACTGGCGGGATCTGGCATCCGGAACGACGACGCCCGAGCCGCAGCCTTCTGGCTACTCGACCCGCTGGTACGTCTCGAATCTCGATCTCGGCCAGGGCATGGACCCTGCCGCCCGCCGCAGCCCTGGCCCTGCGCTGCAGCCGGCGACGTTCTTCGGCCGGGTGCAGCCGTACACGGTCTACGTGCCCACGACGTACGATCCGGATGATCCGGCGCCGCTGACGATCATGATGCACGGCGGCGACGGCAACCACAACGCGTTCCTCAGCGACCGCAAGGACGACGTGCACCGACCGCTGTGCGAGGAGCGCGGCTCGATCTGCCTGAGTCCGCTCGGCCGCGGCCTGTCGGCCTGGTACCTGAACGAGGCCGAGGTCGATGTGTGGGAGACGTGGAACCGCGTCGCGCAGGCCTACGCGCTCGACCCGGCGCGGACGACGATCTCCGGGTTCTCCATGGGCGGCGTCGGTGCTACCCGCATCGCCACGAACTACCCGCAGGCGTTCGCGGGCGCGGCGATCGTCTCGGGCGCCGGATACTTCAACACGGCAGGTGAGCGCGACAGGTCAGGCGCCGAGCTGAGGGCGGAGAACCTCGTCGGCCTGAACACGCTGATCGTGTCGGGCACCGCCGACATCGCCGAGCAGAACACCCGGACGTGGGACGCCGAGATGCACAAGGCGGGCATCGCATACCGCGCCGAGTACTTCGACGGCGGCGATCACGGCACGCTGGGCACCTGGCTGGGATGGGCCGACGTCGCCGACTACCTCGACGGCCGCACGACATCGACGCCCGGCGAGTTCGCCTTCCGGTGGGAGCCGGGAGACGGACGTGCAGACCTGGGCACCCCCATCGACCGTGCGCACTGGGCGAGCGGTCTGAGCGACCGTGACGACGATGCGCGCTGGGCCCGGATCACCGCGCGCTCGGGTGCGCTGGCCACGACCGAGCAGGAACCCGAGCTCACCGAGGAGACGCGAGTGATCGCCGGGCGCGATGCCGAGGTGCGCGATCAGCAGATCGTGCCTGGCAACCCGATCGAGCAGGAGAACCGGATCGAGCTCGCGGCGGAGAACGTCGCCTCCCTCACGGTCGATATGGACATGGCGGGTATCAGCGATGCCGAGCCAGCGGCGATCGACCTCATCACGGACGGCCCGACAGAGCTCACCTGGACACAGGGCTCCCGCAGCGGCACCGTCACCGTAGGTGAGGGCGAGCACACACTGACCGTCGACGGCAGCGCGCCGGAGATCGACGCGGCGGCCCCGCACCGCCCGCTGCCTTCGAGCGCACCTGGCGCGATCACCGTCGCCGCGACCGATGCATCCGGGATCGTGTCCGTAGACGCAACGCTGCGCGACACGACAGGGCGCACCGTCGCACAGCTTGCGCCGACGTCTGCTCCGGCTGGCGAACAGACGTGGACGGGTGAGATCGCCCTTCCGGACGATCTGAAGCCGCGCCGCTACCGTCTCGAGATCCGCGCGACGGATGCATCCGGCGAGACATCGTCGACGACGATGAGTTTCACGCTGAACGGGCGGTGAGGTGTGCGCAGCGCGGCGGGGATGCGCACTCCTGCCGCGCTCCGCACACCCGGATGCAGCACTCCCGGCAGCGGAACCTGCCTCCCGAAACCGTTCGCCTGCAGGGGAAATCCCACGTAAACCCGCGATTTCCAGCCGGATCATCACAGACACCGACATAATGGGGCCATGACTGCACCTCGCATCCTGGTCGTCGACGACGAGCCGAACATCCGTGACCTGCTCTCGCAGAGCCTGCAGTTCGCGGGGTTCCAGGTCCGCACCGTGATCAACGGAGCCCAGACCATCTCGGCTGTGCTCGAGGAAGAGCCCGACATGATCGTGCTCGATGTGATGCTGCCCGACATGAACGGGTTCAGCGTCACCAAGCGCCTGAGAGACGCCGGGTACACCGCTCCGATCCTGTTCCTCACGGCGAAGGACGAGACCGAGGACAAGATCAAGGGCCTCAACGCCGGCGGCGACGACTACGTCACCAAGCCGTTCAGCCTCGACGAGATCGTGGCGCGCATCCAGGCGATCCTGCGCCGCACGATGCTGAACGAGGAGGAGGAGCAGGTCATCCGCGCCGGCGAGCTGACCATGGATCAGGACACGCACGACGTCTACGTCGGCGACACGCACATCGAGCTCAGCCCCACCGAGTTCAAGCTGCTGCGCTACCTGATGCTCAACCCCAACCGCGTGCTGAGCAAGGCGCAGATCCTCGACCACGTGTGGGAGTACGACTTCAACGGCGACGCCGGCATCGTCGAGAGCTACATCTCGTACCTGCGCCGCAAGATCGACCCGCAGGCTTCTGAGCCGCTCATCCAGACCAAGCGCGGCTTCGGCTACATGCTGAAGGTCGACAAGGCCGCGTAGGGGCTCGCCCTGGCCGAGAAAACCGACGCCGTAACCCGGTGGTGGCGGCGCATCAGCCTCCGCGCCAAGGTCACAGGCGTCACCGTCGCGGTGCTGGCGATGGGGCTGTTCGTGGCGGGGGTCGGCACGTCGTTCGTGCTCTACAGCGCACTGCTGAACAACGTGAACGAGACGGTGCGCCAGCTGGTGCAGTCGGAGGACGTCGCCAAGCGGCTGCTCCAGGTCTCGGAGAACGAGGACGGCGTGGTCGAGATCACGCCGAACGAGGACGAGCTCAACACGAGCTATTTCATCGGCCTGTACGGTCCTGACGGCACCTTCATCGGCTCGGCCGGCGGCATCGGTGAGGACTCGGAGAAGCCCGTCTTCGCCACCGAGCTGACACCGGATCGCGCCACGGCGCTGGAGTCGCGCGTGTTCGCGATCGATTCGGAGGACGGAGACCGCTTCCGCGCCTCGGTCGCCGTCGTCGAGCTGGAGGGCACGAACACCCTCTACAGCCAGATCGTTGCGATCCCCGAATCAGAGACGCTCGGTGTCGTGCGCACCTACTTCGTCGTGTTCACCTTCGTGGCGATCATGACGATCGTCGCCGGAGCCTTCCTCACCCGCTGGGTCGTCACACTCACCTTCCGCCGCTTCGGCCAGGTGGAGGCCACAGCTATGGCGATCGCGGGCGGCGACTTCCGCCAGCGCATGGCCGACAGCGAGCCCACAACCGAGATCGGCAGGCTCACGGTCGCGATCAACACGATGCTCGACCGCGTCGACCAGTCCATCGAACAGCGCGACGCCACCGTGCGCCAGATGCGGCGCTTCATCGGCGATGCGAGCCACGAGCTGCGCACCCCGCTCGTCAGCGTGCGCGGCTATGCAGAGCTGTACCGGATGGGCGCGATCACCAAGCCGGAGGATCTCGACCGCACGATGGAGCGGATCGAGAAGGAAGCGATCCGGATGGGCGCCCTGGTCGAGGATCTGCTCGCTCTCGCGCGCCTCGACGAGAAGCGGGAGCTGGAGATCACGCCAGTCGATCTGCGCAAGGTCGCCGGTGACGCCGCGCTCGACGCCCGCGCCGCCGACAGCACGCGCAGAGTCAGGGTGATCGATCGCACCCTGCACGACTTCACTGGCCCCATCAGGCCGCTGCAGGACGAGTCGCACAGCGCTCCGGATGACGAGCACGCAGGCCGCAAGAAAGGCACGCCTTCCGCGCTCGAGCGCGCCACCACATCGGCGATCAGCATCCTGCGCCGTCGCAGCAAGCAGACGACGCCGACCGACGACGAGCTCAACGCCGAGACGCGCCCCGTACCGCGCATCGGCACCGGAGCGTCCGTGACGGATGAGTATGCGGGCCTGCCCCCTATCGTGTTGGGCGAGGAGCACAAGGTGCGACAGGTCGTGGCGAATCTCATCGGCAATGCGCGCCGCTACAGCCCCGACGGCACGTCGATCGAACTCGAGGTCGGCATCGATTCCGCCGCCGAGGCAGGGTGGATCGCCGTGGTCGACCACGGCGACGGAGTACCAGAAGCCATCCGGGAGCAGATCTTCCAGCGGTTCTGGCGCGCCGACTCCTCGCGCGCTCGCGAGACCGGCGGCAGCGGGCTGGGCCTTGCCATCGTGTCGTCGATCGTCGAGGCCCACCACGGCTCGGTCTCCGTCACAGAGACGCCGGGAGGCGGCGCGACCTTCCGCGTCGCGTTCCCGCTGCTGGAGCGCCGTGCCATCGCCGAGCACGCCGCGATCGAGACGCAGCCGCTCCCCCGCCTGCGCGACCTGCCAGACGCACAGTAGCGCGCGACCGGTGCTTAGGTTCGACGGCTATTCCCGTGCCGTCAGCCGCACTCGGACCTCGCGAGCGGTTCCGACCGGATCGAGGCCGTGGTTCTGCGATTCCGGCACGATCAGGAGCTCGGACTCCGGCAGCGCCTCGGCGAGGGGCGTGCCGGCTGCCGCCGTCGACATCGCGCCGCCGACGATCACGACGGGATCGCCGTCTCCGTGCCGGTCGAATGCGATGCGCGTGCCGTCAGCCGAAGTCGCGTGCTCCATGCACCCGTCTTACCACGGGACGCCGCTCAGCGCTGGATGCCGAGCTTCTCCGCGGAGGCCGACACCGTGCGCGCCGTCAGGTCGGGGTCGTCGTTCAGCGAGGTGCCGAAGGTGGGAACCAGGCTCTGCAGTTCGGACTTCCAGGCGGGGAACTCGTTCGGGAAGCACTTCTCGAGCAGGTTGAGCATGATCGGCACCGCGGTCGAGGCACCTGGCGAGGCGCCGAGCAGACCCGCGATCGATCCGTCTGCGGACGAGACGACCTCCGTGCCGAACTGCAGCTTGCCGCCCTTCATCACCTGGGCGCGCTGACCGGCCTGGATCAGCTCCCAGTCCTCAGCCTTCGCCGTCGGCATGAACTCGCGCAGCCCCTCGAGCTTCTGCTCGCGACCCTTCAGCAGCTCGCTGACGAGATACTTCACCAGGTCGAGATTCGTAGCGCCGACCTTCAGCATCGAGCCGATGTTGCCGAGGCGGACCTGCTGCACGATGTCCGTCCAGTTGCCCTGTTTGAGGAACTTCGGGCTGAAGGTCGCGAACGGCCCGAACATCAGCGAGCCCTCGCCGTCGACCATGCGCGCGTCGAGGTGCGGCACCGACATCGGCGGCGCACCCACGGCGGCCTGCGAGTACACCTTCGCCTGGTGCTCGGCGACGAGCTTCGGGTTCGAGGTCTTCAGGAACTGACCGCCGATCGGGAAGACGCCGTAGCCGGAGATCTCCGGAATGCCCGCCGACTGCAGCAGCTTGATGGCCCATCCTCCGGCGCCGACGAACACGAACTTCGCGTTGATCTCGCCCGGTGTCTTGCCCGCCATGTTGCGGTATCGCACGTCCCACGTGCCGTCCTTGCGGCGCTTCAGCTTCTTCACCTCGTGGTCGAGGTGCAGGTCGACGCCGTTCTCGGTGAGGTGGTCGAACAGCTGGTGCGTCACGGCACCGAAGTCGACGTCGGTCCCTGCCGGCACGCGCGTGACCGCGAACGGCTCGCCCGCACGACGCTTCTGCATCAGCAGCGGCGCCCACTGGTTGATGACCCGCGAGTCCTCGCTGTACTCGATGCCGGAGAACAGCGGCTGCTCCTTGAGCGTCTCGTAGCGCTGGCGCAGGTAGGCGACGCCCTTCTCACCCCGCACGAACGTCATGTGCGGCGTCGAGTTGATGAACGTCTCCGGCGCCGACAGGATGCCGCGCTCGATGAGCGAGACCCACAGCTGGCGGCTCACCTGGAACTGCTCGTTGATGTTCACGGCCTTCGCCGGATCATCCGGATCCGGCATGTAGTTCAGCTCGCACAGCGCAGCATGCCCCGTGCCGGCGTTGTTCCAGGGGTTGGAGCTCTCCTGCGCGACGTCACCGAGGCGCTCGAAGGCGACAATCTTCCAGTCGGGCTGCAGTTCCTTCAGGAGAGTGCCGAGGGTCGCGGACATCACTCCGCCGCCGATCAGCACCACATCGACAGATTCGCTCACCCGATCATCCTAGAACTCGCTGACGCCTGCGCCTAAACGGCCGGGAGGGGAAGAATCGGGCTTTCCTTCGCATCCGTCGAAAACGCTCAGGATGATGAGGCCGCACACGCCCGTCGCGCCGGAACGCAGAAGATCCGGATGCCCCCGCTCGGGAGCATCCGGATCTTCCTTCTCTCGGTCAGACCGCCGCGGGGACTCTGGCGGCGATCAGCTCGGCGATCTGGATCGTGTTCAGCGCCGCGCCCTTGCGCAGGTTGTCGTTCGAGATGAACAGGGCGATGCCCTTGCCATCCGGCGCGGACTCGTCCTGACGGATGCGGCCGACGAAGCTCGGGTCAGCGCCGGCGGCCTTCAGCGGGGTGGGCACCTCGTCGAGCACGACACCGGGCGCACCGGAGAGCACCTCGCGGGCGCGGTCCGCCGTGATCTGGTCGCGGAACTCGGCGTTGATGCTGAGCGAGTGGCCCGTGAACACCGGGACGCGCACGCAGGTTCCGGAGACGCGCAGCTCGGGCAGTTCGAGGATCTTGCGGCTCTCGTTGCGGAGCTTCTTCTCCTCGTCGGTTTCGTTGGAGCCGTCGTCGACGATGTTCCCGGCGAGCGAGACGACGTCGAACGCGATCGGGGCGACGTACTTCTCCGGCGCCGGGAAGTCGACGGCCTGGCCGCTGTGGGTGAGCTCTGCGGCGCTGCCCTGCTCGATTGCGGCCTCGGCCTGCGTGAGCAGCTCCTGCACTCCGCCGAGCCCGGACCCCGAGACCGCCTGGTACGTGGAGACGATGAGACGCTCCAGCCCCGCCTCGGCGTCGAGCACCTTCAGCACGGGCATCGCGGCCATCGTGGTGCAGTTCGGGTTCGCGATGATGCCCTTGACAGCTTCGTCGATCGCGTGCGGGTTGACCTCGCTGACGACGAGCGGAACCTCTGGGTCCATCCGCCATGCGCTGGAGTTGTCGACCACCGTGGCGCCTGCGGCGGCGAAGCGCGGGGCGTGCTCCTTCGAGGGCCCGCCGCCGGCCGAGAACAGCGCGATGTCGATGCCGGCCAGCTCGGTGGAGTTGATGTCCTCGATGACGACCGTGTGGCCGTCGTAGCTCAGCTCCTTGCCCGCCGAGCGCGGCGAGGCGAACAGTCGCAGCTCGCGAATCGGGAACTCGCGCTGCGCCAGAATCTCCAGCATCTTGCCGCCGACCTGACCGGTGGCGCCGACGACGGCGAGCGAGACTCCGGATTCTGCAATGCGTGCCATGAAAGCTTCCTCGGGGGTTGGGGATCGCGGCGCGGGGTCGCCTGCGATTGCGAAGAGTCTACCGGCGGCGCGCCACCAGGGCACATTCAGCGGGCAACGCCCGGATCCGGCTCCACCTCCACGATCGCGTGCTTGAACTCGGGCATCGCCGAGATCGGGTCCGTGCTGGCGCTGGTGAGCAGGTTGGCGCTGGCGTCGCCTGCGAAGTGGAACGGCAGGAAGACCGTGTCGGGCCGGATGTCGGTGCTGAGGCCGATGATCGCGATCACGGAGCCTTGCTCATTGCGCACTCGTACCCGATCGCCGTCGCCGAGCGAGCGGTCCCGCGCGGTGGTCGGGTGGATCTGGGCGACCAGTTCCGGATGCTCCGCCGCCAGTTCGGGCACACGACGCGTCTGCGCACCCGACTGGTAGTGCCCCATCAGCCGCCCCGTCACGAGCGCGAGCTCACGCCCGGTTGCCTGCTCGTGCGCGATGGCGCGCACCGGGACGAGCCTGGCGCGCCCGTCCGGATGGGCGAAGCGGTCGAGGAACATTCTGGGCGTCCCCGAGGACCCGGCAGGGAACGGCCAGTGCGCGGCGACGCCGGTATCGAGCATCCGGTGGCTGAGCCCCGAGTAGTCGGCTCTCCCGCCCTCGGACGCCTGCGCGAGCTCGTCGAACACGTCGGACGGGTCGAGCTGCCATCGGCCCGGAGCCCGGAGACGGGCCGCCAGCTCGCGGAAGATCCACAGCTCGCTGCGCGCTCCCGCGGGCGGCAGCGTCGCCCTGCGCCTGCGCAGCACCCGCCCGTCGAGGTTCGTCATGGTGCCCTCTTCCTCCGCCCACTGCAGCACCGGCAGCACGACGTCGGCCATGGCCGCCGTCTCGGAGAGGAAGAAGTCGCTCACCACGAGAAGATCGAGCCGTGCCAGCGCCTCGCGCACGCGGGACACATCCGGTGCGGAGACGGCCACGTTCGAACCGTGCACGAGCAGCGCGCTGACGCCCTCCGGAGTTCCTGCCGTGCGCAGCAGCTCAGCGGCAGGAACGCCTGGACCGGGGATCGTCGCCGCGTCCACGCCCCATACCTCGGCGACGTGAGATCTGGCATCCGGATCGGTGATGCTGCGGTAGCCGGGGAGCTGGTCGCACTTCTGGCCGTGCTCGCGGCCGCCCTGGCCGTTGCCCTGCCCGGTGAGCGTGCCGTAGCCGCTGCCTTCGGTTCCCGGCAGACCGAGCAGCAGCGCGAGGTTTATCGCAGCAGTCGCAGCATCGGTTCCGTCTGCGTGCTGTTCGACGCCGCGACCGGTCAGGATGTACGCCGAGCCCGCTTCGGCGAGCAGATGAGCGACGCGGCGCAGAGCGGCGACGGGAACTCCAGTGACCTCCGCCGTGCGCTGAGGCCACCACGACGACACCGACCGGCGCAGCCCATCCAGTCCCGTGGTGCGCGCCTCCAGGTACTCGCGATCATGCAGCCGCTCGGCGAGCACGATGTGGCACAGCCCGAGCAGCAGCACGAGATCGGTGCCGGGCGCCGGCTGCAGATGCACTCCCCCGCCGTCGCCGGTCATCTTGGCGGTCGAACTGCGCCGCGGGTCGACCACGATCAGCCCGCCGCGAGCTCTGGCGCCCTGCAGGTGCGAGGCGAACGGCGGCATCGTGTCGCCGACATTCGATCCGAGCAGCAGCACGGCGTCTGCCTCGCCGAGGTCCGAGACGGGGAACGGCAGCCCGCGGTCGAGCCCGAACGACCGGTTGGCGGCCGCAGCTGCCGACGACATGCAGAACCTGCCGTTGTAGTCGATGCGCGAAGTGCCCAGGGCGATGCGGGCGAACTTGCCGAGCTGGTACGCCTTCTCGTTGGTGAGGCCTCCGCCGCCGAACACACCGATCGCGTCCGCGCCGTGCCGTGATCGCACCCCGTCGATCCGGTCGGCGATGAGATCGAGCGCCTCGTCCCATCCGGCCTCGTGCAGCTCGCCGTCTGCGCCGCGGATCAGCGGGGAGGTGAGCCGGTCACTCGACCCCAGCAGCTCAGCGGACGTCCATCCCTTGCGGCACAGACCGCCGCGGTTGGTCGGGAAGTCGCGTCCCGCGACCGTGACAGGTGGCCCGTCTGCACCGGATACCGGGCTCAGCGTCATGGCGCACTGCAGGGCGCAGTAGGGGCAGTGCGTGTCGACGGCCGGATCGTTCGCGCTCACAGCGGCGACGCCTCCAGTTCCTCGAGCATCCGGGTGATGCGTCCCCGGCAGGTGCCGCATCCGGTTCCCGCTCTCGTGCACGAGCCGACGTCTGCGACGGTGTCGCATCCGTCCGTGACGGCGTCCTCGATGGCGCCGGCGGTCACCGCGTTGCACACGCAGACGGTCTCGTCGCGACCGGTCGCGCGCGGGGCTGCGTCGTCGTCTGCGTCGAGGCGCAGCAGCAGAGAGCGGTCGCTCGGCAGCTCGCCGCGGCGCGCGTAGAGCACGCTCAGTTCGGCTCCGGTGCGCGGCATGCCGACGCTGACGAATCCGGTGAGGACCCCGTCGCGGGTCACCATCTTCGTGTAGGCGCCGTGATCCGGATCGGCCCACATCGACACGCCTGGGCCGGTCTCGCCCCTCGGCACGGGCGCGAACGGGTCGACGTCGACGTCGCCTGCGGCGACCACGTCGATGCCCTTCACCGACACCACTGCCGGCACGTCCTCTCCGAAGGCCTCGATCTGTTCGGCGCCCACGGCATCCGCGGCGATCGAACGCGCCAGCCATTCGGCCTGGCGCCATCCGGGACCGATCAGCCCGCTGGGAGCGCCTGGCACTGCTGCGTCGTGCAGGTGCGCACGCTCGGCCATGTGGGCGCAGTCGCCGATGGCATGGACGCTCTCGTCGCTGAACGATCGCAGCCGCTCGTCGACGAGCACGCCCCGCCCTGTGCGCAGGTCGGCGGCGACGGCGAGGTCATCGCGGGCCGTGACACCGCAGGACAGGATCAGCACATCGCCTGGGATGCGTTTGCCGTCGCCCGAGACGAGAGCGCTGAAGCGGCGCGATCCGGCAGCGGACTCCTCCGTCACGATCGCCTCGGCCCGCGCGTGCGGCACGACCTCGATGCCTGCCTCGGCCAGGACGGCGGCGGTCACGGCACCCGACCCGCGATCGAGCTGTCTGGACATCGGAATCGGACCGAAGTGAGCCAGCCGCACCGCGATCCCCGCCCTCGCCAGCAGCAGCGCCAGCTCGATGCCGAGCACGCCGGCGCCGAGCACGACAGCGCTGCCGCCGTGGGAGGTCAACTCGCGCAGCCTGTCGGCGTCGTCGAGCGAGCGCAGCGCCATCACGCCGTCGACGAGGCGATCGTCGAGACCGGATGAATCACGCCCGACGGTGTGCAGACCGTCCAGTCGAGGTACGTTCGCGCGAGCTCCTGTGGCGAGCACGAGGCGGTCGTATCCGATCGGCGCACCCTGGTCGAGTTCCACGGTGCGCGCCTCGCGGTCGATCGCGATCGCCCGTCGCCCGCGCAGGATCGCGATGCCGGATGCGGCGAGCTCCACCGTGTCGGCCATGTCGAGATCGCCGCGCTCTGCCTCACCCACGGCGTACTCCGCCGTGAGCACCCGGTTGTACGGGTCCTCACGCTCGGCGCCGATGATCGTCAGAGCCACGAGGCCGTCGCGCACCTGCGGAAGGAGCTCCTCCGCGAACCTGACGGCGACCGGGCCGAAGCCGACCACCACGACGCGCATCGATGCCGGCATCAGATGCGGGCCCCGGCGAAGGCGCCGCGCCGCGTGGCGTAGACGGCGAAGGTGATACCCGCCAATACCAGGTAGACGACGACGAATCCGATGAACGCCGCCTCATAGCCGCCCGTCGCGGAGTGCGAGGCGCTGAGCACCTGCGGCACGAGGAACCCGCCGTACGCACCGATGGCCGAGATGAGGCCGAGTGCCGCGGCGGAGGCTCGCTGCGTGCCCACCTCACCGCCGGAGCGCGCCGCGAACACGCTCGGGATCATCCGGTACGTCGCCCCGTTGCCGATGCCTGTGGCGGTGAACAGGAAGAGGAAGCACAGCAGGAACGTCCAGAACCCGGCGACCGGAAGCGTCACGATCAGGGCGACGGCACCGGCAGCCATCAGGAGGAAGCTCGCCGCGGTCATCCGGGCACCGCCGAAGCGGTCGGCGAGCCTGCCGCCGTACGGGCGGGTGAGGGAGCTCACGAGCGCCCCGAGGAACGCCAGCGATACGGATGCCGTGCCGATCTGGAACGTCGAGAAATCGGGGAACTGGTCGGCGATGAGCTTCGGGAAGACACCGGCGAAGCCGATGAACGAACCGAAGGTGCCGATGTACAGCAGCGCCAGCAACCACATATGCGGTTCGCGCAGGGCCTGCGCCGAGGCGGAGAAGTCGGCCTTCGCGCTGGTGATGTTGTCCATGAATCGCCACGCGCCCCACACGGCGATGAGGATGAACGGAATCCACATCCAGCCGGCAAGCGCCAGGTTGAGCGAGGCCGCGGCCCCCACCGTGACGACGATCGGCACGGCGAACTGGGCGACCGCTGCGCCCACGTTGCCGCCGGCGGCGTTGAGCCCGAGTGCCCAGCCCTTCTCGCGCTGCGGGTAGAAGTGGGTGATGTTCGCCATCGAGCTGGCGAAGTTGCCGCCGCCGACGCCTGCGGTGGCCGCGACGACCAGCAGCATCCAGAACGGGGCGTCGGGGTTCTGCACGACGATGCCGAGCAGCATTGCGGGGATGAGCAGCAGGCCGGCGGAGATCATCGTCCAGTTCCGCCCGCCCACGATGGCGACCATGAACGTGTACGGGAACCGCAGGGTGGCGCCGACGAGGCTCGGCAGCGAGATCAGCCAGAACGATTCGGCCGTGGTCAGCTCGAAGCCGGCGGACGGCAGCATCACGACGACGATGCTCCACAGCTGCCAGACCACGAAGCCCAGGAACTCGGCGAAGATCGACCAGCCCAGGTTCCGCCTGGCGATCCGCCTGCCGTGGGACTGCCAGAACGCGGGGTCCTCCGGTGTCCATCCGTCGAGCCAGCGGCCGGGTCTCATTGTCGGTGCGTGCGCGGGTGTGGGGCCTGTGATGGTCGAGGTCATGCCAGCTCCTACGCGGTCGGGGATGTGCTCCCGACGCTAGAAGCTCGGTGTTTCCCTGCCACGGCCGGCACGTTTCCTCGCCGTCAACGTGCTGTCACTCGGCACGGGAGGGGACGTGAGAACGTCGTCACACACGCGTCACATTCGGTGGGATCTGACGCGAAAACGGCGTTCCGCGTGCTCGTGCACGCGGAACGCCGTTCGTTCGTCAGGTCTGTGCCGGTCAGCGACCGGTTCCGGCGTAGACGGTGGCCTCGATCTCGCCGTCCAACCCGTAGGCGGTGTGCACGGCGCGGGCGGCCTCGTCGAGGTCTTCGGCGGCGACGAGCACCGAGATCCGGATCTCGCTGGTCGAGATCATCGCGATGTTGATGCTCGCCGAGCGCAGCGCGTCGAAGAGCACCTGCGAGACGCCCGACGTCGTGCGCATCCCCGCGCCGACGACCGAGAGCTTGCCGATCTGGTCGTCGAAGATGAGGTTCTCGTATCCGAGCTTCTCCTTGTCGTCGGTGAGACGACGCACGACCTCGTTCGAGTCGGGGCGCGGAAGAGTGAAGGAGATGTCGGTGCGGCCGGCGGAGGCCGACTGCACGTTCTGCACGATCATGTCGATGTTCGCGCCGGTCTTCGCCACCAGCGCGAAGATCTCGGCTGCCGAGCCCGGAACATCCGGAACACCGATCACCGTGATCTTGGCCTGGCTCCGGTCAGTGGCGACGCCCGCGACGAGCGGCTCCTCGTTGCCGATGGCGTCCGACTCGGTACCGTTGGCATCCGACATTTTCTCTCCTCTTGCTGCGCGGGGATCTCTCATCCCCTCACCGAGAACGTAGGTTCCCTCGTTCGATGTGAAGGTTGAGCGGGCGTGGATCAGTACGCCGTGGCGGCGGGCGTACTCCACCGCCCGGATGTACAGGACCTTCGCGCCGTTGGCCGCGAGCTCGAGCATCTCTTCCGAGCTGACCGTGTCGAGCTTGCGCGCCATCGGCACGAGCCGCGGATCGGCCGTGAAGATGCCGTCGACGTCGCTGTAGATCTCGCACACGTCGGCGTTCAGCGCGGCAGCGAGCGCGACGGCGGTGGTGTCCGAGCCGCCGCGGCCGAGCGTCGTGATGTCTTTGGTGTCGCGGTTGAAGCCCTGGAAGCCCGCGACGATGACGATCGCGCCGTCGTCCAGCGCGTCGCGCAGGCGGACCGGGGTCACGTCGACGATGCGCGCCGAGCCGTGGTCGGCCGTCGTGAGCATGCCGGCCTGGCTGCCTGTGAAGGAGCGGGCTTCGAAGCCCATCGAATGGATCGCCATGGCCAGCAGTGCCATGGAGATGCGCTCACCGCTGGAGAGCAGCATGTCGAGCTCACGGGGCGCGGGCATCGGCGCGACCGCGTTCGCGAGGTCGAGCAGCTCGTCGGTGGTGTCGCCCATCGCGCTGACCGCGACGACGACGTCATTGCCCGCTCTGCGGGTGTCGACGATGCGCTTCGCCACGCGTTTGATGCTCTCGCCGTCTGCGACAGACGATCCGCCGAACTTCTGAACGATCAGGGCCACTAATCTCTCCCGGGTCGCGGATGCGAAGGTCACACCCGATGCCCAATCGTATGGGGGTGCGCCCGAACCGGAAAATTCACAGCGTTTCGCAGACCCGCGTTTCCGGCGCCTCTGAGCCGTGCGAGGGTGCGTGTTCGGGGCTTCGCCCCTTCAACGCTCAATCGTTCGGCACACGAGCGCAAACGCTCGGATGCCTCACTCGATCGCGTGCAGCGCAAGGCAGAGGAGGGAGTCGACCATCAGGTCGGGGACCGACGACAACGCCGCGATGTGCGTGCCCTCGCGCGGCTCAGCACGCTCAGAGGCGGCGGCGGCCTTCGAAGGCACGCCCCAGAGTCACCTCATCGGCGTACTCGAGGTCGCCGCCGACGGGGAGGCCGGATGCGAGGCGCGAGACGGCGATCTCCATCGACGTGAGCAGGCGACTGAGGTAGCTCGCGGTGGCCTCGCCCTCGAGGTTCGGGTTGGTCGCGAGGATGACCTCCTTGACCTCCCCATCGGCGAGGCGCTGCATCAGCTGCGGGATGCGCAGGTCGTCAGGGCCGACGCCCGCGATCGGACTGATCGCGCCGCCGAGCACGTGATACCGGCCGCGGAACTCGCGAGTGCGCTCGATCACCGACACGTCCTTGGCGTCCTCGACCACGCAGATCACTTCGGGGTCGCGACGCGGGTCGCGACAGATCCCGCACCGCTCCTGCTCCGAGACGTTGCCGCAGATGTCGCAGAAGCGCACGCGCTCGCGCACCTCTCCCAGCAGTTGGCTGAGCCTGGACACGTCGAAGCTCGGCGTCTGCAGGATGTGGAATGCGATGCGCTGGGCGGACTTCGGCCCGACTCCGGGGAGTCTGCCGAGCTCGTCGATCAGTTCCTGGACGATGCCGTCGTACATGTGGGTGTCCTCGGGGTCAGGTCGGCCGGTCGGCCGGGTCAGGAGAAGCGCGCGGTCGCTGGTGGGTCGTACGGTTCCTCGTGCAGGAACGTCGCGCCGAGCATCTGCCGCACCACGGCCTCGCCGCGACGCTCGACGCCGTCAGGAACGTACACCTGGCGCCGCTGCACGGTGGGACGGCTCGGATCATTCGGTTCGCTCGGCACTGGCGGCTCGTCGATCGGCGGCTCGGGCTCGGGATGCGGTTCCGGCGGTGCGAACGCCCCTGGCGCAGCGGGAGCGGGTGCGGGTGCCGCCGAGGCGGCGGGTGCCGCGGGAACGGTCGACTCGGCAGGGGCTGCGGACGCGGGAGCGGAAGCGGCGGGAGCAGCCGACGCCGCGGGAACAGTAGCGACGACCTCGGGTGCCGCGTCCGCCGCGGGCGGTTCCGTGTCGACCGGGTCGGGAGCCTTCAGGTTGACGCCCCAGTCAGTCGGGCCAGCGACCGGCGCGGCGCTCGGCGCCGCCGGTGCAGGTGCGCCGTCTGCGCCGTCCGCGGATGTCGCCGGCGCGACAGTCGTGTCGCTGCGAGCCGTGTTCGGAGTGCTCGCAGCGCCTGGCGCAGCATCCGACGCGCCGGGATGCACATCGGCATCAGCAGAGCCGCTCGATTCGCGGGCCGGCTCCGTGACTGTGGTCGTGTCGCCCGCCGCCCCGGGAATCGCCGCGACGGCCCACTCGGTCACGGGAGCGCCCGTTCCGCCCGTCTGCGCCGATGCGTCCGCAGTTCCGCCGCGATGCGCGGTCGCTGCCGTGTCTCCGGCTGGCGCGGGTCGCTGACCCGCTGGTGTGCTCGACCCCGCCTGCGGGCTGTGACCGGCGCTGCCGGATGACGACCCGCTCTCGGGGCGTGCGTAGGCGTCGTCGTACGACCCCGGCTCGGGGTCGTCGTCTGGCGGCGGCACTTCGTCAGACGGTGCTGGTGTCTGGGGCTCGACCCGCGCGAGGTACTTCACACGCACGCCGAGCACCTCGACGATCGCGTTGCGCAGGTCGTCGGCCGGGGCCCCCTTGAACCCCGACATGTGCCGCTGCGAGGGGAAAGCCATCATCACGACGTCGCCAGGGCGCACCTCCGCGGCGCGCGACTGGCCGACCAGCTCTGCGCTCTGCGGAGCTGTGGTTCTCAGCCCATCGAGGATGCGAGGCCATGCCTCGTTCAAGCGCGCGAGCGTCAGCGGACCGGCAGGCGCCTCGTCTGCAGACGCCTCGTCCGCAGGCGCCGAGGCGCCTGGGCGCTCTGCGCCTGCGGTCTGCGCGGGCCGTTCGGCGGAGTCGCCCGGCGCTGTGCCCTGCGGCGAACCGTCAGCGGGTGCCGCCTGCGCCGACCCGGATGTCGCGGGGGCCTGCTGCGCCGTGCCGGGGGCGACGGTCGCCCATCCGGCGGCAGGGACGTCGTCGAGCCTCGGATCGACGCCGGTCTCCGGCACGTTCCTCTGCGGCAGCGGGCGAGGGCTCTGCCGGCGTCCTTGCTGCGTCGCCGCGCGGCCCCGGCGGACCTTCGCTCGCCCCATCGCCTCGTCGTCGACGTCTCGTCAGCGGGCGCCGCCAGCTGCCGGGGCGGCGATTCGACGCTGCCGCGTCAGGCGATGCTGCTGGCGAACGCCGAACTCCGGGGCCGGTGTCGGGTCGGCGGCGGCAGGCGGCTCCTCGGCTTGCTGCCCGGTGCGCGCGCCTGTCGGATCGCTTGGAGCGGCCGGCCTGGGCAGCGCCGGGCTGCGGGCAGCGGCGTCGGGTCGCCGGTCTGCGGGCGCAGGAGGCGGCGCCGTCGGAGCCGCGGGAACTGCGGTGGGGTTCCCCGGTGCGCGGCCGGAGCGGGCCGAGCGCTCGCGGGCCCGAGCGGCCGGGCCCCGGAGCCTGCGGCCGAGCGCGGAGGCGACTGCTGCCCGGCGCGGCAGCACCGGGCTGCATGGCGGCGCGCGCGACGGTGCCGCGGCACCGCGCCTCTCCTCCCGCGAGCGCGGGCGGCGCGCCGGCGGCGCTCGCCGCTCGCAGCGCGGTGAGCACCGCGCGGATCATCAGTTCGAGCTGCAGGCGAGGCGCCGTCGCACGCCATCTCGTCGAGCGTTCGCGCTGACGAGTTCGGTGCGCGACAGCCGCTCCGAGCCGAACGCCTGCGCCTGCACCGACATGGCGCCGAGCTCGTCCGTCGGTGTTCCCGCACGCACGGCTGCCGCCCCGCGCCGTTCGCCGCGATGATGATGAATCTCGCAGACGCTCGAGCAGGTCGTCGAGAAGCCGCGGATCCTGCCGTCTGCACGACGACTGCTGACCCGCGAGAACGCCGCTCCTGCGTTCGTCGGATGCGAACGCCTCACGACGCCGTCGAGCAGCTCGCGTGCGTGTAGCCGAGCAGCGCGACCGCCGCTCGTACCCGACGGACGCACCGTCCGGAACCGGGATTCAGGCTGGTCAGGATCGAGAGCGTGTCGCGCGGCGACCCACCACCTGACGACACGAGCGGGCAGCACGCCAGGCTCGACGGCGATGCCTCCTGAGCGCACAGGCTCTCGACGTACTCGAGCATGCCGCCGCCGGAACGAGGCGGACGTGTAGTGGTTGCGGGCGGGACCGGATCGTGCCATCACCTTGTCCGGCTCGTCGTGGCGAAGATGAAACTTCACATGCTCGGCGGCTCCTCGACGAGCTTCAGCAGCGCGTTGAGCCTGCGGCGTCACCATGTGCCCTCGTCGAGGATGAAGTCTCGTAGCGGTCGCGGCTCGGTGCGAAACGGCGCGCTCACGCAGATCGCGCGCATCGTCGACACCGTTTGTGGCGACCGCGTCGATCTCGATGACGTCGAGGATCCGCCGCCCTGCGCGAGAGAGTTCGACGCAGCTGTCGCAGTGCCGCACGGTGTGTCCGTCGACCTTCTGACAGTTCAGGCAGGCAGCGTGCCAGGATGCGCGCGGACGTCGTCTACCGCACCCGCGCGGGGCCGGAGAACAGTAGCATGCCCGATGCGGTCGCCTCTCAGCGCCGTCATCAGCGGGTCGGTCACCTGGGCCTGCCCGATCATCTCCCCGAAAGTCTCTGCTCGTAGCGGCGATAAAGGGCGGTTGTCACTCCCCAGCCTACGCGTACACCGACACCGACACGGCGGAGGCACGCGGCGGAACAATCTCCGTCCGCGGCTTGGCTGAGCATGACCGACACCAGCCCGCCCCCGCCCGCCTCGGAATCGACTCTTGGCTCGACGTCGGTGCCCGGGGTGCGCGCTCGGCGAGCGCCGTCTCCGCTCGGTATCTCTGACCTCCGTCAGGCGAGGTCGACGACGTGCGCTCCACTCGTCCAGCTCGACCCGAATGCGCCGGAACGCGCGACGATGTCGCAGGCGGAGTACCTCGCAGTCCGCGCCTCGACCGAACGCCTTGAGGCGAGCAACCGCCATCTCAGCGACGCGGCGAGCAGGTCGGCTTCCGCTTCGACCACGCAGCCACCGTGCCGCGAACACGTTCACGGCGCACCGATGATCCAAGCTGGCCACCGCTCACGGAGTCCAGGCCGCCGTCGTCGACGCGCTGCTCGTGGTACTTCCAGAACGGCGTCGACGTGGGCGATGCCGCCGCACTGAGGGAGGTCGTCGTCTCCGCCGGCCTCACCCTGTGACGGCCGACGAGGTGCTCGCCGACCCCGCGCCTACGCCGACGATGTGCTAGGCACATCGCCCAGGCGTCCTCTCTTGGCATCCAGGGCGTTCCTTCTACGTGCTCGACGGCCCTACGGCATCCAGGCGCCCAGCCCGCCGAAGTTTGAACAGGCCTCACCCAGGTGTACTACGAGGCTCAATCCGAAACCGGCCAGCCGGCTGAACCTCGTCGGCGAAGCAGGGCACCGCCTGCGGCCCCGACGGCTGCGAGCTAGTCACCGCTCTACGACCAGAAACGCCGCGACCGGGATTCGAGCTCGTCATCGGGTGCACGACGTCTCCGTGACTGGTGGGCGAGGGTGGCGCAGCGCAACGTGCCGTCCTGCGCTGCAGTCCGGAGAAGCGCTTCACCGTGGGCCGGCCGCTTCGCACCGTCCTGGTCGCGAGCGCGACGGTGAGCGGCCCATCCGTGCCGACGACGAAACCTCGCCGCACGCTCAGCTCGACGGGCTCTCCCGATTGAGCACGATCGGATCGCTCGCGCGTGATCGTCACCGGATCTGCGAGCCCCACCATGCAGCGGGAACGACAGCTCAGGCCAGTCGGCGGCAGGCGCGGATCGAGCGACGCGCCGCCGCCGTGGTGCGCATTCCGCGAATCCGTTCACGAGGCCGTCCACACCCGCCGGGCAGATGCGACGTGCACGCCGCCGACGCTATTGCTGTGCAGGTCGGCGAGGTCGACGACAGTGCGTCTCGAGTACGAGACTAGAGATAGTGATCTCTCTTTTTTTTCTTTTTTTTTCCCCTCCCTCCCTTTTTTTTTTTCCCGTTTTTGTCGGGTTGTTGAGAGAGATCACTATCTCTAGTCTCGTACTCGAGACGCACTGTCGTCGACCTCGCCGACCTGCACAGCAATTGCGTCGGCGGCGTGCACGTCGCATCTGCCCGGCGGGTGTGGACGGCCTCGTGAACGGATTCGCGGAATGCGCACCACGGCGGCGGCTGTCGTTCGATCCGCGCCTGCCGCCGACTGGCCTGAGCTGTCGTTCCCGCTGCATGGTGGGGCTCGCAGATCCGGTGACGATCACGCGCGAGCGATCCGATCGTGCTCAATCGGGAGAGCCCGTCGAGCTGAGCGTGCGGCGAGGTTTCGTCGTCGGCACGGATGGGCCGCTCACCGTCGCGCTCGCGACCAGGACCTGTGCGAAGCGGCCGGCCCACGGTGAAGCGCTTCTCCGGACTGCAGCGCTGGACGGCACCGCGCTGCGCCACCCTCGCCCACCAGTCACGTTAGACGTCGTGCACCCGATGACGAGCTCGGATCCCGATCGCGGCGTTTCTGGTCGTACAGCGGTGACTAGCTCGCAGCCGTCGGGGCCGCAGGCGGTGCCCTGCGCCGCCGACGAGGTTCAGCAGGCTGGCCGGTTTCGGATTGAGCCTTTCGTACACCTGGGTGAGGCCTGTTCAAACTTCGGCGGGCTGGGCGCCTGGATGCCGTAGGGCCGTCGAGCACGTAGAAACGAACGCCCTGGATGCCCAGAGAGGACGCCTGGGCGATGTGCCTCGCACATCGTCGGCGTAGGCGCGGAGTCGGCGAGCACCTCGTCGGCCGTCACAGGGTGAGGCCGGCGGAGACGACGACCTCCCTCAGTGCGGCGGCATCGCCCACGTCGACGCCGTTCTGGAAGTACCACGAGCAGCGCGTCGACGACGCCGGCCTGGACTCCGTGAGCGGTGGCCCCTTGGATCATCGGTGCGCCGTGAACGTGTTCGCGGCACGGTGGCTGCGTGGTCGAAGCGGAAGCCGACCTGCTCGCCGCGTCGCTGAGATGGCGGTGGCTCGCCTCAAGGCGTTCGGTCGAGGCGCGGCCTGCGAGGTACTCCGCCTGCGACATCGTCGCGCGTTCCGGCGCATTCGAGTCGAGCTGGACGAGTGGAGCGCACGTCGAACCTCGCCTGACGGAGGTCCGAGATACCGAGCGGAGACGGCGCTCGCCGAGCGCGCACCACGGGCACCGACGTCGAGCCCAGAGTCGATTCCGAGGCGGGCGGGGGCGGGCTGGTGTCGTTCATGCTCAGCCAAGCCGCGGACGGAGATTGTTCCGCCGCGTGCCTCCGCCGTGTCGGTGTCGGTGTACGCGTAGGCTGTGGAGTGACAACCGCCCTTTATCGCCGCTACGACCAGAGACCTTCGGGGAGATGATCGGGCAGGCCCAGGTGACCGACCCGCTGATGACGGCGCTGAGAGGCGACCGCATCGGGCATGCTACTGTTCTCCGGCCCCGCGCGGGTGCGGTAGACGACGTCCGCGCGCATCCTGGCACGCTGCCTGAAACTGTCAGAAGGTCGACGGACACCCCGTGCGGCACTGCGACAGCTGCGTCGAACTCTCTCGCGCAGGGCGGCGGATCCTCGACGTCATCGAGATCGACGCGGCCGCCACAAACGGTGTCGACGATGCGCGCGATCTGCGTGAGCGCGCCGTTTCGCACCGAGCCGCGACCGCTACGATCTTCATCCTCGACGAGGGCACATGGTGACGCCGCAGGCTCAACGCGCTGCTGAAGCTCGTCGAGGAGCCGCGGAGCATGTGAAGCTTCATCTTCGCCACGACGAGCCGGACAAGGTGATGGCACGATCCGGTCCCGCACGCAACCACTACCCTTCCGCCTCGTTCCGCCGGCGCCATGCTCGAGTACGTCGAGAGCCTGTGCGCTCAGGAGGCATCGCCGTCGAGCCTGGCGTGCTGACGGCTCGTGTCGTCAGGTGGTGGGTCGCCGCGCGACACGCTCTCGATCCTGACCAGCTTGCATCGCGGTTTCGGACGGTGCGTCCGTCGGGTACGAGCGGCGGTCGCGCTGCTCGGCTACACGCACGCGAGCTGCTCGACGGCGTCCTGAGGCGTTCGCATCCGACGATCGCAGGAGCGGCGTTCTCGCGGGTCAGGAGCCGTCGTGCAGACGGCAGGATCCGCGGCTTCTCGACGACCTGCTCGAGCGTCTGCGAGATTCATCATCATCGCGGCGATCGGCGCGGGGCGGCAGCCGTGCGTGCGGGAACACCGACGGACGAGCTCGGAGCCATGTCCGTGCAGGCGCAGGCGTTCGGCTCGGAGCGGCTGTCGCGCACCGAACTCGTCAGCGCGCACGCTCGACGAGATGGCGTGCGACGGCGCCTCGCCTGCAGCTCGAACTGATGATCCGCGCGGGGCTCACCGCGCTGCGCTCGGCGAGCGCCGCCGGCGCGACGCCCGCGCTCGCGGGTGGAGAGGCGGGGTGCCGCGCCACCGTCGCGCCCGCCGCCATGCAGCCCGGTGCTGCCGCGCCGGGCAGCAGTCGCCTCCGCGCTCGGCCGCAGGCTCCGGGGCCTGGCCGCTCGGCCCCGCGAGCGCTCGGCTGGCTCCGGCCGCGCACCGGCGAACCCCACCGCAGTTCCCGCGGCTCCGACGGCGCCGTCTCCTGCGCCCGCGGACCGGCGACCCGACGCCGCTGCGCACAGCCCGGCGCTGCCGAGGCCGGCCGCTCCAAGCGATCCGACAGGCGCGCGCACCCGGCAGCAAGCCGAGGAGCCGCCTGCCGCCGCCGACCCGACACCGGCCCCGGAGTTCGGCGCTTCGCCAGCAGCATCGCCTGACGCGGGCAGCGTCGAATCCGCCGCCCCGGCAGCTGCGGCGCCCGCTGACGAGACGTCGACGACCGAGGCGATGGCGGCGAGCGAAGGGTCCGCCGGGGCC
>NZ_QPGM01000009.1:0-197374 GCF_003335195.1 Microbacterium sp. JB110 | reverse complement strand
GCACCGCTCGCGAACGTTGCGATGCGGCGGCTGGGCGGGACATCCGGGTCGGGCAGGTCGAGGCGCACCGAGTCGTCGTCTCGCACGCGCCGCTGGGCCGCATCGTGCTCGGCTCTGGCTTCCGCCTCCTTCTCGGCGACCTCCGTGCGCAGCCGTCCCGCTGACACCTGCGCGGCCTGCCTGCGCCCGTGCGCGACGATCTTCGGCACACGCTTCTCGACTTCGGCCCTGTGCGCCGCGCGTGCGCGCCCGGCCAGCTTCGTCTCGGCCTCGATGCGCTGACGCTTCTCCTTCGCCAGCGACTTCTTCGCGTCGATCTCGGCCTGCTGGGCTGCTCGCTGCTCGGTCTCGAGCCACGCCCGCCACTCGGAGTACGGTCCGCCGAACACGCTCAGCTCGTGCGCGTGCAGCTCGGCGGTGTCGTCCATCAGCTCGAGCAGACGAGTGTCGTGCGAGACCACGACGAGGGCGCCTCGCCACGCCCGCACGACGCCGTAGAGGCGCTCGCGGGCGTCGCGATCGAGGTTGTTCGTCGGCTCATCGAGCAGGGTGATGGGTGCGCGGCGCATCCGCAGCCCGAGGGTGGCCGCGAGAATCGCCTCGCCGCCGGAGAGCGTGCCGACTGTTCGATCGAGCGCTTCGGGCGGCAGACCTGCCTCGGCGAGCGCGGCGTGCGCGCGTGCTTCGATGTCCCAGTCGTCGCCGACGGCGTCGAAATGCCGCGGATCGGCGTCGCCCGACTCGATAGCGCGCAGCGCGGTCAGCGGCTCTGTGATGCCGAGGAGGTCGGCGACACCGGCGTCGACGTCGAGTGTGAGTCGCTGCGGCAGGTACGCGACCTCGCCGTCGCCGGTGATCGTCCCGCCGGTCGGGGCGAGAACCCCCGCGGCGAGCTTCAACAGGGTGGACTTGCCGGTGCCGTTGCGGCCGACGAGTCCGGTGCGGCCGTCGCCGAACGAGCCGGAGACGCGATCGAGGGCGACCGAGCCGTCGGGCCAGCGGAAGGAGACGGATGAGAGAACGAGAGACGGCATGAGGAACCTCCGTGGAATCTGCGAGCGGATGCGCTGAATCCACGAGGCGCGAAGGCCTGTCGCGGGTCAGCGCGGGTGCGCGGATCCGCGACGCTCGCCGGGAGGATGCCCCATGGCGGTGGCCGGAAGCCCTGCAGAGGGCACGGCGGCGTCGTCGGTTCAGCGCGAGAGCGCGGAAGCAGCGACGATCTTCACCGTTCGTGTCCTTCGTTCGACGACAGGGGCTCCCAGGATACACACTCGGCCGTCGCCGCGCGGTGCTGGTCGGTCTGCACACGCTCTCACTGCGTCTCGAGCGGAGCGCGCCGCGCGCGAGCGGAGTCGGCCGCCCGCCGTCGGGCGCATCGAGCGGAGGGGATCCGGTCAGGCGATCCGCGAAGCGGCGCTACACCAGCGTGGAATCGGGGCAGGCCAGTCCGTCGTGCACCAGCACGTGCTCCTGTTTGAGCGCACCGCAGCTGCGGCATCGCGGCTGTGTGCCCACACCGATCTGCGCCGGCCCCGCGATGCGGATGAGAGTCGTGTTGGCCCACAGGTAGAAACCACCCGCGTCGCGGATCCGCTGCCGAAGGGGCTTCTTGAGAGGTGGCTGCCACATGTGATTAGTGTACTAACGTTTCGTGGGCGATAGACTCACGGGGTGATGAATCGTGACGACCTGCTCAAACTCGAGAATCAGCTCTGCTTCGCGATCGTCACGGCTGCGCGCAACGTCGTCTCGATCTATCGGCCCGTCTTGGAACCGCTGGGGCTCACGCACCCGCAGTACCTCGTGATGCTCTCCCTCTGGGAGGAGTCACCGCAGACGCTCGGCGACCTCTCGGCGGCGCTTGCGCTCGAACCAGCCACCGTGTCCCCGCTTGTGAAGCGACTCGAGGGTCAGGGGTACGTGCGCAGACAGCGGCGCACGGACGACGAACGACGGCTCGCGATCGGCCTCACCGAAGAGGGGGCCGCGCTGCGCGAACGGGCGCTCGCCGTTCCCGAGCAGGTCATGGCCAGTGTCGGGATCGACGCGGAGCAGCTCGCATCGATCCGCGATTCCCTCGCGCCGTTCGCCGGTCGACTGGACGCGTGATCGCCGCATCCGGCGTGTGAAGGTCGGTGCTCCGCGCGGCACGGATGCCGTCGTCGCCTGGCGATGGGACCGGAACCGCCATCGCGATCGAGGCACGGATCTCCGTCGTGCGGGGGAGGCGCGCAGGCACGCCCGTACGTAGCGTGGGGCGCACCGGATGAACGACGCGCGAGGCGAGGAGGCACGGGATGAGCGGCGCAGGATCGGGCGGCCGAAGGCGTCGCGCGCGGCGGCCCAACTGGGGAGTCGGAATCGGAATCGGCGTCGGAATCGGCGTCGCCATGGGAGTGGCGCTCGATCAGATCTGGGTCGGCATGGCGATAGGCATCGCGCTCGCCACAGCGTTCGCACTCGTCTTCGCCACCCCGCGCGACAGCGACGACGGCTCGCCGCCGCCGCCGGCTCGCTGACTGGGCACACTGCTGCCGAGACGCTCGGCAGCTGTCGAACTGCTCAGGCATCGCCTGCGTTGCGAACGATGACTGCGCAGATCACTGGCTCCAGGATTTCGGTGCGGCTCTTTCATCCGGAGCCCTCACAGATTACGCTCAGGGTTTGACGTCGAATCGAAACATGTCCGCGACGTCACACAGAGGCAGAAGGACCGCAATGACGCGAGCAGGCTCCACAGCGGCCGTCCCACAGCGCGAGCAGTGGACGGGCCAATTCGGTTTCATCATCTCGGCCATCGGCTCCGCCGTCGGCCTGGGAAACATCTGGCGCTTCCCCGGTGTCGCGTACGAGTCGGGCGGCGGTGCCTTCCTCATCCCGTATCTCGTCGCGCTCGTCACAGCGGGAATCCCGATCCTGTTCCTCGACTACGCGATCGGTCACCGGTTCCGCGGTTCGGTTCCGCTGGCGCTCAAGCGCCTCGGCGGCAAGCTGGGGGAGGGGCTCGGCTGGTTCCAGGTGGCGATCTGCGTCTTCATCGCGGTCTACTACACGGCGGTGCTCGCGTGGTCGTCGAGCTACTTCGTGTTCTCGTGGGATCTGCGTTGGGGCGACGACACCGCGGGGTTCTTCGTCGGTGAGTACCTGCAGACGGCGGAGAGCCCGTTCACCCTCGAGTTCGTGCCCTCGGTGATGATCCCGCTGGTGATCGCCTGGATCGTGACGCTCATCATCCTCGCGGCCGGCGTCGTCAAGGGCGTGCAGCGGGCGAACATGATCGTCATCCCGCTGCTGATCATCGGCTTCCTGGTGCTCGTCGGTTTCGCCCTCACCCTTCCGGGAGCGGTCGACGGGCTGAACGCCTTCTTCACGCCCGACTTCGCCGCGCTCGCCGATCCGAACGTGTGGATCGCCGCGTACGGACAGATCTTCTTCTCCCTGTCGATCGCCTTCGGCATCATGATCACCTACTCGTCGTACCGCCGCCGCCGCTCGAACATGACCGGTGCCGGCCTCGTCGTCGCCTTCGCGAACTCGTCGTTCGAGCTCATCGCCGGCATCGGCGTGTTCGCCACGCTGGGCTTCTTCGCCTTCCAGCAGGGCATCGCAGTCGGGGACCTCGAGGGGCTCACCGGCGTCGGATTGTCATTCATGACCTTCCCCGCGATCGTGAGTCAGATGCCGGGCGGGGCATGGTTCGGTGCGCTGTTCTTCGGCTCGCTGACGCTCGCCGGACTCACCTCCCTGATCTCGATCCTCGAGGTGGTCATCGCCGCGCTGCGCGACAAGTTCGGCTGGACGCGCCGCGGCACGGTGCTCGGGTTCGGCGTCCCCCTGGCCGTCATCTCGCTGGTGCTGTTCGGGTCGACGTCAGGGCTCACCGCACTCGACACGATCGACGCATGGTCGAACCAGCTCGGCATCGTCGGCTCCGCTGTCGGGATGTCGATCATCGTGCTCTGGGTGAACCGCAAGGGCCCGGTGCTGGCCCGCCATCTCAGCACGGTGTCGACCTTCAAGGTGGGCGTTCTCTGGCAGATCTTCACCACCGTGCTCGCACCCGTGGTGCTCGGCTACATGCTGATCGCCAAGGCGGTCGACTTCCTGCAGAACGGCTATGCGGGGTATGACACCTGGTACCTCTGGGTGGCCGGATGGGGCTGCATCATCGTGATGCTGATCGCCGCGTTCGTGCTGCCTCAGCTGCGCTGGAGCCAGGACCCCGACCGATTCGATGCATGGCCGACCGACGATCAGCTCCGAGTGAAGGGAGGCGCCCGATGAGCGCCATCGCCATGACCTTCTTCATCATCTCCGCGGTTGTGATCTGGGGCGGGCTCATCTCGAGCGTCGTCTTCCTCGCGCGCAAGCCCGAAACGGCGTACCCCGAGGGCGGAGCCGAGGACGAGAACGACGTGGAGTAGAGGCAGGAACGACTCCGGACAGACGGCCGCGGCGGTGCGATGCGCACCCCGCGGCCGTTCCCCTCAGCAGCCGAGCGCCTCGAGCTGCTTCGTGAGGAACACGTTCAGATCGGCCACCTCATCCGGAGCGACCGCGTGGCCCAGCCCGAGGTAGGTGCGGCCGACGATGTCGGCGTGACCGGGCAGCCAGTCGGTCGTGTGCACGACCAGGCCCTCGGGGATCACATCGTCGGATGAGCCTCTGCCCCAGAACACCGGAGGGCGACGCTCGGCCAGTGTCTCGTCGCCCGGCATCTCGCCGCCGGGCATCACGTAGCCGGAGAGATTGCCGGCGAAGGCGAACGCCTCCGGCCGCAGTCGCATGGCATGCACGGCGAGCACGCCGCCCTGCGAGAACCCGACGAGGCCCACGGGCCCGGTGCGCCCCAGCGAGTCGAGCCAGGCCAGCAGCCGGTTCGTCGACTCGGTGATCACGTCGATGTCTCCCGAGCCCTCGCCCTCGAGCGGGTACCAGGAGCAGCCGGGCATCGGGAACGGCGGCGTCAGTGGACCGCGCACCGCCGCGTAGTCGAAGCCCGTCGGCAGTGACGACGCGAGCGCGATGAGGTCGTGTTCGTCTGCGCCGTAGCCGTGGATCAGCACGATGAGCGGGCGTGAGGGGTCGTTGCCCTCGCTGTGCCATCGCGTGGACGAATCGTCGATCTCGGGAATCGGAATCATGGCACCATCATGCCCGCGGTGTCCGACATCGGTCGAGGTCACGTCGGCGGGGCGTCCGTGAGGCGCCTCCGACGGCGCGTCGGGACGACTTGTTGCCGGCGCGGTACGGAATGTCGGTTCCAGCGGGTATACAGGAGGCATGACCGTTCGCACACCTGATCCGGATGATCTGCCAGACGACCCCCTGGTGAGCGACGAGGCAGCGTCGAATCCGGCGTGGCTGAGCGAGATCGAGCTGGCGGAGGCGCGCCGTCGGCTGCCGTTCCTCTACGTCGAGGGAGTCCCGGTCCGCACCGACGGCGTCGGGCAGGTCACCGAGGTCGGGCTGCTGCTGCGGGCGACCCCGATGGGCGAGATGAGCCGGACCATCGTGTCCGGCCGCGTCCGCTACGGCGAGACCGTGCGCGATGCCCTGTTCCGCCATGTCGAGAACGATCTGGGGCCGATGGCGTTCCCCGTGATCCCGCCGTCTCCCGTGCCGTTCACGGTGGCGGAGTACTTCCCGCTGCCCGGCATGTCGGCGTACCACGACGAACGCCAGCATGCGGTCTCATTGGCCTTCGCCGTCCCCGTCACAGGCACGTGCGAGCCGCGTCAGGACGCCCTCGAGGTCACCTGGATGCCACCGGAGGAGGCCGCCAGTGACGCACTGGCCGCCGAGATGGAAGGCGGTCGCGGGGCGCTGGTGCGCACCGCCCTCGCCCACCTCGGCGCACTCCGCTGACCGAGCGGCCCGCGGGCACCACCCTGCCCGCGTTGTCGTCAGTCGCCGACCTGGTGGTCGACTTCTTCCTCCGCCTTGGCACGGCGGCACCCGCGAGCCGCTCGGGGATGCGGAAGCCCAGGGCCGCCAGGCGGAGCCCTAAGGCGCGCGTGTCTCCGCGGCGACGGCGGCGATGAGGGCGTCGACGTCTTCCTCAGCGGTGTCGAAGCTGCACATCCAGCGCACCTCGCCGCGCGAGGCGTCCCAGTCGTAGAAGTGGAACCGGTCGCGCAGCCGGTCGGCGACACCGTCGGGGAGCGTCGCGAACACGCCGTTCACCGGACCGTCGGCGACGGAGACGCCAGCCACCGTGCCGTCGTCGATCATCCGGTTCAGTCCGGAGCGCAGCCGCGCGGCCATGTCGTTGGAATGCCGTGCGTTGCGCAGGAACAGGTCGCCGTCGTAGAGGGCGAGCAGCTGCGCCGAGACGAACCGCATCTTGCTGGCCAGCTGCATGTCGAACTTGCGCAGGTAGATCAGCCCGTCCGCGGCATCCGGGTCGATTGCGACGACAGCCTCGGCGGCGAGCGCGCCGTTCTTCGTGCCGCCGAGGCTCAGCACGTCGACTCCGGCGTCCGTCGTGAAGGCGCGCAGCGGCAGCTCGAGCGCCGCTGCGGCGTTGGCGATGCGCGAACCGTCCATATGCAGCTTCATGCCAGCGGCGTGGGCGCGGTCGGCGATGGCGCGGATCTCGTCGGCCGAGTAGAGCGTGCCGAGCTCCGTCGACTGCGTGATCGACACCACCAGCGGCTGCGCATTGTGCTCGTCGAGGCGTCCCGCCGTGATCCGGTCGATGTGCTCAGGTGTCAGCTTGCCGTCGTCCGTCGGCACCGTGATCAGCTTGATGCCGGCGACCCGTTCGGGTGCCGCACCTTCGTCGGTGTTGATGTGCGCCGTCTCGGGCGCGACGACGGCTCCCCAGCGGGGCAGCATCGACTGCAGCGAGACGACGTTCGCTCCCGTGCCGTTGAAGACCGGGAACGCCACGGCGCGCTCGCCGAAGCGGTCGCGCAGCACCTCCTGCAGTCGCTCGGTGTACGCGTCGTATCCGTACGCGCTCTGGTGGCCGCCGTTGGCCGCGGCGATCGCCGCGAGCACGTCCGGGTGGATGCCTGAATAGTTGTCCGACGCGAAGCCGCGCTCCGTCGTGTCATGCAGAGGTGTCACCGATCCAGCGTAGTTTGCGCCGCGAGGAGCGGTGCTGCACCCGGTGCCCGCGACGCGGCATCGGCCGTCGAGGTGCGGCGTCGGCCGGAGTGCAGCGCGGCTCATGCGGACGACAGTCCGGCGCGCCGCTCGCTCACCCTTCCGTGAGGTCGATGATGCGGTCGTTGACGTCGTCGGCTGGCCGGTCCCACAGCGCGACGAACTCGTCGGCAAGGCGCTGCTCGAGGCCTGAGAGCTTTTTCACGCGGAAGATCGCAGCGGCTCCGGATTGGTCGACGCCCGCGTCGCGCGCGTGCTTGCGGAAACCGTGGGCGAGCGCGCGGGTCCATGCCTCGAGCGCCGCCTTGGTCGCCGCGTAGTTGGCACCGCCGGCCAGCGGCCTGGCAACCGATGGCGACGATACGACGGCGACTCTGCCGGCGGGCGAAGCCGTCAGGCCGTCCCAGAATGCGCGCGACACGTGCCGCCACGCGGTCAGCGACGGCTCGAGGGCGCGCCAGTCCTCCTCACTCTGACCGGGCACTCCGCCGCCTCCGCGCCAGCCGCCGACCAGATGCAGGATGCCGTCGACGGCGCCGATCCGCAGCGCCGTCGCGAACACGGCCGACTCGTCGGTGAGGTCGACCTCCGCTGTTTCGAACCCGTCGGCTTCGAACGCCGCGAGCTTGTCCGCGGAATGTCCGGAGACCGTCACACGGGCGCCGCCGTCGCGCAGAGCGCGCGCGGCTGCCCATCCGGCCTCGCTCGTGCCCCCGGAGAGCAGCACGTGCCGCCCCGCCGCACCTGTATCGCTCATCGCGCACCTCCGTCAGCCGCTCTGTGAGCCCAGCGTACGACCGATCGTGTCAGGTGCGGCGAGATGCCGTCGATCCGGGTGATCCCGGCTGGTCGGCGCCGCGGCGCAGCCGATCCCGCGGAATACATCCGGAGACGGATGACGGGATGGACGCGCGCCCGTAACGTAAAGGGATGCGCACGAGCCTGTTCCGACCGTTGAGAACGGGTCAGGTCGTGTTCGACGTCGTCGCCGCGGCGGTGTTCGTGCCGGTGATCGCGTTCTCGTTCGTCGAACCGCTGCCGACCACGGAGTTCGGCCAGGACGGCGTCCTGTGGCTCGGCATCGTCGTCACGCTCATCTTCGCGAGCGCGCTTGCGGTCAGGCGGCTGTCCCCCGCGCTCTCGCTCGTGATCGCCTGGGTGGGCGCGATCGCGCAGATGGTCGCGCTGATCGGACCCCAGCCGGTCGATGTCGCGGTGTTCGGTGTGCTGTACGTGACCGCCGCATACGGCACGCGTGTGGTGATGTGGCTCGGCCTCGCGTCGGCGATCGCCGGTGCCGCCGTCGCGGCCGCGTACATGGTGCTCGTCAACGCAGCGGCGTGGCCGCTCGATCCGTTCTCGTATGAGTGGATGCTGCTCGGCGGCACCTGGTTCGCGATGATCGTGTTCGCGCTGCTGCTGTCGTGGACCACGGGCGCGCTCGTTCGGGCGTCGCGTCAGGCGCGGGCGAATCGGGAGGCACGCGACCGCGCGGAGTTCGAAACGGCGAGCGAGCAGGAGCGGGGCCGCATCGCGCGCGACATGCACGATGTCGTCGCGCACTCGCTGGCCGTCGTCGTGGCGCAGGCAGACGGTGCACGGTACGCGGCGGACGCTGATCCGGATGTCGCAAAGCACGCGCTCGGCACCATCAGCCAGACGGCGCGCTCCGCGCTGAGCGACGTGAGGCTGCTGCTGGCACAGCTGCGGCACCGGCAGGGCGATGGGCCGCAGCCCACGCTCGCCGATCTGGAAGGTCTGTTCTCACAGGTGCGCTCCGCAGGCGTGGCGCTCTCGGTCGACGTCGACCCGACGCCGCCCGGCGAGCCCCCGGCCGCGGTGCAGCTGGCCGTCTTCCGCATTCTGCAGGAAGCGCTCACGAACACCCTGCGGCACGGAGACGGGCGCGACGTCGACCTCCGGATGGCGTGGTCTGCCGATGCCGTGGCGCTGGAGGTCCGCAACGCGGTCGACGTCGGCGACCATCGACGCGCGCATTCCGATCACGGCATATCGGCGGAGGACGGAGCCCCGGTGCCGTCGCGCGGGCACGGCATCGTCGGGATGGCGGAGCGCGCCCAGCTCGTCGGCGGCTCCCTCACGGCGGCTCCCGATGGCAGGATGTTCGTGGTGCGCGCGCGGCTCCCGGTCTCGGGCTATGCGACAGCTCACCCGACGAGCCAGGAGAACCACCAGTGACCGACCCGATCCGCATCGTCCTCGTCGATGATCAGGCGCTGTTCAGGGCAGGCATCCGGATGCTGCTGAACTCCCAGACCGACATGGACGTCGTGGGCGAGGCGGGCGACGGCAGGGAGGGCGTCGCCGTCGTGACCGCGACCAGGCCCGATGTCGTGCTCATGGACATCCGGATGCCGGTGATGGACGGCATCGCTGCCACCGCCGAACTGCTGCGCGATCCCGGTGCGCCGCGCATCGTGATGCTCACGACCTTCGATCTCGATGAGGCCGCCGCCCGCGCGATCCGGCAGGGAGCGAGCGGATTCCTGCTGAAGGACGCGGACCCCGAGTTCCTGCTCGCCGCTGTGCGGAGCGTGCATTCCGGGTCCGAGGTGATCGCGGCGTCGGCGACGCGGGAGCTGTTCGCGCATTTCGCCGCTCCCGTGAAGCCCGCGCCGCCCGCATACGGTGCTCTGACGGAGCGCGAGCGCGAGATCTTCACGTATGCCGCGCGCGGTATGAGCAACTCGGAGATCGCGGCGCAGGAGTTCCTGAGCGAGGCGACCGTGAAGACGCACGTCAGTCGAGTGCTCACGAAGCTCGCCCTGCGCGACCGAGTGCAGCTCGTCGTGTTCGCGCACGAGCACGGTCTGGTCTGACGCGAACCGCCGACATGACGACGGGTGCTCCGAATCCGGGACCTCGGGACACCCATCGTCATTCGAAGCAGGTCATCCCTCCGACTGACGAGGATCATCCTCCAGCCGGATGACCGGGCCGCGTGCGCTTCGTAGCGTCGAGATATGGACATCACCAGCAGCGATATGGGGCTCGCCGCCCGCGTCACCAATCTGACCAAGTCTTACGGGGCCGGGGGCTCGCAGGTCACGGCCCTCGACAACGTGAGCGTCGGCATCCGGCGCGGCCAGTTCACCGCGATCATGGGGCCGTCGGGGTCGGGCAAGTCGACGCTCATGCATGTGATGGCGGGGCTCGACGCCCCCACGAGCGGTGGTGCGTGGATCGGCGACACCGAGATCACGAGCCTCTCCGACGGCCAGCTCACGGTGCTGCGCCGGCGCAGGGTCGGGTTCGTGTTCCAGGCGTTCAACCTGGTGCCCACCGTCGACGTGCGCGGCAACATCATGCTGCCCTTCGAGCTCGACGGCCGGCGGCCCAGCGCGGAGGAGCAGGCGCGCATCGGCGGGCTGATCTCGTCGCTCGGCATCGGCGACCGTCTCTCGCACCGGCCGCACGAGCTGTCCGGCGGTCAGCAGCAGCGGGTCGCGATCGCCAGGGCGCTGGCGACGGCGCCCGACCTGGTGTTCGCCGACGAGCCGACGGGCGCTCTCGACTCCCGCACCAGCCGCGAGGTGCTGGCGCTGCTCGCCGACGCGAGCAGGCGCCACGGTCAGTCGATTGCGATGGTCACGCACGATCCGATCGCCGCGAGCCACGCCGACCGTGTGCTGTTCCTCGGTGATGGGCGGCTCGTCGCCGACAAGCCGCGGCAGACGCCGGAGCAGATCTCGGCGCACATGCTGCACGCGGAGGAGGACCGTGCCGATGGGCGTTCGGCTGCGGGCGCCGCACTCTCCGGCGGCGAGCACGTCGGGACATCCGGCGTGAGCTTCCCCTCGGTGGCCGGGCCCGCTCCCTCGCGAGGGAGCGTCGCATGAGCGTCGCCATCGAGACCGAACAGGCGGCCGCCCCGCAGGAGTCGGGCCGCGGCCCGACGCCGTTGCTGCGCGAACGGGGCATGGGTGCGAGCGTGCTCGTCGCCGCGCTCTCGGCAGGGTTCGGAGTCGTGCTGCTGACGACGACCGGATACCTCGCAGACCTTCTCACACTCGTGTTCGGGAACTCCGGCACGCTGGCGGTCGTGATCGCAATGCTGGCGGTCGTGTTCGTCGTCATCGCGATGTACGTCGGTGCGATCGTGACCAGCAACACCTTCTCCACGGTGGTCGCCGGGCGCACGCGGCAGATCGCACTGATGCGGCTGATCGGGGCGTCTGCCCGTTCGCAGCGCTCCGCCGTCGCGCGCCAGGGGCTCGCCGTCGGCGCGCTCGGTGCGACGATCGGGCTCATCGCAGGTCTCGTCCTCTCCGCGATCGGCACGCGCATCGCCGACGCCGTCGTGGCGAACCAGGTGGCGGGCGCGGGACTGCCCGCACTGCCCGCCGTCGACTACAACGTGCTGCAGCCGTGGGTGCTGCTGCCGACGGTCGCCGTCGTGCTCACGACGTGGCTCGCGGCATGGGTCGGATCGCGTCGCGTGCTCGACGTCACCCCGCTCCAGGCGCTCGGCGGCGCGACCCCACGCTCGGCCGCGGAGGCCCGCGGCGGCGTGAAGCGCAACGTCGGAAGCATCATCCTGCTCGCCACAGGGTTCGGGCTGCTCGGCCTGGGCGTGGCGCTAGGACTGAGATCGCCGCTCGGTCTGCCCGTGGCGTTCCTCGGCGGGCTGCTGTCGTTCACCGGGCTGGTCACGGGCGCGACGTTCGTGATGCCGCCAGTGCTGCGCCTCGTCGGCCGGATGTTCGGACGCACGGCGACGGCGCGGATGGCGGCGGAGAACGCGCTGCGGTACCCGGAGCGGTCGAGCCGCATGGCCATCGGCGTGGTCGTCGGTGTGACGCTGGTGACCATGTTCGCGGTGGCGACGGAGTCGGCGAAGTCGGTGCTGATCGCGAACTCCGACCCCGGGGACCTCGCAGAGGGTCTCGTCGTCCTCGACATGTTCTCCGCCGTGATGATGGGGCTCGTCGCCGTCGCCGCGGTGATCGCCGCGGTGGGGCTGGTGAACCTTCTCACCATCGGTGTCGTGCAGCGGCGCACAGAGCTGGGCCTGCTGCGGGCGATCGGCCTGTCCAACCCGCAGATCCGGCGGATGGTGCTGCTCGAGGCCGCCCACGTCACCATCGCCGCCGTTCTGTTCGGGCTGCTGCTCGGGGCCTTCTACGGGTGGGCGGGCGCGCAGTCGCTGCTCGGCGCCATCTCTCTGACCGAGAGCCCCGCCGGGTCGCTTGTGGTGCCCGCCGTGCCGTGGCTGGTGGTGGCGGTGATCGTCGTCGCGACCGCCGTGCTCACGCTGGTCGCCGCCGTCGGCCCGACGCGCCTGGCGACCCGTGTGTCACCGGTCGAGGCGCTCGCAGCGGACTGAGTCCGCACCACCGTTTGTGGGTGACTTCTGTCGGTTCGACGGCACTCTTACCCGCAGAGATCACCCACAAACGGCGGGTTTCACGGGGCGGGCGGGCGGTGCGTTGTACAGAACGGCGGTCTGATCCGCGCGGATACGCCGCCTTGTACAGTGACGCGCCGTGCTGATGTGCATAGTCTCACGGCATGACCATCCGCTGATCGTGGCCTCAGCGCGGCCACGACCTGCGGAACCTGTGAACTGCTCCAGAGAAGGGAACGCGCGAATGAATGACAGTGAGAAGGCGCTGCTCGACGGGATCTCCGGTCGATTGTTCATCGGCGGAGAGTGGGTCGACGCGACGGGAGGCGCGACGCTCGCCGTTCGCGACCCCGCCACGAACGACGTGATCGCCCGTGTCGCCGATGCGACGGCAGACGATGCGACGGCGGCGCTCGATGCCGCCGTCGCTGCGCAGGACGAGTGGGCGGCGACGTCGCCCCGCAGACGCAGCGACATCCTGCGCCGCGCGTGGGAACTGGTGCAGGAGCGCAAGGAGGATCTCGCGCTCGTGATGACCCTCGAAATGGGCAAGCCGTACCAGGAGTCTCTCGGTGAGGTCGCCTACGGCGGCGAGTTCCTGCGCTGGTTCAGCGAGGAGGCCGTGCGCATCTCGGGGCGCTACGGATCCACACCGGAGGGCACGGGGCAGATGATCGTGTCGCAGCGCCCCGTCGGGCCCTGCTACTTCATCACTCCGTGGAACTTCCCGCTCGCGATGGCGACCCGCAAGATCGCGCCGGCGCTCGCCGCGGGGTGCACCAGCGTCATCAAACCGCCCCAGCTCACCCCGCTGACGACCATGCTGTTCGTGCAGCTGCTCGAAGAAGCCGGTCTGCCGAATGGCGTGGTCAACGTGGTCACGTCATCGAGCTCGAGCCGTGTCTCGGCGCCGATCATCGGCGACGGCAGGCTGCGCAAGCTGTCGTTCACCGGCTCCACAGGCGTGGGCAAGCGCCTCATCGCACAGGCCGCGGAGAACGTGCTGCGGGTGTCGATGGAGCTCGGCGGCAACGCCCCGTTCGTGGTCTTCGAAGACGCCGACCTCGACAAGGCGGTCGACGGCGCGATGGCCGCGAAGTTCCGCAACATCGGCCAGGCGTGCACGGCCGCGAATCGGATCATCGTGCACGAGGACGTCGCAGCGGAGTTCACGAGCAGGATCGCCGAGCGCGTGTCGGCGATGAGGATCGGGCGCGGCACGGAGGAGGGCGTGCAGATCGGCCCGCTCATCGACGATGACGCGGTCGCGAAGGCATCGGAGCTCGTCGAAGACGCCGTGGGCAAGGGCGCGACGCTGATGCATGGCGGGAAGCGGATCGATGGTGCAGGCAGCTTCTTCGAGCCGACGGTCCTGTCGGACCTCACGCGTGACGCTGCGATCATGTCGGAGGAGATCTTCGGCCCCGTGTTCGCCGTCGTCACCTTCTCCACCGAGGACGAGGCGGTCGAGATCGCCAACGACACGGAGTACGGGCTGGTCTCCTACGTCTTCACGGAGGACCTCGCCCGCGGCCACCGCATGATCGACCGCCTCGACACGGGCATGATGGGTCTCAACGCGGGAGTCGTCTCGAATGCGGCCGCGCCGTTCGGCGGCGTGAAGCAGTCGGGAATGGGCCGCGAGGGCGGCCTGGAGGGCATCCATGAGTATCTGTCGACGAAGTACACGCTGCTGCCGAACGCCTAGCCTCCGGTCCCCGCACTGTCCGTTCGTGGGCGATCTCTGTCGGTGAGACCGCGCTCTTTCCCGCAGAGATCACCCACGAACGGCGGGATCGTGCTCCCAGGTGGGGGCGAGGCGCTTGAGGTGCGCGGCGCGCCACTGCCACAGCAGCCAGAGGGCGGGCCAGTAGAACGGGGCGGCCGCTCCGGTGAACACGAGGCGTTCGCGCCAGAGGGTCTTCGACTCGTCGCGGGGAGACGGCGAAACCGCCATCTGATGGTCCCACGCGTCGAGCAGCGCGAGCGGGCCGGTGAGCGCATCGCCCCAGTCTCGGAAGATGCGCACGCGTCCGCTGCTGTCGCGCTCGTCGCGATGCGCGATCCGGATGAGGTGCGAACCCAGCCGGATGGGGCCGACGGCATACCGGATGGCGGCATCGCGCCCCGGCTCCCACTGCGTCGGCAGCGCGGAGAGCGGCTCGATCCGGATGAGGGGCCCGTGGATCTCGCCGAGCGCGGCCGGCGACTGCACCGCGCGCCACGCAGCAGACGGAGTGCAGTCGAGTTCGAGCTTCAGAAGCACCCGCATACCGTCAGTCTGCCATCCGGTCGCACCGAACATCCGGTCGTGCCTGGCCAGACCGGCTGCCCAGATGCGCACCTTTTCGACGCAGCGGCGTCAATCGCGGCGCATCTCGACGACAAGTGCGCATCTCGCGAGCCGGGCGCGGGCCCGTGTGGGCGCGAGGTCCGTGCAGGTTGCGAGCCCTGCGGGGGTGCGGGCCTCAGCGCGGGGCGGAGGCGAGGCGTCGGGTGGTGGGGGTGATCTCGCGCTTGAGCCAGGTGAACTCGAAGCGGCGGTCGAAGCGCGGGGAGCACTTCGGGCAGGAGGAGGGGCGGGACGGACGGCGGTACCGGTAGATGGTGTGACCGCTCGGGCACGTGCCGACCCACGGTGCGAGTTCCGTAGGAGTATCGCCGTAGTGCAGGGTGCCGCCGACGTAGCCGATCTCGCGCGCGATCCGCTTCCACTGGCGGCCGTGCCCGGCGCCGGGGCCGGCCATGGCGTGCGCGACCTCGTGCAGCAGCGTCTGGTGCACCTCGTCGTCATCGTTCCGTGCCGAGATGTACCGCGACACCGAGATCCGCTTCCGCGAGAAGTCGCACAGCCCTGCGCGCCGTTTGGCGTTGTCGAACGCGAACGACCACGTGTCGTCGAGGTGCATCCGGATGAGAGCGTTGGCCCACACCGTGACGCGACTCAGATCCGACATACGAAGATGCTAATCGGAGCCTCGGACATCCCGGCCGCCGCGCCCGGCGACCATCCGGAATCGCCTCGCCCTGCGGTGTGCCGGAGCGCGCCGCCTCGCCGGGATCCGCCGCTCCGGTATGGCAGAGTGCGCCACCTGTCGCCGGGTGGCGCACTTCGGCACACGGGAAGGGCGGGTGCGCCCCGTCAGCTTGCGGCGACGGCGGCGCCGCGGCGTCGCTCGGCCGCCTCGACCATGCTCATCGCGACCTCGAGCTGCGAATCGGCCGCTCCCAGCTCCTGGCGCAGGAACAGCACTCGCTTGAAGTCGCTGCGCGCGCCGTCGGGGTCGCCGGCGTCGTACCTGGCGCGACCGCGGTGGCTCAGTGCGAACGCCGTGATCGACGGCCACTCCTGGCCCTCGGCCTCCTCGGCGCAGGTCGACAGCTCGCTGTCGGCCGCGTCGTACGCTCCGCGCTCGATGAGCACGGAGGAGTGCAGAATGCGGGAGCGGAGCAGGTCCTTGCGCGTGCCGGCCATGCGCGCGACGCGCACCGACTGCTCGGAGAGCGCGATGGCCTCGTCGAGCTCGCCGAGCACCTTCAGCAGCCACACGCGCTCGAGCAGTGCTGGCAGGCTGCGCTGCTGTCCGATGTCTTCGAGTCGCTGGCGGCATTCCGCCTCGTCGACGATCTCGCGCAGGCTCTCCGAGTCGTATCCCTGGATGTAACTCAACCCGACTCCCTTTCACTCGCGCGTTCCTCCCCAGTGTGCAAGACGCATCTGGGGGAGTCCTGGCGGCGCGCGGAGGCGGTCCGAAACCGAACCGTTACCCGCGCCGGTGCGCGCCGAGATGAGTACGACCGGCCCGGATGAGTGCGTTGTCGGCGGTCCTGGTCGAACGCGGCGCGATCGTACTCATCTCGCGCCGACCGGCCCGGACGAACCCGAGCGACCGGATGCTCGCCCGGCTCGATCCGTGCGCGCCGATCGGCCCGGATGAGGCGGCCGGCCGCTGCGCCCTCGTGCTCGCGCCGCGGCGAAGGATCCGGATGGCCTACCGCTCGAACAGCTTCAGCGACGGTTTGGGGGAGTCTGTGGCGTCGCCGTCGCGGGCGGGCCTGGCACCGGCGACGAAGCGCTCGATCTCATCGCCGTGGGCGACCTTCGCCGGATGAGGGCCAGCGGCCATCAACCGCGGCAGCCACTCCACGGGCAACGGCTGCGCAGAAGCGGCGATCACGAGGTTCCCGAACCGGCGCCCTTTGAGCACCTGCACCTCGGCGAGGACCGCGACCTCCGGCAGCACCTCCCTGATGGTGGCGACCTGGCGGCGCGCGAACGCAAGCCCGGCGCCGTCCGCGGCGTTGACCAGCAGCACTCCCGACGCGGCGAGCATCTCGGCGCAGGCGGAGTAGAACTCCACGGTGGTCAGGTGCGCCGGGGTCTGGGCGCCCGAGTACACGTCGCTGACCAGCAGATCGACGGCGCCGCGCAGAGCGCTCGGGAGGCGGCCGAGGCCCTCGCGCGCATCGCCGATGCGCATCCGGATGGACGCTCCGCGCGGCAGCGGCAGATGCTCGCGCACGAGATCGACCAGCGGCTGCTCCAGCTCGATCACCTGCTGGCGGGACCCCGGCCTGGCCGCCGCGATGTAGCGAGGGATCGTGAGCCCGCCGGCTCCCAGGTGCACCGCCGTGAGCGGGCCGTCCGGGAGCTGATCGATGACGGCACCCATCCGCGCGACGTACTCGAAGTGCAGGTGCGTGGGATCAGCGAGGTCGACATGCGACTGCGGCGTGCCGTCGACGTCCACCTCGAAGCCCGACGTGATCTCGCTCGGCGCGACGCGTGCGATCCGCCCGTCCGACAGTCGTGTCTGCGGCGTCTCATCCGGTCTGTCGCGCTTCCTGCCCACCCCATGAGCGTACGCGGCGAGGCCGAACTGGACACCCAAGCACATCCGCGACGAAACTCCGGCTGGACATGCCGAGAATCACCGCGTATAGTTGACAGTTGCGCTTCCTGGATTTTCCCTGCCTTCATATGGTGGTTGGCTGGCGCCTGTAGGTCCCCGCATATTGCGGCGGGTGGACCGAGGCGAGGAATCCAAGTGCACCTCACCTGTCGACAAGGAATCTAGCAGTCCGTCTCACCGCGGGCTCATGGAGGTCATCCCCTTGGCTGCTGCGCGCAACAACGCATCCACCAATCCCAAGAACGGCCGCGGGGCTTCCCGCCTCTCGTTCGCCAAAGTCAACGACACGCTGACCGTCCCCGATCTGCTCGCACTGCAGACGGAGTCGTTCGACTGGCTCGTCGGAAACGACGCATGGCGCGAGCGCGCCGCTGAGCCGCGTCGCAACGAGTCGGAGCAGAGCGGTCTCGAGGAGATCTTCGAGGAGATCTCACCCATCGAGGACCTCTCCGAGACGATGCAGCTGTCGTTCGCGAACCCTTACCTCGAGCCGGAGAAGTACTCGGTCGAGGAGGCGAAGGAGCGCGGCAAGACGTATGCTGCGCCGCTGTACGTCGAGGCCGAGTTCATGAACCACCAGACCGGTGAGATCAAGACTCAGACGGTCTTCATGGGCGACTTCCCGCTGCAGACCATCGACGGCACGTTCGTCATCAACGGCTCTGAGCGCGTCGTCGTCTCGCAGCTCGTGCGCTCGCCCGGTGTCTACTTCGACAAGACGCCGGACAAGACGAGCGACAAGGAGATCGTCTCCTCGCGCATCATCCCGAGCCGCGGCGCGTGGCTCGAGTTCGAGGTCGACAAGCGCGACCAGGTCGGCGTTCGCATCGACCGCAAGCGCAAGCAGCCGGTCACCGTCTTCCTCAAGGCCCTCGGCCTGACCACGGAGGACATCGAGCGCGAGTTCGCCGGCTTCACCTCGATCGAGGAGACCCTGGCGAAGGACACGATCCTCACCCAGGAAGAGGCGCTGCGCGACATCTACCGCAAGATCCGCCCGGGCGAGCAGGTCGCCGCCGAGGCCGCGCGGAGCCTGCTCGACAACTTCTACTTCAACCCGAAGCGCTACGACCTCGCGAAGGTCGGCCGCTACAAGCTGAACCAGAAGCTGGGTATGGCGACCGACATCAGCGCGTCGACGCTGACGGTCGAAGACATCGTCGCGACCATCAAGTACCTCGTGCGCCTGCACCGCGGCGACGAGAGCTTCGAGGGCGTCAACAAGTCGGGCGAGATCATCGATCGCCGCATCGACATCGACGACATCGACAACTTCGGCAACCGCCGCATCCGCGCCGTCGGCGAGCTCATCCAGAACCAGGTCCGCACGGGTCTGAGCCGGATGGAGCGAGTCGTCCGCGAGCGCATGACGACGCAGGACATCGAGGCCATCACGCCGCAGACCCTGATCAACGTGCGCCCCGTCGTCGCCGCGATCAAGGAGTTCTTCGGCACCTCGCAGCTGTCGCAGTTCCTCGACCAGAACAACCCGCTCTCGGCGATCACGCACAAGCGCACGCTCTCGGCGCTCGGCCCTGGCGGCCTGTCCCGCGAGCGTGCCGGTGTCGAGGTGCGAGACGTGCACCCGTCGCACTACGGCCGGATGTGCCCGATCGAGACGCCTGAGGGCCCGAACATCGGCCTGATCGGTCGGTTGGCGACCTTCGGCCGGATCAACTCCTTCGGCTTCATCGAGACGCCGTACCGTCAGGTCATCGACGGCAAGGTCACCGATCGGGTCGACTACCTCACGGCTGCCGAGGAGGAGAACTTCATCATCGCGCAGGCGAACGCGAAGCTCACGTCAGTCGGCACGTTCGCCGAGGCGCAGGTTCTCGCCCGTCAGCGCGACGGCGAGGTCGACCTGGTCGCCGCCGGCGAGGTCGGCTACATGGACGTCTCGCCGCGTCAGATGACGTCGGTGGGCACGGCTCTGATCCCGTTCCTCGAGCACGACGACGCCAACCGCGCCCTGATGGGCGCCAACATGCAGCGCCAGGCGGTGCCGCTCATCGAGAGCGAGTCGCCGTTCGTCGGCACGGGCATGGAGGGCTACGCCGCTGTCGACTCCGGTGACTCGATCATCGCCGACAAGGCGGGCGTGGTCGCCGAGGTCTCGGCCGACTCCGTCACGCTGCAGCTCGACGAGGGCGGCACCCAGGAGTTCTTCCTGCGCAAGTTCGACCGTTCGAACCAGGGCAACAGCTACAACCAGCGCGTCATCGTCGCCACGGGTGAGCGCGTCGAGGTCGATCAGGTCATCGCAGACGGCCCGTCGACCCAGGACGGCGAGCTCGCCATCGGCAAGAACCTGCTCGTCGGGTTCATGTCGTGGGAGGGTCACAACTTCGAGGACGCGATCATCCTGAGCCAGAACCTGGTGAAGGACGACACCCTCACGTCGATCCACATCGAGGAGTACGAGGTCGACGCCCGCGACACCAAGCTGGGCAAGGAGGAGGTCACCCGTGACCTCCCGAACGTCAGCCCCGACCTGCTGAAGGACCTCGACGAGCGCGGCATCATCCGCATCGGCGCCGAGGTCCGTCCTGGCGACATCCTCGTCGGCAAGGTCACGCCGAAGGGCGAGACCGAGCTCAGCGCCGAGGAGCGACTGCTCCGCGCGATCTTCAACGAGAAGAGCCGCGAGGTGCGCGACACGTCGCTGAAGGTGCCCCACGGTGAGCAGGGAACCGTCATCGCGGTCAAGGAGTTCGACGCCGAGGAGGGCGACGACGAGCTCGGCAGCGGCGTCAACCGCCGCGTCGTGGTCTACATCGCGCAGAAGCGCAAGATCACCGAGGGTGACAAGCTCGCCGGCCGTCACGGCAACAAGGGCGTCATCGCGAAGATCCTGCCGATCGAGGACATGCCGTTCCTCGCCGACGGCACTCCGCTCGACGTCGTGCTGAACCCGATGGGCATCCCCGGCCGAATGAACTTCGGTCAGGTCCTCGAGACCCACCTCGGCTGGATCGCCAGCAGGGGCTGGAAGATCGAAGGCGAGCCGGAGTGGGCCGTCCGCCTTCCTGAGGAGCTTCGCGAGGCAGAGGCCGGCACTAAGGTCGCCACCCCGGTGTTCGACGGTGCCAGCGAGGTCGAGATCTCGGGTCTGCTCGACTCGACGATCCCGACCAACGACGGCGAGCGACTGATCGACAGCACCGGCAAGGCCGATCTGTTCGACGGCCGCACCGGCGAGCCGTTCCCGAAGCCGATCTCGGTCGGCTACATGTACATCCTGAAGCTGCACCACCTGGTCGACGACAAGATCCACGCGCGTTCGACTGGTCCGTACTCGATGATCACCCAGCAGCCGCTGGGCGGCAAGGCGCAGTTCGGTGGTCAGCGCTTCGGTGAGATGGAAGTGTGGGCCCTCGAGGCCTACGGTGCCGCGTACGCGCTGCAGGAGCTTCTCACGGTGAAGTCCGACGACATCCTCGGGCGCGTCAAGGTGTACGAGTCGATCGTCAAGGGCGAGAACATCCCAGAGCCCGGCATCCCCGAGTCCTTCAAGGTGCTCATGAAGGAGATGCAGTCGCTGTGCCTGAACGTCGAGGTGCTCGCGGCCGACGGCACGGAGGTCAACCTCCGCGACACCGACGACGAGGCCTTCCGCGCCGCGGAAGAGCTCGGCATCAACATCTCCAGCCGGTTCGAGTCCGCCTCGATCGACGAGATCTGAACCAGCCAGCCGATTTCGAGATTTCCGACACAGGAGAATTAAGTGCTCGACGCAACAACTTTCGATGAGCTTCGCATCGGCCTGGCCACTGGCGACGACATCCGTCGCTGGTCGTACGGTGAGGTCAAGAAGCCCGAGACGATCAACTACCGCACACTGAAGCCCGAGAAGGACGGTCTGTTCGGTGAGCAGATCTTCGGTCCCTCGAGGGATTGGGAGTGCTCATGCGGCAAGTACAAGCGGGTCCGCTTCAAGGGCATCGTGTGCGAGCGCTGCGGCGTGGAGGTCACCAAGAGCTCCGTCCGTCGTGAGCGCATGGGGCACATCGAGCTCGCGGCCCCCGTGACCCACATCTGGTACTTCAAGGGCGTGCCTTCGCGCCTCGGTTACCTGCTCGACATGGCGCCGAAGGACCTCGAGAAGGTCATCTACTTCGCCGCGTACATGGTGATCTCGGTCGACGAGGACTCGCGCCACCGCGACCTCTCGACGCACGAGAACAACCTGCGCCTCGAGATCAAGGCGCTCGGCGACCGCCGTGACGCCCGCATCGCCGAGAAGATGCAGAAGCTCGAGGACGACCTCGCCGCCCTCGAGGCGGAGAGCGCCAAGGCCGACCAGAAGAAGAAGGCCAAGGACGGCGCCGAGAAGGAGATGGCGACGATCCGCAAGCGCGCGGATGAGTCGATCGCGCGTCTCGAGCGTGTGTGGGACGAGTTCCGCAACCTCGAGGTGGGCCAGCTCAAGGCGGAGGACGACGTCTTCCAGGAGATGCAGGACCGCTTCGGTCAGTACTTCGAGGCGCTCATGGGCGCCGAGGGGCTGCAGCGTCGCCTCGCGGCGTTCGACCTTGCTGCCGAGGCAGAGGCACTGCGCCTGCAGATCGCTGAGGGCAAGGGCCAGCGCAAGATCCGTGCGATCAAGCGACTCAAGGTCGTGCAGTCCTTCCTCGGCTCCAGCACGTCGCCGGCCTCGATGGTCCTCGACGTCGTTCCGGTGATCCCGCCGGAGCTTCGTCCGATGGTCCAGCTCGACGGCGGCCGCTTCGCCACGAGCGACCTGAACGACCTGTACCGCCGTGTGATCAACCGCAACAACCGCCTTCGTCGTCTGATCGATCTCGGTGCGCCCGAGATCATCGTCAACAACGAGAAGCGGATGCTGCAGGAGTCGGTCGACGCCCTGTTCGACAACGGTCGCCGCGGGCGTCCGGTCACGGGCACGGGCAACCGCGCGCTGAAGTCCCTCAGCGACATGCTGAAGGGCAAGCAGGGCCGGTTCCGCCAGAACCTGCTCGGCAAGCGCGTCGACTACTCCGGCCGTTCGGTCATCGTGGTCGGCCCGCAGCTGAAGCTGCACCAGTGCGGCCTGCCGAAGCAGATGGCGCTCGAACTGTTCAAGCCGTTCGTCATCAAGCGCCTGATCGACCTCGGTCACTCGCAGAACATCAAGGCGGCCAAGCGCGCCGTCGAGCGCACGCGCCCCGAGGTCTGGGACGTGCTCGAGGAGATCATCCGCGAGCGCCCTGTGCTGCTGAACCGTGCTCCCACCCTGCACCGCCTGGGCATCCAGGCCTTCGAGCCGCAGCTCGTCGAGGGCAAGGCGATTCAGCTCCACCCGCTCGTGTGTGCGGCGTTCAACGCCGACTTCGACGGTGACCAGATGGCCGTGCACCTGCCGCTGTCGGTCGAGGCTCAGGCCGAGGCCCGCGTGCTGATGCTCGCGTCGAACAACATCCTGAAGCCGTCGGACGGCCGCCCGGTCACCCTGCCCTCGCAGGACATGATCATCGGTCTGCACCACCTCACGACGATCATCGAGGGTGCCGCTGGCGAAGGACGTGCGTTCGGCTCGGTGTCGGAGGCGCAGCTGGCCAAGGACGAGGGAACGCTCGACCTGCAGGCGAAGGTGCGCATCCGGATCGCCGGGCTCACCTTCCTCGAGGGTCAGGCACCCGAGGGGTATGACGCGCACGGTCTCGTCGACACCTCGCTCGGCCAGGCGATCTTCAACGACAACCTGCCCAAGGGCTACCCGTTCGTGCGCGAACAGGCGGACAAGGGCAAGCTGTCGCAGATCGTCAACAAGCTGGCCGAGGAGTACCCGAAGACGGTCGTCGCCGCGACGCTCGACAACATCAAGGACGCGGGCTTCTACTGGGCCACGCGCTCCGGTATCACGGTCGCGCTCTCCGATGTGCTCACGCCGCCGGAGAAGGCGGAGATCGTCGCCGAGCACGAGAAGCTCGCCGCCAAGGTCAACTCGCAGTACGCGAAGGGTCTGATCACGGACGGTGAGCGCCGCCAGGAGCTCATCCAGGTGTGGACCGAGGCCACGGACAAGATCCAGCAGGCCATGCGGGACAACTTCCCCGAGGACAACACCATCAACCGGATGGTGACGTCTGGTGCGCGAGGCAACTGGCTGCAGATCCGGAACATCGCCGGTATGCGCGGTCTGGTGAACAACCCGAAGGGCGAGATCATCCCGCGCCCGATCATCTCCTCGTACCGCGAGGGGCTGTCGAACGCGGAGTACTTCATCGCCACGCACGGTGCCCGCAAGGGTCTGGCGGACACCGCCCTCCGTACGGCCGACTCCGGTTACCTCACGCGTCGTCTCGTCGACGTCTCGCAGGACGTCATCATCCGTGAGGACGACTGCGGCACGTCGAAGGGGCTCGAGTACACGATCGCGGCTCCGGATGCGTCAGGCACGCTGGTCGCGGATGCCAATGTCGAGAACGCGGTCTTCGCCCGGTCGCTTGCGGCCGACGTGGTCGCAGAGGACGGCACGGTGCTCGCTGAGGCCGGTCAGGACATCGGCGACGTGATGATCGAGAAGCTCGTCGCCGGCGGCGTCGAGAGGATCAAGGTCCGTTCGGTGCTCACGTGCGACTCGGCCGTCGGCGTCTGCGCGCAGTGCTACGGCCGCTCGCTCGCGACCGGCAACCTGGTCGACATCGGCGAGGCCGTCGGCATCATCGCGGCGCAGTCGATCGGTGAGCCCGGCACGCAGCTGACGATGCGTACGTTCCACACCGGTGGTTCGGCATCGGCGGATGACATCACGCAGGGTCTGCCCCGCGTGCAGGAGCTGTTCGAGGCGCGCACCCCGAAGGGTGCGTCCCCGATCGCCGATGCGGATGGTCGCATCACGATCGAGGAGACCGAGAAGCAGAAGAAGATCATCCTGACGCCGGACAGCGGCGACGAGGTCCAGTCGTACCCGGTGCTGAAGCGTGCGACGCTTCTCGTCGAGGACGGCGACCGCGTCAAGGTCGGTCAGCCGCTCCAGGTCGGAACGCTCGACCCCAAGGAGATCATGCGCGTGCAGGGCGCCCGCGAGGTGCAGAAGTACCTCGTCGGCGGCGTGCAGCGTGTGTACGGCTCGCAGGGTGTGCCGATCCACGACAAGCACATCGAGGTCATCGTGCGGCAGATGCTGCGCAAGGTCACCGTGGTCGACCACGGCGAGACCGAGATGCTCCCGGGTGAGATGGTCGACGTGAAGCGCTACCAGGAGCTGAACCGCGCGGCGGTCGCCGAGGGCAAGCGCCCCGCGTCCGGCCGTCCCGAGCTGATGGGCATCACGAAGGCGTCGCTTGCGACCGAGTCGTGGCTGTCGGCCGCGTCGTTCCAGGAGACGACCCGCGTCCTCACGGAGGCGGCGCTCCAGGGCAAGCGCGACCCGCTGGTCGGCCTCAAGGAGAACGTCATCATCGGAAAGCTGATCCCCGCGGGAACCGGCCTTTCGAAGTACCGCGACGTCGTCGTGGAGGCAACGGAAGAAGCGAAGAGCGAGCGGTACCCCAACCGCATCTTCGCGTCGGACGGTGCGTTCACCGAGGGCGACTACGGCTTCGTGGACTTCGACGCGTTCTCGTCGGACGACTTCACGACGCCCGGTCAATACAACTGATTGAGGCGAGAGCCGAGCGAACTCGTTCGCTCGGCCGAGCCGATTGAAATTGTTGAGCGACGAAGTCGCGAGCATAACTGACCCAGTACTGACGAACGGCCCCGGATCTTCGGATCCGGGGCCGTTCGCCGTTGTGGCAGGTCTGTTCGAGACGGCGAACGTCCGGAGCATCCGATAGCGTATGGGGTTGTCAGTCCGATATACGTGGGGGAACACGCCGAGATGAACGAACCGAGAGACGTCGTGCACGGAGATGACAACCGACAGGAACACTCCGGATGCTCCTGCCGCTGACGGCACGCGCCAGCAGGATGCGGCGGGAACGACGGACGCGGCTTCCGCGCGCAGTGCCGCGCGACGGACCACGCGCGCAGCACCGCCGTCCACGCGGCCTGACCGTCGCGCGCGAGACGGCGCCGAACCCCCCGCGCCGCAGGCCGGGCATGGAGGCTGGGCGCCTGGCATGCAGCCGGGCTCGGCCGACGGCACGCACGCAGGGCACGGCGGTGCGCCGCAGCAGCCGGGCTACGCCGCTGCCCCTGTGCATCCGCGCACTCCGTCGCCGCTGGCGGCCAAGGAGCCGTGGATCGCGGCGCTCGCGCATGCGGGGCTGGCCATGGCCGGAGCCGTTGCCGCGAGCATCGTCGTGGTGGTGCTCGGCATCGTCGGCGTGCAGTTCACGGGCGACGAGGACATCGCCTCGACGGTCGCGTCGCAGTGGTTCCCCATGATCATCCAGTTCCTCGGCGCCGGCTTCCTCGGCTCGTTCGGCACGACGGTATCGGCGATGGGCTTCACGGTGTCTGCGAGCCTGTTCTTCGTTCCCCTCGTCGTGCCGGTGTGCGCGGTGCTCGCCGTGCTGCTCTTCGGTCGGCGTGCGACGCCGCCACTGGCAGTGACGCCGCTGTGGCGTGCGGCTGCCGCAGGGATCGCCGGCGCGGGCTTTGCGATCGTCGTGCTGGTGCTGCAGCTGGCGGCGCCGATCTCGGTCGTCGTGCCGAACGCGCCGGGGGCGAGCGTCCGTGCGATCAGCGTGTGGAGCATCATCCTCGGCATCGTCATCGTGGCCGCGGCGACGTTCACGGCGCTCAGCCCGCGCGGCGGGACGCGCAGCAGGTGGCGCTCCGGCGCACTCCAGGCGGTCGAGCACCTCGGCGGCTTCGGCGCGGTTCTCGCGATCGCACTGCTCGTCGTCGTCATGATCGACTCTGGTGGGGATGCGGGCGCGATGCTGCTGCTCGCGCCAGCGATCCTGCCTCTGCTCGCGGCCGACGCGAGTGCGCTCGGCGCCTTCTCCTCAGTGTCTGCCACGGTGCAGGGCGACATGGGCTCCTACCTGCCGTTCGATCTGCCGTCGGCGAGCATGACGGTGTTCTCCGACGTGCTCCCGCTCTGGCTCCGCATCGTCGTTCCCCTCCTCGCCCTCGTCGTGCTCGCCGTCGCGAGCGTGCGGTGGCGCGTCCGCCGCGGCGCGGCGACGGATCCGGTCGGCTGGTTCGTGCTGCCGGCCGGCTATGCCGCATTCGGCATCGTCGTGATGATCGCCGGGCGGATCTCCGGAAGCGGCAGCGTCGGAAGTGAGGACTCGGGCATCGCCGGCCTGTTGGGCGGCGAGGGCATGTCGGGAATGTCAGCGAGCGTATCGCCCGCGGCATGGACCTTCGTGCTGTTCGCCGTGTTCGGCGTCGCCGTTGAGGCGCTCGCGCGCTTCGTCGTACCGCAGCTGGCACGTGCGATGCCGTTCTGGCTGCTCAGGGCGCTCACCACCGGTGCAGCCGCGGCGCCCGTGGCGGGCCCGGCTCCCGCGCCGCAGGAACCGGCATGGCATCAGTTCGCACAGGGCGGCCAGTCCGTTCAGGGCGCGGTGCCACCGCCTCCAGGCGATGTGCCGCCTCCGCCGCCCGCCGGGAACGTGCCGCCGAGGCCGCCCGCCCCAGGCGGAGCGGTTCCCACAGGGGGCACGGCTTTCGAACCGATGCACCCGCCGGCAGGCGCTTCGCCAGCCGCTGCCGCGGCGCAGAGCGGAGCGGCTCCGGCTTCTGCCCCTGCACAGGGAGCGGGCGATCCCTTCCAAGCGCTGCTCAGCGGCGACGAGACCCAGCGCGAACCGCTGGGCCGCAGGGCCAAGACGGCGTGGATCGCAACGGGCATCTCGGTCGTGGGAGTCATCGTGCTGATCGTCGCGGGCGTCATCGTGCGCGGCCACTTCGCCGGCACGCAGTACTCTCCGCAGGCGAAAGTCGAGAACTACCTGCAGGCGATCGTCGAGGGGAACGCCTCGGACGCCATGGATCTGTGGGCGCCGAACGTCACGTCGGCGGAGCGCGTGCTGCTCACGGACGAGATCTATGCCGCCGCCGAGAACCGCCCGACGGAGTTCGAGATCGGCACGGTCACTGAGAGCGGCGACGGCGCATCGATCGCGGCGACGCTCACGGTCGACAGCAAGAAGTACGATGTGTCGTTCGAGCTCGAGAAGGCCGGAACCGCTGCGGTCGTCTTCGACGACTGGAGGATCGTCTCGGGCCCGCAGCAGACCATCAAGATCGGCGACGTGTCGCAGGTCGCCCAGGTCAACGGCGTCGGCGTCGACCTCTCGGAGATCGCGGTCACGGAGTTCGCCGATGAGAACGATCACCAGTGGGATGAGCTCGCCGACATCCCCGTCCTGCCTGGCGACTACGTCTTCGCCGCACCGGAGGCGGACGGCCTGTTCACCTACGGAGACGACCAGGTGGCCAGGGCGCTCCCGAACGCCGACTTCCAGGTCGGCTGGGAGCAGCTGGAGGCACCGCAGTTCGCTTCGTTCACCGCGAAGTGGACCGACGATGCACAGCAGAAGGCGATCGACCAGGTGCAGGGCCGCATCGACGAGTGCATGAAGTCCGACCAGTTCGTGCCCGAACTGTGCCAGAATTCGCTGACGATGAACGATCCCGGCTACATGGCCGTCACGGGGATCAAGCGCTCGTGGGAGACAGAGCCGACGCTCACCTTCGAGTCGCGCGACGACGGCGACTTCGTGGTGATCGCCGACGGTGAGCTGCGCTTCGACTACAAGGAGCGGTTCTCCGACGACGACGAATGGGAATCGGACCACACGACGAGCAGCTCGCCGTTCGGCTGGTACGGCGCGGAAGTGCTCGTCACGGCTGCCGAGGACGGCACGGTGGCAGCCGACCTGTCGGAGTTCTGACCCGTGGCGCTCGCGCCACGGCCCACCGCTCGTCTGAGCGATGGGCCGTGGCGTCTCCGCGGGGCGCACGGACACGCCCGCGCGGCGTGCATCGACCGGGCAACGCGCGGCGAGGCGCCCGAGCGCCGCGGCGGGCACGCGTTACGCTCACGGCGTGGGGACCCACACCCGCCGCGAAGAGGAGCATGAGATGAGTGACGCCATGGGTGACAGGAACGACCCGACGACCGGCGAGCCCATCGAGGCCACCGACCGCCATGACGACGGCACCGAGGAAGCCCGGCTTCCGGAGGTGTCGGCCGAGCAGGCCCCGGAAGACGACCAGCAGGCGGACGCCGTTGCGGATGAGGCGGAACCGGAAGCACCGGGGGATGAGGCGAACGAGACCGGACAGTCAGTGACGGAGCCTGAGCCGGGCCCGGACGCCGCGGAGACGGCAGACGCCGAGCCCGTGGCGGAGACGGCCGAGAGGACCGAACCGGACACCGCCGTGTACGAGCTCGACGACGACGCGCCGTCCGCTGGGCCCGCCGACACCGCTGAGCCTGCACCAGGTGCCGCCGCGGATGCCGCGGCACCGTCGGGCGGAGCGGCCTCTGCGACCGAGCCGGAGGACGAAGCGGCGACGGAGCCCGCGGCATCCGGGGCCGACGCCCCTTCCGGCGGTGCGGCCGCCACCGATCCTGACCCGGCAGCGGCAGACACCGAGATGATCGGGTCCGAGGGGGCCGCTGAGCCCGATTACGCCGCGCTCGCCGCTGAGCTCGAGGAGTTCGAAGCGCGGCAGGGCGGTGCGGCAGGCGCAGCGACTCCTGCGCACACGGCGCCGACGACCGTCGGCAGCGGCTGGTTCGAGGAGGCTCCGGAGACGTTCAAAGCCACCGAGCCAGACGACGCGCCCACCGAGGTCGTCGAACCGGTCCAGGAGGCACCGCCGGCCGTCGTGCCGAACGAACCAACCGCGCACGCCGCTCCCGCACCCGAAGCGGTGATCACGGAGAGCTACGAGCCGCCGCGCAAGCGGGGCAATCGCGTCGCCGCGCTGCTGATCGGCGTCCCCGCGACGATCGCGTTCACGATCCTGTACGCAGTGGTCGATCTCGCCTATGGCTGGTTCCAGAACGAGGTGGCACTGGAATCGCTCGTCGATGGGCTGCTCGAGCGCATCTCGGATTCGGCGTTCTGGGTGCCCGTCGTGGTGTTCTTCCTCGCGTTCTGGCTGGTGGGCGTCATCGTCAACCGCGGCCGCGCCGGCTGGTGGGTCGTGCTCGGCTTCCTGGTCGCCGCGGTGTCGTACGTCGGGTTCGTCGCTGCGCCGGTTCTCACCTACCCGTTCTGGATGATCACGCCCAGTGCCGCGAACGAGCAGATGCTCTCGCTGCTGCTGAACCCGGTCGCGATCGGTGTGTTCATCATCGCCCGCGAGGTGACGGTGTGGTTCGGTGCGTGGGTCGCAGGGCGAGGGCGGAAGATGAAGCGTCTCAATGCGGACGACCGCGCGGAGTACGAGAAGGCGGTCGCCGAGGATCAGTGACCAGGTGACCGGGCCGCGACGCGGCTGAGCCGGGATCGTGCGCAGACAGTGCGTCAGGTCGTTCCGCCCGCCGGACCACGGGTGCAGTTCCAGGGCCCAGGGATTCGCCTTCCGGCGGCGCGCGAAGGAGGGAACGACCTGATGAACGGCCAGCGCATCAGCCCCGCCGTGGCGACGGCGTTCTCGTCCGCGGCATACGGAGCGCTGCTGGTGTGCGTGACGGGGTTCGTCTCGCTGTGGACGGATTCTCCCGTGCTCGGTTCCGCGCACATCAGCGTGGTGCCCGCGATGCTCGCCGGTGTCGTCGCCGTGCTCGCCTTCGCCTGGGCGCTGCTGCGGTCGCTGCGGGAAGCGCGGCCGACGTATCCCGCTGCCGTCCTGGTCGCGCTCGCATCCGGTCTCGCCCACATCGTCTCCCTGTGGCTGCTCGCTGTGGCGTTCGGCGAGGGCGCCGTCGCCGCAACCGCGGCCGTCGGCGCGTCGGTCACGGGCTGGGCGTCGCTGTCCTTCGTCCTTGTCGCCGCCGTGTGCGCGTGGAGCGGCGTCGCGCTGCGCCGCACGCGTGCCGACCGTCCCCGCTGGCCGTGGGAGCGCCGCGACGAGGAGTGACCGCCAGCCCGCCCGAGATGTGGGGGACGACGTCCGGATGCGCCGTTTCGGACGTCCGGATGTCGAAGAGGCGTGCATCTCGCAAGCCGGCGGGCAAGCAGCGACGAGCGGAATCCCGCCGATCTCCCCGCAATCGGTGCCGGATGTGCCTACCCTGGTGGGGTGGAGCGTTCGCTGGAGACGCAGGTCAGCCAGGCAGTTGATGCCTGGCTGCGCTGGTTGCCGCGCTGGGAGCCGGCCACTCACCGCGGCCGTGTCGCTCCGTGCAAGCGCTGCTTCGGATCGCCCGTCCTCGAGGCAGCGGGGCTGGGCGCTGACGTGCCGCACGGCGTGCAGCACGGGCTGTCCACCAGGGTGAAGACGATCATCGATCGGCACGTCGCCCGCTATACGGAGATGAACCTCCCCATGCTGCAGGCGGAGCTCGACCAGCAGACGGCCCGCAATCGGGCGCGCAGCTATCGCCCGGACGAAGGGCTCGAGCCGGAGCACGAGGGGATGCCGCTCGATCCGGAGCCCGTGCCCGGTGCACCGTTCCTGTTCACGATCGAGGGGCTGGCGACCGAGGCGGCTGCCGATGTGCCCAGCCTTCCTCCGCTGTCGGAGGAGGCGAAGGCCGCGCTGCGGCAGGAGGTCGCGCTCGCCGACGACTATGCGAACATGGTCGGCCGCGAGGCGTGCCAGCTGCTGGCGGAGCATCGGATGCGTGTTCAGCGAGCCGTCTCGGAGTTCGTCGAGCCGCAGGTGGAGAACATGCTCTCAGAGCTCACCCAGTCGCTGGACGCCCCCTTCGACCCTCGCGACTTCCACTAGCTGATGTCGGCTTACACCCATCCGGCGCGTCGGCGGCGCATTCCTTTTGACCCGGCGTGTCATTCCGCGTAATATGAATGGGCGTGCGCTCGAGCGCGCCCAACTCCGTGCCTCGGTGCGGACACGGGTGCTGGGCGCCGCATCGGGACCGGGCTGCGAACAGTCCGCCCCCACGGCATACCCGCCACGTTCCGACCACACCGGGCTTCCCGGGGTTCAGGCGGGTCTTACGTGAAACTTCACGAGCTGTCACCGTGCAGCACTGACAAGGAGAACTAGTGCCAACTATTCAGCAGTTGGTTCGCAAGGGGCGCCAGTCGAAGAGGACTTCGACGAAGGCGCCTGCTCTGAAGGCGAACCCGCAGCAGGCCGGCGTGTGCACCCGTGTGTACACCACCACCCCTAAGAAGCCGAACTCGGCGATGCGCAAGGTCGCTCGTGTGAAGCTGCGCAACGGCACGGAGGTCACGGCCTACATCCCCGGTGAGGGCCACAACCTCCAGGAGCACTCGCTGGTGCTCGTCCGCGGCGGTCGTGTCAAGGACCTCCCCGGTGTCCGTTACAAGATCGTCCGCGGTGCTCTCGACACCCAGGCCGTCAAGAACCGTGGCCAGGCTCGCAGCCGCTACGGCGCGAAGAAGGGCTGACCGCTATGCCACGTAAGGGACCCGCTCCGAAGCGTCCGGTCGTCAACGACCCGGTCTACGGCGCTCCGATCGTCACGCAGCTCGTCAACAAGATCCTCGTCGACGGCAAGAAGTCGCTCGCCGAGTCGATCGTGTACGGCGCGCTGCAGGGCGTCGAGGCCAAGAGCGGTCAGGACGCTGTTCCCACGCTCAAGAAGGCGCTCGACAACGTTCGCCCGACGCTTGAGGTCCGCAGCCGCCGCGTCGGCGGTTCGACCTACCAGGTGCCGGTCGAGGTCAAGCCGCACCGCGCGAACACTCTCGCGCTGCGCTGGCTCGTGAGCTACGCGAAGGGCCGTCGTGAGAAGACGATGACCGAGCGTCTCATGAACGAGATCCTCGACGCCTCGAACGGCCTGGGTGCCGCGGTCAAGCGCCGCGAGGACACCCACAAGATGGCCGAGTCGAACCGCGCCTTCGCGCACTACCGCTGGTAACCAGCTGTTCACGCAGGTTCCGGATGATCGGAGCCACCGGTCATCCGGAACCCGTCTGGAAATTTTCAGCCCTCCTACACGTAAGGACACGCCCGTGGCACAAGACGTGCTCACCGACCTCAAGAAGGTCCGCAACATCGGCATCATGGCGCACATCGATGCCGGCAAGACGACGACGACCGAGCGCATCCTGTACTACACGGGTGTGAACCACAAGATCGGCGAGACCCACGACGGTGGCGCGACGACTGACTGGATGGAGCAGGAGCAGGAGCGCGGCATCACGATCACGTCTGCCGCCGTGACCTGCTTCTGGGACGACAACCAGATCAACATCATCGACACCCCGGGTCACGTCGACTTCACCGTCGAGGTGGAGCGTTCGCTCCGCGTCCTCGACGGTGCTGTTGCCGTCTTCGACGGCAAGGAGGGCGTGGAGCCGCAGTCGGAGACGGTCTGGCGTCAGGCCGACAAGTACAACGTGCCCCGCATCTGCTTCGTCAACAAGATGGACAAGCTGGGCGCCGACTTCTACTTCACGGTCGACACCATCATCAACAAGCTGAAGGCCACCCCGCTTGTGATGCAGCTGCCGATCGGCAGCGAGAGCGACTTCGTCGGCGTCGTCGACCTGCTGCACATGAAGGCTCTCGTGTGGCACGGTGACGCCAAGGGCGATGTGACCATGGGCGCCGCGTACGAGACGCAGGAGATCCCCGCAGACCTGCAGGTCAAGGCCGAGGAGTACCGCCAGAAGCTGATCGAGGCCGTCGCTGAGACGGACGACGAGCTGATGGAGAAGTACTTCGGCGGCGAGGACCTCACGGTCGATGAGCTGAAGGCGGGTATCCGCAAGCTCACGATCGCGGGCGACGCGTACCCGGTGCTGTGCGGTTCGGCATTCAAGAACCGCGGCGTTCAGCCGATGCTCGACGCAGTCGTCGACTTCCTGCCTGGCCCGCTCGACGTGCCGGCCATCGAGGCGCACGACCCGAAGGACGAGGAGAAGATCATCGAGCGTCACTCCGACGCCGAAGAGCCCTTCGCCGCCCTCGCATTCAAGGTCGTCTCGCACCCGTTCTTCGGTCGCCTGACGTATGTGCGCGTGTACTCCGGTCATCTCGACTCGGGTGCGCAGATCATCAACTCGACCAAGGGCAAGAAGGAGCGCATCGGGAAGATCTTCCAGATGCACGCCAACAAGGAGAACCCGGTCGAGTCGGTCACCGCTGGCCACATCTACGCGGTCATCGGGCTCAAGGACACCACGACAGGTGACACCCTGAGCGACCCGAACTCGCAGGTCGTGCTCGAGTCGATGACGTTCCCTGAGCCGGTGATCGAGGTCGCCATCGAGCCGAAGACCAAGGCCGACCAGGAGAAGCTCGGCGTCGCCATCCAGAAGATGGCGGAAGAGGACCCGACGTTCCGCGTCGAGAACAACGCCGAGACCGGTCAGACCACGGTCAAGGGCATGGGCGAGCTGCACCTCGACATCATCGTCGATCGCATCAAGCGCGAGTTCCGCGTCGAGGCGAACGTCGGCAAGCCCCAGGTGGCGTACCGCGAGACGATCCGCAAGGCCGTCGACCGCCATGACTACACGCACAAGAAGCAGACCGGTGGTTCCGGCCAGTTCGCGAAGATCCAGTTCAAGATCGAGCCGCTCGAGGTTGAGGGCGACAAGATCTACGAGTTCGTGAACTCCGTCACCGGCGGTCGCATCCCGCGTGAGTACATCCCGTCGATCGACGCCGGCTTCCAGGACGCCATGAACGTCGGCATCCTCGCCGGCTACCCCATGGTGGGCGTGAAGGCGACGCTGAACGACGGCCAGTCGCACGACGTCGACTCCTCGGAGATGGCGTTCAAGATCGCCGGCTCGATGGGCTTCAAGGAGGCCATCCAGAAGGCGGGCCCCGTGCTGCTCGAGCCGCTCATGGCGGTCGAGGTGCGTACTCCTGAGGAGTACATGGGCGACGTCATCGGCGACCTGAACTCGCGTCGCGGTCAGGTGCAGTCGATGGAGGACGGCCAGGGCGTCAAGGTCGTCTCGGCCCTCGTCCCCCTCTCGAGCATGTTCGGCTACATCGGCGATCTGCGCTCGAAGACCTCGGGCCGTGCGGTCTACTCGATGGAGTTCCACAGCTACGCCGAGGTTCCGAAGGCTGTCGCCGACGAGATCATCCAGAAGGGCAAGGGCGAGTAGACTCGCCAGCCCCTTTGGCCAACGGGTGGGCCGTTCGTATGACGGCCCACCCGCGAAAACTTCACACTGACTGTCTATTAGACTGAAATCACCCATGTAGCAGGCCGGTCGCAATCCGGTGCCCGGTGCTGTTACTCGACCGTCCTAGGAGGACATAGTGGCTAAGGCCAAGTTCGAGCGGACCAAGCCGCACGTCAACATCGGTACGATCGGGCACGTCGACCACGGCAAGACGACGCTGACTGCCGCGATCTCGAAGGTGCTTGCGGAGAAGTTCCCGTCGAATGTCAACGTGCTGCGCGACTTCGGCTCGATCGACTCTGCTCCTGAGGAGCGCCAGCGCGGCATCACGATCAACATCTCGCACGTCGAGTACGAGACCCCGCAGCGTCACTACGCGCACGTCGACGCCCCGGGTCACGCTGACTACATCAAGAACATGATCACGGGTGCCGCCCAGATGGACGGCGCGATCCTCGTGGTCGCTGCGACTGATGGTCCGATGGCTCAGACGCGTGAGCACGTCCTTCTCGCCAAGCAGGTCGGCGTTCCCTACCTGCTCGTCGCCCTGAACAAGTGCGACATGGTCGATGACGAGGAGATCCTGGAGCTCGTCGAGCTCGAGGTTCGCGAGCTGCTGTCGTCGCAGGACTTCGACGGTGACAACGCACCCGTCATCAAGGTCTCGGGCTACCAGGCGCTTCAGGGCGAGGAGAAGTGGGTCAACTCGATCGTCGAGCTCATGGAAGCCGTCGACAGCTCGATCCCCGACCCGGTTCGTGACCGCGACAAGCCGTTCCTGATGCCGATCGAGGACGTCTTCACGATCACCGGTCGTGGCACGGTCGTCACCGGTCGCGCCGAGCGCGGCACCCTCAAGATCAACTCCGAGATCGAGATCGTCGGCATCCGCAACACCCAGAAGACCACGGTCACGGGTATCGAGATGTTCCACAAGCAGCTCGACGAGGCATGGGCAGGCGAGAACTGTGGTCTGCTGCTTCGCGGTCTGAAGCGTGAGGACGTCGAGCGCGGCCAGGTCGTCGTGAAGCCGGGTTCGGTTACGCCGCACACCAACTTCACCGGCACCGCCTACATCCTCTCGAAGGACGAGGGCGGCCGTCACAACCCGTTCTACACGAACTACCGCCCGCAGTTCTACTTCCGCACCACGGACGTCACGGGCGTCATCACGCTGCCCGAGGGCACCGAGATGGTCATGCCGGGCGACACCACTGACATGACGGTCGAGCTGATCCAGCCGATCGCCATGGAGGACGGTCTCGGCTTCGCGATCCGTGAGGGTGGCCGCACCGTCGGCGCCGGCACGGTGACCAGCATCATCAAGTAATCATCTGATTGCTGAGAAGGGCCCGAGCATCACGCTCGGGCCCTTTTCGCATGCCATGGCGCCGTGAAGCGATGCCCGCGAGATGCGCACCTTTTCGACATCCGGACGTCAGAACCGGCGCATTTCGACGAGGAGTGCGCATCTCGGCAGTCGGGTGCGCGGGATCCGCGAGAATGGGGAGGATGCGAGAGTCGTTGGGGCGGTCAGAGTCGGTGTGGCGCGCGCCCGGCATGCGGGCGCTGCTGGCGATGTCGGCGCTCGGGTTCGCCGGGTACGCGATGCTGCTGCCGACGGCTCCGCTGTGGGCACGGAGCAGTGGCGCGGACGAAGCCGGCGCGGGGCTCGTCAACGCTGTGCTGATGCTGGCAACGGTTCTCGTGCAGACGACCGTGCCGTGGGCGCTGCGCACGATCGGGTGGCGCGGCACGATGATCGCAGGGATGCTGCTGCTCGGGGCGCCGTCGGCGCTGTTCATCCTCACGGATGCGCTCTGGGGGATCCTGGCGCTCTCCGCGGTGCGCGGTGCCGGATTCGCCGTGCTCACCGTGTGCGGGGCGAGCGCCGTGGCACACCTCGTGCCGGAATCCCACCGCGGTCGCGCGATCGGGGCCTACGGGCTGTCGATCGCCGTGCCCCAGTTCTTCCTGCTGCCGGTGTCGGCGTGGATCGCCGAATCCGTCGACTTCCGCATCGTGTTCGCGCTCGGATGCCTGCCGGTGCTCGCTGTGCCGTTCGCCGCGCTGCTCGGCGCCCGCATACACAGAGGCGACGACGCGGTCGAGGAAGGCGCAGGCGCCGCGGAAGCGATCGGGAGGGGGCGGGTCCTTCTCTCGCTGGCAGTTCCGGCGCTCGTGCTGCTCGCCATCACCACGCCGGGCGGCGCGATCATCTCCTTCGCACCCCAGTTCGGATACGCGGCGGTCACCGTCGTCGTCGGGCTCTTCGCCTTCACCGGCGTCGCGGCCTTCACGCGATGGCTTGCCGGCGGTCTCGCCGATCAGTTCGGCCCCCATCGGTTCATCGCACCGCTGCTGATCATCGGCGCCGTCGGGCTCGTCGTGGCGGCGTGGGCCGTGGCCGCACCGGATCGCAGCCCCGTCGCGCTCGTCGGCGGCATGGTGCTCACAGGGGCCGCGTACGGCGCGCTGCAGAACCTCACGCTCGTCGTGTCGTTCGCCGTGGTGCCGAATCGGCTCCGCGACGTCGCGAGCACGATCTGGAACATCGGGTTCGACACCGGGACGGGGCTCGGATCCCTTGCCGTCGGCTTCATCGCGGCAGGCACGAGCTTCACCATGGGGCTGGCGGTGACGGCGGCGTTCTGCCTGGTCGCCGCTGTCGTCTACGGGCTCCGCCTCACCGGCCTGCGCCGCCGAGCCCGCACAGCACCGCCGGCGTTCTAGACCGACGCGCGTGCTCCATCGGGACACCGCGAAACCGCAGACGCAAGCATCGCGAGATGCGCACTTTTTCGACATCCGGGCGTCAAAACCGGCGCATCTCGACGAGAAGTGCGCATCTCGGCAGCCCTGGCGCGGCACCCCACGACTGAGAGGATGACCCGGCGCGACGCGATTCGCGCCTGAGCGCGTGCAGCGCAAGGCGGAGGAGGAAGGCGCATCCTCATGCGCCGACGACGACAACGCCGCGCTGTGCGCGCTCAGGCGCGAATCAGGCGCGGCCCAGGGCTCGGTAGGTCCAGCCGGCGGAGCGCCACTCGGCGGGGTCGAGGACGTTGCGGCCATCGAAGATCGAGCGGCGGGCGACGAGCTCGGCGGTCTGCTCGGGGTCGAGGTTGCGGAACTGACGCCATTCCGTGACGAGTACGACGGCCTCCGCCCCGGTCAGCGCGGACGCGAGCGAGTCGGCGTAGCCGAGCTGCGGATGCGTCCGTGACGCGTTCGGGATCGCTTCGGGGTCGTAGGCGACGACGTCGGCGCCGAGCTCGTGCAGCCGGGCGGCGACTTCGAGCGCGGGGGAGTCGCGGATGTCATCGCTGTCCGGCTTGAACGCCAGCCCGAGCACCGCGATTCTGCGGTCGGTCGCGTCGCCGTCGAAGGACTCCGTGACGATGTCGACGAGGCGCTGCCTGCGGCGCAGGTTGATCTGATCGACCTGCTTCAGGAAGGCGACCGACTCGCCGTTGCCGATCTCCTCGGCGCGGGCGGTGAACGCCCTGATGTCCTTGGGGAGGCAGCCTCCGCCGAACCCGACGCCGGCGTTGAGGAACTTGCGGCCGATCCTGGTGTCGTGCCCGATCGCGTCGGCGAGCGTGGTCACGTCGGCGCCCGTGGTCTCGGCGATCTCCGCCATCGCGTTGATGAACGAGATCTTGGTGGCGAGGAACGCGTTCGCGGAGACCTTCACCAGCTCTGCCGTCGCGTAGTCGGTGACGATTCGCGGAGTGCTGCGCTCGATGATCGATGCGTACACCTCGTCGAGCAGCGCGACGTCCTCGTCGTGCGTGGCGTCGGCGACGCCGTAGACCAGGCGGTCGGGGTCGACGGTGTCCTTCACCGCGTAGCCCTCACGCAGGAACTCGGGGTTCCACGCCAGGCGCGCTCCGGTGTCGGCGATCTCGCCTGCGAGGCGCGCCGCCGTTCCCACCGGAACGGTCGACTTGCCGGCGACGAGCATGCCGTGGCGCAGATGGGGCCTCAGCGAGGCCATTGCGGCATCGACGTATGTCAGGTCGGCACCGTCGCCGTCGCGGCTCTGCGGAGTGCCGACGCCGATGAAGTGCACGACCGCATCGGCGATGTCGGCGTAGTCGGTGGAGAAGCGCAGGCGACCGGATGCGAGACCCGCCTGCAGCGTCTCAGTGAGTCCCGGTTCGAAGAACGGCGCCTCTCCGGCTGTGAGCTTCGCCACCTTGGCCTCGTCCACATCGATTCCGACGACGTCGTGCCCGAGCGATGCCATGGCTGCTGCGTGCACGGCACCCAAGGAGCCGCATCCGATGACCGAAACTCGCATCCGTTCTCCCTCATGTCCTGCGCGGGCGCCCGCGCGGGCGACTCACCTCCGACAACGATACGGGGTCATGGCAGGCTGATCGGTCCGTCGACTGTGACGTGGGATCAGGGGCCAGGATGTCGCGGTGCGCGACAGGCGAGACCCGCATGATTACGGGGCGCACAGCGCGACACGCCCGGGTTGCAGGAAACCCCGGATCGATGGCAGAATAAACAGGTTCGACATTCTTGTGCCCACTTCGGTGCCGGCGCAGGATCACTGCCAGGGCAGTGCATAGGCGGCGTGGGTTCTTCTGAACCGCGTGACGAGTCTAGGCCGCGGGCAGCAGGACGATCCACAACCACTTTCGAGCGCGATGAGTCGTGCCCAGGAAGCGGTAGGGCGCTGTACAGCGTCCGGCTGACAGCAGAACAGTGGTGCGAACGCGTACAGCGCGGCACGTGCCAGGCATGCGAACCGTGTGCCGATGTGCGTCCAATGCCCTCGAGGTACGACGCGAGAAAGAGAGTGAACATGGCGGGACAGAAGATCCGCATTCGCCTGAAGTCGTATGACCACGCCGGTCTCGACTCCTCGGCGCGCAAGATCGTTGACACGGTCACGCGGGCAGGCGCCCAGGTCGTGGGCCCGGTGCCCCTTCCTACCGAGAAGAACGTGGTGGCGGTCATTCGTTCGCCCCACAAGTACAAGGACAGCCGCGAGCACTTTGAGATGCGCACGCACAAGCGTCTCATCGACATCGTCGACCCGACGCCGAAGGCCGTCGACTCGCTCATGCGTCTCGACCTCCCGGCTGACGTCAACATCGAGATCAAGCTCTGAGGTTCGACATGGCTGATATCAACACAAAGACTTCGAAGGGTCTGCTCGGCACCAAGGTCGGCATGACCCAGGTCTGGAACGAAGACGGCAAGCTCATCCCCGTCACGGTGATCGAGGTTGCTCCGAACGTCGTGACCCAGGTCCGCACGCCGGAGAAGGACGGCTACAACGCCATCCAGATCGCTGCAGGCGCGATCGACCCGCGCAAGGTCACCAAGCCCCTCACTGCCCACTTCGAGGCCGCCGGTGTCACGCCGCGTCGCCGCCTCACGGAGATCCGCACCGCTGACGCTGCCGAGTACACACTCGGTCAGGAGCTCACGGCCGACGGAGTCTTCGAGACCGGCCAGCTGGTCGACGTCGTCGGGACGAGCAAGGGCAAGGGCACCGCCGGTGTCATGAAGCGTCACAACTTCTCAGGTGTCGGCGCCTCGCACGGCCAGCACCGCAACCACCGCAAGCCCGGCTCCATCGGTGGCGCGGCGACTCCTGGCCGCGTGTTCAAGGGCATGCGCATGGCTGGCCGTATGGGCCACGAGCGTGTGACCGTCCTCAACCTCACGGTGCACTCCGTCGACGCCGAGAAGGGTCTGTTGCTCGTCAAGGGCGCCGTCCCCGGCCCGCGCGGCCGCGCCGTGTACGTCCGCAACGCTGTGAAGGGGGCCTGAGTTAGATGGCTGACTCGACTCTCGCTCTCGACGTCCGCGACACTGACGGCAAGAAGGTCGGCTCCGTCGACCTGCCCGCCGAGGTGTTCGACGTCAAGACGAACATTCCGCTGATCCACCAGGTCGTCGTCGCGCAGCAGGCTGCGGCGCGCCAGGGCACCCACTCGACCAAGCGTCGCGGTGAGGTCTCGGGCACCGGTGCGAAGCCGTTCCGCCAGAAGGGCACCGGTCGCGCTCGTCAGGGCTCGATCCGCCAGCCCGAGCACCGCGGCGGTGGCATCGTGCACGGCCCGAAGCCGCGCGACTACTCGCAGCGCACACCGAAGAAGATGGTCTCGGCCGCCCTCGCCGGCGCGCTCAGCGACCGTCTGCGCGGGGAGCGCATCCACGTCGTCGACGCGTTCGGCTTCGAGGCGCCCTCGACCAAGGCCGCTGCCGGCTACATCTCCGCCACTGCCCCGGGCAAGCGCGTCCTCGTCGTGCTCGACCGCACCGACGACTTCAGCTTCCTGAGCGTGCGCAACCTGCCGAGCGTCCACATCGTGACGCCGGATCAGGTCAACGCCTACGACGTGATCGTCTCGGACGACATCGTCTTCACCAAGGCCGCCATCGATGCGTTCCTCGCGCTCAAGGTCGGCGCCGCAGAGGAGGTCTCGGCATGACCGCGATCAACAAGGACCCGCGTGACATCATCCTGAAGCCGGTGGTGTCGGAGAAGAGCTACGGGCTCATCGACGAGGGCAAGTACACCTTCATCGTCGACCCGAATGCGAACAAGACGGAGATCAAGCTCGCGATCGAGAAGATCTTCGACGTCAAGGTCGCCTCGGTGAACACGATCAACCGTGTCGGCAAGTCCCGCCGCACCCGCTTCGGCACAGGCAAGCGCAAGGACACCAAGCGCGCGATTGTCTCGCTCAAGTCGGGCACCATCGACATCTTCACGGCAGTCGCCTGATAGCCGGAAGGATCTGAACAACTATGGCTATTCGCAACCACAAGCCCACGACCCCGGGTCGTCGCGGCTCCTCGGTGGCTGACTTCGCGGAGATCACCCGGTCCACGCCGGAGAAATCGCTGCTTCGTCCGCTGCCCAAGACGGGCGGCCGCAACAACCAGGGCCGCATCACGACGCGTCACATCGGTGGTGGCCACAAGCGCCAGTACCGCGTGATCGACTTCCGTCGCAACGACAAGGACGGCATCAACGCCAAGGTCGCTCACATCGAGTACGACCCCAACCGCACGGCACGCATCGCGCTGCTTCACTTCTTCGACGGCACGAAGCGCTACATCCTCGCGCCGAACAAGCTGAAGCAGGGCGACGTCGTCGAGTCGGGTCCGAACGCCGACATCAAGCCGGGCAACAACCTGCCGCTGCGCAACATCCCGACGGGTACCGTCGTGCACGCCATCGAGCTCCGTCCAGGTGGCGGCGCGAAGATGGCGCGTTCGGCCGGCGCCGCCGTTCGCCTCGTGGCGAAGGACGGCCCCTACGCCCAGCTGCGCCTGCCCTCGGGCGAGGTCCGCAACGTCGACGCGCGCTGCCGTGCCACGATCGGCGAGGTCGGCAACGCCGAGCAGTCGAACATCAACTGGGGCAAGGCAGGCCGCAATCGCTGGAAGGGCATCCGCCCGACAGTTCGCGGTGTCGTCATGAACCCGGTCGACCACCCGCACGGTGGTGGTGAGGGCCGCACATCCGGTGGTCGTCACCCCGTTTCGCCGTGGGGCCAGGCAGAGGGCCGTACCCGTCACGCCAACAAGGAAAGCGACAAGCTCATCGTGCGTCGCCGTACTGCAGGCAAGAAGCGTAAGTAGGAGTCAAGAAGATGCCACGCAGTCTGAAGAAGGGCCCCTTCGTCGACGAGCACCTGCTTCGCAAGGTTGTCTCGCAGAACGAATCGGGCGCGAAGAACGTCATCAAGACCTGGTCGCGTCGCTCGATGATCGTCCCCGCCATGCTGGGGCACACGATCGCCGTGCACGACGGACGCAAGCACATCCCCGTGTTCGTGTCGGAGTCCATGGTCGGCCACAAGCTGGGCGAGTTCGCGCCCACCCGCACCTTCCGCGGCCACGTGAAGGACGACAAGAAGGGCCGTCGCCGCTAACCCGGCGACGCAAGAGGAGAAGAAATGGTGGAGTCCATCGCACGCGTGCGACACATCCGCGTGACCCCTCAGAAGGCTCGTCGTGTTGTTGCGCTCATCAAGGGCAAGCAGGCCGAGGAAGCCCTCGCCATCCTGAAGTTCGCCGCGCAGAGCGCCAGCGAGCCGATCTACAAGCTTGTGGAATCGGCCATGGCCAACGCGCAGGTGAAGGCTGAGAAGGACGGCGAGTACCTCGACACTCAGGATCTGTTCGTGAAGAACGCCATCGTGGACGAGGGCACGACGCTGAAGCGTTTCCGCCCCCGTGCGCAGGGTCGTGCCGACCAGATCAAGAAGCGCACGAGCCACATCACGGTCGTGCTCTCGACGCCGGAGATCGCGGAGTCCGCGACCGCCGGCAGCGACAAGAAGGCGAGCAAGTAATGGGCCAGAAGATCAACCCTTACGGCTTCCGCCTCGGTGTCACGACGGACCACGTCTCGCGCTGGTTCTCTGACTCGACGAAGCCGGGCCAGCGGTACGCCGACTACGTGGCCGAAGACATCAGGATCCGCGAGATGCTGCAGAAGTCGCTCGATCGGGCCGGCGTCAGCCGTATCGAGATCGAGCGCACGAAGGACCGGGTCCGGATCGACATCCACACGGCCCGCCCCGGCATCGTGATCGGTCGTCGCGGCGCGGAGGCCGAGCGCATCCGCGGTGAGCTCGAGAAGCTGACCGGCAAGCAGATCCAGCTGAACATCCTCGAGGTGAAGAACCCCGAGGCAGACGCTCAGCTCGTCGCGCAGGGCGTCGCAGAGCAGCTTGCTGCTCGCGTGGCGTTCCGTCGCGCGATGCGCAAGGGTCTGCAGGGCGCCCAGCGCGCCGGTGCCAAGGGCATCCGGATCCAGGTCTCCGGCCGTCTCGGCGGCGCTGAGATGAGCCGCAGCGAGTTCTACCGCGAGGGTCGTGTGCCGCTGCACACGCTGCGCGCGAACATCGACTACGGCTTCTACGAGGCGAAGACCACCTTCGGCCGCATCGGCGTGAAGGTCTGGATCTACAACGGCGACCTCACCAACAAGGAGCTCGCGCGCGAGCAGGCCAACCAGAAGCCGGCACGCGATCGCGGCGGTGCTCGCCGCGGTGGCGCACCGCGCCGTGGCCAGAACGACGCGCCCGCGCAGAAGGCACCGGAAGGAGCGTCGGCCTGATGCTTATCCCACGCAAGGTCAAGTACCGCAAGCAGCACCACCCGAAGCGTTCGGGCCAGGCGACCGGCGGCACCAAGGTCACCTTCGGTGACTACGGCATCCAGGCGCTCACGCCCGCGTACGTGACGAACCGTCAGATCGAGGCGGCTCGTATCGCCATGACGCGTCACATTAAGCGCGGCGGCAAGGTGTGGATCAACATCTACCCCGACCGTCCGCTCACCAAGAAGCCTGCCGAGGTCCGCATGGGCTCCGGTAAGGGTTCGCCGGAGTGGTGGGTCGCCAACGTCAAGCCGGGTCGCGTCCTCTTCGAGGTCGCCGGTGTCAGCGAGCAGCTTGCTCGCGAGGCCCTGACCCGTGCCATGCACAAGCTGCCTCTCAAGGCACGCATCATCACTCGCGAGGAGGGCGACGCGTAATGGCCGTCGGCACTAAGGAGCTCGCTGTTTCCGAGCTCGACACGTACGAGGACCAGCGCCTCGTCGAGGAACTGCGCAAGGCCAAGGAGGAGCTGTTCAACCTCCGCTTCCAGTCGGCCACCGGCCAGCTGGACGCTCACGGTCGCATCCGCGCCGTCAAGCGCGACATCGCGCGCCTCTACACCGTGATCCGCGAGCGCGAGCTCGGGATCCGCGCCACCCCGGCCCCGGCCGAGAAGAAGGCGGCGAAGAAGAAGTCCAAAAAGGCCGAGGACGCCCCGGCCGAAGGAGAGGCTGACTGATGGCCACTGAGAACAAGACAGAGGAGACCGTCGAGCGCGGCTACCGCAAGTCTATTCGCGGCTACGTTGTGAGCGACAAGATGGAGAAGACCATCGTCGTCGAGGTCGAGGACCGCGTGAAGCACCCCCTCTACGGCAAGGTCATCCGTCGCTCCAGCAAGCTGAAGGCTCACGACGAGCAGAACTCCGCCGGCATCGGCGACCTCGTTGAGATCCACGAGACCCGTCCGGTCAGCGCCTCGAAGCGCTGGCGCCTGGTCGAGATCCTCGAGAAGGCGAAGTAAGAGATGATCCAGAACGAATCCCGCCTCAAGGTCGCAGACAACTCCGGCGCCAAGGAGCTGCTCACCATCCGCGTGCTCGGCGGCTCCAGCCGCCGCTACGCGGGCGTGGGTGACACCATCGTCGCCACCGTCAAGGACGCGATCCCCGGCGGCAACGTCAAGAAGGGCGACGTGGTCAAGGCCGTCGTCGTCCGTGCCGTCAAGGAGACCCGTCGCGCTGACGGCTCCTACATCAAGTTCGACGAGAACGCCGCCGTGATCCTGAAGAACGACGCGGAGCCCCGCGGCACCCGTATCTTCGGGCCGGTCGGCCGTGAGCTGCGCGACCGTCGGTTCATGAAGATCGTCTCGCTCGCCCCGGAGGTGCTGTAACTCATGGCGAAGATCAAGAAGGGTGACCTCGTAGAGGTCATCACCGGTGCCAAGCAGGACCGCGGCGGCGACCGCGGCAAGCAGGGCAAGGTGCTCGAGGTCATCGAAGGCGGCAACCGCGTCGTCGTCGAGGGCGTCAACTACATCACCAAGCACACGCGCGTCGGCCAGACCCAGCGCGGCACGAAGACCGGTGGCATCGAGACGCTCGAAGCCCCCGTGCACGTGTCGAACGTTGCGGTCGTCGATCCCGAGACGAAGAAGCCGACCCGTGTCGGCTTCCGCCTCGAGGAGCAGGTCAAGGACGGCGTCAAGAAGACTGTTCGCGTTCGTTACGCGAAGAAGTCGGGTAAGGACATCTGAGAATGAGTGACAACGCTACGCAGGCTGGCAAAATCCAGCCGCGGCTGAAGTCGGTTTACCGCGACGACATCCGTCAGAAGCTGCACGACGAGTTCGGCTACGAGAACGTCATGCAGATTCCGGGCCTGGTCAAGGTCGTCGTGAACACCGGCGTCGGTGAGGCTGCGCGCGACAGCAAGGTGATCGAGGGTGCGATCAACGATCTCACCGCGATCACCGGCCAGAAGCCGTATGTCTCGAAGGCGAAGAAGTCGATCGCCCAGTTCAAGCTCCGCGAGGGCCAGGCCATCGGCGCGCACGTCACCCTTCGCGGTGACCGCGCGTGGGAGTTCCTCGACCGGCTCATCTCGCTGGCGCTGCCGCGCATCCGCGACTTCCGTGGCCTGTCGGAGAAGCAGTTCGACGGCAACGGGAACTACACGTTCGGCGTTCAGGAGCAGTCGATCTTCCACGAGATCGACCAGGATAAGATCGACCGCGTCCGCGGCTTCGACATCACCGTCGTCACCAGCGCGAAGTCGGACGACGAGGGACGCGCACTTCTGCGTCACCTCGGCTTCCCCTTCGTGAACAAGGCGACGCAGGAAGCCTGATCGGGTCCGCCCACTTGGGCGGGCCCCTTCATAGAAGGTCGTCTGTCGTGTAACGGCAGCCGAAACCTCATGAGCAAAGGAAACACATCATGACAATGACAGACCCGGTCGCAGACATGCTGACCCGTCTGCGCAACGCGAACTCGGCGCACCACGACTCCGTGACTCTGCCGTCGAGCAAGCTGAAGACGCGGATCGCTGACCTCCTCCAGGTGGAGGGTTTCATCTCGGGCTACGAGGAGTCCGACGCGCGCGTCGGCAAGAACCTCACGCTCACGCTGAAGTACGGCCCGAAGCGCGAGCGCTCGATCGCCGGTATCAAGCGCGTGTCGAAGCCCGGCCTGCGCGTGTACGCGAAGTCGACTGAGCTGCCCACGGTGCTCGGCGGCCTCGGCGTTGCCATCCTGTCCACCTCGTCTGGGCTTCTCACGAACCGCCAGGCCGAGCAGAAGGGCGTAGGCGGGGAAGTCCTCGCTTACGTGTGGTGATCTAAATGTCGCGTATTGGACGTCTTCCCATCGACATCCCCGCCGGCGTCACCGTGACGATCGACGGGGACCAGGTTGCAGTCAAGGGCCCGAAGGGCGAGCTCGCTGCCCGCGTGGCCGCGCCGATCGAGGCCAAGGTCGAGGAGAACCAGGTTCTCGTCACCCGCCCCGACGACGAGCGCGAGTCGCGTGCCCTGCACGGCCTGACCCGTACCCTCATCAACAACAACATCATCGGCGTCACCACGGGTTACTCCAAGAGCCTCGAGGTCGTCGGCACGGGTTACCGCGTGCAGCAGAAGGGCCAGAGCGTCGAGTTCGCCCTCGGCTTCTCGCACCCCGTACTCGTCGAGCCGCCTGCAGGCATCACGTTCCAGGTCGAGGGCAACAACAAGCTCACGGTCACCGGAATCGACAAGCAGGCTGTCGGCGAGGCCGCCGCGAACATCCGCAAGATCCGTAAGCCTGAGCCCTACAAGGGCAAGGGTGTGCGGTACGCCGGCGAGCAGATCCGCCGCAAGGCCGGAAAGGCTGGTAAGTAACCATGGCTGTGAAGTCGAAGTCCGTCGCGCGCAAGCGCCGCCACGCTCGCCTTCGCAAGAAGGTCGTCGGCACCGAGGAGCGTCCGCGCCTGGTCGTGACCCGGTCCTCGCGCCACGTTTTTGTGCAGCTCATCGACGATGGCGCCGGTCACACCGTCGCCAGCGCGTCGACGCTCGAGACCGACCTTCGTGCCGCTGAGAGCGACAAAACCGCCAAGGCACGTAAGGTCGGCGAACTCGTCGCCGAGCGTGCGAAGGCCGCTGGCATCACCGACGCGGTATTCGACCGCGGCGGAAACCGCTACGCCGGTCGTGTTGCCGCGATCGCCGAGGGCGCCCGCGAAGGAGGGCTGAACCTGTGAGTGACAACAAGGAGACCGAAGTGACCACCGAAGCAGCCGCTCAGGCCGCCGCCCCAGAACAGGGCGCAGGCGAGCAGCCGCGCGAAGAGCGCCAGCAGCGTCGTGGCGGTCGTGGCGAGAAGCGCGGCAACGACCGCGGTGGCCGCGGCAACGACAGCAACTTCCTGGAGCGTGTCGTCACGATCAACCGCGTGTCGAAGGTCGTCAAGGGCGGTCGCCGCTTCAGCTTCACGGCCCTCGTGGTCGTGGGCGACGGCAACGGCCTGGTCGGCGTCGGCTACGGCAAGGCGCGCGAAGTGCCACTGGCGATCTCGAAGGGTGTCGAGGAAGCCAAGCGCAACTTCTTCCGCGTGCCCCGTGTCGGCAACACGATCCCCCACCCGATCCAGGGTGAGGCCGCCGCAGGCGTCGTGCTGCTCCGTCCGGCCGCGGCCGGTACCGGTGTCATCGCCGGTGGTCCGGTGCGCGCCGTGCTCGAGTGCGCAGGCATTCACGACGTGCTCTCGAAGTCGCTCGGTTCGTCGAACACGATCAACATCGTGGGCGCGACCGTCGCGGCGCTGAAGGGGCTCGAGGAGCCGCGTGCAGTTGCCGCGCGTCGTGGTCTCGAGTACGACCAGGTCGTGCCGGGAATCATCATCCGTAACGAGGCGAAGGCCGCCGCTGCCGCCGCCGAGAAGGCAGGTGCGTGATGGCCGAGCGTCTGAAGGTGACGCAGATCAAGTCCAGGGTGAGCGAGAAGCAGAACCAGCGTGACACGCTGCGCAGCCTCGGCCTCAAGCGGATCGGCGACTCCGTCGTTCGTCCGGACGACGCGCAGACGCGCGGTTACGTCAAGGCTGTTGCTCACCTCGTGAACGTCGAGGAGATCAACTAATGGCTGAGAACAGCGAAGAGAAGCGCCCAGGCGTTCTCAAGGTGCATCACCTGCGCCCGGTTCCCGGCGCCCACGCCGCGAAGACCCGCAAGGGTCGCGGTGAGGCATCGAAGGGCAAGACCGCAGGTCGTGGTACCAAGGGCACGCGGGCACGCAACACGGTGCGCGTGGGCTTCGAGGGTGGCCAGATGCCGCTGCACATGCGCACTCCGAAGCTGCGCGGGTTCAAGAACCCGTTCCGCACCGAGTACCAGGTGGTCAACCTGGCCAAGCTCGCGGAGCTGTACCCGTCGGGCGGCGACGTCAGCCGTGACGACCTTGTCGCAAAGGGCGCGGTTCGCAAGAACCAGCTCGTCAAGGTCCTCGGCGACGGCGACATCACCGTCGCGCTCAACGTGACGGTCGATAAGGTCTCGGCATCTGCCGAGCAGAAGATCGTCGCCGCGGGCGGCAGCATCAACTGACGCTCTGAGGGGTCGGGGGCCGTTGCGGCCCTCGACCCCTCTTGCGTACCCCTCGATCAATCGACGAAGCGCAGGCGGATGCAGCTCAGATCCTGAGAGGCTTCCTCGTGCGTTAGGCTGGTCCAGGTTGCGCCACCGCACAACTGTGTTCCCCAGGGAGGCTCCCCTTTGTTCAGCGCCATCGCGCGAATCTTCCGTACGCCCGACCTGCGTCGGAAGATCGGTTTCACCCTCGGCATCATCGTGCTCTACCGTCTCGGTGCGCACGTGCCGGCCCCGTTCGTCAACTTCGTCAATGTGCAGACCTGCGTTGCCGAGACATCCGGGACCGACGGCCTGCTCTCCCTGGTCAATCTCTTCTCAGGCGGCGCTCTGCTGCAGCTGTCGATCTTCGCACTCGGCGTGATGCCCTACATCACCGCGACGATCATCACCCAGCTGCTGCGCGTCGTCATCCCTCACTTCGAGGCGCTGCACAAGGAGGGGCAGGCCGGTCAGGCCAAGCTCACCCAGTACACGCGCTACCTCACGATCGCGCTGTCGGTGCTGCAGTCGACGACCCTCGTCACCACGGCGAGGACGGGCCAGCTGTTCGGCGTCAACGACGTCACCGAATGCACGCAGGTGCTCACCAATGACGTCTGGTGGGCACAGCTGCTCATCATCATCGCGATGACCGCCGGAACCGGCCTGATCATGTGGTTCGCCGAGCTCACCACCGAGCGCGGTGTCGGCAACGGCATGTCCCTGCTGATCTTCACATCGATCGCTGCGACGTTCCCGTCCGCGCTGTGGGGCATCTGGCAGGCGCGCGGCTTCGAGTTCTTCCTGCTCGTCATCGCCATCGGCGTCGTCATCATCTGCGCCGTCGTGTTCGTCGAGCAGTCGCAGCGGCGCGTTCCTGTGCAGTACGCCAAGCGCATGGTCGGCCGTCGCACCTACGGCGGCACGAACACCTACATCCCGATCAAGGTGAACATGGCCGGCGTCATCCCGGTCATCTTCGCCTCGTCGCTGCTGTACATCCCGTCGCTGATCGCGCAGTTCAATGCGACCCCGGACGCCGACGGCAACGTGCCGGCGTGGGTCAGCTGGATCAACAGCTATCTCGTCTCAGGCGACCACCCGGCGTACATGGCGCTGTACTTCCTGCTGATCATCGGATTCACCTACTTCTACGTCGCGATCACCTTCAACCCCGTCGAGGTCGCCGACAACATGAAGAAGTACGGCGGGTTCATCCCAGGAATCAGGGCAGGGCGCCCCACCGCGGAGTACCTCGACTACGTGATCACCCGCATCACGCTGCCCGGCTCGATCTATCTCGGCCTCGTCGCGCTGATTCCGCTGATCGCCCTCGCCACAGTGCAGGCGAACCAGAACTTCCCGTTCGGCGGCGCCTCGATCCTCATCATGGTGGGTGTCGGCCTCGAGACGGTGAAGCAGATCGACGCGCAGCTGCAGCAGCGCCACTATGAAGGGCTTCTTCGATGAGCAGGCTTCTCATCGTCGGACCGCAGGGGTCCGGCAAGGGCACGCAGGGCGCGGTGATCGCCGACGAGTACGGCGTCCCCGTCGTCTCGACCGGCGACATCTTCCGCGAGAACATCAAGAACGACACCGAGCTCGGCCAGAAGGTGAAGTCCATCACCGCGGCGGGCGACCTCGTTCCGGATGAGCTCACGGGCGAGATCGTGCGCGATCGGCTCCGCGAGGACGACGCGGCCGATGGCTTCCTGCTCGACGGCTACCCGCGCAACACGACTCAGGTCGGGCACCTCGACGAGTTCCTCTCGGAGCGCGGCGAACAGCTCGACGCCGTGATCCTGCTCGACGTGCCGCGCGATGAGAGCCTGAAGCGCCTCACGCTGCGCGCGGAGCAGGAGGGGCGCGACGACGACACGGCAGACGTGATCGCCAACCGCCTCGACATCTACGAGTCGGAGACGGCGCCGATCATCGACGTGTACGAACGGCGAGGCATCGTCGACCGGATCGACGGCGTCGGCTCGCTCGACGAGATCACCGAGCGCATCCGCACGGCCCTCGCAGCGCGCGGCATCGTTCGCCCCGCCAGCTGACCCGTGTTCCGCCGCTCGATGTACAAGACCCCTGCGCAGCTGCGCGGGATGGTCGAACCAGGGCGCATCACGCGGGAGGCGCTCGAGGCGGTTCGCGGTGCCATCCGTCCCGGCATGACGACGCTCGAGCTCGATCAGGTGGCCGAGGCGTCGATCCGTGCGCAGGGTGCGCGTCCGAACTTCCAGCTGGTGCCCGGCTACAGCCACACCATCTGCGTCTCGGTGAACGAGGAGGTCGTGCACGGTATTCCCGGGGCGCGCATTCTCGAACCCGGTGACATCGTGTCGATCGACTGCGGCGCGGAGACCGACGAGGGCTGGAACGGCGACTCAGCGATCTCGATCGTGCTGCCGGACCCGGATCGACCGGAGCTGGTCGCCGAGCGCGAGGAGCTGTCCAGGATCACGCGTGAGTCGATGTGGGCGGGAATCGCCGAGCTGGCATCCGCTCGCGGCCTCGGCGAAGTGGGTGCGCGGATCGAGCAGTTCATCGACGAGAACCCGCACCCCGGCACCGATCGCTCCCTCGGCATCCTGCGGGACTATGTCGGGCACGGCATCGGCCGCAAGATGCACGAGTCGCCCACGCTGTTCCACTATGCGACCCCGCAGCCAGGCGCACGGGTGAAGCCGGGCCTCTGCGTGTGCGTCGAGCCGATGATGGTCATCGGTGACGAGCACGTGCTGGTCGCGGACGACGACTGGACCGTGGTCACATCCGACGGTTCGTCCGGCGCACACTGGGAGCACAGCGTCGCCGTGCATGATGGAGGCATCTGGGTGCTGACCGCCGCCGACGGGGGCGCGGACGGTCTGGCACCCTTTGGGGTCACCCCGGTACCGATCGACTGAGGCGCCCGCGCCGAGAACGAAAGAGCAACTCATGGCAGCTGCCCGCAGGACCAATTGGCTGGCGATCTGGATCACCGCAGGGGTGGTCGTGGTCGTGGTGGCGATCGCCGCTGTCGCGGTGTGGATGAACAGGCAGGCGCTCGCGCTCGCGGAATCGCCGGGTGCGGCGGTCGTGAACGAGGAGACCGGCGTGATCACCATCGGCGACGGGCCGAATGTGCTCGATGAGTACGTCGACTTCATGTGCCCGTTCTGCGGCCAGTACCATGACTCGTTCAGCGAGACGGTCTCCGGTCTCGTCGAGGACGGCGACGTCACGCTGAACCTTCACCCCATCGCGATCCTCGACGCCAACTCGCAGGGCACCCAGTTCTCGACTCGTGCCGCGAGCGCCATGTACTGCGTGGCGGACGACAATCCCGATGCCGTGTACCCGTTCATGGATGCGCTGTTCGCCAACCAGCCGCGCGAGAACACGACGGGCCTCGACAACGACGAGATCATCGGATACGCGAAGGAAGCCGGTGCGTCCGACGCGGTCGAGAGCTGCATCGAAGAGACGGAGTACGCGGACTTCGTCGCGGCTCGCACTCAGGAGATCCCTCCCAACCCGTCGACCGGCAGTGTGTCGGCGCCGACGGTGGTGCTGAACGATGAGTACCTCAACCTCACGATGGACCCCGAGGTCGACCTGCTTCCGAAGCTGAACTGACGTGTCGAGACGACGCACCACTGGGTCGCATTTGCCGATCCGGGTCGCGTCGTCTAACATAGATCCTTGGTGCTTTGCGCCTCATTTCGGTGTGTCCTCTGACCCCGTCGAGAGCTGAGCACCCACCCACCCACCGCAGACCGATCGGTCTGCTTGAGCGATAGCGAGTTTATGGCTAAAGACGGTGTCATCGAGATCGAGGGCACAGTGTCCGAGTCGCTGCCGAACGCGATGTTCCGCGTGGAGCTGTCGAACGGCCACAAGGTGCTCGCCACGATCTCGGGGAAGATGCGGCAGAACTACATCCGGATCATCCCCGAGGACCGCGTGGTCGTGGAGCTCAGCCCCTACGACCTCACACGCGGGCGCATCGTCTACCGCTACCGCTGAGCCCGATCGGAAAGTAACGTCTCCCGGCTTCCGGGGAACGAAGACAGCGAACAGGAACATCATGAAGGTTCAGCCCTCCGTCAAGCCGATCTGCGACAGCTGCAAGGTCATCCGTCGCAACGGTCGCGTGATGGTCATCTGCAAGAGCAACCCGCGCCATAAGCAGCGCCAGGGCTGATTCGGCGCCCCGGATGATCCGGGGCGTGCAGATCACACAATTCAATATCTGAAACGGCAGGATCAGAACCCGCGCAATGCGGGGGACACCTCGGGTCGGAGGCCCGGGCACCGATCCTGCTCCACACCTCCACAGACCACAGGAGAAAGTCGCATGGCACGTCTCGCCGGCGTCGACATCCCGCGTGATAAGCGCGTGGTGATCGCCCTTACGTACATCTACGGCGTTGGCCGTACTCGCTCGAACGAGATCCTCACCGCCACGGGGATCGACGAGAACGTTCGAGTCAAGGACCTCACGGACGAGCAGCTGATCGCGCTCCGTGACCACATCGAGGGCACCTACCGCGTCGAGGGTGACCTCCGTCGCGAGGTCGCCGCTGATATCCGCCGCAAGGTCGAGATCGGCTCCTACCAGGGTCTGCGCCACCGTCGCGGTCTTCCTGTGCGCGGTCAGCGCACCAAGACGAACGCTCGCTCCCGCAAGGGCCCGAAGCGCACCGTCGCCGGTAAGAAGAAGGCCCGCTGAGCGCGGATAAGTAGGAGACGAGAGATATGGCTACCCCCAAGACCGCCGCGCGCAAGCCGCGCCGCAAGGAAAAGAAGAACATCGCGTTGGGCCAGGCCCACATCAAGTCGACGTTCAACAACACCATCGTTTCGATCACCGACCCGGCCGGCGCTGTCATCAGCTGGAAGTCGTCGGGCGGCGTGGGCTTCAAGGGCTCGCGCAAGTCGACGCCGTACGCCGCAGGCATGGCCGCGGACACCGCCGCCAAGGAGGCTCAGGCCCACGGCGTGAAGAAGGTCGATGTCTTCGTGAAGGGGCCCGGATCGGGTCGCGAGACGGCGATCCGCTCGCTGCAGGCTGCAGGCCTCGAGGTCGGTTCGATTCAGGACGTGACGCCGCAGGCCCACAACGGCTGCCGTCCGCCGAAGCGCCGCCGCGTCTGATGACGGGTGCACCCCGGGGGCCCATCGAGGCCTCCGGGGCACACTCGTTCTCGCGGGCGCCGCTCCGCCTGCGCTAACTCAATACCTCATTCACCAAGTGTCATATAGCGGTCACTTGATCGAAAGGAACACATAGTGCTTATTGCACAGCGTCCTACCCTGACCGAGGAGAAGGTCTCGGAGTTCCGCAGCAGGTTCGTCATCGAGCCCCTGGAGCCCGGCTTCGGGTACACGATCGGCAACTCGCTGCGCCGCAGTCTGCTCTCGTCGATTCCCGGCGCGGCCGTCACGAGCATCCGGATCGATGGCGTTCTGCACGAGTTCAGCACCATCCCCGGTGTGAAGGAAGATGTCACTGAGATCATCCTCAACATCAAGCAGCTCGTCGTCTCGAGCGAGCGGGATGAGCCGATCACCGCGTACCTGCGCAAGACGGGTGCCGGCGAGGTCACCGCCGCGGACATCTCCGCTCCGGCCGGCGTCGAGGTGCACAACCCCGAGCTCGTCATCGCCACGCTGAACGACACGGCGAAGTTCGAGCTCGAGCTCACGATCGAGCGCGGCCGCGGCTACGTGTCGGCCGTGCAGAACCGCAACGAGTACGCCGAGGCCGGCCAGGTTCCGATCGACTCGATCTACTCGCCCGTCACCAAGGTCGCCTACCGCGTCGAGGCGACGCGTGCCGGTGAGCGCACTGACTTCGACAAGCTCGTCGTCGACGTGGAGACCAAGGCGTCGATGGCGCCGCGCGACGCCGTCGCCTCGGCCGGTCGCACGCTCGTCGAGCTGTTCGGCCTCGCCCGCGAGCTGAACGAGGAGGCCGAGGGCATCGAGATCGGTCCCGCACCGGTCGCCGAGGTCCTCTCGAACGAGCTGTCCATGCCGATCGAGGACCTCGATCTGTCGGTCCGCTCGTACAACTGCCTCAAGCGCGAAGGCATCAACACGGTCAGCGAGCTCGTCGCTCTCTCGGAGACGCAGCTCATGAACATCCGCAACTTCGGGCAGAAGTCCGTCGACGAGGTGCGCGACAAGCTCGTCTCGCTCGGTCTGTCGCTGAAGGATTCGGTGCCCGGTTTCGACGGCGCCAACTTCTACAGCGGCTACGACGAAGAGCAGATCTGACCCGGCCTCGCCCTTCACCACATCTGGAGTAATCGAAAATGCCTAAGCCCACTAAGGGTGCCCGCCTCGGTGGCGGCGCAGCCCACGAGCGTCTGCTCCTCGCGAACCTCGCGTCGGCGCTGTTCACGCACAAGTCGATCAAGACCACAGAGACGAAGGCCAAGCGCCTGCGTCCCGTCGCCGAGCGACTGGTCACGTTCGCGAAGCGCGGCGACCTGCACGCGCGCCGTCGCGTGCTGTCGATCCTGGGGAACAAGGAAGCTGCGCACATCCTGTTCACCGAAATCGCTCCCCTCGTCGCCGATCGTGACGGCGGCTACACCCGCATCACGAAGATCGGCCCGCGTAAGGGCGACAACGCGCCGATGGCCGTGATCGAGCTCGTCACCGAGCCCGTCACCCCCAAGGCGAAGAAGTCGGTCGCGACTGAGACGCCTGTCGCGGAGGAGACTCCCGCCGAAGAGGTCGTCGAGGAGGGCGAGGCTGCGGCCGAGGCCCCCGCCGTCGACGAGACCGCCGACCCGGCTGCCGACGCCGGCGCAGAGTCGCCCGAGGAGGGCGAGGCTGCGGCCGAGGCCGCTGAGGACGCCGTCGTCGACAAGGACGAGGAGAAGTCGGAGTAACATCCGCTCACCCGACAGAAGAGGCCCGCACCGATAGGTGCGGGCCTCTTCTGCGTTCGCAACGGTGCCGCCTCGAGCGGAAGGTGGGGGTGATGCGCCAAAGCCGCTCCGAGTCGCGTCTGATTCAGAGCGCGGTCGCGAGGCGGCTCAGAGACGCGAAGGGACTCGGTCCGGCGGGTATGAGCACGCTCGTCGATGCGCCGGCCGCGCGGCGTGCGGTGAGCCCGGCGCTGACCCGCTCCGATGTGCCGGCGAGTGCGAGGTGAGGGATCCACGCATCGGGCAGCGAAGCGGCGAACTCATCACCATCGCGGCAGCCGGCCCGCAGTGCGGCGAGCTCGTCGGAGAAGGGGAGACCCGCCAGGTGCGGGCGCCAGTCCGGCTCGCCGAAGGGCGCGAGAGCAGGGCGCACAATCGTCCACGCCGCGGCGTCGGTGTCGGCGACCGCTGCGAGATCGTAGGTGACGACCTGGTGCGGGCCCGTGCCGCCGTCGTCCATCCGGTCGATGGCGGCCGCGATGTACGACGGCGGGGAGGGCTCTGCGAGCACGACGCCGTCGGAGACCTCCCCTGCGGCGGTGAGCGATTTCGGGCCACGAACGCCCAGCAGCACCGGCGGCGGCGTCGCGGGGATCTCGGTCAGCACGGTGCCGCCGACGTGCACGTGCGCTGTGTCCGGGGCGGGTTCGCCGCGTAGGAGCGCTCGGAACACGGTGGTGCAGTCGCGCAGCAGACCGAGAGGGCGTGCGGGCCACGCATCGACCTGCCGCATCCAGTCGGGCATGCCGTGTCCGATGCCGATCGTCACGCGCCCTGGATGCAGCTGAGTGAGGGTCGCGGCCTCCATCGCGGCGAAGGCGATGTTTCGGGCGCCCGCGGGGAGGATGCCAACGCCGACCCGGATGTTCGTCGTCGCCGCGAGCACGGCCGTCGCCTGAACGAAGCCGCCGCGGAAGCCGAGGTCCTCGACGACCCACAGCTCGCGGAAGCCGAGCTCCTCCGCCCTGCGAGCGAACGGCAGCACCTGCTCGATCGGAAGGTCTCTGGGCAGCAGGACGCCCACATCGGGCAGATCGGCGGCGCTCATGCCCTCACCGTAGTCCAGAGGCGGGGCCCTGTGACCCTCGCGGGTGCGCTCCTGCCTGAGCGCGGTGGGTTCGGGGGCGCGCCGACGTCGACCGGTGCACCCCCGAGGGGCTACGGGCGCTTCGCGTCCCTGCCTGCTTTCTCCGTTCGTCGCCACTCCTGCCATCCGGGATCATCTGCCATGAACGTCTCGATCTCCTCCTGCGTGGCCGTGAGCTTCGGGTCATGGCGCAGGTAGGCGCGGGTCTCCCGCGCGACGAGGCCGGAGAGCACCAGCAGTCCGATCAGGTTCGGCAGCGCCATCAGGCCGTTCATCACATCGGAGAACGCCCACACGACGCCGAGCTCGGTCGTGCAGCCGACGAAGACGACAAGAGCGAACAGCACGCGGAACGGCATCACCGAGCGGAGGCCGAGCAGCTTCTCGATGGCGCGCTCGCCGTAGTACGACCAGCCCAGGATCGTGGAGAACGCGAACAGTACGAGGCCGGTCGTGACGATCCAGTGCCCCCATTGGCCCGGCAGGCCCTGGGCGAACGCTTCACCGGTCATCAACGAGGCGTCCAACTGCTCGCCATCGGAGCCGGTGAACGAGTATGCGCCCGTCGTGACGATCACCAGGCCGGTCATCGTCACGACGATGATCGTGTCGATGAAGGTCTGCGTCATCGACACGAGACCCTGTCGGACGGGGTGGCTGGTGCGGGCGGCGGCCGCCGCGATCGCCGCGGACCCCATGCCGGACTCGTTCGAGAAGATGCCGCGCGCGACGCCGAACTGGATCGCGATGATGATGACCGATCCCGCGAAGCCGCCGGCGGCGGCGCTGCCGGTGAACGCGTCGTGGAAGATCATGCCGAGGGCCGCAGGGATGTCGCCGACGTTGACGAGCAGGATGTAGAGGGCCGCGACCACATAGATCACGATCATGATCGGAACGAGACCGGCCGTGACCCGGCCGATCGACTTGATCCCACCGACGAGCACGATGAGCGCGACCACCGTCAGCACGATCCCGGTCACCCAGGTGGGAACGGAGAAGCTGCGCTCGAGGTTGGCCGACACCGAGTTGCCCTGAGTGAGGTTTCCGATTCCGAAGCAGGCGAAGATCGTGAACAGTGTGAAGGCGACGGCGAGGGTCTTTCCGAACCAGTTCCGGATGCCGCGCTCGAGGTACTGCTGCGGCCCGCCGTTGCGCTCACCTGCGGCGTCGGTGGTGCGGAAGCGCACGCCGAGGAACGCCTCGGAGTACTTCGACGCCATGCCGAGCAGGCCGGTGACCCACATCCAGAACAGCGCGCCCGGCCCGCCGATGGCGAGCGCCGTGGCGACGCCGACGACGTTGCCGGTGCCGACCGTGGCCGCCAGCGCCGTGGTGAGGGCCTGGAACTGCGAGATGTCGCCCTCGGCGCCGGAGTCCTTCCTGCGGAAGATGCCGAGTCGCAGGGCCGCGCCGAGGCGCACGAACTGCAGTCCGCCGAGCCGGATGGTCAGATACAGCCCGGTTCCGAGGAGCAGGGGGATGAGCAGCCACGGCCCCCAGATGACTCCGCTGACGGCTTCGAGTGCGGCTTGGATGGCATCGGTCATTGTGCGATTCCCCGTCCTGTCGTGCGCACGGTCGCCCCACCTCCACCGGCCGCGCTCGATCGGTTTGGGGGAGAGTGTAGCGCCAAGCCGCCGAACTGCGCCGATATCGCCGAGACGCGCCGATATCGACGTGCTCTCGTCGAAGAGGTGCGCATCTCGCGGGCGCCCGAGACACAGCGAAGGCCGGGCATCCGCCGCAATGGGGATGCCCGGCCTTCGGAGTCTCTGGTCAGGGCAGGTTGCCTGTGAGCCTGCCGTGGAAGTCGCCGCTGGCGGTGTTGAGACCGATGATCTCGACCTCGGTGCCGTGGTCGCGATACTTCTGCTCGATTCCGTCGAGGGCCGCAACCGTCGACGCGTCCCACACGTGCGAGCGCGACATGTCGATGACGACGCGCTGAGGGTCCTCTGCGTATTCGAACTGCGTGGTCAGGTCATTCGACGAGGCGAAGAAGAGCTCGCCGTCGACTGCGTAGTGCGCCGTCGACTCGTCCGGGCTCACAGAGCGCGTCACGGTCGTGAAGTGCGCCACGCGGCGCACGAACAGGATCGCCGCGACGAACACCCCGATCACGACACCGATCGACAGGTTGTGTGTGATGAGCACCGGGATGACCGTGACGAGCATCACGATCGTCTCGCTCTTGGGCATCCGCTTCAGCGTCGCGGGCCGGATGGAGTGCCAGTCGAAGGTGAGGATCGCCACCATGAACATGACCGCGACGAGCGCGCCGATGGGGATCAGGCTCATGATCGGCCCGAGGAACCACACCAGGATCAGCAGGAAGACTCCTGCCGTGAACGTCGACACTCGCGTGCGGGCGCCGGATGCGCGCACGTTGATCATGGTCTGGCCGATCATCGCGCAGCCGCCCATGCCGCCGAAGAAGCCGGAGAGGATGTTCGCGCCGCCCTGGCCGATCGACTCGCGCGTCTTGTTCGAGTGCGTGTCGGTGATGTCGTCGACCAGTTTGGCCGTCATCAGCGACTCCATCAGGCCGACCGCCGCCATGCCGAGCGCGTACGGCGCGATGATCTGCAGCGTCTCGAACGTGAGCGGCACATCCGGGAAGTACGGCAGCGGCGGACCGCCTGGCAGCGTGCCGAGGTCGCCGACGCTCTTCACATCGAGGTCGAGTGCCCACACCGCCAGTGTCGCCACGATCACGACGACGAGCGGCGCAGGCACGGCCTTGGTGAGCTTCGGGAACAGCCACAGGATCAGCAGGCCGACGGCGACGATCGGGTAGATCATCCATGACGCGCCCTCGAAGTGCTCGAGCTGTGCCACCGCGATGAGGATGGCGAGAGCGTTGACGAAGCCGACCATCACGCTGCGGGGGATGAATCGCATCAGCTTGCCGACGCCGAGCAGACCGAGCACGACCTGGATGACGCCGCCGAGGATGACCGTCGCGATCAGGTAGTCGAGGCCGTACTGGTCGGCGACGGGCCGGATGACGAGCGCGATGGCGGCCGTCGCCGCGGTGATCATCGCCGGACGTCCGCCGAGGAACGCGATCGAGATCGCCATCACGATGGAGGAGAACAGGCCGACCTCGGCTGGCACGCCGGCGGCGAGGGCGAACGCGATGGCCTCCGGAATCAGTGCGAGACCGACCACGACGCCGGCGAGCACCTCCTTGGTGAGGAGCTTCGGCGAACGGAGGGCGTCCATCACCGTGGGGCGCGGACGGTAGCGATCCTTTTCGCGCGTGGTCGCGGACATGGGGCCTCCAGGGGCGGTGCGAGAAGATGGCGTGGCTGAGATGCCGGAGGGGCCGAGAACAGGCCCGATGCACAACTCTACCGTTACGGTAGGGTTGGGTGCCAAATCGAGGAGCGGTGGACATGGCGGGAACCATTCACATCGGCGAGGTCGCCGAGCGCACGGGGCTCTCGCTGCGCACACTGCGGCACTACGACGAGCTCGGGCTCGTCACGCCGAGCGACCGTACTCCAGGCGGGTTCCGGCTCTACACGGAGGCCGACGTGGATCGGCTGCTGCTCGTGCGCCGGATGAAGCCGCTCGGCTTCTCCCTCGATCAGACGGGTGAAGTGCTCGCGGCAGCCGACGCCCTCGCGGCGAATCCGGACGATCCGGGTGCTCGCGCCGCCCTGGGAACGTTCGTCGTCGATGCGGAGGAACGTCGAGACAAGCTCGCACGTCAGCTCGCCGCCGCCGACGAACTCATCGCCCGCCTCCGCGGCGTGTGACACCCCGGCACACCACTGCCGAGATGCGCACTTCTCGTCGAGATGCGCCGTTCTGGACGTGATTCTGTCGAAGAAGTGCGCATCTCGTGAGCCGGTGGGCGGGGTGCGGGCGCCGTGTTCCTGCAACGGACATCCGGATGAGCGCTTCATCCGGATGACTTAGCCTCGTATGGTGACGGCGAACCGCGTATATGTGATCCAAGTGGCGATGGACGAGGAGGCGCAGCCCTTCCTCGAAGCCGCGGGCGAGGTGAGCGAACCCGTGAGGATCGGCGGGGCCGTGCACCGTGGGCTCGACCTGGGCGGACGTACGGTCGTGCTCGTCACGAGCGGAATCGGCATGATCAACGCCGCCGGTGCGACCGCAGGGGCGATCCACCGCTACGGCGACGACGTCGCGATCATCGTCGCCGGCAGCTGCGGCGGCCTCGCCGCGGGAGTCTCGGTCGGTGACGTCGTGGTCGGCACCGACACGATCAACGTCGAGGCGGACGCCACGGCCTTCGGCTACGTTCCCGGCCAGACGCCAGGCATGCCCGCGTCCTATTCGGCTGACGCCGAGATCCGCGCCGCGCTCGCCGCGACGGCGCTCGACGGAGCCGTCGTGCGGGAGGGAGTGATGGGCGCGGGCGACAAGTTCGCGACCGTCGACATCGCGCACGAGCTGCGCGAATCCTTCCCAGGACTCCTCACGATCGACATGGAGACGGTCGCGGTCGCGCAGACTGCCCATAGCCACGGCGCGGCGTTCGCCGTCGCGCGTGCGGTCAGCGACCTGTGCGCACCGGACGGCACCGAGTTCGAGACCCACATCGACGATGCCGCCGAGCGCTCCGCGCGGGTCGTGATCGCCGCACTGGGAGCGCTGTGAGCACGCCGGATGGGAATGGGAGCGCGCCTCGCGATGCGGGCTCCGGCGCAGCTCCGAACGCGGGTGCGGCTCATCCCGGCACGTCGGATGATGCGCTCCGGCGCATCCGGTTCGACATCGCCTACGACGGCACTCAGTTCAAGGGGTGGGCGCGGCAGCCAGGACTGCGCACGGTGCAGGGCGTCCTCGAGGACGCGCTCGCGCGGGTTGCCGGCTCGGCGGTGCGGCTCACCGTCGCGGGGCGCACCGATTCGGGCGTGCACGCGACGGGTCAGGTCGCTCACGCCGACCTGACGCCTGACCAGTGGGAGCGCGTCACACGCCGACGCCGCATCGACAAGCCCCGCGAGCACGCCGGCGCAGAGGCGGATCGCGACCCCGCGTCCGTGCTGGCGCACAGGGCGACGGGTGTGCTCGGGCCGTACTCAGACGTCACGGTGACACGGACGTCGACGGCTCCCGACAGCTTCGACGCGCGCTTCTCAGCGGCGTGGCGGCGCTACGAGTACCGCATCGCCGACCAGACGGCGGGCTATGACCCGCTTCAGCGGCTGCGTACGACGCGGGTCAGGGGAAGGCTCGATACGGACACGATGGACAGGGCGGCCCGCGGGCTCATCGGCCTGCACGATTTCGCCGCCTACTGCAAGCCGCGTCCCGGCGCCACGACCATCAGGACCCTGCTCGAATTCGATTGGCGGCGCGACGAGCGCGGCCTGCTCATCGCGAACGTCAGAGCCGACGCGTTCTGTCACTCGATGGTGCGTGCGCTGGTCGGCGCCTGCGTCGCCGTAGGGGAGGGACGTCTCGCCCCAGGCGATCTCGAGGTGCTGCGCGACGAGCTCGTGCGCACGAGCTCGTTCAAGGTGCAGGAGGCGCGGGGCCTGACGCTGACCGACGTCGGCTACCCGGCCGAGGAGCAGCTGGCCGCGCGCGCCGAGCAGACCCGCAACCGCCGCGACCGCGAGTCGTGACCTCGCGACGGCCGAGTTCGTGCGCGGTTCGACGGCCGGAGGCGCGGTCCGAGGCGTAGCGTTGCGATCATGAAGGTGCTGTCCTACAATCTCCGCAAGCACGCGGCTGCCGGAGAACTCGCGAGACTCGTCGAACGCAATGAGCCCGACGTGCTCTGTCTGCAGGAGGCCGACGTGTCGGATCTTCCTGACCGCGTACAGGGTCTTCGACAGGCGGCCGCGACGGACAAGAACCGGCTCGGCCTCGCCGTCTACTACCGCGAGAACACCTATCGGCTCGTCGACAGCGTCTCGCTGGGGCTGAAGAAGTCGCTGCACGACATCGTGCTGCGCCCCGCGCATGAGCGGCTGCTCGGCGTGCAGCTGCACGACATCGACGCCGGCCGCGAGGTGACGATGGCGTCGTTCCACGCCGCACCGCTGACTGCGCTGAACTCGCTGCGGCGGTCGCAGATCACCTCGGCGCTGCAGGCGCTCGAACAGCTCGGGCCAGGCACGCCGACGCTGATGGTCGGCGACTACAACTATCCGATCTTCAAGGAGCGGCTCGGCGATCGCGTGCGCGAGCACGGCTACGACCTGACCCTCAGCGATTCGCGCACCTATACGCGCTACCGCTACTTCCGCGGGCACTACGACTTCGTCACCTCGCGGCAGCTCTCGATCGGTGACGTGCAGACCCTGCCCCAGGGATCGAGCGACCACCTCCCGATCCTCGTCGAGGCCGACTACCGCTCAGGCATGACGGGCAGAATCCAGCTCGTGTGACCCGGATCTCCGGATGCGGCGGCCGTGGGCCATCCGGCGACGCGCGTTCGGCAACAGAATGCGCGCAACTCAACAGATTCTGTGCGAGGCGATGTTCGGGAACGCGCGTTCTGTTGCGCTGTGCGCGCGGGCACCGGATGCGGGCGGCTCCGCCCGCGCCTACTCCGCTGAGGTGATCGTGCCGGCCGCGACGGTCGAGTTGGTCGACTCGTCGATCAGGATGAACGACCCTGTCTCGCGGTTCGACGCGTACGGGTCCGCCACCAGCGGCGTCGTGACCCTCAGCGCGACGCGGCCGATGCCGTTCAGATGCAGCTGGTCGGCTGCCTGATTGCGGTGCAGCGTGTTCACATCGAGCTCGTACTGCAGCTCCTTGACGACGCAGCGCGCCTCGCGGGTGCCGTGCAGCACCGTGTACTTCTTTCCCGGCACGAGGGGCAGCGTCTCGTCCATCCAGCACACCATGGCATCGATGTTCTGCGACACGTGCGGCTGATTGTGCGGACGGGCGATGACGTCGCCGCGGGAGATGTCGATCTCGTCCTCGAGGCGGATCGTGACGCTCATCGGCGGGAACGCCTGCGCGATCTCCCCGTCGGCCGTGTCGATGGCCTTCACATGCGAGGTGAGGCCGCTGGGCAGCACGATGACCTCGTCGCCGGTCCGGATGAGTCCGCTCGCCACCCGGCCGGCGTACCCGCGGTAGTCGATCGCGTCGGACTGCTGCGGGCGGATCACATACTGCACGGGGAAGCGCACATCCTGGAGATTGCGGTCGGCTCCGATGTACACGTTCTCGAGGTGGTGCAGCAGCGAGGTTCCCTCGTACCACGGCATGTTCTCGCTGCGTGTGACGACGTTGTCGCCGTTCAGCGCTGACAGCGGGATCGCCGTGATGTCGGTGATGTTCAGCTTCGCACTGAAGTCGAGGAAGTCCTGGCGGATCTCATCGAACACCTGCTCGTCGTAGTCGACGAGGTCCATCTTGTTCACCGCGAGCACGACATGCGGCACGCGCAGCAGCGACGCGATCGTGGCGTGGCGGCGCGACTGCTCGAGCACGCCCTTGCGCGCGTCGACGAGCACGACTGCGAGGTCGGCGGTCGAGGCGCCCGTGACCATGTTGCGGGTGTACTGCTGGTGGCCGGGAGTGTCGGCGATGATGAACTTGCGCTTGGGAGTCGCGAAGTAGCGGTAGGCGACGTCGATCGTGATGCCCTGCTCGCGCTCGGCCCGAAGGCCGTCGGTGAGCAGCGACAGGTCGACGTATTCGTTGCCGCGGCTCCTGCTCGTCTCCTCGACGCTGAGCAGCTGGTCCTCGAAGATCGACTTCGAGTCGTACAGCAGTCGGCCGATCAGCGTGCTCTTGCCGTCGTCGACGGAGCCGGCCGTGGCGAATCGCAGCATGTCCATCTCAGAAATACCCCTGCTTCTTCCGGTCCTCCATCGCGGCCTCGCTCACGCGGTCGTCGCCGCGCGTCGCACCGCGCTCGGTGATGCGCGTCGCGGCGACCTCGTCGATGATCCTGTCGACCGTGTCGGCGTCGCTCTCGACCGCCGCAGTGAGGGTCGCGTCTCCCACGGTGCGATAGCGCACCGTCCGCCTCGAGACCTCCTCGCCCTCTCTGGGGCGGCAGAACTCGTTGGCTTCGAACACCATGCCGTCGCGCACGAAGGTGTCGCGCTCGCTGGCGAAGTAGATCGGCGGAATCGCGACTTCGTCCTCCTTGATGTACTGCCAGATGTCGAGCTCGGTCCAGTTCGAGATCGGGAACACCCGGATGGACTCACCAGGGTGGACGCGACCGTTGTACAGGTCCCAGATCTCGGGGCGCTGGTTCTTCGGGTCCCATTGGCCGAACTCGTCGCGGAAGCTGAACACGCGTTCCTTGGCGCGGGCCCGCTCCTCGTCGCGGCGGGCGCCGCCGAGCATCGCGTCGAAGCCGTTCTTCTCGACCGTGTCGAGCAGCACCGGCGTCTGGATGCGGTTGCGCGACCCGTTGGGCTCCTCGCGGACCAGTCCGCGCTCGATCGCCTCAGGCACAGAACCGATGATCAGGCGGAGAGCGTTGCGGGCCACATGCTCGTCGCGGAAGTCGAGCACCTCTGGGAAATTGTGACCGGTGTCGATGTGCACGACGGGGAAGGGCAGCCTCGCCGGCGCGAACGCCTTCATCGCGAGGTGCAGCATGACGAGCGAATCCTTGCCGCCGGAGAACAGCAGCGCAGGGCGCTCGAGCTGTGCCGCCACCTCGCGGATGATGTGGATCGACTCGGCCTCGAGCTGTCTCAGCTGTGAGATCGAGTAGTGCGTTTCCGAGGACACGAGGGCTCCTTTCACTCCGGTTGCGCCGCGAGCGCGTCGTCGATCGCGCTCAGCACGCGATCCCGGATGCCGGGGCGGCAGACCACGAGATCCGGAAGGTAGGGGTCGGGCCGGTTGTAGACGAGGTCGCGACCGTCGAGGCGCGAAGCGTGCAGTCCCGCGGCGCGGGCGACGGCCACGGGCGCCGCGCTGTCCCACTCGTACTGCCCGCCGCCGTGCAGGTACGCGTCGGCTGTGCCGTTCACGACGGAGCAGATCTTCACCCCGGCCGAGCCCATCGGGATGAGCTCGGCGCCGAGAGCGGCCGCGACCCGGCGGACGATCCCCGGTGCGCGGCTCCTGCTGACGGCGATCCGGATCGGGTCGCCCACGGCATCCGGGCTGCCGGCGACGTCTGTCGACACGACCACCTCGTCCGGGCCGCCGAGCGCGACAGCGCCGAGGGCGAGCTCACCGTCGACGACGAGCGCGATGTGCACGGCCCAGTCGTCGCGCCCCTCGCTGTACTCGCGGGTGCCGTCGAGAGGGTCGATGATCCACACGCGCGATGCGGAGAGTCGAGCAGCACTGTCCGCGGCCTCCTCGCTGAGCACGGCGTCGGCCGGCGCGAGCTCGGCCAGGCGCGCGGCGAGAACGGCCTGCGCGCCCTGATCGCCCAGATCCTTCAGCGCCAGCCGGTCGGCATCCGGGTTCTCGCGCCGGATGCCGACGAGCCGGGTCGCCGCCTCGGTTGCGAGGGCGCGAGCGATGGCTGCGTCGCTGTTTCCTGCGTCTTCGGTAACCACGGTTCTGGGCCTCGCGAACGGTTCGGTTTGGGCTGTGCCGCCGGGGAGCGCCCCGCGGCGAGTTGACCATAACCCGGGCGACGGTCGATCCGGCTGTCGCATGACGCCCGGTTACTGCGGGCCTCGGGAACCCTGTCGGGTGTGGGATACCGTCGCGACCTATGGACTGGGCGATGTCGTCTGCGGCCCTCGGCGTGGGTGTCGTCGTGGGGCTGACCGGCATGGGCGGCGGCGCCCTGATGACGCCCGTGCTGGTGCTGGGTTTCGGGGTGAACCCGTTCACGGCGGTCTCGAGCGACCTGATCACGTCCGCAGTGATGAAGCCGGCAGGATCCATCGTGCACGCGCGCAGGGGCACCGTGAACTGGGGGCTCGTGCTGTGGCTGATGATCGGATCCGTGCCTGCTGCGTTCTGCGGGGCACTGATCATCTCGGTCTACGGCGAGGCGGCCGACGCATCGGCATTCGTCAAGACTTCGCTCGGCGCGGTTCTGGTCCTGGCTGCCGCCCTGATCGGTCTGCGCGCCTTCGTCGGAATGCGCAACCGTGCCCGCGAGCGTCGCGACGGCACGCACACGCGCCGCGACGATGGGGAGCCGGTGCGGGTGCGCCGGATCCCCACGCTGCTCGTCGGGATCGTCGGCGGTCTGATGGTCGGGCTGACCTCCGTCGGGTCGGGCTCGCTCATCATCATCGCGCTGATGCTGCTGTACCCCCTGCTCCCGATGGGGCGGCTCGTCGGCACCGATCTCGTGCAGGCAGTTCCGCTTGTGATCGCCGCGGCCATCGGGCACCTGCTGTTCGGCGAGGTGGACTGGTCGATCGTGCTGCCGCTGATCATCGGCAGCGTGCCAGGCACGATCATCGGTGCGCGGCTGTCGTCCACGCTGCCCAGCGGCATCGTGCGCCGCGCGCTCGCACTGGTGCTGCTGGCCTCCGGGCTGCGCATGCTCGACGTGGACATCCCGTGGACGATAGCCGCGGTCTCACTCGCCTTCGTCGCCGCGACGCTCGGCTGGATAGGCCTGCGGTCCGCCTACGGAATCCTGCCCGCCGCACGTCGTGAGCGAAAGGTGCCGGAATGAGGCCTTCTGTTGCCGGGGTGACCTGCGCGTCCACCGCCGAGATGCGCGCTTCTTCGACATCCGGACGCAGAAACCGGCGCATCTCGACGAGATGTGCGCATCTCGGCAGCTGGGCGCGGGGCCTCGGGGCCGGTGGGATTCAGCGGTGCATGGCCTCCAGGATCTGCGTGACGGCGTCATCCGGTGCGACGACGGCGGCATCGATGGTGAGGTCGGCGTCCGAGGGGATCTGATACGGGTCGCTGATGCCGGTGAACTCGGCGATCTCACCGGCGGCGGCCTCGGCATACAGCCCCTTGCGATCGCGTTCGGCGCAGACGGACACCGGGGTGGACACGTGCACGAGCAGGAAGCGACCGTGCTGTTCGACGCGCTCGCGCATCTCGCGGCGCATCGCTTCGTACGGCGCGATCGGCGCGCAGACGGCGATGCCGCCGTGCCGCGCGACAAGGGACGCGACCCAGCCGATCCGCTGCACGTTGAGCATCCGGTCCTCGCGGGAGAAGCCGAGGCCTTTCGACAGGATGAGCCGGACCTCGTCGCCGTCGAGCAGCGTGGTGGTGCGCTCGTCGGTCTCGGCGAGGCGCTCGACGAGCAGCTTCGAGATGGTGGACTTCCCGGAGCCGGAGAGCCCCGTCAGCAGGATCGCACACCCGGGGGAGGCGGGGATCGCGGTCTCCCAGACGTCGACGCGGTCGGCGATGAGCTGCTCTGCGACGTCGCGGACGGAAGCCGGATCGCTCGGCGAGGGCATCACCACGGCGCGGCGCCCTGCGTGCTCGACCCGGGCGACGGCGACGGCCAGGGCGGAGGAGTCGCCGCGATCCAGCACGATCACAGGGCCTGCACCATCCCATCCGGCGTCTTCCGGTTCCGGTACGGCCCCGGTGACCAGCACAGCCCGCCGAACGCGGGCGAATCCGGCGGCTGCGCGCAGCTCGGTGCGGTCGCGGTGTCCGAGCGGTCGGCGCGCCGACACCGCGCCGGAGACCAGCGTCTCGCCCGGCAGATCCGGCGCTGTTCCCGTGCCGATCTGCGCGACTCCGGCCGGGTGCGGCGGAACGACATCGACGTCGTCGGCGCGGAGCTCTGCGACATCCGTGCCCTCGGCATCGTGCAGCGTGACCGCATCGCCCTGCGCGATCTCGACGTCGCGCAGGCGCAGCCGAGCGCAGCTGTCGTTCGCGCCGGCCAGCGCGAGCTCGACATCGCGCAGCTGCGCGGACGACAGGGTTGCATGCACATCAGTCACTCGCCCATCCTGTGCCCGCTTTCGCTCCGTGCACAACCTTCGTTCTCGTTCTGCGCGCCGCCGCAGACCTGAGCGCGGTGATGCGGCGGGCCGTGAGTCGTGCTAAGCTATCTCGTTGGTGCGCGACCGCGCGCACTGCGAACGTGAGCCCTCCAACGTCTGCATTCCGGATCTTCGACTCGGAATCGGCACCGGAGCGGGATTCACGAACGTCTCCGTTCGAATAGAAAGCAGCACAACTGTGACTCGCACTTATTCCCCGAAGGCTGGCGACGCCCAGCGCGAGTGGCTCGTCATCGACGCCACCGACGTCGTTCTCGGCCGCCTCGCCTCGCACGCGGCCGCGCTTCTGCGCGGCAAGCACAAGGTGACCTTCGCTCCGCACATGGACATGGGCGACTTCGTCGTCGTCGTGAACGCCGACAAGGTGGCGCTCACGGGCAACAAGCTCCAGAACAAGCGTGCATACCGCCACTCGGGCTACCCGGGCGGCCTGAGCTCGGTCTCGTACGAGGAGCTCCTCGACAAGAACCCCGTGCGCGCCGTCGAGAAGGCGATCCGCGGCATGCTCCCCAAGAACAGCCTCGGCCGTCAGCAGCTCTCGAAGCTGAAGGTGTACACGGGTGCCGAGCACCCCCACGCCGCGCAGCAGCCCAAGACGTACACCCTCGACCAGGTCGCGCAGTAAGCGCGCAGCTAAGGATTCATCGTGGCGAACGACACTACCGACTTCCCGCAGAACTACAGCACCGAGTCCGAGGCCGCTGAGACCGTCGAGGCCGCACGCCCCGTCGTCAGCGTTCCCGGCGCCGCTGTTGGCCGCCGCAAGCAGGCCATCGCACGCGTGCGTCTGGTGCCGGGCAACGGCACCATCACGGTCAACGGGCGCACGCTCGAGGACTACTTCCCGAACAAGCTGCACCAGCAGCTGATCAACGACCCGTTCACGCTGCTCTCGCTGAACGGTGCGTACGACGTGATCGCCCGCATCACCGGCGGCGGCCCGTCCGGCCAGGCCGGCGCGCTTCGCCTCGGCATCGCGCGTTCGCTCAACGGCATCGACGTCGAGAACAACCGACCGACCCTCAAGAAGGCCGGCTTCCTCTCGCGCGACGCTCGCGTCAAGGAGCGCAAGAAGGCTGGTCTCAAGAAGGCCCGCAAGGCCCCGCAGTACTCGAAGCGCTAAAGCGAGCACTCTTCCGATGCCGCTGTTTGGCACGGACGGCGTGAGGGGGCTGGCCAACGGCTCCCTCACCGCCGACCTCGCTCTGTCCCTGGCCCAGGCGACTGCCGTCGTCCTGGGCCAGGGCCGTTCCGCGGAGGCGCGTCGTGCGGAAGGCCGCCGCGCCTCCGCGGTGATCGCGCGCGACCCGCGCATCTCCGGCGAGTTCCTCTCCTCCGCTGTTGCGGCCGGGCTCGCCTCCTCCGGCGTCGATGTCTATGACGCCGGCGTGATCCCGACGCCTGCGCTCGCCTACCTGATCGCCGACTTCGATGCCGACTTCGGCATCATGATCTCCGCATCGCACAACCCTGCTCCCGACAACGGGATCAAGGTGTTCGCGCGCGGGGGCGTGAAGCTTCCGGATGTCGTCGAACGGCGCATCGAGGAGCACATGCACGGGGAGAGATGGCTCCCGACCGGATCGCAGGTCGGACGCATCCGGCGCTTCTCCGACGCGGAGGATCGCTACCTCGTGCACCTGCTGTCGACGATGCCGCATCGGCTCGACGGCCTGCACATCGTGCTCGACTGCGCGCACGGGGCCGCGGCCGGGGTGTCTCCTGACGCCTTCCGCGACGCTGGAGCGGAACTCACCGTCATCGGTGCCGAGCCGGATGGTCTCAACATCAACGACGGCGTGGGCTCGACCCACCTCGACCATCTCGCGGAAGCCGTCGTGCGTCTCGGCGCCGACATGGGCATCGCCCACGACGGCGACGCCGACCGCTGCCTGGCGATCGATGCGGATGGCAACCAGATCGACGGCGACCGGATCATGGCGATCCTCGCGGCCTCGATGCATGAGCGCGGCGTGCTGGCTAACAGCACACTGGTCGCCACGGTGATGAGCAATCTCGGCCTGCACCGCGCCATGGGCGAACGCGGCATCGAGGTGCTGCAGACCGCAGTGGGCGACCGCTACGTGCTCGAGGGCATGAACGCCGGCGGCCACTCGCTGGGCGGCGAGCAGTCGGGGCACGTCATCATGAGCGAGCACGCGACGACCGGCGACGGCGTGCTCACGGGCCTGCACCTGGCCGCAGAAGTGGCGCGCACGGGCAAGTCGCTCGCCGAGCTGGCAGCGATCATGACCGTGTACCCGCAGGTGCTGATCAACGTGACCGGCGTCGACAAGGATCGAACCGATGACGAGCCGCTCGTGGCCGCCGTGAATGCCGTGGCAGCCGAGCTGGGGGAGACCGGCCGTGTGCTGCTGCGTCCTTCCGGCACGGAACAGCTCGTGCGCGTCATGGTCGAAGCCGCCGACAGCGAGACCGCGCGGCGCCATGCAGATCACCTCGCGAAGGTCGTCCGGGAGCGACTCGGTCACTGATCGTCGTCTCCGCTCCGATCCCGCTTTCTGGCACGCGTCCCCAGGACGTCCTGTGCGGACGCGTGCCAGAAACGAGGAACGGCCTGGCCTACCGGTCGCCCTCCCAGCCGAGCTGCTCGATGTAGCGGAGCATGACGCCTTCGCGCAGCGCCCACGGGCTGACCTCCAGCTCGTCGACACCGAGTGACCTCATCGCCTCGTGCAGCACGACGGCGCCCGCGGTGATCTGGAACGTGCGGTCGGCGGTGATGCCGGGCAGCTCCTGCCTCGCCTCGGCGGGGATGCGCGCCAGCACCGGGATCCACGCACCCAGCGCCGCTCGAGGAAGGCGCCAGCGCTCGTCTCCCGCCCATCCGGGCTGTGCGTAGCCGGCGAGTTTCGCCAGTGACCGGATGGTCTTCGACGAGCCGACGACGAAATCCGGTTTCGGCACGGCCCTGAACCGCTTCGCGAGGGGCTTCAGGATGCCGCGCGCGTGCTCGCGGAGGCCTTCTATCTCGTCGTCGCCTGCCGGGTCATCAGGGAGGTGCTCGATCGTCATCCGGCCGGCGCCCAGCGGCACCGACTCGGCGAGTCGTGGCAGCTCCTCGCTGCCTCCCGCGACCTCGAGCGAACCGCCGCCGATGTCGAACATCAGGATCTGACCGGCCGACCAGCCGAACCAGCGCCGGATGGCGAGGAACGTCAGCCGTGCCTCATCCGTGCCGCCGAGCACCTGCAGCGGCTGGCCGAGCGCATCCTCGACCCTGGCGATGATGTCGCCGCCGTTGGTCGCCTCCCGCATCGCCGATGTCGCCGTGGCGAGCAGTTCGACGACGCCCTCCTCTTCGGCCACGGCCTTCGCCTGGCGCACGGCGGCGACGATCGCTTCCGCGCCCTCGCGTGAGATCGACCCGTCCGGCGTGAGGTACCGCATCAGGCGCAGCACGCTCTTATCGCTCGTGGTGGCCAGCGGCCGCCCGCCCGGATGCGCGTCGGCGACGAGCAGGTGCACCGTGTTCGAACCGATATCGAGGACGCCGAGTCGCATGGGGAACACGATAGCGCCGACCGTTCGGTGTGTCGGTGCGCCGGGTGCGGCGGCGCGGCGCAGGAGATCCGGTGCCGGGGCGGTTGCGCTCCCGCAGGGGTCCGTATGCCGTGCCCGTGTATCCGGGGCGAATCGACGGCTTCGTGCGCGCCGGTAGAATGTCGCGGGTGACTTCCGATCCGCAGCTCTCGCTGTACCGCCAGATCGCGCGGTCCGACTGGTCTCGGCTCGCAGCGGACATGGACCAGCCGCTGACCGAGGCCGAGGTGGTGCAGATCCGCGGCATCGGAGACCGGCTCGACGTCGACGAGATCCGCGAGGTCTACCTGCCGCTGAGCCGATTGCTGTCGATCTGGGCGAACGCGTACCAGCGCATCGGAACCGACGTCTCCGACTTCCTCGGCCGCAGCCAGGACATCCGCACGCCCTTCGTCGTTGCCGTGGCCGGATCCGTGTCCGTCGGCAAATCGACGATCGCGCGTCTGCTCCGAGAGCTGATGAGTCGCTGGTCGACGACGCCGCGCGTCGACCTCGTCACGACCGACGGCTTCCTGCATCCGAACGCCGAGCTCGAGCGCCGCGGACTGATGACCCGCAAGGGATTCCCCGAGTCGTATGACCGGCGGGCGCTGGTCGACTTCCTCACGAAGGTGAAGAGCGGTGAGGACGTCGTGCACGCGCCGTTCTACTCGCACGTGCGCTACGACATCGTTCCGGATGCCCAGGTCACGGTGCGCAGACCGGATGTCGTGATCGTCGAAGGGCTGAACGTGCTGCAGCCGCCTCCCGCACCGAACGATGTCGCCGTCAGCGACCTGTTCGACTTCTCGATCTACGTCGACGCCGACACCGACCACATCGAGCGGTGGTTCGTCGATCGGTTCCTGAAGCTGCGCGCAGGCGCCTTCGCGAACCCCGCGTCGTACTTCAACGTGTTCGCCGGGCTCAGCGACGCCGAGGCCGAGCAGACCGCACTGGGCTTCTGGCGAGACATCAACATGCCGAACCTCGTAGAGAACGTGCTCCCCACGAAGCATCGGGCCACGCTGGTGCTGCAGAAGGGGGCGTCGCACGCCGTCGAGTCCGTCCTCCTCCGCAAGGCGTAGCGGCGCACGGTGGGCGGGCCCGCACGCCTGCGCGCTTCCCCAGGAACGCCGCTCTAGACTCGTACCCATGTGTGGAATCGTCGGATACGTCGGCCAGCGCGAGAGCCAGGACATCCTGCTCGCAGGCCTTGCTCGCCTGGAGTACAGGGGCTACGACTCGGCGGGGATCGCCGTCATCGACAGTGCGGGTGACCTGCACGCCGAGAAGAAGGCGGGCAAGCTGGCGAGGCTGCGCGAGCGGCTGGAGGCTGCGCCGATCGCTGCGGGCACGACCGGCATCGGGCACACGCGCTGGGCGACTCACGGCGGCCCGACCGACCTGAACGCGCACCCGCACCTCGCTGACGATGATCGCCTCGCGGTGATCCACAACGGCATCATCGAGAACTTCGCCGAGCTGCGTGCGGAGCTGACAGAACAGGGCTTCGAGCTGCTCAGCCAGACCGACACCGAGGTCGCCGCGGTGCTGCTCGGCCGCGAGTACCGGGCCAGCGACGGCGATCTGGTCGCCGCGTTCCGCGCCGTCGCCGCGCGGCTCGAAGGCGCGTTCACGATCCTCGCCATGCACGAGGACCACCCCGGCCTCGTCGTCGGCGCCCGCCGCAACTCGCCGCTCGTGATCGGGCTGGGCGACGGCGAGAACTTCCTCGGCAGCGATGTCGCCGCGTTCGTCGAGCACACCCGCAGCGCGCTCGCGATCGGTCAGGACCAGATCGTGGCCATCACCCCCGACGAGGTGCGCGTCACCGACTTCGACGGCAACGAGGTCGAGACCAGTCCCTTCGAAGTGATGTGGGACGCCGCGGCCGCCGAGAAGGGCGGATGGTCGAGCTTCATGGCCAAGGAGGTCTCGGAGGAGCCGGAGGCCGTGGCGAACACGGTGCGCGGCCGCGTCAGGGACGGTGCCGTCGCGATCTCCGAGCTCGACGGTCTCGACGAGCTCTTCGCCGACGTCAGCCGCATCATCGTCATCGCCTGCGGAACGGCCAGCTACGCCGGACAGGTCGGCAAGTACGCGCTCGAGAAGTGGGCGCGCGTGCCCGTCGACGTCGAGCTGGCGCACGAGTTCCGCTATCGCGACCCGATCGTCGGTCCCGACACGCTCGTCGTCTCGATCAGCCAGTCGGGCGAGACGATGGACACGCTGATGGCGGTCAAGGAGGCCGCACGCCTCGGCGCCAGGACGCTGTCGATCTGCAACACCCAGGGTGCGACGATCCCGCGCGAGTCCGACGCGATCGTCTACACGCATGCAGGACCAGAGGTGGCCGTCGCCTCCACGAAGGCCTTCGTCGCTCAGATCACAGCGCTGTACCTGCTGGCGCTGCACATCGGTCGCGTGCGCGGAACGATCAGCACCGAGACCACCGCTGACGCCGTGGCGGAGCTCGAGTCGCTGCCAGAGAAGATCCAGTGGATCCTCGACAACGAGCAGGAGCGCATCGAGCAGCTCGCGCACTGGATGGCCGACACCCGTTCCGTGCTGTTCCTCGGCCGTCACGTGGGCTTCCCGATCGCGCTCGAGGGGGCGCTGAAGCTCAAGGAGATCTCGTACATCCACGCGGAGGGCTTCGCCGCCGGCGAGCTCAAGCACGGACCGATCGCGCTGATCGAGCCGGGCCAGCCCGTGTTCGTGATGGTGCCGTCGCCGCGCGGAGCGGCGACCCTGCACGCGAAGGTCGTCTCGAACATCGAGGAGATCCGCGCGCGCGGCGCCCGCGTCATCGCCGTGGCGGAGCAGGGCGACACCGCCGTGCTGCCGCATGCCGACGAGATGCTGCGGGTGCCGCTGGCCGGTCCGCTGTTCGAGGCGATCCTCGCGGTTGTGCCGCTGCACATCTTCGCGATGGGGCTGGCCACGGCCAAGGGCCTCGACGTCGACCAGCCCCGCAACCTGGCGAAGTCCGTCACGGTCGAGTGACCGGTGGCGGCATGATCATCGGGATCGGCGTCGACATCGTCGATGTCGAGCGCTTCCAGCAGCAGATCGAGGGGTCGCCGCGGCTCGCCGAGCGCCTGTTCAGCGCGCACGAGCGCGAGCTTCCGCTGCGATCGCTGGCCGCGCGCTACGCCGCCAAAGAAGCACTGATCAAAGCACTGGGCGGAAGCGAAGGCGTGAACTGGCGCGACATCGAGGTGCCGCGGCTCGGCGAGCGTCAGGCTCCGAGCTACGTGATCGACGGTGAGACGGCTGCGACGGTGACCGCCCGCGGAGTGACGAGCCTGCACCTGTCGCTCTCGCACGATGCAGGCCTCGCCGTCGCGTACACCGTGCTCGAGGGCGAGGCACCTGATGGACGGGGCGCCGAACCGGATGGACGGGGCGAGGCGGATGACTGAGGCCCGGATGCGCTCGGCTCCAGGACGAAGAGGAACCAACCGTGCGTGAGAACGACCAGGCAGCGCCCCCGCGCGAGGCGATCGTCGACGCCTCGGCGATCGAGCACAACGTGCGGGTGCTGCGCGACATCGCGGGCACGCCGGAATGCATCGCGGTGGTCAAGGCCAACGGATACGGCCACGGTGCGCCGACAGCCGCGCGCGCCGCGCTCGCCGGAGGAGCGACCCGCCTCGGCGTCGCCGACATCCGTGAAGCGCTCGCCCTCCGTGAGGCGGGCATCACCGCGCCCGTCATTGCGTGGCTGCATGCGCCGGACGCCGACTTCGCCGAGGCGGCGCGCTCAGGCATCGAACTCGGGCTGTCGAGCTTCGCGCAGGTGCATGCGGCGGCGGCCGCGGGTGCGCGCACCGGCCGCTGCGTCGCAGCGCACCTCAAGCTGGAGACGGGTCTCGGCCGGAACGGGGCCCACCGCAGCGAGTGGGACGAGCTGTTCGCGGCCGCCGCGGCCGAGGAGGCCGCGGGACACCTCAGGGTCGTCGGCATCTTCAGCCACCTCAGCGGCACGAGTCGCGCGGACGATCTCGCACAGGTCCAGGCGTTCCACGACGGGGTCGCCCTCGCCGAACAGCACGGCTTCGACGGGCGGCTGCGTCATATCGCCGCCACAGCAGCGGCCATCGACATCCCCGAGGCCAGGCTCGACGCCGTGCGGGTCGGCATCGGCATCTACGGCGTCTCGCCCCTCGCCGACCGCACACCCTCCGACCTCGGGCTGCGCCCCGCGATGACGGTGCGCTCCAGGGTCGCTGCGGTGCGCAGGGTCGCCGCCGGTCACGGTGCCTCGTATGGGTACCGCTACCGCGCGCCCAGGGAGACGACCTACGCGCTGGTGCCGCTCGGCTACGCCGACGGCATGCCGCGGCAGGCTTCGAACGCCGGCCCCGTCACCATCCGGGGCGAGCGCTTCCGCGTTGCCGGCACGATCGCGATGGACCAGTTCGTCGTCGATGTGGGGGATCTGCCCGTCGAGGTGGGCGACGAGGTGCTCGTGTTCGGCGACCCCGCGGCGGGCGCCCCGCTGGCGGAGGAATGGGCGCAGGCCGCAGGCACGATCGGCTACGAGATCGTCACCCGCATCGGCCCCCGCGTCACCCGAACCGATGGGCCGGGCCTGCGGCCCGCCGGGCTCACCTGACGCAAGATGTCGGTGAACTGCGGCGGAACGAGCATTTGGCGTCAGGTGAACCCGCGCGGAGCGCCGACGGTATGTTGGATGGCTGGAAGGCGAGGACGGGAGGAGGCGCGGTGATCGCTGACGAGATGCTCGGCACGCACGAGGTGCCGGCGGCCGAGGTGATGGAAGACCTCGGACGCCGGATCGGCGAGGGTCTCGTCGCCGGCGACCTGCTGGTGCTGACCGGTCCTCTCGGCGCGGGCAAGACGACCTTCACCCGCGGTCTCGCCGAGGGCATGGGCGTGCGCGGCCCGATCCAGAGCCCGACCTTCGTGATCGCCCGCACCCACCCGTCGCTCACCGGCGGTGCGCCGCTCGTGCACGCCGACGCCTATCGTGTCGGCGACGCGATGGAGCTCGATGATCTCGACATCGATGCCGACGCGTCCGTCGTCGTGATGGAATGGGGCAGGGGCAAGGCGGAGGGCCTTCGCGAGACGTGGTGGGAGGTCGAGATCGCCCGCCCCGTCGGCGGACGCGGAGCCGACACGATGTGCGGTGACGTGTCGCGCTCGGCCGAAGACCTCGACGCCGACGCCCCGCGCATCGTGACCATCAGCCGCGCGCACTGACTGCACGCACGCACGACCGGCCGTCCGACCGTGCCCACCGCCGCTTCTGACGGCTCACGACCTGCGGAAGGCGCAGACGAACCGGATGGCGACCATTGCGGTACCGGGCGGGTAACGGTCCAGGTGCAATCAAGCCTCCTCCAGGTACGCGTCGATACGCTGGGAGCGTGATTCTCGCCGTCGATACGTCGATCGGGTCGACCGCAGCCGTGGTCGCTCCGGATGGCGTCGTGCTCGGTCACGCCGAGAGCGCCAGCCCGAGGGGGCACGCCGAGGTGATCGGCGATCTGCTCGTCGCGGCACTCGAAGACGCCGGCGTCGTGGCCGCCGAGATCACGCATGTGGCAACCGGCATGGGGCCGGGGCCGTTCACCGGCCTGCGCATCGGCATCGCGGCGGGTCGCGCGTTCGCCGTGGGGCGGGGAATCGACGTGGTGCCCGTGGCCAGTCACGACGCCGCGGCGCTCGCTCACATCGAACGCACCGGTGACGGCGGCGCGTTCGCGATCGTGACCGATGCCCGACGCAGAGAGAACGCCGTCTCGGTGTACCGCGGTATCGACGAGCACGGCCTGCCGGTCAGGATCTCCGGGCCTGAGCTTCACCCGCAGGCCGCCGACCTCGCAGCGATCCTGCCGAGCGCGACCGTGATCGTGCCGACCGGCACCGCCGCTGATGATGCGAATCCAGCAGATGCACCCACCTCGATCATCCGGGCCGCCGACCTCGGCCGCGTCGCGGCCCGCGTACTCGCCGCGGGTGTCGCACCGGGAGCGGACGAGCCCCTGTACCTGCGATCGCCCGACGTCACGGTCGGCCATGTCCGCAAGCGGGTGAGCACATGACGGGCGGGGTCGAGGCGCACGGCGCCGCCAACATGCACGCCGCCGAGACGGTCGCAGTCGACATCCGCATCGCAACTCCGAACGACCTCGCCGCGATCATGGCGATCGAGCGGGGCTCGTTCGCGACCGACGCGTGGAGCGAGTCGTCGATGGCGGCGGAGCTGGCCAGCCCGCACGGCCGCTACCTCGTCGTCGAACGCGGGGGAGACGTGGTCGGGTACGGCGGACTGCGTGCCATCCCCGGCGCCAAGGACGGCGACATCCAGACGATTGCGCTCGCCGCCGCCGCGCGCGGCTCCGGACGGGGCAGGGCGCTGCTGCGCGCACTGCTCGACGCCGCAGCGCAGCGCCGCGTGCGCGAGGTGTTCCTCGAGGTGCGCGCCGACAACCCGACGGCGCACGGGCTGTACGTCTCAGAAGGGTTCGAGGAGATCGGCAGGCGTCCGAGGTACTACCAGCCGGACGACGTCGACGCGATCGTGATGAAGCTCGACGTGCGCAGATGGCAGGAGCGAACGGATCCGGATGAGGAGGTGCGCCGATGACGGAACAGACCGCAGCCGACGCGACCGCGTCATCTGGGCCCCTCGTGCTGGGCATCGAGACCAGCTGCGACGAGACCGGCATCGGCATCGTGCGCGGCCGCACGCTGCTGAGCAACACGATCGCCAGCAGCATGGACGAGCACTCCCGTTTCGGCGGCGTGGTTCCCGAGGTCGCCGCGCGCGCGCACCTGGAGGCGCTGCAGCCGGCCATCGAGCGTGCGGTCGCCGAGGCGGGCATCCGGCTGGGCGACCTCGACGCGGTTGCGGTGACGAGCGGACCGGGGCTGGCAGGGGCGCTGATGATCGGCGTCGGCGCGGCGAAGGCGCTTGCCGTGTCCCTCGGCAAGCCGCTGTACGCCGTGAACCACCTGGTCGGGCACATCGCCGCGGACATCCTGACGGAGGGCACCGAGCCGCTCGAGTACCCGACGATCGCGCTGCTCGTCTCCGGCGGGCACACGTCGCTGCTGCACGTGCGCGATCTCACGACCGATGTCGAGATGCTCGGTGAGACGATCGACGACGCCGCAGGGGAGGCGTTCGACAAGGTCGCGCGCATCCTCGGCCTGCCGTATCCGGGGGGTCCGCAGATCGACCAGGCGGCGCTGGAAGGCGACCCCGACGCGATCCGGTTCCCCCGGGGGCTGTCGCGGGCGAGTGACAGGGAGAAGCACAGATGGGACTTCTCGTTCTCCGGCCTGAAGACCTCTGTGGCCAGGTGGATCGAACAGCGAGAAGCGGCGGATGAGCCGATTCCGGTGGCCGACGTGGCGGCGAGCTTTCGCGAGGCGGTCGTCGACGTGCTCGTCACCAAGGCGCTCGACGCGTGCGAGGAGAGGGGTGTTCCGCGCCTGCTGCTCGGCGGAGGCGTGATCGCGAACAAGCGGCTGCGCGACGTGGCGACCCGGCGCGCGGCTGAGCGGGGTGTGACGGTGCGGATCCCGCCGCTGAGCCTGTGCACCGACAACGGCGCTATGATCGCCGGGCTCGCGGCCGAGCTGATCGCGTCGGGTCGGAGGCCGTCGACACTGGTGTTCGGCGCCGACTCGACGCTGCCGGTCACCGAGATACAGGTGGCCGAGGCGCCATGAGCACACCCTCGCGTGCCGACGACCCGGCGAAGCTGATCGAGGAGCTCGCCGGCGATCGGCCGAGCCCTGCTGAACCTCGCGTCGAGTCCGGAGGGCCCGCAGTATCGCGCGCGGAGCAGCGCGCGGCAGCGGCGCGCGAGGAGAAGCGTCGCCACGAGCGTCGCGAACCGAAGCGCTGGAAACCGCCGCAGCCGCTGGCCGGGTGGGCGCTGATGTGCGCGATGTTCGGCCTGTCGATGTCGTGGTTCATGCCGTGGGCGATGCCCGTATCGATTCTGGGCGTGATCCTCGGTTCGGTCGCGCTGTCCCGCCGCTGGGAGGACCGCGCGTCAGCCGGCTGGGCCCTCGGCCTCGGCATCGTCGGCACCGCATCCGCCGCCTTCTGGGCTCTCTGGATCTACAACGCCATCCAGACCGTCCCCGCCGCCTGACGGCCTCGCGTCCCGCTCGCGAGATGCGCACTTCTCATCGAGATGCGCACCTCTGGACGCGATCTCGTCGTAGAAGTACGCATCTCGGCAGCCGGAGACCCGCGCCTAGACTGGGACGCATGACGGATGAGCTGCCATCGATCGCATTCCTCGGAGCCGGTTCGATGGGAGGGGCGATCCTGCGCGGGCTCGTCGCCAGCGCCATCCCGGTCTCCGGCGGCATCCGGGTCACGAACCGGACCGCCGAGAAAGCCGCCGCTCTCGCCGAGCTCGACGGCGTCGAGTCGATCGCGCTGTCGGAGCATCCGGACGGCAACGTCGAAGCGGTCGCCGGATCGCGGGTCGTCGTCGTCGGAGTGAAGCCGCAGATGGTCGGCGATCTGCTCACGCAGCTCGCACCGCACCTGCGTGAGGACGCGATCGTGGTCAGCATCGCCGCCGGCGTGACGCTCGGGACGTTCGAGCGGCACCTGCCAGGTGCGGCCGTGGTGCGATCCATGCCGAACACTCCGTCGACAGCCGGCAAGGGCGTCACCGGCATCGCCGGCGGCACGCATGCCACCGATGAGGACATCCGGATCGTGCGCCGTCTGTTCGAGACCGTCGGCGACGTCTTCGAGGTGGCCGGTGATGACGGCATCGACGCCATCTCGACGATCACCGGCTCCGGCCCCGCGTATGTGTTCCTGCTCATCGAGGAGTTCACGAAGGCGGCGAGGCACCAGGGCTTCGGCGACGAGGACGCCGCGCGGCTGGCCGCTGCGACGTTCGCCGGCGCGACCGCACTGCTCGACGCGTCCGGCGACGAACCAGCCGAGCTGCGCCGCCGCGTCACGAGCCCCCATGGCACGACCGAGCGCGCAGTCGAGGTGCTGCAGGCGGCTGACCTCGGCGGCACGTTCTCGGCCGCGACCGACGCCGCCTACGCCCGTGCGAAGGAGCTCGCCGCCGGAGCGTAGCGACCGCGGCACCTGGTTCGCGCCTCGTCGCCGGCCCGACGACGAGGCCGCTGCGCCGGGCGCGACGCCGCCCTGAGTTGCACGGCGGCGGAATGGGCGTACGCTCAACCCTCGTGACGCGAAAAGCGCAGAGGCGCGAGCGATCGTTCCGGACCCGGGTCCGATTCATCCGGGCCCTCGCTCCCGCGCAGGTGATCGTGATCGGCTTCGGCCTGACCGCACTTGTCGGTGCAACCCTGCTGTGGCTGCCGATCTCGAGCGTCGACGGCTCCGCGAGCATCGTCGAAGCGCTGTTCACCGCTGTCTCCGCGCTGTGCGTGACGGGCCTGGTCGTCGTCGACACGGCGGTGCACTGGAGCCCGTTCGGACTGGGCGTGATCCTCGCCCTCATCCAGCTCGGCGGCCTCGGCATCATGGTGTTCGCCGCGATGGTCGGGATCGTGCTCGCCCGGCGGGTGTCGGTGAGAACCCGGATGAACACGGCGCTCGAAACGAAGTCCGCCGGCCTGCCCGATGTGGGGCGTCTGGTGCGGAACATCGTCAGGACGTCGCTGACGATCGAGGCCGTGCTGGCGGCGCTGCTGGCCGCGCGATTCGCATTCGGCTACGGATACGATGCGCCGAAGGCCGTGTGGCACGGCGTCTTCCACTCTGTGTCGGCCTTCAACAACGCCGGCTTCGCGCTGTACAGCGACAGCATGGTGCGCTTCGTCGCAGACCCGTGGATCACATTGCCGATGTGCGCCGCAATCGTGCTCGGCGGGCTCGGCTTCCCTGTGCTGCGCGAGCTCGCTCGAGAGTGGCGCAAGCCGCTGCACTGGTCGATGAACACACGGATCGTGCTGCCCGTCACCGCGGCACTGCTGCTGATCGGGTGGCTCGCGATCGCGGTGATCGAGTGGAACAACCCGCGCACTCTCGGCGCGGAGAGCGGCTGGACACGTGTGCTCGCGGCGCTGTTCCACTCCGTGCAGACCAGAACGGCTGGCTTCAACTCCATCGACGTCGGCGCCATGCACGACGAGACGTGGCTGATCATGGATGTGCTGATGTTCATCGGCGGCGGCCCAGGCGGCACAGCCGGCGGCATCAAGGTGACCACGTTCGCAGTGCTGTTCTTCATCCTGGTCACCGAGCTGCGCGGCGGAACCGCGGTGAACATCTTCGGCAAGCGGCTCGCGCGCTCCGTGCACCGCCAGGCGATCGCGGTCGTGCTGCTGTCGCTCGCAGCGGTGATGGGCGCAACGGTGGCGATCCTCGCCATGACCGACCTCGACCTCGACCGTGTGCTCTTCGAGACGATCTCGGCGTTCGCGACGGTCGGCCTGTCCACCGGTATCACCGGCGACCTTCCGGCTGCGGGCCAGCTGTGCCTCGTCGTGCTGATGTTCCTCGGCCGAATCGGCCCGCTCACCCTCGGTTCGGCACTCGCACTGCGCGAGCGCCGCGCATCCTACGAGCTTCCGAAGGAGCGACCGGTCATCGGCTGACCGGCGCAGAAAGGACGACATCCATGGGTTCATTCCTCTCGTTCGGGGAGAAGTCCCGCCATATCGCCGAGGCCGATTCGGTCGCCGTGATCGGGCTCGGACGGTTCGGGCGCTCCGTTGCGCTCGAGCTGATGGCGTCGGGAACGGAGGTGCTCGGCATCGACTCCGATCCGGATACGGTGCGGGCGCTGAACGGGCAGCTCACACAGGTCGTGCGCGCCGACGCGTCGAAGGAGGACGTGCTGCGGCAGCTGGCCGTGCAGGACTTCGATCGAGCAGTGGTGGCGATCACCGGCGACCTGAAGGCGTCGATCCTCGTCACCTCGATGCTGCTCAAGCTCGGCGGGCCGGTCGTCTGGGCCAAGGCCAGGGATGAGCAGCACGGCACGATCCTGGAGCAGCTCGGCGTGCACCACACCGTGTATCCCGAGGCGGACATGGGGCGTCGTGTCGCCCATCTCGTGCGCGGCGCGGCCAAGGACTACCTCGAGATCGACCACGGCTACGCGCTCGTCAAGGTCGCCGCCCCGAGCGAGATCCAGGGCACGCCGCTGGGTCAGACGGAGCTGCGCAAGCGCCGCGGCGTCACCATCGCGGCATGGCGCTCGGGCGAGGGCGAGTGGCAGTACGCCGACAGCGCCACGACCCTGGGCCCTGGTGACACCGTGCTCGCTGTGGGCCCCACCAAGCGCGTGGAAGGATTCGCGCAGCTGCAGTAGGGCCCGTTCGTCTGCGTCGTGCGCTGGGTTGCCACGACGCAGACGACGACAAAGGCACAAACGAAGCGCACGGCTGCCGCGCGGGCGCTCGCTCGGCGACGCTCAGCGGTCCAAGCTTGCGAAGCGTTCGACGTCGTCGGACGTCCCCGACACGATGATCAGGTCGTGGTTGGTGACGACGGTGCTGGCCTCGGCGTAGCGGAACGGCTTGCCAGGGCTCTTCACACCGACGATCGTGACGCGGTACTTCGTCCGCACGCCCGACTCGTTCAGACCACGGCCCCTGATGAACTTGGGCGGATACATCTTCGTGAGCACGAAGTCGTCGTCGAACCGGATGAAGTCGAGCATCCGACCGCCGACGAGGTGAGCCACGCGCTCGCCCGCCTCGCGTTCTGGGTAGACGATGTGGTTGGCACCGACGCGGGCGAGGATCTTGCCGTGCGAATGGGAGACGGCCTTCGCCCAGATCTGCGGGATGCCGAGGTCGACGAGGTTCGCTGTGATCAGCACAGACGCTTCGATGGAGGAGCCGATCGCGACGACCGCCACCTGGAAGTCGCCCGCGCCGATCTGCTTCAGTGCGTCGAGATTGCGCGCGTCGGCCTGCACGGTGTGCGTGACGCGCTCCGACCACTTCTGCACGAGGTCGAGATCGGCGTCGATCGCGAGCACATCGCGGTCGAGCCGGTCGAGCTCCCCTGAGCACGCGGCACCGAACCGACCGAGACCGATCACGAGGACGGGTGCGTCACCCCGAATCTGCTCAACCATGCTGACCAGCCTACGTCGAAGGCGCCGTGACCGTCAGCCGACGATCGGGCGTTCGACCGGGAACGCGTAGTGCTGCTGGCGAGACGTTGCGGCGACAGCGGCAGCCAGCGTCACGGTGCCGACGCGCCCCATGAAGATGACCACGGCCATGACGATCAGCGCCGGTGTCGACAGGTTCTCGGTCAGACCGGTCGACAGGCCCACGGTGCCGAAGCCGCTGATCACGTCGAACAGCACCTCGGCGATCGGCGCGTGGGTGATCTGGGCGATGATGATCGTGCCGAGTGCGACGATCGTGGCGCCCCATGCGAGGACCGCGACGGCCACGCGCTGCACATCCGACGGCACCCGGCGCCCGTACGCCTGCACCGAGACGCGCCCTCGCGCCTCCGACCACACGGCCAGCGCGAGCACCGCGAGGGTTGTGACCTTGATGCCGCCGGCCGTCGATGCCGACCCGCCGCCGATGAACATCAGCATCGAGCCGACGATCATTCCTGAGCCGTACAGTTCGCCCTGGTCGACGACGGAGAAGCCCCCCGACCGGGTCATGGTCGACATGAACAGCGACTGGAACACCGTCTCGCCCGCGGGCATCGCCCCGAACGTGCCCGGATTGCCGTATTCGAGGAGGAGTAGCGCTCCCGCGCCGCCGAACAGCAGGATCACGCTCGTGACGATCGTCAGCTTCACGTGCAGCGACCACGTGCTCGGCCGGATCAGGTGCGCCTTGCGCGGGCTCTTCAGGTTGCGCGAGAGCGCAAGCAGCACGGGGAAGCCGAGGCTCCCGATGAACACGCTGATCATCACCACGGTGAGGAAGTAGAAGTCGTTCGCGAACACGTCGAGACCACCGGCATTCAGCGTGAAGCCCGTGTTGGTGAACGACATCGCCGCGTAGGTCATGGCGTTCCACGTTCCCTCGACCCAGTGCACGTTCTGCGCGAGGGTCGACGGCAGGATGAGCAGTGCGACGACCAGCTCGACGATGAGCGTCGACAGCGCCACGGTGCGCAGCAGCAGGCCGACATCGCCGAGGCGCACCGCCTGCGACTCCGAGACGGCGCCGCCGTGTGCGCGCAGCGGGTTCGTGTCGCCGGCGGCGATCAGCTTGGCGCGCAGGCCCATGCGCTTGGAGATGATCAGCCCCAGCATCGACGCGAGCGTGAGAGCCCCCATGCCGCCGATGTTCACGCCGATGAAGATGACGATCTCGCCGAAGATCGACCAATGCGCGGTCATATCGACGCTGACCAGGCCGGTGACGCAGATCGTCGACACCGCGGTGAACAGTGCATCTGGGAGCGGAGTCGCCGTGCCGTCCGCAGCTGCGACCGGGAGCGCCAGCAGCGTTGTGAACACCAGAATCAGCGCAGCGAACACCAGAATCGCGAAGCGCGCCGGCGATCTGGTGGTGATGACGCGGAACCAGTGCCACATCGCTCGCATGATCGGTCGCATGCGCCCCGCGGCATCGGACGGCGCGGAAGAAGCGCCAGTCGGCATGCGAACCTCCTCGGACGAGAACGTCCTCTCCCTCAGACGAGGACTTCCTCATGGTACTCGGGTCGCGGGGCGGCTAACCTAACCACATGGCGGACATCTTCGACGTGATTGCGGACGGCACCCGACGCGACATCCTGCGGTTCCTGCTGAGCCGTGCGTCGGAGCCTGACGACGGCACCAGCGTGTCGCAGATCGTGGGCGAACTCGGCGTGAGCCAGCCGACCGTCTCGAAGCATCTGAAGGTGCTCCGCGAGAACGATCTCGTGCATGTCAGAGAGGACGGCCAGCGGCGGTTCTACAGCCTTGCGCCGCAGCCGCTCGAGGAGATCGACGACTGGCTCGTGCCGTTCTTCGTCGACGAGTCGGAGATCGCGGATGAGGCGGTCACGATGGCCGTGCCGACCCTGTCGGAGCCCGCAGTGCGCGCCGCCGACTCGATCGGCCGCGCTGCCGCAGGTGCGAGGAACGTGGTGCAGTCCGCCCTCAAACGCCTCGGCGCCTCCTGACTACTGCGCTGGGTCTGAGCACGCGCCTCGCGGCGTTCTCCTTGGTCGACGTGCAAAGCACGCCTCCTTCGTCGGACTTGCGCTGCACGCACTCAGGGCCCTGCGCGTGACGTAGGAAGGTGAGCACGCGCCTCGCGGCGTTCTTCTCGGGCGGCGCGTGACATTTGTCATTCCGGATGGGTGACGTGGGGGGATCGTGGCGGCGGACGCGGCTCCGCGAAGCTTGCGGCATGGAGAATTCATTGCGGGCAGAAGCAGTGCAGACGAAAACTGCGGCGTCGGCGCCGCTCGCCGTGTCGCTGCGCGGCGTCGTGAAGGAGTTCCGGACGGGCGGCGGCACCTTCCGTGCCGTCGACCGGCTCGACCTCGACATCCGGCAGGGGGAGATCGTCGCACTGCTCGGGCCGAACGGGGCGGGAAAGACGACGACGCTCGACATGATGCTCGGGCTCACGGCTCCGACCGACGGCGACATCGCGGTGTTCGGCGAAGCACCCCGACGTGCTGTGGCGGCGGGGCGCGTGTCCGCCGTGCTGCAGTCGGGCGGCCTGCTGCGCGACCTGACGGTGCGCGAGACCGTGACGCTGATCGCCTCGACCTTCCCCGACGCGCTGCCCGTCGACGAAGTGATGGAACGCGCCGACGTGATGGCGATCGGGGCGCGGCGGGTGTCGAAGTGCTCGGGCGGTGAGCAGCAGCGGCTGCGGTTCGCGCTGTCCCTGCTGCCCGACCCCGACCTGCTGATCCTGGATGAGCCCACGGCGGGCATGGACGTGTCGGCTCGCCGGTCGTTCTGGGACACGATGCGCGAGGACGCGCGCAGCGGGCGCACGGTGATCTTCGCGACGCACTACCTCGAGGAAGCCGACCTGTTCGCCCAGCGCATCGTGATGGTGGCAGGCGGTCGCGTCGTCGCTGACGGCACGACCGCCGAGATCAGGGCCGCCGCGACGGGGCGCCGCGTGCAGGCCTACGTCACCCCTGAGCGTCAGGCGGAGGCCGTCGCGGCGGTCGAGGCCCTGTCCGGCGTCTCCGAGGTCACCGCGAATGCCGGGCGCCTCGACATCCGAGCGGCGGACTCCGACGTCGTCGCCAGGGCGCTGCTGACCGAGATCGGCGCCCATGACCTCGAAATAGCTGCGGGAAGCATGGATGACGCGTTCCGCATGATCACGGAACGGGACGCATCATGAACGTCACCTACTTCGGCATCGAGCTCAAGCGCGTCGCGCGCGACTTCGTCACCATGTTCTTCGTGGCGGTGCTGCCCGCGTTCATGTACGTCATCTTCGGTGCGGCGCAGGACTACGGATCCACCGACATCGGCAACGGCAACGTCGCGGCCTACATCATGATCGGCATGGCCGCCTACGGTGCAGTGACCGCAACGGTGGGTGTCGGCGGCGTCGCCGCGGTGGAGCAGATGCAGGGATGGGGGCGCCAGCTCGGACTGACGCCGATGAGCGATGCACAGCGCGTCGTCACGAAGGCCGCTGTCGGGTTCGTGATCGCGATCATCCCCGTGGTGCTGATCTACATCATCGGTGCGGCCACCGGCGCAGAAGCCACCGCCGAGGTGTGGATCGTCAGCGGCCTCGTCGTGCTCCTCGGCGCCGCGATGTTCTCGTTCTTCGGACTGCTGGCTGGGCTGCTGTTCCGCAGCGAGGGCGCGGTCGGCGCGGCGAGCGGTTCGCTCGTCATCCTGGCGTTCCTCGGAAACCTGTTCTTCCCGCTCGAGGGCGTGCTGCTCGACATCGCACGGTTCACGCCGCTGTACGGCCTCGTCGCACTGGCCAGATACCCGCTCACCGACGGATACCTCGCCTCGCTGACGGGCACGGGTGAGCCGCCGCACGACGAACTGTGGGTGCCGATCCTGAACATCGGCGCCTGGGCGATCGTCTTCGTGGTCGCGACGATCCTCATCTCGCGCCGCGGCCGCGCCAGGCAGTAGAGCGGGCACAAGCCGGATCGAGTGCGTTGTATCCCGGGTCGAGATGGGCTGGACTGGCACCATGGGGAGTCGGAGGCTGTGAGGATCGATGGCTGAGACGAGCGAGGTGCCAACCGGTGCGCGCAGTGACGGCGCGCTCGCGCGCGGCGGCGATGCCGTGAGCACGCACGACCAGCGCGAGCCGTGGGCGCGGTTCGCGTGGGTGCTGGGCGCGGTGTGGGTCGTGTTCATGCTGTTCCCGATCAGCGCGGCGTGGGAGGCAGCGGTCTCCGAGCCGCAGCGTCTGATCGCCACGGGGCTGCTGATCGTCTACGCACTCACCTACATCGTCGTGTACATGTGGATGATCCGGTCGGAGAGCTGGGCCATCGCGAGTCGGCGCGGGTACATCGGGCTCGCGGTGATGGTGGCGCTGATGGCGGCAGCCGCAGTGCTCGTCGGGCCGGGAGCGCTCGGGGCCGGGGCGTTCCTGATCTCGATCGCGATGTTCTCCGGTACGCCCAGGCGGGCGATCCTGCTGGCCGTCACGCTGCTGCTCGCGCAGCACCTCCTGCTGACCGTCGTCCTCGCACTCACTCCAGATGGTTTCATCGAGTACGCCGTGCTGTACGTGCCTCCGGCGATCGTGTTCATCTTCACCGGCGTCATCCGGCTGATCAACGCGGCGCAGGAGCAGCACGAGGTCGTGGAACGGCAGACGGCGCTCGTCGCAGAGCGTGAGCGCGTGGCCCGCGACGTGCACGATGTGCTCGGCCACAGCCTGACCATCGTGACCGTCAAATCCGAGCTGGCGGAACGGCTGGTCGACATCGATCCTGAGCGTGCGAAGGCCGAGCTCGCGCAGATCCGGAGTCTGTCGCGCGAGGCGCTCGCCGAGGTGCGTGCGACGGTCTCCGGGCTGAGGGTCGCGCGCCTGGGCGACGAGCTGGCGGCGGCAGACGAGGCGCTGCGCGCTGCCGGAATCGAACCGGATCTCCCGACGGAGGCTGACGCGGTCGACCCCAGGTACCGCATCGTGGTGGCATGGGTGCTGCGCGAGGCGATCACGAACGTCGTCAGGCACTCGCACGCGCGACACTGCACCGTGCGGCTGCATGCCGACGGCATCGTGATCGATGACGATGGGCAGGGCATCCCGCCGGAGGTCGTCGCCGGGGGCATGCGCGGTCTCAGAGAACGCGTCGAAGTCGCAGGTGCCAGTCTCGAAGTGGGCGATGCGTACGACAGCGGTGCCGGGGACGGTCCTGGCACGCGCGTGGAGGTGCACTGGTGATCCGAATCCTTCTGGCGGACGACCAGGCCCTCGTGCGCGGTGCGCTCGCCGCGCTGCTGGGCCTCGAACCCGACATCGAGGTCGCTGCCCAGGTGAGTCGAGGCGATGAGGTGATCGACGCCGCGCGTGAGGCGGACGTCGACGTGTGCCTGCTCGACGTGGAGATGCCGGGCGCCGACGGAATCGAAGCGACGGCCGCACTGCGAACCGCGCTTCCGCACATCCGGAGCATCATCGTCACCACGTTCGGACGGCCGGGCTATGTCCGCAGGGCACTGGAAGCGGGCGCTGGCGGCTTCGTCGTGAAGGACACCCCATCGGGGGAGCTCGCGGAGGCGGTGAGGCGGGTGCACGCCGGTGAGCGGGTGATCGATCCTGCGCTGGCGACCGAGTCGCTGCTCGACGGGGCGAATCCGCTGACCGATCGCGAGCGGGACGTGCTTCTCGCTTCGGTCGACGGGGCACCCGTCGCTCAGGTGGCGGCTGCGGTGCACCTGTCGGCCGGCACAGTGCGCAACTATGCCAGCGCGGCGATCGCGAAGACAGGGGCGGCCACCCGCGTGGAGGCCGCCCGCATCGCCCGCGACCGCGGCTGGCTGTAGTCGCGGTCGCGGGCGGGTGCGCTATGCGGCGTTCGCCGAGCGCGGGGCGCCGATGCCGGGGTCGATCTGCGTCGGGCCGCTCGCCGACGGGCTCACGTCGAAGTCGAAGATCGCCGTCGGAATGTACACGGTCGAGCACGAGTTCGGGATGTCGACGACGCCGGACAGGCGCCCCTCGATCGGTGCGGCCCCGAGCAGCAGGTAGGCCTGCTCGGGGTTGTAGCCGAACTTGGTGAGATAGTCGATCGCGTGCAGGCAGGCCCGCTGGTACGACAGGTGCGAGTCGAGGTACCGCTGCTCACCGTCGAGCGTGACGGAGGTTCCGGAGAACGCGATCCACTCGCTGAAGCGCGGGTCGACGCGGCCCGGCATGAAGATGGCGTTCTCGGTGACGCCGTAGAGCTCCATCCCGTTCGGGATGACGTCGACGTGCAGGTCGATGAACCCGCCCATCTCGATCGCGCCGCAGAACGTGATCTCGCCGTCGCCCTGCGAGAAGTGCAGGTCGCCGAGCGACAGGTTCGCGCCGTCGACGAAGACGGGATAGAACACGCGCGTTCCCTTCGACAGGTTCTTGATGTCCTGGTTGCCGCCGTTCTCGCGCGGGGGAGCGGTGCGGGCGGCCTCGCCGGCGACGCGGTCGTGTTCGGTGCCGGTGAGGGAGCCGAGCAGAGCGCTGATCGGCTGCGGAGGCAGCGCCAGCGGCGGAACACGGTCGGGATCGGTGGCGATCAGGTCGCCCTCCCGCTTGTTCCACTTCGCCAGCAGCTCCGCAGACGGTGCCGTGCCCATCAGGCCGGGGTGGATGAGGCCTTCGAACGAGACGCCCGGAACGTGGCGGGACGAGGCGACCTGGCCATGGAAGTCCCAGATCGCCTTGTACGCGTCGGGGAACTGCTCTGTCAGGAAGCCGCCGCCGTTGTTGCGGGAGAAGATGCCGGTGCAGCCCCAGCCCTGACCGGCGAGCGGGCCGGAATCCTCGCCGGGGATCGGCCCGACGTCGAGGATGTCGACGATGAGCAGGTCGCCAGGCTTCGTCAGCGACGCGCGGACTTGCGGGCGAAGAGCCATCCGCCCCATGCGACGGCGACGATCAGGATGCCGACGCACCACACCAGCGACCACATCGGCTGCATTGCGGGGTCCGAGCTCATCAGCGCGCCCCGGATCGTGTCGCTCACGGGTGTGGCCGGCTGGAACTCGGCCACGGGGCGAAGCCAATCAGGGAGCGTGTTCAGCTGCACGAACCCGCTGGACAGATAGGGCAGGAACAGCAGGATGAACCCGTATCCGGTGGCCGCTTCCGGTGAACCGGCCGCCAGGCCGATCGCGGCGAACAAGTAGGTGATCGCGAGGATCCACAGCGCGATGATGCCGAACGCGGCGAGCCATCCGCCCAGTCCGGCCTCGGGCCGGAAGCCGATCGCCAGCGCGACGAGGATGACCACGGCCGTGGCGAGCAGGTTGCGGATCAGGCTCGCCACCACGTGCCCTGTCAGCACAGCGCTCGCTCTGACCGGCATCGTCCGGAACCTGTCGATGATGCCCCGGCGCATGTCGTTGGCCACGAATGTCGCCGTCGTTGCGGCGCCGAATCCAGCGCACGTCAGAATCGTGCCGGGCACCACGAAGTTCACATAGCCGCCCGTCGGGTCGATGGCGCCGCCGAAGACGTAGGTGAACAGCAGCATCAGCATCACGGGAAGCAGAATCGACATCAGCACCGATTCGGCGTCGCGGAACGAATGCCTCATGGCGCGGCCGATGAACACGAGCTCTGCAGTGAGGCCTGGCGGTCGGTGCCGGATGGAGATCGCCGGTGCGGTCTCGCGGACGGCTTCAGTGGTGAGAGAGGTCATGCGGTCGGCTCCTTCGTGAGGTCGCTGTGGGTGTCGGCGTTGCTGCGGCCTGCGGAGCGTGCATCCGGATCCGTCAGCGCGAGGAAGACGTCGTCGAGCGTGGGCCGGCGCAGGGAGACCGCGGCGTCGGCGAGGTTCGTGTCGGCGGTCGAGTCATCGAGTTCTTCGAGGGCGCGTCGTACGCCCGAGGCCGTGCCGTCGGTCGACAGCTTCTGCAACAGGACGCCGTCGTCGCCGTGGAGCTCGATAGTGGCGCCGCCGACGCGCTGCTTCAGCTCGCGAGCCGTGCCCAGCGCGACGATCGCTCCGTCCGAGAGCACGGCGATCCGGTCGGCGAGTTCGTCGGCCTCCTCGAGGTACTGCGTGGTGAGGAACACGGTGGTGCCGTTCGCGGCGAAAGAGGAGATCATGCCCCACAGCTCGCGACGGCTGCGTGTGTCGAGCCCTGTCGTCGGCTCATCGAGGAACAGCACCTCGGGCTGAACGACGAGGCTCAACGCGAGGTCGAGGCGACGGCGCATGCCGCCGGAGAACGTGGCGACGCGACGTCGAGCGGCATCAGTGAGGCCGAAGTCGACGAGGAGTTCGTCCGCGCGAGCATGGGCTGCGCCGCGGCCGAGGCCGGACAGGCGGCAGAACATGACGAGGTTCTCGTGCGCGCCGAGCGCCTCGTCGACCGCGGCCGACTGCCCAGTCAGCGCGATGCGCGCTCTGACGGCGTCCGGCGAGCGGAGCACGTCGCAGCCGGCGACGAAGGCTGTCCCCGAGTCGGGCTGCGCCAGCGTCGTCAGCACGTTGATCATGGTGGTCTTGCCCGCGCCGTTGGGGCCGAGCAGGGCGAAGATCTCTCCGGGCGCGACGCGCAGGTCGATCCCGTCGAGCACGGTGTGCGGCCCGAAGCCCTTGCGCAGGCCGTGCACATCGATGACGGCGGTCATGAGGATCCTTTCGTTCTGTGTATGCATGAAACTGTTTATGACGGTAACACACTGTTTATAACGTACACAACGTAGGATTCTGAGTATGGATGATTCCGAACCCGTCGAGCTCCCGCGCGGCATCGCGCTCGCGTGGGGCGTGGCAGCGAATCCGCAGCGCGGTCCGAAGCGCGAGATGAGTGTGGAGCGCATCGTCGAGACGGCGGTGGAGCTCGCCGATGCGGAGGGGCTCGGCGCGGTGTCGATGGCCGCGGTGGCCAAGCGGCTCGGGTTCACTCCGATGTCGCTGTACCGCTACGTCAGCGCCAAGGATGATCTCCTGCTGCTGATGCAGGAGGAGGCGACAGGGCCCCCGTCCGGCGACTTTCGCGAGGTCGATGGCTGGCGGGAGAAGCTCCTCGTGCTGTTCCGCGAACAGGTCGGGGTGTTCATCCGGCATCCGTGGCTGCTGTCGCTGCCGATCAGCGGCTCGCCGGTCACGCCGAACGGCTCGTTGTGGGTCGAGGCAGGGCTGACCGCGCTCGAGGGGCTTCCCTTCGAGAGCGACGAGCGCATCGCGATCGTCCTCGCCGTCAGCGGGAGCGCGCGCTGGAACGGCATGGTGGTCGCGGGGTACTCGGATCAGGAGCGGCGCACGGGGCTGTCGGCGCAGGAGATCGCCGAGCGGGAGAGCGCATTGTTCGACGCGGTCATCTCGGCTGACGAATACCCGCGCCTGCGTGCCGCGATCGACGCGGGCGTCTTCGTGTCGGAGCACGATCCGTTCCGCTTCGGGGTCGACAGGCTGCTCGACGGCGTCTCCGCGTACCTCGCCGGCCGCGAGAGCGGTGCTCCGGCCGCGCTCGTTCCCGAATGGGCGGAGCCGGATGATGCGGACGTCGCCGACGACAAGCGCTATCGAACTGCGGTGAAGGCCACGGCTGAGGCGGAGAAGGGCGTGCGTCAGGCGGAGAAGCTGCTGCGCCAGGCGCGCAAGCAGCAACGGCTGGCGCTGCGCGAGGCACGGGAGCGTGCGACGCCGTAGGGCTCGAGGAAGATAACGGTTCGTGATTCACGCTGGTCACTCGGGTTTACATGAGCCGTATTCTGCCCCTAGAGTGAGTGGTTAGATCCCGGGGAGGAATCACTTCAACATGGCTGAGTTGCCCGACGTGCGTTTTCTCACGGTCGCTGAGGTCGCCGACATCATGCGCGTCTCCAAGATGACCGTGTACCGTCTCGTGCACTCAGGCGATCTCCCCGCCGTGCGCTTCGGCCGCAGCTACCGCGTTCCCGAGTCGGCGGTCACTGCCGCTCTCGAATCCCCGCTCGACAACCGCGACAACCTCGCCGGCTGACCCGCACGCGCTCGGCCTCGCACTCCGTTGCCGAGATGCGCACTTCTCGCCGAAATGCACCGTTCTCGACGCGGATTCGTCGAGAACGCGCGCGGTTCGGGATGTGAGCATCCGGATGCGATCGAGCTCGATCTGTGCGGGAACTGCGTCGCACATTCGTGTGCCTGACCGTCCGGTGACAAGTGTGGCGGGTGGATGCGCTAGGATCGTCCGAGGCACTTTTACCTGCCGTGCCCGTTCCCGGACGTCGGCACCTGATGGGTGCCGAGCGTCCAGCCCCTAGACATAGCGAGGTTTCCGTGGGTTCAGTCATCAAGAAGCGCCGCAAGCGCATGGCGAAGAAGAAGCACCGCAAACTGCTTCGTAAGACTCGCCACCAGCGTCGCAACAAGAAGTAACTGCGACGAGTCCAATCACGCCGGTGCCCGTTCGGGCCCGGCGTTTTTGGTGCGCGCGCGTCCGCCTCCGCGTCCGCCTTTTCTTCATTTCTGGCACATCTCCGGGTGGGTGCAGCACCGGAGATGTGCCAGAAATGAAGAGTTGTGCGGGTGCGCGCGCTATGCCGTGGTGAGGATCCGGTGCGTGGTGCGGGCGGCGAAGCGGAGCGCATCGACGGGAACGCGCTCGTCCGCGGCGTGGAACTGGCCGTACACGTCGAAGTCGTCCGGCACGCGCAGCGGGACGAAGCCGTAGCCGCGCACCCCCAGCTTCGCGAAGTGCTTGTTGTCGGTCGACGCGGGCAGCAGGTACGGCACGACCACGCCATCCGGATCCTCCTCGACCAGTGCGCGCGAGATCGTTCCGACGAATTCCGCGTCGATAGGCGAGGAGATCGGCGAGATCGAGATGTCCCAGTCGAGGTCGATGTCCTCGCCGGCGAGGCGGAGGAGCTCGGCGCGCAGCTCGTCCTCGCTGCCAGGCAGTGCCCGCACGTCGAGCTGCGCGTGCGCTGCGGCCGGGATCACGTTGAACTTGCCGCCTGCTCGCAGCACCGTCGGGGCGGCGGTCTGCCGCGCCGAAGCCTGGATCAGTCGGCCGGTGAAGCCGAGTTCGTCGAGCTGAGCGTCGAGGCCATCGTCGGTGAACTGGGCGCCTCGGGCCTCGCCGACGACCCGCAGGAATGCGTCGAGTGCCTGTGTGCGCACGACGGGGAAGCGGTGCTCGCCGATGCGCGCGGCGGCGCCGGCGAGTCGCGTGACGGCGTCGGTGGGCCGCGGCCTCGAGCCGTGACCCGCTTCGCCGTGAGCGGTCAGCCCCACGTGACCCACGCCCTTCTCCGCTGTCGCGAGCAGGTACGCGCGCCGGTCGGGCAGGATCGGCACGGAGAAGCCGCCGACCTCGCTGATCGCATCGCCTGCGCCGTCGAACAGCTCCGGCCGGTTCTCCACGAGCCACTTCGCACCCCAGGTGCCTCCCGCCTCCTCATCGGCGAGGAAGGCGAAGATGAGATCACGCCGGGGCAGTGTGCCTGCGCGAGCGAGGTCGCGCGCGATCGCGAGGATGACGCCGGCGAAGTTCTTCATATCGACAGCGCCGCGACCGTAGAGCATGCCGTCGTGGATCTCCGCGCCGAACGGCGGATGGGTCCAGTTCTCGGCGTCGACGGGAACCACGTCGAGATGGGCGTGCACGATGAGGGCCTCGGCATCCGGATCGCTGCCAAGCATACGTGCGACGACGCTTCCCCGTCCGGGGACCGGTTCGACGAAAGTCGTGGCGATCCCGACCTCCTCGAGCTTCGCCTGCACGAACCGCGCCGCCCGCGTCTCGCCGTCGCCGATCGTGGCCGGGTCGCCCGTGTTGACCGAATCGATCCGGATCAGCTCCCTGACGAAATCGACGGCCTCGTCCTCAACCGAAGTGCGCATCCTTCCACCGTAGAGGCACGCGCGGGCACGGCTTCCCCGCCGGGATGAGTATGACCGTTCGGGTTTCGCCCGGAATCGGTGGAATCGTACTCGTCTCGCCCGGTTGTACTCGTCTCGGGCATCGCGCGCGGGGTGGGCCAGCGCGGACCACGAGATGCGCCGTTGCGGTTCGTCTGATCGACCACAACGGCGCATCTCGGCGATATCGGCGCATCTCGGCAGCGGGGTGCCGAATGTTTCGAGGCTGTAAGGATTGCGGGCGCGCGTAGGCGAGAGCGGTAGTTTCAGGTCATGAACGAGGCGGAGAGCGGCGTGCGGGAGGCACCGGATGCACCAGGGCCGACGCTGCGGGGCGGTAGAGCACGCGCGGGGCGCGCCGTGGTCGCCGGGCTCGTGTCGGTCATCGCCGCGGCCGGGGTCGGCGAGCTGCTCGCCGCGCTGTTCGCCAGTGAGGCGAGCCCGTTCGGCGCGATCGGAGCCGTCGCCGTCGACCTCGCGCCGGCGTGGGCGAAGGATCTCGCGATCGCGCTGTTCTACACCAACGACAAGAACGCGCTCCTCGTCGGCATCGCGATCGTACTGCTCCTGGTCGGCGCGGCGGCGGGCCTCGTCGAGCGACGCGTACCCTTCCTCGGCCGATCGATCGTCGCGCTCCTCGGTGCCGCGGGCATCGCGGCTGCGGCCACTCGCGTGAACGCTCCGGAACTGTTCTGGGCGCCGTCGCTCGTCGCCGGCGCGCTCGCCTTCGTGACACTCGGGCTGCTTCTGCCGCCCCATCAGGCAGGCGAGACGGGCGACCCGCTCTCGCGCCGAGGCTTCCTGATCGGCAGCGCCGCAGCCACCCTCCTCGGTGTGATCGGCACGGCGGTGGCCACGGGGGTCCGGGCGGGCGGCCAAGCCGTGAAGGCGCTGCGCGACGCGGTCACGCTCCCGGCGGCGCAGGCGACGGCCACGATCCCGGATGCCGCTGAGCTGAACATCGACGGGCTCGCCAGAGTCGTCACGCCCAATGCCGACTTCTACCGCATCGACACGGCGATCGTGGTTCCGGAGGTCGACCCGGCCACGTGGTCGCTGCGCATCCACGGCCTCGTCGAGAACGAGATCACCATCACCTGGGACGAGCTTCTCGCCCTGCCGCTCTCCGAAAGCGTCGTCACGCTCTCCTGCGTGTCGAACCAGGTCGGCGGATCGCTCGTCGGCAACGCCGTGTGGCTGGGCCATCCCATCCGGGAGCTGCTCGCGCGTGCGGTGCCGCTGCCCGAGGCGGACATGGTGCTCTCGCGCTCGCACGACGGGTTCACCGCGGGCACGCCGCTCGAGGCGCTCACCGACGACCGCGACGCGCTGCTGGCGGTGGGGATGAACGGCGAGCCGCTGCCTCTGGAGCACGGCTTCCCCGTCCGGATGGTCGTGCCTGGCCTGTACGGCTACGTGTCGGCGACGAAGTGGGTCGTCGAGCTCGAGGTGACGCGCTTCGACAGCGCTCGCGCCTACTGGACGGACCGCGGCTGGTCGGAGCGCGGCCCGATCAAACTGCAGTCCCGCATCGACGTGCCGCGCCAGCGCGATGTCGCCGTGGGTGAGCAGGTCGTCGCCGGAGTCGCCTGGCAGCCGCATACCGGAGTAGCCGGAGTCGAGGTGCAGATCGACGACGGGCCGTGGCAGTCCGCGTCGCTTGCGACCGCGATCTCCGACGACACGTGGGTGCAGTGGTCGCTGCCGTGGACGGCCGAACCCGGAAACCACACCATCCGCTGCCGAGCCACGAGCACCGACGGCGAACGCCAGACCGACGCGGTCGCCCCGCCCGCACCCGACGGTGCGAGCGGCTGGCACAGCGTCGTGGTGCAGGCGAGCTGAGGGCCTTCGGCGCGCTCGCCTGACGCCAGATGTCGGTCACGCGGCGCTCAATCAACATCTGGCGTCAGGTGAGCGGCCCAGCTGTGAGAATCGTCCTATGGGCGCGTTTGAGGAGCTGATCGAGGAGGGACGGGCTGCCGATGTCACCGGATGGGACTTCTCCTGGTTGAACGGCCGAGCTGCCGAGGAACGGCCGGGGTGGGGCTACGCACGTCTGCTCGCCGAACGTCTGCGGAGCGCTTCGGCGTCGCTGGACATCCAGACCGGCGGGGGAGAGGTGCTCGCCGAGGCCGAGAGCTTCCCGCCGGTCGCCGTTGCGACCGAGTCGTGGCCGCCGAACGTCGCGCACGCCACGCGGCTGCTGCATCCGCGCGGAGTCGCGATCGTCGCCGACCCGGATGAGCCGCCGCTGCCTTTCGCCGACGGCGCCTTCGACCTGGTCACCAGCAGGCACCCTGCGACGATCTGGTGGGAGGAGATCGCGCGCGTGCTCCAGACGGACGGCACCTACTTCGCCCAGCATGTCGGTCCCGCCAGTGCGTTCGAACTGATCGAGTTCTTCCTGGGTCCGCAGCCGGAGGCGCGGCAGGGTCGTCGACCCGAGGTCGAGGCCGCCGCAGCACAGGCGGCAGGACTGGAGATCATCGACCTGCGCACCGCGACGCTGCGCATCGAGATCCGCGACATCGCCGCCGTGGTCTACCTGCTGCGCAAGGTGATCTGGTGGGTGCCGGGGTTCACCGTCGACGCGCATCTCGATCGCCTGCGCGACCTGCACCGACGCATCGAGGCCGACGGCCCCTTCATCGCCCACTCCACGCGCCACCTCATCGAGGCGAGGAAGCCGGCTTCCGGCGCGCTCACCTGACGCCACATGCTCCTCGCGCGCCTTGTGACCAACATCCGGCGTCAGGTGAGCGGTTCACCGGCGGGCAGCACCACGGTCATCCGGAAGCCGTCGTCGAGGTTCTCGGCGCCGACTTCGCCGCCGTGCGCCTCGACGATGCCGCGCACGATCGCGAGGCCGAGGCCGGCTCCCGCGGCCTCCTGCTCCGCGGAACGGGCCGTGTTCGCACGCCAGCCGACGTCGAACATCCGGCCGAGGTCCTCGCTGGACACGCCACTGCCATGGTCGAGCACGCTCACGACCAGTCGCTCGTCTCCGAGCGTGTGTGCCGAGACGACGATCTCCGACCTTGCGGGAGCATGCCGCACGCCGTTGGCGAGCAGGTTCCCGATCGCGCGGGTCAGCTCGCGCGGGTCCGCCCAGACCAGATGCGAATCGATGCCGCTCTGACGGATCCGGATGCCGCGCTCGGCCGCGGTGGCCTGCACATCGACGACGGCATCGGAGACGAGATCGAGCAGCACGACCGCCTCACGACTGAGCCGCATCGTGCCGCTTTCGAGCTTGGAGAGCTGGAACAGGTCGTCGACCATCCGGTTCACGGTGTCGACCCTGCTCCGGATGATCCGCACGGACTCGACCGGATCGTCGACCATGCCGTCCTCGAGTGCCTCGGTGACCGCCCGGATGCCCGCCAGGGGCGTGCGCAGGTCGTGCGAGATCCAGGCGAAGAACTGCCGCCTGGATGCGTCGAGGTTCGCGATCTCCTCGCGCGCGGCTGCCAGCCGCTCCGACGTGTCGGCGAGCTGGGCAGACACGTCGTCGAACTCCCGCCATCCTGGCCGGGCGTCGTTCACCACGGCACCATCGCCGACGCGTTGCGCCTTCTCGATCAGCGCGGCGCTGGACGCCTTCGCGGTGCGCCGGATGATGAACCAGGCGGCCGTCAGACTGACGACGGCCGACATCCCGATCACCCAGACCAGCACGGCAAGATCGTGCGTGGAGAAGAACATCTCGGCGACGATCGCGACGGTCGAACCCACGATCGCGAGGATCGCCGCCGCCACCACGATCGTGAACTGCGAGGCGATCGAGCCGCGGCGGTTCACGCGCAGCGCGACCAGCGCGAGCGCCATCACCAGCACGGTGCACGCGAGGGTCGTCAGCGCGATGGTGACGTAGTCGCCTGGCGCGAGCATCATCTCGTCCACGATGCACCTCCCGTGTCGTTCCAATGTGGCGGCCGACGCGGGGCCGGATGATCCGGACCGCTCGTGTCGCCGGATTCCATCGGAGCCAACGCCTGCTCTCCGACATCCGGGTCCCGCTCGTCCTGGGCGTTCGGTCCCTCGCCGCCGTCGTTATCCGGCGTCGCATCGCCGCGCGGCGCGAAGCGGTAGCCCCTGCCCCACTCCGTGCGCAGGAACGCGGGGAAGCGCGGGTCGGGCTCGATCTTCTCGCGCAGTCGGCGAACGTGCACGGTCACCGTCGCGGCATCGCCAGCGCTCCACTGCCACACGTCCCGCAGGATCTCGTCGCGGGTGAGCGGACGATCGGGATGGCGGGCGAGATAGAGGAACAGCTCGTACTCGCGCGTGGTGAGGGCGAGCTCGCGCCCCGAGATCCAGACGCGGCGGTGGGCGGGATCGACGCGGAAGTCGCCCGCCGTGAACACGGCGACGGGATCGGCGGCGCTGCGGCGGCGCAGCAGCGCCTGCACACGCAGCTGCAGCTCGCGCATGGCGAAGGGCTTGGCGAGGTAGTCGTCAGCGCCGTGCTCGAGCCCGTCGATGCGGTCGTCGACAGCACCGAGGGCGGTGAGCATCAGGACGGGCAGATCGGATCGGGCGCGCACATCGCGGGTGATCTCGTCACCGCTGAGGCCCGGCAGCATCCGGTCGACGACGATCGCGTCCGGCAGCTCCTGAGCGAGGGCGCGCTGCGCGCTGAGGCCGTCGGAGTACAGCGAGACATCGAGCCCGGATGCCCGCAGATAGTCGCCGACGACGGTGCGCACCGTCGGGTCGTCCTCGACGACCATGACCCGTGGTGCGCTCTCCATGATCTGAGGCTAGTCCCCGCGTCCGGTCGGGCACCGGTTCCTTACGGGTCTGAAAGAAGTGGGGTCGCTGCTCGCTCCAGTTGGTTCTCTGAGGGGAACGAGCTGCGAGTCGCAGCGAAACGAGAGGAGTGATCCGGATGCGCAAGACGGTCATGATGGGAACGGCACTGCTCGGACTCTCCGTGCTGCTGGCGGCCTGCGTCGGCGCCGATGAGTCGATGGACGACGAGGAGATGGGCGGCACTCCGTCCAGCGAACAGATGGATGAGGAGTCGATGGACTCCGGCGACGAGACGGATGACGAGTCGATGGACGACGAATCCATGGATGAGCCGATGGGCGAGGCGCGCAGCGGAGCATTCGCCGGCGACATGATGGTGGCAGGCTCCGTGGCAGTCGCGGACGGCGAGGTGGTGGTCACGGACTTCTCGGCTGACGGCGAGGGTCTGCACCTGTACCTGGCGGAGGGCGACGACCAGATGGCCGCAGAGGCCGGTCTCGATCTCGGCGAGCTCACCGGCGACGCCGAGCAGACCTTCGAGGTCATGGACGACGCCGCTGACTTCACCCACGTCGTGGTGTACGAGCCCATGGAGGGCGAGGTCCAGGCAGTCGCCGAGCTGATGTAGATCTCCTCTGAGCGCTCCGGTGTTCGGCGGGGCCTGCGACCGTCGATCGACCTCGAATCGCGATCTCACGTCGATTTCCAGCACCGGAGCGGCGTTTGGGGAGGACAATGGTGGCATGCAGGAGATCACGGTTGCCGAACTGAAGGCGCGCGAGAACACACCCCTCATCGACGTGCGGGAGGAGCATGAGTTCGCCGCGGGGCGCGTGCCCGGCGCGATCAACGTGCCGATGTCGCAGATCCCGCAGCGATTCGACGAGCTGCCGCAGGAATTCGACGTCATCTGCCACCTGGGCGGGCGCTCCGCCCAGGTGGCACAGGCGCTCGAGCCGCACGGCTACGAGGCGACGAACGTCGCCGGCGGCACGGACGCGTGGATCTCCGCCGGCTACGAGGTCGAGAGGTGACCGACATCACGATCATCAGCAAACCGGACTGCCACCTCTGCGATGTGGCTCGGGACGTCGTCGAGCACACCATCGCCGACCTGCCTGACGCAGTCGCCGACGGGATCGCCGTCACGGAGCGTTCGATTCTCGACGATGACGAGCTGTACGCACGGTGGTGGGAGAAGATCCCCGTCGTACTGATCGACGGCGAGCTGCACGGGCACTGGCGCGTGTCGCCGGAGCGGTTGCGCGCCGCGCTCACCGGCTGACGAGCGCCGCACGTACGATGGGTGAATCCGCCGCCCCCAGAGTTCCGGAGGAACCCCATGATCCGTCACCTCGCGCTGTTCACGGTCATCGACGAGAAGCAGGCCGAGAAGGATGCACTGATCGCGGAGGCGGCAGTGAGGCTCGCTCCGCTTGTGGGGCAGGTGCCGGGACTGCGGTCGATAGCGGTGCACACGGATGAGCTGGGGGAGGGCAACTACGACTTCACCATCATCGCCGACTTGGACGACCTCGACGCCGTGAAGGTCTACGCCACCCATCCCGCCCACGTCGAGGCCGCGTCGTTCATCGGGACGTTCCGCGGCCAGCGAGCCGTCGTCGACTACGAGATCTGAGACGCCCGCGAACGCACCGATTGCGGCGTCGACCTCAGCCACCCCTGCGGCGGACCTCACGGGAGGGGACTGCCGAATGTCGCAGGCTCGTCCTACTCTGTGATCATGACAGACGAGGCGGTCGATCCGGGCGGAGCGGACCGACGCACAGACGACGCGGCGAGCGAGGAATCACCTGAGCCGCCGCCCGGCGGTATGCGCACGTTCCTGCACATTCTGCTGAACACTGCGCTCGCCAACGTGACGACGAGCTTCCTCTGGTTCGCGCTGACGTTCTGGGTCTACCTCGAGACGAAATCCGTTCTGGCGACCGGTGTGATCGGCGGCGCATACATGCTGCTCGTCGCCGTGTTCAGCATGTTCTTCGGCACGCTCGTCGATCGGTTCCGCAAGCACACGGTCATGCTGTGGGCCACGGCAGGCACGTTCGTGGTGTTCTCCGTCACCGGTGCGATGTACCTCACGCTTCCCGAGGCCGCCCTGCTCGATCTGACCGCACCGTGGTTCTGGTTGTTCGCCACGATCATGCTCACCGGCGCGGTCGTGGAGCAGCTGCGCAACATCGCGCTGTCCACGACAGTGTCACTGCTCGTGCCCGGCCCGCGACGGGCGAACGCGAACGGCCTGGTCGGCACAGCGCAGGGACTGGCATTCATCGTCACCAGTGCGCTGAGCGGGCTCGCGATCGGCTTCATCGGGATGGGCTTCACGATTCTGATCGCCGTGGTGTTCATCGGGCTGACGCTCGTCCACCTGATGCTGCTGCGCATTCCGGAGCCCGTCATCGTGCACGGCGAGGGCGGCACCAGGCTGGTGGACATCCGGGGCGGCTGGCGTGCCGTCCGCTCCGCACCAGGCTTGGTCGCGCTCGTGCTGTTCACGACACTGAACAACCTCGTCGGCGGCGTCTACATGGCGCTGATGGACCCGTACGGGCTCGAGGTGTTCGGCGGCGCGAAGCTGTGGGGCATCGCGCTCGCGATCGCGTCGACCGGCTTCCTCATCGGCGGTGCGCTGGTGGCGAAGTTCGGGCTCGGGCGCAATCCGATTCGCACCATGCTCGCGCTGGCCGCGCTCGTCGGCGTGCTCGGCGGCACCTTCGCGCTGCGGGAATGGTGGTGGCTGTACGGCGTGGGCATCCTGTTGTTCATGGTGACGATGCCCGCGATCGAGGCGGCCGAGCAGACCGTCATCCAGCGAGTCGTGCCGTTCCGTCAGCAGGGGCGCGTGTTCGGCTTCGCGATGACCTTCGAGGCAGCGGCGGCTCCGGTCACCGCCTTCCTGATCTCCCCGCTCGCCGAGTTCTGGGTCATTCCCTACATGCGCACTGACGCCGGTCACGGCACGTGGGGCTGGCTGCTCGGAGACGGCACGGTGCGCGGCATCGCCCTGGTGTTCCTCTTCACCGGGCTGGTCGCCGTCGTACTCGCGCTCGCCGCATTCATGACGAAGCAGTACCGGATGCTCTCGGCCCAGTACGCCGAGGTCGCGGCCGCCGACAAGGCCGCCGACGAAGGGAGCTGAACCGCGCCGCGACCCGGACCGGGCGGCTGGCCGCGTGCGCCGTCGCGCGGACGACCGCGCGAGTGCCTACGAAACACGCGAGTGCCTACGCTGTTGCATAGGCACTCGCGAAGAACGTAGGCAGTCGCGGAGGCGCCGCCGGCGTCGAGGGCTACTCGTCGTCGTCGTCGGGGTCGGCGTCGACGCCGGCTTCGGCGCGCTGGGCCGCGGTGATCGGGGCGGGAGCAGCGGTGAGCGGGTCGAAGCCGTTGCCGGTCTTCGGGAACGCGATCACCTCACGGATCGAGTCGGCGCCGGCGAGCAGGGAGACGACTCGATCCCAGCCGAGCGCGATGCCGCCGTGCGGCGGGGCGCCGAACGCGAACGCGTCGAGCAGGAAGCCGAACTTCTCCTGCGCCTCGGCCTCGCCGATGCCCATCACATCGAAGACGCGCTCCTGGATGTCGCGGCGGTGGATGCGGATGGAGCCGCCGCCGATCTCGTTGCCGTTGCAGACGAGGTCGTACGCGTAGGCGAGCGCCTCTCCCGGGTCGGTGTCGAACGTGTCGAGGTACTCCGGCTTGGGCGATGTGAACGCGTGATGCACAGCCGTCCACGCCGAGTGACCGAGGTCGACGTCGTCGTCCTCACCCGTGGGCTTGAACATCGGTGCGTCGACGACCCACACGAAGGCCCAGTCGCCTTCCGCGATCTGCCCCGTGCGGTGAGCGATCTCGACGCGGGCGGCGCCGAGCAGCGCGCGCGCGTCGCCTGTCGAGCCTGCGGCGAAGAAGACCGCGTCGCCCGGCTGCGCGCCGGTGACCTCGGCGAGGCCCTCCCGCTCCGCATCCGAGAGGTTCTTGGCGACGGGTCCGCCCAGCGTGCCGTCCTCGGCGACCGTGACGTAGGCCAGACCCTTGGCTCCGCGTGAGCGCGCCCAGTCCTGCCACGCGTCGAACTGGCGACGGGGCAGCGAAGCGCCGCCCGGCATCACCACGGATCCGACGTATTCCGATTGGAAGACCCGGAACGGGGTGTCGGAGAAGTACTCCCGCAGCTCGACGATCGCGTTGCCGAACCGCAGGTCGGGCTTGTCCGAACCGTACAGGCGCATCGCGTCGGCGAACGTGATCCGTTCGATCGGAGTCGGAATCTCCACGTCGATCAGCTGCCACAGCGCCGTGGCGAGCTGCTCGCCGAGCGCGATGACGTCCTCCTGGTCGACGAAGCTCATCTCGATGTCGAGCTGCGTGAACTCCGGCTGCCTGTCGGCGCGGAAGTCCTCGTCGCGGTAGCTGCGGGCCAGCTGGTAGTAGCGCTCCATGCCGGCCACCATGAGCAGCTGCTTGAACAGCTGAGGCGACTGCGGCAGGGCATACCACGATCCAGGGTTCAAACGTGCGGGAACCACGAAGTCGCGGGCGCCCTCCGGGGTGGAGCGAGTCAGAGTCGGGGTCTCGATCTCGACGAAGTCGTGCTCGTCGAGCACGCGCCGAGCGGCCTGGTTGGCCTTGGAGCGGAGTCGCATGGCCGCCGCGGGGCCGGGGCGGCGCAGGTCGAGGTAGCGGTGCTTCAGGCGTGCCTCTTCGCCGACCGTCTCCTGGCCGTCGAGCGCGGTCGAGACCTGGAAGGGAAGCGGCGCAGACTCGTTGAGCACCTCGACGTCGGTGGCGATGACCTCGATGTCGCCGGTGGGCAGGTTGGAGTTCGCGTTGCCGTCGGGGCGGGCCGAGACCTCACCTGTGACCTTGAGTACGAACTCGCTGCGCAGCGGGTGCGCGACTTCTTCGTCCCGGATGACCACCTGGGCGATGCCCGACGCGTCGCGAAGGTCGATGAAGGCGACGCCGCCGTGATCGCGTCGGCGATCCACCCACCCCGAAAGGGTGACGGTCTGGCCGATGTGCGAGGCCCTGAGCGAGCCGGCGTCATGAGTGCGGAGCACGGATGTTCCTCCTGGTAAGAACGGGATCGCACCAGTCTATCCTCGGGCCTGGTGCGCCGAGCACTCCCGCGGCCGTGCTCGCTGCGGCCCGAACTGCGGCGCTGACCGCGTGCGCGCGCCTCGGCATCCGGCGCATCCCGCCGTTCTCTCGGGTGCGCTCGATACCCTCGTTGTCGACGTGCGGACCGTCCGGTGCCGTGCGCCCGAGTCGAGACTGAGGCTGATGACTGCACACACCACGCTGACCCGTCCAGCGAAGCCGGTTCACACTCCCATCAACATCGTCCGGGGTTTCCTGGTCGGACTGGCCGAACTCGTGCCAGGCGTCTCCGGCGGCACGATCGCGCTGGTGCTCGGAGTGTACGAGCGGGCGCTGCTGTCGGTCACCGCGCTGGGCCGCGCTGTGAAGGTGCTGGTGCGCGGCCCTTCGCGTGCTGAGGGCTTCCGCACGAACATGCGCGAGGTGGAGTGGTGGCTCGTCGTTCCAGCGCTCGCCGGTATGGCGGCCGCGGTGCTGTTCGCCGCAGGCCCCGTCTCCGCGCTGGTCGAGGCACACCCCGAGAACGCGCGCGGACTCTTCTTCGGCCTCGTCGCGGTGAGCCTGGTGGTCCCCATCCGGATGCTCCCCGCGGGCGGCGGGGGAGCGAGCCGCATCGTCATCGGCGCACTCGCGGTCGTCGTCTCCGCGGTCGTCTCGTTCGTGCTCGTCGGGTTCGCCTCCAACTCCGACATCGAACACCCGCAGTGGTGGTTCGTGCTGCTCGCCGCGGCCGTCGCGGTCTGCGCGCTGGTCGTCCCCGGTGTCTCTGGTTCGTTCTTCCTGCTCGCGGTCGGCCTGTACCACCCGACGCTCGAGGCCGTCGACGGCCGAGACCTCGGGTACATCGGCGTGTTCGCGCTCGGCGCCGTGATCGGCCTGCTCACCGTCGTGCGGGGAATCACGTATCTGCTGTCCACGCACCGGTTCGGCACGCTGCTGGTGATGCTCGGTCTGATGCTCGGTTCGCTGCGTGCACTGTGGCCGTGGCAGGGAGGACCGGGCGGCGCCGACGGCCACGGAACGCTGTTGGCTCCGACCGATCCGGCCGGCCCGATTCTGTGGGCTGTGTTCGGTGCGGTGCTCGTCGGAGCGCTGATCATCGCGGAGTCCGTGGCCGGACGTCGAGCACGCTGACACCGGCCGTCGGGATATCCCCACCGACGATTGACCGGCCCGCCCCGATGTGCGCCGGCCTCCGGATCCATACCTTAGATGTATGACCACGACATCCGTGCCCACCGGGGCCACCCATCCGGTGACGCCTCCCCAGGCCTCGGCGGCGCCCGCCGCGGCCTCACAGCCGAATAGGCGCTCGATCGCCGGCCCGCTGACAGTGCTGCAGGCGATCTGCCACATGGCTCTGCTGGCGGGCTACGGCCTGGCCGTCTTCATCTCGTTGGCTACCCTGCTCGGCACCGGTGTCGGCCTTGCGATCATCATCGTCGGCTTCGCGCTGCTGCTCGCGTTCGTCTACCTGCTCTACGGTGCGGCGTTCATCGAGACCGCACGCGTCGAGGGGCTGTACCGCTTCGGCCTTCCGACGCTGCTGCCGCGGCGTTCGCCGAAGCGCGGCTTCCCCGGGTTCCTGCACACCGTGTGGCTCCAGTTCATCGACGGCGGCACCTGGAGGGCCATCGCGCACCTCGCCATCGGCACTGTGCTCGGCTACGTGGTGTGGTCATTCGCGATGACCTTCGTGTATGCCACGACTGCGGCATTCGCCCCGCTCTGGGGCGGCGAGGTGCGGGTGTTCGGCTTCCACTTCGATGTGCCGCTCGGCTCCCTCGCCGCTGCGATCATCGCCGTGGTCAGCCTCGCAGCGCTGTACGGGGTGGCGCTGCTGCACGGTGCGATGTCGCGCGTGATCGTCGCGCCGATGCGTGAGGCGCAGCTGGCGGCGCAGGCGCGCGAGGCGTCCTACCGCGCCGAGCAGGCAACGGCCCAGGCGTACAGCGCAGCCAGCCAGCGCGCCGACGCGATCCGTGCGGGGGAGCTGGAGCGCACCCGCATCGAGCGCGACCTGCACGACGGCGTGCAGCCCAGGCTGGTCTCCGTCGGCATGACCCTCGGGCTCGCGCAGAACAAGATCGACTCGGACCCGGATCAGGCGAAGGGCCTCGTCGCGGAGGCTCATACCTCCACGAAGGCGGCGATCACGGAACTGCGCCAGCTGGCCAGAGGAATCCACGCATCCGTGCTCGATGACCGCGGCCTCGACGCCGCGCTCTCGGCGCTCGCCGGTCGCTCGCACATCCCGGTGCATCTCGACGTGCGGGTGGAGGGCGATCCGGGCCGCGACGAGCAGGCCGCGATGTACTTCGCGATCGCGGAGAGCCTGACCAATGCGGCTAAGCACTCCCGCGCAACCGAAAGTCGCGTGATCGTCCGTTCGCGTCCGGATGTCGGGCAGCTGTGGGCGAGGATCGAAGACAACGGCGTGGGCGGTGCCCGCATCGTTCCGGGCGGGGGCCTGGATGGAATCCGCAGCCGGATCACGGCGCTGGGCGGAACCGCGCGGCTGGAGAGCCCCAACGGGGGACCGACATCGCTGGAAGTGAGCGTGCCATGCGCATTCTGATCGTCGAAGACTCCGTGCTCCTCCGGGAGGGTCTCACACGGCTGCTCGCCGACGCGGGCCACGAGGTCGTCGCCGCGCTGCCGGACGCGACGGACGTCACCTCGGCGGTCGCCCGTACGGTGCCCGACCTGTGCATCGTCGACGTCCGCCTCCCTCCGACGTTCCGCGATGAGGGCATCCGGGCGGCTCTCGAACTGCGTCGGCGCGACGCGAACCTTGCCGTGCTGGTCTTCTCGCAGTACGTCGAGGAGCAGTACGCGAGTGACCTGATCGCGCAGCAGGGCGGGGCCGTCGGATACCTGCTCAAGGACAGGGTCACCGATGTGGCCGAGTTCCTCGAGTCGATCGACCGGATCGCTGAAGGAGCGACCGTGCTCGACCCGGAGGTCGTGGCGCAGCTGCTGACCAGGCGTTCGCGCGACGAGAAGATGCAGCGCCTCACCGAGCGCGAGCGCACGGTGCTCTCGCTGATCGCGGAGGGCAAGAACAACGCGGGCATCTCGAAGGTGCTGTTCATCAGCGCAGGAGCCGTCGAGAAGCACATCACATCGATCTTCCAGAAACTCGACCTGGATCAGGACGACCAGGGCAACCGCCGCGTGCTGGCGGTGCTCGCACACATCGAGGCGATGGGGGAACCGACCCCCGCGGCACCGCAGGCACCACGCGCCGGAGAACCGCACCAGACGGGAACGAACTCATGACGAATCTCACCCCACCGCCGGCCGACGGCGGAGAACTGCAGAACACCGGACCGGTCGGCGGAGCTCCCGGATCGAACACAGCGGGCCAGGAAACCCAGGGAGCAGCGGGACAGCCCGCTGGAACCTGGCAGTCGGCGGGTGCCGGCGGGCCGGTGCCGCCTGACGCCCCGGCAGGACCGGGTCAGACGGCCGGAGCGGGAGCTCCTGAGCCCGGGCAGAGCGACGCAGCGCGCCTCGGTACGCGAGCGGTTGCGATCACCGCGACCGTGATCGGGGCGGCTTCGCTGCTGTTCGCGGGAACCGGTGCCGCCTTCAGCGCCGTGAACGAGACGCTGTACGTGGCGCAGACCCAGGACCAGGGCGCCGACGGAGTGATTTCGCTCGACGCGAGTGCGGCGGGCGTCACCGATGTCGACATCGACCACTCCTTCGGCAGTATGCGGGTGCGTTTCGACGACGTCACCCGTGCCGAGCTGGAAGCCACCGGAATGAACTCCGAATGGCGCCTCGAGCGCGAGGGCGACACCCTCACGGTGCGTCGGAACGTCGACGGCCTCGGCTGGGGCGACTGGAGCTGGTTCGGCTCGGGCTGGGGCGACGACCGCCGTGCCACGCTGACGCTGCCTGACAGCATCGCCGGGACCGATCTCGACATCACAACCGGTGCGGGAGAAGTGCTGGCCGAGGGCGAGTTCGGCGAAGTGTCCTTCGACATGGGCGCGGGCTCGATCGAGATCGAGGGCACGGCGGACACCGTTGAGGGCGAGATCGGTGCGGGGCAGGCCATCCTGGAGCTTGCCGACGTGCGCCGACTCGGGGTCGACGTCTCGGCAGGGGATCTGCATGCGAGCCTGACGGGAGAAGCGCCGGAGGTCGTGCGCCTCGAGGTGAGCGCGGGTGGTGCGGATGTCACACTTCCCGACGTGCCGTACGACGTGCGGCAGGAGGCGTCCGCCGGAGATATCGATACGCACAATCTGGAGATCGCGAGCCGGTCGGAGAACCTCATCGACGCGCGAGTGTCCGCCGGCGGGATCAACCTCCGCGCGGACTGAGGGCCGGGGTCCGACCCCGCCGTCGGGATGCGCCGCCGTGGTCCGTGAGGATGACCACGGCGGCGCGTTTCGGCGGGAGATGCGCGGTTCGCGGGGCGGACGCAGAGCTCGAAGCTAGGTCGTGTCTGATAATTCGTCGGCTACTGCGCTGGGCGCTGTGCTCGGCGCTTCGCGCCTTCGACGCTCAATCGCTCGTCACGAAAATGCGAGCATTCTCGCTCCTCGCTCAATCGCGTGCACCGGCTCGCGTCGTTCTCGTCGGTCGACGATGGCTCCGCATCGCCTCCCTCCTCGGCCTAGCGATCCAGCACACATCGCCCGGGGCCCACGCCGCCCCGAGAGGCTCCGCGCGATGCGAAGCAGCGCGTGGAGGGGCGGTGGGGACTCGCAACGCCGCGAATTATCAGACACTCCCTAGCCGTTGCGAGCGCGGCGAGCAGTGCGAACCCCCGCGGCGATGAGGCGCCAGCCCACCAGGAGGGCCAGCAGGGTCAGCGTCGCGACGATGACGAACGCCATGGCGGTGCCGCCACCCGTCGCGGCGCGCAGCAGCAGGCCGCCGACGACCGTGACGGCCCACACCGGCAGGCCCGTGCGCACCGGCCCCGACGGTGCCCGCCACGCGAGCGAGACGACCCAGCCGACCACGAGCGCCGCGAGGAACGGCCACGCCACCTCGGCGAGACCGGCGGCCGAGAACCCGCCGTGGTGCTGCATCATGCCGACGGCGGCGAAGGCGGCCACGGCGACGGCGTCTCCGACGAACGCGAGAAGCTTCATGCTCCGAGCGTAGGAGACGAGCTCTGATCATCCGGACCATACACTGGGGCAGGTGACGGCGAAGCGACTCCATCTCGTGCGGCACGGCGAGGTGCACAACCCCGACCGGGTCCTGTACGAACGGATCCCCGGCTACGGGCTCAGCGACGACGGGCGCCGGATGGCTCAGGCCGCCGCTGACCACGTCGCCGGTCTCGGCCGGGAGGTGACCGCACTGGTGCGCTCGCCGCTGCAGCGCACCGCGGAGTCCGCCGAGCCCTTCGAGCGTGCGTTCGGCCTCACGGCGACACCGGATGAGCGGGTCATCGAGCCGTGGAACGCCTTCGCCGGCAAGGTCATGCGCACCGCAGTGCTCAACCCGCTCAACTGGCCCAAGCTCATCCGGCCGTCCGTGCCCAGCTGGGGTGAGCCGTACCGGCAGATCGCCGAGCGGATGCGCGAGGCGCTCGACGATCTGTGGCTGAACACGCCGGACGGCGATGCCGTGATCGTCTCGCACCAGGCGCCGATCTGGATCACTCATCTCGCCACCGCAGGCGAGAAGCTGCCGCACGACCCGCGCACCCGCCGGTGCGCGCTGTCGAGCGTGACGTCGTTCGAGCGCGGCCGCAGGACCTGGCACGAGGTCGACTACGCCGAGCCCGCAGCCACCAGCGGCGCCGTCGACGTGGGCGCGGTCTGACTGACCTTCCGCGGCCCGAGTCCTTCACCGCGCGTCCGGCGACACGATCGCCGTCGATCAGGCACGCTCCGCCCGCGCATGCGCGCAGCATCCCGGGCGCGCAGCATCCTCGCCGGTCCGGATGAGCGCTGTGCATCGACGAGCGGACTCACCGGGCACCCAGGTCGCACCGAACCTGCACTCGTAGGATGGCGGCGTGACTCGTCGCCCCCGGATTGCCGCCGTCGCGGCTGTGCTCGTCGCCGGCACCGTACTCGCCGGGTGCTCCTCGGACCCGGTCGCCGATCAGTACCTCAGCGGCGAGAACAAGGGGTACATCGCCAGCGACTTCCGCGTCGAGGAGATCCCGAGCGACCAGCGCGGTGAGCGGGTCGAGTGGGAGGGCGAGACCGAGCACGGCGATGAGCTTTCCAGTGCGGATACCGCCGGAGACGTCACTGTCGTCAACTTCTGGTACGCCGAGTGCGGGCCGTGCATCGCGGAGGCACCGGATCTCGAACAGGTCTGGCAGGACTACCAGGACGAAGACGTGCAGTTCGTCGGCGTCAACACCTACAACCAGGCGGCGACGGCCGCGAGCTTCGCGCGCGACAACGACGTCAGCTACCCGAGCATCATCGACGTGAACACCGGCGCGGTGAAGCTCGCCTTCGCAGCCGAGACGCCGATCCAGGCGACCCCCACGACGCTGGTCCTCGACCGGGAGGGCCGCATCGCCGCGCGCATCATCGGCCAGCTGAACGGTCCGAGCGTGCTCTCGACCCTCGTCGGCGACGCCCTCGAAGAGCGGTCGTAATGCACCGATCCGGATCGGAGGCCGCCTGATGGACGCGGGAGCACTCGTCTTCGACGGCGCGCTGTGGCTGGCGCTGCCCGTCGCGCTGCTGGCCGGAGTGCTGTCGTTCCTCTCGCCGTGCATCCTGCCGCTCGTCCCCGGCTACCTCGGCTTCATCGCCGGCACCGTCGCGCCGAAGAACCAGGTCTCGGTGCTGCCCAGCGACGGTGCCACCGATGCCCCATCACGGGGTCGGTTGGTCGGCGGGGTGCTGCTGTTCATCGCCGGCTTCACGCTCGTGTTCGTCACGGTGATCGTGCTCGGCGGAGTGGCCGGCGGTGCCATGAGCCAGTTCAACCTGCAGTACGGCGACCTCGTCACGCGCATCCTCGGCGTCGTCGTGATCGCACTCGGACTGGTGTTCCTCGGTCTGTTCGGCTTCGCACAGCGGATCGCACGGCCGCAGATCAAGGGCAACATCGGCCTCGTCGGTGCCCCGCTGCTCGGCATCGCGCTCGGCCTCGGCTGGGCCCCCTGCATCGGTCCGACGCTCGCGGCGATCTTCGCTGTCGCCTACAACACCGAAGACGGCCTGCGTGCCGGGCTGCTCGGCCTGGTCTACTCGCTCGGCCTCGGCATTCCGTTCGTGCTGCTCGCCCTCGGCTTCGGGTGGGCGTCGCGATCTGTCGGCTTCCTCCGCCGCCACGTGCGAGCGATCAACATCATCGGCGGCGCGCTCCTCGTCGCGCTCGGCGTACTGATGGTCAGCGGCGTGTGGACCATGCTCATGCTCCACCTGCAGGGGGTGTTCGCCAGTGTCCCGACCATCCTCTGACGACCCGGAGCAGACCGACGGGATGCGCCGGAACGCGGATGCCCCTGACGAGTCGAAGATGAACCCGGACTCGTCCGACCCCCGTCGCCCCAGCGACCATTTCGAATCTGCCGAGCCATCGGCATCCGGTGCCTCTGCGGCATCCGGAGCCGTGTCTCCCGCACTGGGCGTCGTCGGCTGGGCGCGCTGGGCGTGGCGCCAGCTCACCAGCATGCGCACGGCGCTGGTGCTGCTGCTCCTGCTCGCGGTCGCGGCCGTGCCCGGTTCGCTGTTCCCGCAGCGCTCAGCCGATCCGAACGGCGTCACGCAGTACCAGAGCGACCATCCGGACATCTTCGGGTTCCTCGACGACATCTCGATGTTCGACGTGTATCACTCTCCGTGGTTCTCGGCGATCTACATTCTGCTGTTCGTGTCTCTGATCGGCTGCATCCTGCCGCGCACGAAGCACCACCTGAAGGCACTGCGCTCGCGCCCACCGCGCACACCGGCGCGGCTCGGCAGGCTGGCCGACTTCCGCTCGGAGACGGTCGATGTCGACGCCGACGAAGCGATCGACGCAGCGGCGAAGCAGCTGCGCGGCGCCGGCTACCGCATCGAGCGCTACGACTCCCCGGCCCGCGGCAGGCGCCCCGCGACCAGGAGCGTATCGGCCGAGCGAGGCTACCTGCGCGAGACAGGCAACCTGCTCTTCCACGCGGCCCTTGTCGGTGTGCTCGTCGCCGTCGGCGTCGGCGGAGCGTACAAATACACGGGACAGCGCGTCGTCGTCGAGGGCACGACCTTCGTCAACACGCTGCTCGACTACTCGTCGATGAACCGAGGACAGGCCGTCGCGGAGGACGCGCTCGAGCCGTACGCCATGACGCTCGACAGGTTCGACGTCACCTACCAGCCTCCCGGCAGCAACGCGATGAGCCAGGCGGGCGACTTCGCGGCCAACGTCACGATCCGGCGCCCAGGCGGGGACGAGACATCCGGGGTCGTGAAGGTGAACAGCCCGCTGACGATCGGCGGCGACAGCATCTATCTGCTGGGCAACGGCTACGCCCCCACGATCACGATCCGCGACGCCGACGACGAGATCATCTACCACGATTCCGTGGCCTTCCTCCCGTCGGGCGATGCGCAGATGACGTCGCAGGGAGTGGTGAAGGTCGCAGACGGCCTGCCGGAGCAGCTGGGCCTCGTGGGCTTCTTCTATCCCACCGTCGCAGAGCTGGAGACGGGCGCATACGCCTCGCAGTACGGTGACCTGGTCAACCCGCTGCTCACTCTCGACGTGTACGCAGGCGATCTCGGCATCGACGACGGCACGCCGCGCAACGTGTACGCGCTCGATCCGACCGGGATGGACCAGCTCACCGGCGGCGACACCGGCGTGGAATCGATTGAGCTCGCGCCGGGAGAATCGGCCGAGCTGCCTGACGGTATGGGCTCCATCACGTTCGAGGATGAGACACCGGAAGGTGCTGACTCCGCGCAGGGTTCGACCGAGTCGGTCAAGAGGTTCGCATCGCTGCAGGTGCATCATGACTCCTCAGCTGTGTGGGTGCTCGTCTTCGCGATGCTTGCAGTGCTCGGGCTGCTCGTCGCGCTGTTCGTGCCGCGGCGGCGGATGTGGGTCAAGGCCGTCGAGACGGAATCCGGCGTCGAACTGGAGTACGCCGGCCTCGCCCGCGGCGAGGACCCGACGCTCGCCGCCGCAGTCGATCAACTGGCGGAGAAGCACCTCGCCGGTCTCGGCGTCGCACCGGAGGATCCGGATGCGGTGGTCGAGCCGGAAGAGCCGGATGACACGCACGATGCAGGCGGCCCTGCGGCATTCGATGGAGCGGGCGCCGCGGATGGGACGAGCGCTTCGGCGACTCCTCCGCGACCGGCGTCGGAAACACGGGAAACCTGAGCTTTTCGCCCGTGACGGCTGGGGGCAGGCGGCCGTGTCGATCGTCGACGTCTCGCCCGTCCAGCCGAGCAGGTGGCATTCCTCCCTGCCAGGACGCAGGTGCCGAAGCGTAGGCTTCTGCACATGCCCGACGTCGTCTCCCTCGACACATACTCCGTGATTCTCGTGTGGACCGCGATCGCGATCTACACGCTCGCGTTCATCGTCTATGCGGTCGACCTCTCGAGGCGATCGCAGGAATCGATCGAGCAGCACGACGCGGCAGAGTCGCGTCAGCGCGAGAAGGTGGGCGCGCTGAACGCCGCCTCGGCGTCTCCCGTCGGCGTCGACTCGCGCGCGGCCGACTCGAGCGCGGCTCCCATCGGTGCGGCGAAGGCCCCGCGCCGAGTGTTCAGCCGCATCGGAACAGCCCTCACCGTGCTGGGCTTCCTCATGCACCTCGGCGGGACGCTGCTGCGCGGCATCGCCGCCGAGCGGGTGCCGTGGGCGAACATGTGGGAGTTCGCCATGACGGGCACCCTCCTGATCATGGCGGTGTACCTCGGCGTGCAGTTCTGGAAGGACCTGCGCTTCCTCGGCACGTTCATGACGGGGCTCGTGGTCGTCCTGCTCGGGGCATCGTCGACCTTCTACGTGGCGATCGTGCCTCTGATGGACCCGCTGAAGTCGGTGTGGCTCGTCATCCACGTGTTCGTGGCGTCGCTCAGCACAGCGTTCCTCGCACTCGCCTTCGGCCTCAGTGTGATGCAGCTGCTGCAGGCCCGCCGCGAACGGCTGGCGGTCGTCGCGGCGGAGAACGGCGGCGGACCCAAGCGCAGCTTCCTGCGCACGCTGCCGTCGGCCGAAGCGCTCGAGGGACTCGCGTACCGCCTTGCGATCATCGGCTTCATCCTGTGGACATTCACTCTCATCGCCGGAGCGATCTGGGCGCAGGACGCGTGGGGCCGCTACTGGGGCTTCGACGTGAAGGAAGTGTGGACCTTCATCATCTGGGTGCTCTACGCCGGCTACATCCATGCTCGCGCGACCCGCGGCTGGCGCGGCACCCGCTCCGCCTGGCTCGCGATCGTGGGCTTCGTCGCCGTGATCTTCAACTTCACGATCGTGAACATGTACTTCGACGGACTCCACGCCTACTCGGGATTGTAGAAACGCGTGCGCTCACCCGCGGAATTCAGGAAGATCCGCGTCTTCTCTGATGCCCGCGGGTGGAGCAGTCCTGGCTTCTGCGTGACCTCCTAGTCCTCGTGCGCGGTTCCGGATGTCCGGATGCTGCGGGTGCCGCATCACGGATGCTGAAGGTGCCGATTCGAGGGAAGCGGGGGTTCCATCGTGGGTGAGATTCTGGCATGGTAATTTGTGACAGCGCTGTCACACTCCGTTCACCGGGTGTTCTCATGAAGGTCGTGTGGGGTCCCTAGGTTCGAGGTTCTGGCAGTCGTCTGCCCTGACGCCCGTTTCGCCCCGACCCCTCGGAGACTTCCCTATGCCTTCCCCTGAACCCGTGCGGCGCCGCGGCCGCATCGCTGTGGCCGCCGGTGTGATCGGCGCGCTCGCCGCCGCATCCGTCGTCACCACCGCCCCCGCTGCGATCGCCGCAGAGGACTCGTCGCTGTCGGCCTTCGATGCCGTCGACCAGTTCATCGGAACCGGGATGGATGAGAGCAACAACTCTCGTGGCAACGATCACTACGGCAACACCTTCCCAGGGGCGACCGTGCCGTTCGGCATGGTGCAGTCGAGCCCGACGACCTACCAGTCGGACAACGGCGAGCAGTTCGGCGGCTACAAGTACGAGGCGGACGAGATCCGCGGCTTCGGCATGACGCGCCTGTCGGGAACCGGCTGCCGCTCGAACTTCGGCGGCTTCGACTTCCCCGTCATCCCGTTCTCGGGCGAGCTCGCCGACGACTCGCTTCCCAGCAATCCGGCGACCGACATCTCCGAGTACTTCCTGCCGTTCGCACACGACGACGAGACCGCAGAGCCCGGCTACTATTCCGTCGCGCTCGACTCCGGCGTCGAAGCCGAGCTGACGAGCACGACCCGCACGGCAGTGAGCCGCTACTCGTTCGACGCCGACGCAACCCTGCTCTTCGAAGCCGGGGGATCCAACAACGAAGTCCACGCATCCGATATCGCCTTCGACCCCGACACAGGAGAACTGAGCGGAACGGTCAGCGCGAACATCGTCTGCAACGGCGGCGGGCAGTACACCGCGCACTTCTCCGCTACGTTCGATCAGCCCGTCGAGTCCTACGGCGTCTGGACGCCGGATGGGCTGGAGTCGGGCGGAACCTCGGCCGATGCCGCTTCGAAGCACGGAGCGGGCGCCTGGGTGAGCTTCGCCGACGGTGCCGACGTGACGGCGAAGATCGGTCTCAGCTACGTCTCGGTCGACGGTGCCAGGGCGAACGCAGAGGCGGAGACCGCCGACCTCACCTTCGACGAGGTGCGCTCCGACGCGGCGTCGACATGGCAGGAAGCACTCACCACGATCGATGCGACCGGCGGCAGTGACGACGATCGCATCACCTTCTACACCGCGCTGTACCACGCGCTGCTGCACCCGAACACGTTCCAGGACGTCGACGGAACCTACATCGGCTATGACGGCGAGAGCCACACAGTCGAGGAAGGCCGCGACTTCTATGTGAACTTCTCCGGCTGGGACACCTACCGCGGGCAGTCGCAGCTCGTGGCGATGGTGTACCCGGATCGCGCCAGCGACATAAACCAGTCGATCGTCGACATGGTCGAGCAGTCGGGGCAGTGGACCAGCTGGCCGAGCTACAACCAGGTGCAGACGAAGATGAGCGGCGATTCGCTGCAGAACATCGTCGCGGCGACCGACGACTTCGGTGCCACCGACTACGACCGCGAGACCGCGCTGGCCACGATGGTCGAGACGCAGACTCTGCCGATGACGGACTCCGCCCGTTCCGACGGTGTGATGTACGGCATCCACGGCTGGGTCGACGGCGACAGGCAGGGCGCGGCGACCTCGCGCACCCTGGAGTACGCGACCAACGACTTCGCCATCGCGCAGCTGGCGCAGCGCCTCGGCGACGATGCGGCGTACGAGACGTTCTCGACGCGTTCGCAGAACTGGAAGAACGTCTTCAACTACGCTCGCGAGCACATCGACGCCCGCAACCGCAACGGCTTCCTGAACACCTCGCTCACCACGCAGGGGGCGCAGTTCGAGCAGTCCACCGGGCTGCAGTACGGCTTCAACGTGTCGCACAACATGGCGGCGCTGATCGAAGCCCGCGGCGGAACCGAGGCGGCCACCGCCGACCTCGACGCGCTGCTCGTCGACCTCGACGGCGGCGCCTTCAGCGACACCGCCTACCTCGCCAACCAGCCCAGCTTCGGCCTGCCGTGGGTCTACAACTGGCTGCAGGCCCCGCACAAGACGACCGACACCCTCTATCGCGCTGCCGACGAACTGTTCCACACCGACCCCGACGGTCTGTACGGCAACGATGACCTCGGCTCGATGAGCGCCTGGTATGTGTGGGCGAACCTCGGCATCATGCCGGCCATCTGGGGCACGGCCGATCTCGTCGTGTCCGCACCCATGTTCGAGCACATCGAGATCTCGCCCATCGGCGCCGAGCGCACGATCACCATCGACGCACCGGGCGCCGGCGAGGACCGCAAGTACACCACCGCACTCTCGGTGAACGGAACCCCGCAGACCGCATCGTGGCTCTCGCCCGAGTTCGTCCGCTCCGGCGGCACGCTCGATTTCACGATGAGCGCAGAACCCGGATCGTGGGGCACCGACGCGGACGACGTGCCGCCGTCGTATCCGGCAGGAACCGACAGCCCCAACTCGGTCGGGATCACCGACGACGGAGCCGTCAACATGGGCGGCCTCGACGCGGGAGGCATCGGCCTGTCGCGTCAGGACCTCGAGGACGCGGGCGTCACCGGCGGCACCCAGCTGCCGATGGGGGAGACCGGGGTCAGCTTCACCTGGCCGGACACGGCCGCAGGCGAGGTCGACCACTGGATCCCCAGCGGCCAGGTCCTCGAGTTCGGCGACATCGAGGCATCCGGAGTGTCCTTCCTCGGCCTCGCAACGAACGGGCCCTCCCGCGGCACGGCGTCGGTGACGTACGCCGACGGCTCGACTCAGGACGTCGACGTCCGCTTCACCGACTGGACGTCCGGCAGCATCGAGCCGGGCAACATCCGGATGATCGATCTCACGAAGCGCAACAAACTCGACGGCGGCCACGACACCGCGGCGCCGACGCTGTACGGCACGGCCGTCGTGCCGCTCGACGAGAGCAAGAAGGTGCGCAGCGTCACCCTGCCGACAGAGGTCTCCCGCGGCATCATGCACGTCTTCGACGTCGCGCTGCAGCCGATCGCCGATGATGACGAGCCGACGGAGCCGGAGCTGCCGACCAGGCCGGACCCGATCGACCCCACCGAGCCGACGACGCCCGAGCCCGTCGACATCGACGGCACGGCCGTCATGGACGCGGATGCCGCATGGCGCTTCCATGACGCGGAGGAGGACCCGGCTGCTGGCCTCGACGACAAGACAGCATGGACCGCGGCCGACTTCGACGATTCTGCGTGGAAGACCGGAACGACCAGCTTCGGCGCGAAGCGCGGAGAGATCGCCGACCTCGGCGGAGGATTCACTCCGGAGACCCTGGTGTCGCAGTACAAGGAGGACGGGGACAACGTCGAGGCGATGTTCTTCCGCAGCTCGTTCGAGCTGTCGGACGACGACCTCGAACTGATCACACAGCTGAACGGCGAGCTCGCCTACGACGACGGGGCCCGCGTGTACGTCAACGGTGAGATGGTCGGCGGATTCCGCGACGCACGCATCGACGACGGTGAGGGCAACATGGTCTATGCGGGCGACAACGAGTCGGCCCCGAGCACCGATGCGTTCAGCGTGCCGGCGGAGCACCTTCAGGCAGGGACCAACGAGATCGCGGTCCAGGTGCACAACACCAACGCCGGCAGCTCCGACATCTACATGCAGCTGCTCTCGCTCATCGTGGTGGCGAAGGACGCGCCAGCGGCGATCTCCGACGTCGTGCTGAGCCCCGGCGCCGACCAGACGCAGCGCAACCTCACCTTCTACACCGACCGCGATGTCGACACCCAGGTGCAGATCGCGCCGGTGGATGCGCGCACCGGGGCGGAGTTCCCCGTCGCGGGGGCCCGCGTCATCGACGCCGCAACGGAGGCGACGCGCGACGGCCGGTTCTCGAACCGTGCCGTGCTGGACGCCCTCGACGAGGACACGAGCTACATGTACCGCGTCGGCAGCGACGATTCCGGGTGGTCGCGCTCGTACGAGCTCTGGACGGGCACGTACGACAGCACGCACAGCTTCGTCTTCCTGGCCGACTCGCAGATCGGCGCATCCGGGAGCTGGGAAGCCGACGGTGAGCGCTGGGCGGCCGCGCTGGATCAGATCGACACGCACGAGAAGGACGCGTCGATGATCGTCAGCGGGGGCGACCAGGTCAACTCGCACCGGTCGGAGGACGAGTACCGCGTGCTGCTGGAGCCGGAACTGCTGACGCAGCTGCCCTTCGCGTCCACGATCGGCAACCACGACAATCAGTCCGACCAGTACAACTCGCACTTCTTCACGCCGAACCAGTCGGAGACGCACGGCTACGAAGACGCCGAAGAGCGCGCGGGCGGCGACTACTGGCACATCTACAACGGCGTGCTCTACCTGAACATCAACACGAACGCGCGCAGCGAGAACGAGGAGGACCACATCGCCTTCATGCGGGAGGTCGTGGAGGAGCAGGGCGACAACGCCGACTGGATCGTCGCGGTCATGCACCACTCGCTGTACTCGGCGGCGTTCCACTCGCTCGAGCAGGACGTGATCGAGCGTCGTGAGGCTCTGTCGCCCGCGTTCAGCGAGCTGGGGGTCGACCTGGTGCTCGCAGGCCATGACCACAGCTACACGCGCAGCTATCTGATGGAGGGCACCTCGCCGGCCGGCGATCTCGAAGCGCAGGAGGAGTCGGGCGTGACCCTCGCAGCGGAGGAAGGGCAGGTGCTCTACGTCACGGGCAACTCGTCGACGGGCAGCAAGTTCTACGGCATCGACGAGGACTCGCCCGAGGCTGCGGTGAAGTTCCAGTCGAACGAGCCGCAGTACACGGATGTCGATGTCTCGCCGGACGAGGTCACGCTCACCACGTACAAGACGATGGATCGAACGGTCGTCGACGAGGTGACGCTGACCCGCACGGTCGACGATGAGACCGGCCCGGTGCTCTCGGGCGTGGATGCGACGCAGACACCGCAGGGCCAGCCGTTCGACGTGCTGACCGGCGTGAGCGCGGTCGACGAGGTCGACGGCGACGTCACGGACGCGATCGAGGTGACCGGTGAGGTCGACACACGGGTGCCTGGCGAGTACGCCATCACGTACTCGGCAGTCGACGAGTCGGGCAACGAGACGCGGGCCGAGCGCGCCGTCACGGTGACCGCGGTCGAGCCGACGTTCATGGGCGTTCCGGATGCGAGGACGGTCGTCGAGGGTGAGCAGTTCGACGAACTCGAGGGCGTCTCGGCGATCGACGCGAACGGCGACGACATCACGGATCGCATCGAGGTCGAGATGACGTCGACTCAGCAGACCGGGCCGGCCCGACTCGTCGCGCCGGCGGCGGGCGACTACGCCCTGGTCTACTCCGTCACGGATGAGTACGGCACGACCGCGACGGCCGAGACGGCTGTGACGGTCGAAGCCGCCGAGGATCCGAGCGACCCCGACGACGGCGGGGGTGACGGTGACGGCGACGGAACCGACGGTGGGACTGACGGTGACGGCACCGACGGCGGCAGCACCGACGGTGACGCTACCGACAGCGACGACACCGGGACCGACGGTGACGCGACCGACGGTGGCACCGACGGCGGCACCGACGCTTCGGACGGCACCGACGAGCTGCCGGCAACCGGCGGGACGGTCTCGGCAGCGTGGGGAGTCCTCGGAATCCTCGCCCTGCTCACCGGAGCGGGCATCCTGCTCGGCCGCCGCGTGACGCGCGCCTGACACGACACACACGTCGCCCCCTGGCCCGCAACCGCGGACCAGGGGGCGACGTGCGTCAGGCGCTCAGTGCGCCATCGCTGCACGCGCACCTATCGCTCACTGGGTCCGATCGGCCGGTGAGCTCGGTGCGTCTGCCGGAAACGATGGCGGTCTCAACCGGTAAACGCACCACCCGCCTACTCTGTCAGGTCTTCGTGCCGTAGGTGCCATGTCTGCGGTAGCGAGACCCAGCGATGCCGCCCCCGTATCCTCGAGGGATGAACATGAGTCGTGGTCGCGCAGTTGGGAGTGCTTTCTCCGCGAAGGAGAAGACGGTGCTGGATCTTCTGTGCAGCGGGGATCACCCGTACCGTGAACTGGCTCGCGAGCAGCTCCGCGTCGCGTCGTGGGGTGGGTACCAGCTCGACGAGTGCGACTGCTTCCTTATCTCGGTTCCCAAGTTGCCGAAGGCAGCCCGGATCAGGCACGGTGGCGGACCGTTCTCTACCTTGGATGTCTCGCGCGCCGGAGAAGGGCTTGGCCAGCTCGATCTATGGGTCGTCGACGGTTACCTGCACTCCGTTGACTACATGACCTACGACGATCACGAGATGCTGCCTGACCTCGAAGATGACACTCTCGAGCCGCTCTACTGAGCCGTTTAGGCGAGCCTGCAAGCACGAAGTCGTTCGCGGCTGCTCAGCCAGTCAAGGACCTGGCGTGGACGTGTGTTGATCTTGTTCGCGATCTGATCGAGTTCGTCTTGAGTGAAGCGGTACAGGTCGGCGTTCTTCGCCAGGTACTGGCGTAGGAGCCGGTTGGTGTTCTCGTTCGAGCCTCGTTGCCACGGTGAGCGAGGATCGCAGAAGTAGACGTGGATGCCGAGGTCGTGGGCGAGTTGTTCGTGCTCTGACATCTCTCGACCTCGATCCCAAGTGATCGACCTCAACAGTGATTTCGGCATGCCGCGGAGGTTCTGGACGAGCGCGGCGCGGACGTCTGGGCCCTTGATGCCATCGAGCTTGACGAGGCGAACGATCCTGGTGGTGCGTTCCACGAGGGTTGCCACGGCGCTGGGGCGTCGCCCCATGACGAGGTCCCCTTCCCAATGCCCTACCTCGGTCCGGGTCTCGATCTGCTCTGGTCGATCATGGATAGAGACCATGTTCCGCAGCCGGCCCCGCCCGTGCCCGGTACGACGCGCTTTCCTCGAGGTGCGCATGCCGCGCCCCGACCGCAGATGCGTCTTCAGCGTCGAGGGGAGCGACAGGCGCGAGCTGATGTAGAGGGTCCGGTAGATAGCCTCGTGCGAGATCCGTACTCCCTGTGCTGAAGCCGGAGTCAGTCGGAGCCATGCCGCGATCTGCTGCGGCGACCAATCCGCCATCAGCTTCTCCTGCACGATGCTCCGCAGGTCATCGTGCGTTTCCAGCTTGCACGGCTTCGGACGCCTCGCGTTCTCCCACGCTCGTCGATCGGCTGCCGCAGCCCGGTACTGCGTAGGTCCACCGTTACGGGCGATCTCCCGCGAGACCGAGGAAGCAGACCGGCGCAGGCGAGTCGCGATAGCGCGCGCGGAATCACCGGCCGCGAGTCCGCGGGAGATTTCCTCTCGTTCAGTGAGCGACAGTCTCAGCGGTGCCCGTGAACGCGCTGCCGGGCGGATCCCGCCGGTCACTGCCAGGAGCCGACGCACCGCCTCACGGTTGCAGCACACAGCCCGGGCGATAACCCGGACCGGCTCGCCCGCGCGCCATCGTTCCCATACCGCGTCCTGCTGTTCGAGACTCAACACCATGCCCGGGCCTCCTCGCCGATCTATCCGCATGCTTCCACCACTGGGTGGTGCGTTGACCGGTTGAGACCGCCATCGTTATCGGCAGCAGGATGTTGTCTCGAAGGTTTCAACAGCCATCACCACTGAGGACGGGTTTGCTTGACGCGCGTTCAGGTTCACGCACGGGGCCCCAGCCGAGATCGGCTGGGGCCCGAGAAACAGCAGGTTTGAGCTCAGGTCACGCGACGAGAACGATGTCTACTTTTGTACCGACGACGTTTCCGCCGAGTTCGATGAGAACGCTGGGTCCGTAATGGCGGTCGGTGCACTGAGAGGAGCTGCCCCAGCAGAGCTTCGCTTTGGCTCCAGAAGTGACCCAGAAGTTGCCACGATTATTCCAGGTGCCCGCGGTGATGCCGTGAGAAAAGCCGACGCTCGCGGAGGGTGGGCCTGAAGGTAGAGCAACTCCGTACCAGCATCCGCGGACGTTAGAGCAGTTGGGGTACGCGGTTCGCGCCGAGGGGTTGGAGCTCTCGGATTCTTCGAGTGCGGCCGCGAGCGAGTCGGGAAGCACCTGGACGCTGGTGGGCAGGCCAGTCTCGTCGTCGATGGTGACTCGGATAGGCGTGTCTGAATCGAGGAGTGCTACTTCTGCTTCGGTCAGGTGGGAGTTGTCCACGGCCGGTGCCAGTGCGGTCAAGGGGGTGGCCACGATGATCGCGGCAGCCACGGCCAGAAAGCCGATTACGGGCTTGATCTTCATTTTGTTCCTAAGTGATGTGAGAGTGCGGCGGTCGCTGTCACGGCCTGGACAGCATCCAGCTGACGAAGTAGGTGGCGAACGCGGCCACCAGGACAGTGACGACCAGAACGAAGACGAATTTAATTCGTGGACGTTCGTGAGCGGATGCGAGGAGCGCGATCCCTGGGATGGTGGCGATGAGAAGACCGCTGGCGATGGAGAACAGCAGTGATACCTGGTCGAGGACGTTGACTGCGCCGGGGCCTTCACTCATGTAGTCGAAGTGACCTTCGACGGAAGAAGCGATTGAGGCGGAAATCGCAAGTAGGATGCACGCCGCGAGCCCCGGGATCAGAATCGCGGCGACGCCTATCTTGCTGATCTTTCGTAGCTTCCGCGTGTGGGTTACGTCTGTCATGGTTTCGTCTCAATCTCTGTAGGTCCGCAAGTACTAGCTTGCGGACTGACTCGCCCCGGCGTGTCCGGAGACTGGATTCCTTGGAAGGATCAGTCTCATGGCACGACCCAGCAAATACCCCGCCGAGCTGCGTGAGCGCGCGGTCCGGATGGTCGCGGAGGTCCGCGACGATCATCCGAGCGAGCTCGCCGCGATCCGGCATGTCGCCGGGCTTCTCGGCATCGGCTCCCCGGAGACGCTGCGGACCTGGATCCGGCGGCGCGAGATCGACGCGGGCGAGCGTCCTGGGGTGACGACCGAGCAGGCCGAGGAGAACAAGCGCCTCAAGCGCGAGAACGCCGAGTTGCGGCGGGCGAACGAGATCCTGAAGGCCGCGTCGGCTTTCTTCGCGGCCGAGCTCGACCGGCCACAGAAGCGATCGTGAGGTTCATCACCGATCACAAGGACCGAGCTGATGGAGGTCTGCGGTGGGGTGTCGAGTCGATCTGTGCCGTGCTCGCCTCGCATGGTGTCGGGATCGCCCCATCGACCTACTACGACGCGAGAGATCGCGGCCTGTCGGCGCGTGAACAGCGTGACGAGAGGTGGAAGGACATCATCTTCACCACCTGGGAGAAGCAGCGTCGTCGCCTCGGGGCGCGCAAGCTCTGGCTCCGGCTGCGCCGAGACGGCCACTCCATTGCCCGCGTCACCGTCGAGCGCCTCATGCGCGAGCTCGGGATCAGCGGTGTGATTCGTGGCGGCCGCAAGAAGCCTGCCGATACCGGTGAGCGGCAGACGCGGCCGGCGGACCTCGTCGACCGGCACTTCCGTCGGTTCCGCACCGATCAGCTGTGGGTGGCGGATTTCACGTATGTGTGGACGTGGACGGGCTGGGTGTATGTCGCGTTCGTGTTCGACGCGTACTCACGCCGCGTCCTCGGATGGCGGGCCGCGACATCGATGGCGACGCCGCTGGTGTTGGACTGTCTCGAGATGGCACTGTTCACGCGCCGCCGCGAGGGCGCCACCGGGTTCGCGGGGCTGACGCATCACACGGATGCCGGGTCGGTCTACACGTCGATCGCGTTCACCGAGCGCCTCGCCGACGAACATATCGACCCGTCAGTCGGCAGCGTCGGTGACGCGTATGACAACTCCCTCGCGGAGTCCCAGATCGGGCTCTACAAGTCCGAGCTGATCCATCTCGAGGGGCCGTGGCGGGACGTCGCGCATGTCGAGGCCGCGACCGCGGAGTGGGTGTCGTGGTTCAACACGGAGCGGATGCACGGCTCGCTCGACGACCTCACCCCGAGCGAGGTCGAGCAGATCGACTACGCTCGCCACCAGTCGTTGGAAACAGCGGCCTGACACCAGTCAATAACTCTCCGGACACGCCGGGGCGAGTCAGTTCGAGTTCCTGGAGGATCTGCGGGAGGGCGTCGTCGAGAGGCTGGTCGTCGCGGTCGGTCCAGGAGTCGCCCCAGAAGGTGACGCCTCTGTTGTCGATCCGGATGCCGAGGCGGCCTGTGGGGATGTAGTCCCATTTCGGGAGCGCGTATCCCCTGACGGCCCGGGCGAGTTCGCTCTTGGTGGCGACGTGTTCGACTTTCTCGGTGAGCTGGTAGATGCTCAGCCGGTACTCGTCGGGTCCGAGCGTGATCTTGATGTGTCCGGTGTTCTCCTCGGTGCGCTGCACGTACCCCCAACGGTCCTTCCGCGGCGCTGGAATCGCCACGACGGTGTACTCGCGGTGTCGCGCTTCCACAACGAGCGCTTCTACGAGGCGCAGGGCTCGGTTCTTCTCCGCCGCCCGGATGTCAAGATCGTCGCGGGTGCCGAGCGCCTTGATGACATCGGAGGGGCCGCGGAGAGCGCCCGGCACCGGAATCGGGTCCAGGGTGCGGGTACGCCACTCCGGCAACAGTTCGAGGGTGACGTGAGCGGTGCGGGTGGGGTAATCGCTGCTGACGGTGACTTGCATGCCGTCGGGGATCTTCTTGAACCTGCCCGCGGTCAATGCGAGCTGCCGGTAGCGCTGCACCTGGCCGTACTCGACCTCGATTCGATGGTCCTCAGCGGCCGTGAGGGTGTTCATCATCGCGTCCGTCGGCCCCACCCGTGGCGGCTTTCGCGGCTTCCGCTCCGCCACTGCCTTCGACGCGGGAGCGGGCTTTGTTCTGGCTGTCGGTCTCGGACGTGGGGCGGACGTGGCGGCCGGGTCGTCATCGCTGGGCGGGTAGTCGCCGTGCTCGAGGTGATAGGCGCCGCCCGTCGTGAGCGTGGCTCGCCAGTTCTTGCCGTGGCCGGACACGTCGACGAGGCCGCGGTTGTGGAGAGCGCGGGCGACGATGCGGGGCCGGTAGTCCTCGTAGACACCGTCGGGCGTGCCGTCACGAATCCAGGTGAGGATCTCCAGCTGTAGGTCGTTCAGAGGGATACGCGCCATGCGTCAATCCCGCCAGCTCGTCGCGATCGCCGCGTACGAGTCCGGGCACAAGTCCGACCGCGTCAAACGCGCCAACAAGCGCCTCGCGGAACAAGGCGCGTGGCACGGCCCTGCCCGGTACGGATACGGACCCGGCGGGGTCCTGATCCCGGAGCAGGCGGCGGTGATCCGGCAGATGGCCGACCGGTTTCTCGCCGGCGAGTCCCTCCGCTCCATCACCGCCTGGCTGAACCGCTCCGGCATCCCGCCGCTGCGCGCGGGTTCCGGGACGTCGGGGCTGTGGCATTCGTACACGGTGCGCAGCGTGCTGTCCTCCGCTCGCATCTCCGGGCAGCGCGCCTACGCCCCCGACACCCGCGCGGACCCCGCAGGTGGGCGGGAGATCCTCGGCCCGGGTGATTGGGAACCGATCATCACCCCGGAGGAGACCGCGCAGATCCGCGCGATCCTCGCCGACCCCACCCGCCGCCGCACCACTCCGGCCCGCCCGACCCTGTTGGGCGGGATCGCACGCTGCGGGAAGTGCGGCGCCGGGCTCACGATCGCCGGGAAGCTCTCCCCCACCGGCAACACCCAACGGTACACCTGCCAGAAGGATCCTTCCCGTCCGGAGCGCGGTGGGCTGAGCATCAACGCCGCCCACCTCGACGACTACATCACCGAACGCGTCCTGCACCGCCTGACCCGCCCGCGGCCGTCGTCGGACAAGGAGTCAACCTCGGCGCTCCTCGGACGAGTCGTGGAGATCAACACGCGCCTCGGGCAACTAGAGCAGGACCGTGCGGAGCGCTTCATCACATCGAGTGAGCATCGAGTAGCTCGCTTGGTCGCCGAAGATGCACTCCGCGAGACCGAACGACAACTCGTCGCCACCGAAGACGCGGTCGCCCTGTATGCGGCCCCGATCGGTAACCGGGAAGCGCTCAAGGACTGGTGGCATGCCCTCGATGTCACCGACCGACGAGCCGTGATCACCACCCTCATCACCCGGCTACGGATCGCCCCCGGGAAACCAGGCCGCAGCTTCGACCCGACGCGGGTGCTCATCACCTACCGCCCTTGACCCACCGCACACTCGTGGTCCGGTCTGGCGCTCTCGCGTCCGCGAGAAGCCGGGGGGCGCGGGCTGCGCCCACACCGGAGTACCTCATCACCACCACGACGGCCCTGATCTACCTGCGGATCTCCGCGAACCGCACCAGCGAACACGCCTCCATCGAGCAGCAACGAGCCGACTGCACCGCACTCGCAGGCCAACTCGGCTACACGCGAGCGATCGAGTTCGTCGATGAAGCCATCTCCGCGTACCAGGACCGCGCCCGACCCGGATACCAGCAGCTACTCCATCAGATCCAAGAGTCCGAGGCGGGAACGGTGATCGTTTGGCATCTTGATCGCCTCTACCGCAAGCCGCGAGAACTCGAGCAGCTCCTCGACCTGCTCGACATCCACCCCATACGCGTCGAGTCCGCTCAGGGCGGGTCCTTCATCGTGACGATCCGGTCAGCTCTCGGGTGGCCGCTGTTCGTGAGCGGGCTGCTGGTGCTGCTCGCCGTCATCGTCCTCGTGACCGCAGCAAACCCATATCGGAGGGTCAGCGGCGACGCGGAACTACCCCGACACATCTTCCACCTCTCGCCCGAGTGATGGGACGAAGGAGCCACCGTCACGCTCGCAGTGCAACGGTGCCGCAAGAAGCAGTTCATCGCTGAGAACCGCTGGGGCAAGCGATCCCGGCTCGTCTACTTCTTCCCGCAGCGCCCGACGCGCCAGCAAGCGCTAGGGCAGACGCTCTCCGGTCGACGACGCCCCCGATATCTTTACGAGCTTGAAGTGCTGTCACCCTTCGACGCGGTGTACGAGCGCGTAGCCGCCAGAGCCACCACGGAGGACCTCACCGCGCGCGTGGTGCGCAGACAGCCCGCGCCCGCGTGGTCGCGGCGCCGTCTTTGACACGTAGGTGTCAATTGACTCTCACGACAGCGCCCCAAATCCTGCATCGAAGGGCTTGGGGTTGCGCTCCCCAGGTTCGCGGTCGACGCTGCCGACGGCGTCCAGTGCCTCGCCGAGTCGGGTGCGGTCCTCGCCACGGAGTGTGATGAGCCGCCACGTCGGCATTCGCGAACCATCCGAAGAACCTGTCGGCGCCGGCCGCGTCGAGAAAGATGTTGGCCCCGGGCCGAACTGGTTCGCAGTTCGCCCTTGGGTATGGTCCTCCCTTGGACGTCCTTGGAGGCGATCGAGCACAGGCACCGCCCCAGCGCGAACGCCGCCAGCCCGACCAGGATCACGACCCCGGCGACCAGGCCCTGCCCGAGCGCGGCGGTTCCGGCGATCACTCCCGCCGAAGCGGCCTGCACCAGAGCGCCGGAGATGAACACCCACTTGCGGAACCGCACACGGACGATGAGTGGCGTGAGGAACGCCTGCGGGAGCATCGAGAGCGACTCGCGGATCGGCACCAGTAGGCCCGTCAGCGCCACGGGAACGCCGAGGGCGTTGAACAGCCACGGCAGCACGGTCGAGGCGTTGACGATCTGATCGCCCGAGGACTGGAGCGCGTTGGCGGCCACCAGTCGAAGTCCATTGGGCGCGAGATTGCGTCGCACCTCAGGATCGAGCTCCTGCTCGGCCCGCTTGTCCCGGTGCAACACCGCCGAGTAGATCCGCTCCCCAGCGCTCATACCCGGGAATCTAGACCGCGCCCGCGACATCCGCGAGACCTCTGTTCGACGCTCGCGTCTGCGCGCGGAACTCCATCCGTTATGCCCCGTGTGCGCATAGTCCCACGACACGTCGGGCGGGCTGGTAGCGTGTAGCGCATGGCCGCCGCGCAGCGCATGCCTCTGACGCCGTTCGTCGACGTTCTGCCGTTGCCCGAGCGCCTGCTCGCGCGCGATCACAACGGCCGTCTGACGGTGCGGATCCGTACCGGCTCACACAGCTTCCATCGCGATCTGCCCCGGTCGCGTGTGTGGGGCTACGACGGCACGCTCCCAGGCCCGACGATCGAGGCTGAGCGCGGCCACCCGGTCCGCGTCGAGTGGCGCAACGAGCTTGACGGCGGGCTGCCCGTCATCGTAACGATGGCCGGCGACGAGGTCGACGCCGACGGTGTGCCTGTGCAGTGCAGTCCCGGTCTGAGCGGCGGCACGCCGGACCCGCACGCCGCGGCGCTGACGGGACACTCGGTCGTGCACCTGCACGGTGGCCTGACACCGGCCGTGTACGACGGCTGGACCGAGAACCTCTTCGCACCCGGCCAGCTCGCCGTATTTGACTACCCGATGGACCAACGCGCGACGCTGCTCTGGTACCACGACCACGTGATGGGCGTCACTCGGTTCGACGTATACGCCGGGCTGGCGGGACTGTGGATCATCCGCGACCAGCGCGAACGTGACCTCGGGCTGCCCGAGGGACCACCGTACGAGGTGCCGCTGCTGCTGCAGGACCGTAACTTCGGACTCGACGAGGGCGGTCGGCTGACCGGCCAGCTGGTGCACAAGACCGACCCTGGGGTGATGGAGGCCTTCGCGCCGTTCACGGTCGTCAACGGCAAAGTCTGGCCTATCCTCGACGTCCAGCCCGCCACGTACCGCTTCCGCGTGCTCAACGGCTCCAACGCCCGCACCTTCCGGCTCGTGCTGCTGCGAGACGGCGTGCCCGAATTCGATCGCATCACTCAGATCGGCACCGACTCGGGCCTACTCCGCGAGCCCGTCGCGCTGCCACCCGACGGGCTGGTCCTCGCCTCAGCCGAGCGCGCCGACCTGCTCGTCGACTTCTCGGACCTTCAACCGGGCACCGAGCTCACGCTCTACAACACCGCCGGCGCTCCGTTCGATGGCGCGCCCTTTCCCGCCGCTGATGCCGCCGATGCCGCGGATCTCGACGCGCTGCTGCCGTACCCCCAGGTCATGCGTTTCCGTGTCGTCCCGGGCCCGGTCGCGCACCGTCCGGTGCCCCGCGAACTGGCGACCGACTTCGCCCTGCCAAAACCCGAGGAGCTGGACGCGGCGCCGCGGCGTGCCATCGCGCTTGTCGAGCGCGAGTTCGAGGACGTACCCAACATGCTGACCATGCGTGAGCTCGCCGTTGTCGACGACGAGGACGAGACGACCGGTCCGCTGATCACCCTCACCGACGGCGACCACACGACGCGCTACCGCGCGGTTGCCGCCCACTTCGAGGACACCGCCACGTTCTTCCCGATGCTCGGCCAGTACGAGATCTGGCAGCTCATCAACCTCACCGATGACACGCACCCCATCCACATCCACCTCGATCCCTTCCAGGTCCTCGCGCGCCGGCCCATCGGCTGGGAGATCCCCGACGACGGCATCGGCGATCTCGACCTCAGCGCGCGGATCACTCTCGGTCGCGACCCCGACGACGAGCTCGACCACGTCATCGACGCCAACGAGCGCGGGCTCAAAGACACAGTCCGCGTCAACCCCCACGAAATCGTCGAGATCGCCGTCCGGTTCCACGCCTACAGCGGCCGCTACATGTACCACTGCCACATCCTCGAGCACGAGGATCGCGATATGATGCGGCCCTTTGTGACCATGCCTCCCGAACTCATGCCGTTCATGGCGTGACCCTGGCACGTCAGGAGCGCCAGGGAATACAAATCGATTCGCCATGTTGAAGTGGGAGACGGGCAGCCACTTCTGCTGGCCCTGCACTGTACGACGCGCCAGGCCCGCGAACATCGAATCTGCTGGGCGCCCGTTCGCGTTTGAGAAGGAGTATGAGAATGGCTATTCAGGATAAGGTCGCATTGGTCACCGGAGCCGGGCAGGGGATCGGGCGCGGCATCGCGCTTCGTCTCGCCGCCGACGGTTTTGACATCGCCGTCGCGGACATCGAGCCGCAGCGCGAGAAGGGTGATTCGGTCGTCGCCGAGATCGAGCAGCTGGGCCGAAAAGCGGTCTTCGTCGCTGCGGACGTGTCGAAGCGCGACCAGGTCGTTGCCGCTGTCGACGCAGCCGCCGAACAGCTCGGCGGGTTCGATGTGATCGTCAACAACGCCGGCATCGCCCAGATCAAGCCCGTACTCGAGATCACCGCCGAAGAGCTCGATCAGATCTTCCGGATCAACGTCGACAGCGTGGTCTGGGGCATCCAGGCGGCCGCAGCGAAGTTCGAACAGCTCGGTCACGGTGGAAAGATCATCTCCGCGGCATCCATCGCGTCGATCCAGGGGTTCCCCATCCTCAGCGCGTATTCGGCCTCGAAGTTCGCCGTTCGCGGCTTCACCCAGGCGGCCGCGCAGGAGCTCGCTCCGAAGGGCATCACGGTGAACGCTTACGCGCCCGGCATCGTCGGCACCGGCATGTGGGAACTCATCGACGCCGAGCTCAGCAAGATCAACGGCAAGCCACTCGGCCAGAACCTCAAGGAAAACGTGGAGGGCATCGCGCTCGGCCGCATCGAGACCCCCGAGGACGTCGCGAAGGTCGTGTCGTTCTTCGCCGGCCCCGACTCGGACTACGTCACCGGCCAGGTGCTTCTCGTCGACGGCGGCATGCTTTACAACTGAGTCATCACTGACCGTCTCACCACCCGCCGCGCGTCGGCGTGTGACCCTCCCGGACGCCCTCCGGTATCGGCAGCTCAGCCCGCAGACCGAGCAGTCGGAAAGGCCTCGTGAAGATCAGACGAAGTCACGACCGGATCGTACTCACCTGCCCCTCGACGCGACCTGCGTCGGGGGGCTTTTTCGCGCCCACAAATCGGCGCCCAGTGGTGCAGCCACCTCGATACGCCTGTACTGAATTACATATCGAACGCGTCAGCCGCAACCTCCGCGAGCTCGAGGTCAGGGCGCGCACGCACGTCCGGCGGGTTCTGCCTGCCGGGACGCTCACCGCGCGTCGAGGGCTCCCGGCGAATGTGGTGTTCGCAGCCGCCTTGTCCATGGCGTTCTTCACCGCAGACCTGTTCATTCCGCTCGCCCTTACCAGCGTGCAAGGGATCAGCGCTACACTCGCCGGGATCGTCCTGACCGCAGGCATCATCGGGTGGACCGCCGGCGCCTATGCCCCCGCCCGGCTCCTGAAGTGGGGCATGACCAAGGGGGGGCATCGCGCGCCTCGGAGCGATTCTCGTCATCGCGGGTTTGACGGTGATCGGTGCCGTGATCCTCACCACCGTCCCCGTCCCCGTCGCCGCCGTGGGCTGGATCATCGCCGGGCTCGGCGCCGGTCTCGGTTTCACGATCAACTCCATCGCCGTCCTCGATGATGCCGCTGGCACGGTCGGGCGCGCCTCATCGCAGATGGAGCTCGGCAACCAGGCCGGCATCGCCATCGGCACCGGGCTCGCCGGTGCCCTGGTCGCCACCATGGGCGCCACTGCAGCCGGACTAAGCGGCGTCCTCGTCGTCGCTGGGGCCGGCGTCGTACTCGCTCTCCTCGCCTCCACGAGGTTCGCCGAAACCCACCCACCCTTGACTCCCCCCGAAAGATGATGCTGACTTGGACTCGAAGTCCGAGCACGAAAGGAGAACACAATGACCATCAACGACATCGGGCCCCGCCCGAACGCGTTCGACATCGAAGAGGCCACCCGGCGGAACGAGAACTACCGCAGCGTCGCGTGGACCGGGAAGTATTTGCAGGTCACGCTGATGTCTATCCCGGTCGGGGAGTCCATCGGCCTGGAGGTCCACCAGAACACCGATCAGTTCCTGCGCCTCGATGCCGGACAGGGCAGGGCCGTCATGGGCCCGGCCAAGGACCGGCTCGACTTCGAGCAAAACGTCTCGGATGGGTGGTCTGTCCAGGTCCCCGCCGGCACCTGGCATGACGTGATCAACACTGGCGACGAACCGCTGCGCCTCTACGCGATTTATGCCCCGGTGCACCACGCACCTGGCATCACCCAGAGAACCAGCGACAAGGCAGAACAAGACGAAGCGACCGGTAAGGACGAGCCTCCCGCATGGACCGTCCAGCCCGAGGACAGCGCGCCGGACGAGCACGCCAACTGACGTCTACTTGTGTCACCGCTCCGTAAGGATGTTGCGGACGAGGATCGTCTTGGTCCACCCCGGGCAGCGCGCCACGCTCCCGCCCCTCACGCTGGTAGGTCTGACGATCACGGATGTCGAGGACCTCGACTGGGCCTCGTGTCAGAGTGTCGGCAAGGCCGCATGGTTCCTCGGGCAGGCCAACACTGTGCCCTGTCTGCGACACCGTGCGATCACAGAACGCCGCCACAAAGCGTCAAACTCCACATGGGCCGCCCCCGTTGTTAGGTCCGGTCTCTGTGTGAGTCGTCGGGTTCCATTTCGTGGGTGCAGTGGCGAGCATAGTCGGCCGGGGTGAGGTAGCCCAGCGCCGAGTGGCGTCGCACGGTGTTGTACTCGACCTTCCAGTCGCCGATGACGACCTGGGCGTGCAGCAGTGAGTAGAAGCTGTTGATGTTCAAGCACTCGTCGCGCAGGCGGGAGTTGAACGACTCGACGTAGCCGTTGAGCCACGGCGAGCCGGGCGGGATGTACGACAAGCCGGTGCGGGTGCCGGCCCAGTCGGCGATCGCCTGGCTGATGAACTCGGGCCCGTTGTCGCTTCTGAGGACCGCGGGCGGGCCGTGCAGCTTGACGAGGTCGTCGAGATGGTCGGTGAGACGGTCGGCGGTGATGGAGCGTTCCACGAGCCCGCCGAGGCAGACCCGGGTGTGCTCGTCCACGATCGACGCGATCTTGATCAGACGCCCGGCCTCGTCGACGTCGAACTGGAAGTCGATGACCCACACCACGTTCGGGGCGCACGCCTTGGGGGCGTCCGCGGTCGAGGAGCCGATGCGCTTACGGCGACGTCGCTGGGGCACGCGTAGGCCTTCCTCGCGCCATAGCCGCTGGATCTTCTTGTGGTTGACCTGCCAGCCCTCGCCGCGGGCGTCGTGGTACGCGCGCCGGTAGCCCCAGCGGGGGTGCTTCTTCGCGTAACCGCGCAGCCATTCACGCAAGGCGGCGTCGGGGTCGGCGACGGTAGCGGCCTTGAGGGTGCGCCGGTAGGCGGACCTGGATAGCCCGGTCAGCCGGCACGCCATCCGCTCGCTCACCCGCATCTTCGCGATGAGGTGAGCGACGGCGGCGCGCCTCCTGCCCGGGCCTAGAAGTTTCCCTCTGCCAGCTCCTTCAGCGCCGCCTTCTCCAGCTCTGCTTCAGCGAGCAGACGCTTGAGGGTGGCGTTCTGCTTCTCGAGCTCGTTGAGGCGCTTGGCGTCGTCGGCCTTGAGCCCGCCGTACTGGTTGCGCCACCGGTAGTACGTCTGTTCCGACACGCCCAGCTCGCGGCACACCGCCGCGACGTCCGCGCCATCGGCCAGCATCCGGTCGGCCTGTCCGAGCTTGCGCACGACCTGCTCAGGCGTGTGCCGCTTCCTCGTGTTCGTCATGATGAGACCAGTCCTCCTGCCCGCAGCAGCGAGCATCAAGACGACTCACACAACGACTGGACCTACATCACGGGGTCAGCCCAATCGCCCACGGTCATCGTGTCGGTCGATCACACCGTCTCGCCGCGCCGCACTGCTGCCAGGATCGGACGGGTCGCGTCAAGTGCAAGGCGCATGAGGCAGAAGCCTGCCGCGAAAGTGCCGATCAGCACCACGACGGAGAACGGCGAGATCACCTGCCCCGCGCCAGCGACGGGCAGAGAGAACACCACGCCGACAGCTGCACCGCTTACGGCGGCGAGACGGAGCGGCACCATCACCGCGAGTCGGCGCGCACGTCGAATCTCGTCGCCCGGCATGCCGAGCCGATCGAGAGCCGTGATGAGCGCGCGATCCTCGAGCACGGCCGCCGCCTGCGTGACACCGGTCGACGCAGCCAGCACGACGAAGCCGCAGACCAGCGTGACCGCGATCCCGGTGCGGATATCGGGGTAGAGCTGGTCGCCGCTGTTGTCGGCCATCATGCCGAGCCCGATGCCGCCGACGACTGCGATGAACGAGACCATCGCGATGGCAGAGACGCGCCGCCACGCGCTCGCGGAGTGCTCGGCGAGCTCCCTTCCGGCGATGAGCTTCGCGGCGGTCTTCGCGTGCCTGGCCATGTACCGGCCTCGCGCCGCCAGGATCGGAGATCCGACCATGTTCACCACTGCCATGGCGCCTGCGAACAGAACCGCGAGCACGACGCCGAGCATCATCGGGCCCACGAGCACGAGGCCCCCGGCCGTCAGCATCGCGACCAGCCCGCCGGCCATGCAGAGCATCGCCAGCCCCGCGACGATGAGTTTGGTCCGTCGCGGCGCGGGGTCCTGACGGCGGCGCACACCGAGCGGCGTCAGACGCACCTTCTTCAGGCTCAGGTGTGCGCTCACCATGGCCAGCGCGACAACGATCGCGACGACGAGGATCGTGCCACCGACCCCGGCGCCCACAGCACCCATTCCAACAGGACCGCCGAAGAACGGGATCAGCCCGATCAGCGGCAGCAGCACGAGATACACAGCGACACCGCCCAGTGCGCCGACAGCGGCGATCAGCCCAGCCTCGATCACCGTCATCCTGGAGACCTCAGCGCTGCTGGCACCGAGCAGCCGCAAAGTGGCCAGGCGGTCGTCGCGATTTCGGCTGGACAGGCGTGCTGCAGCTGCACCGAGTGTGAACACCGGGATCGCGAGCAGGATGAGGGCGACGGTTCCGAGCACGCCGTACACCGGATCTGCCACCGCTGTCGGATGCGTGAGGAACATCTTCGCGCCGCCGCCGACGGCGAGCAGCACCGCGGTCACTGCCGCGAACGCGACGATCGGCAGGACGAGCGCTGCAAGGCCCTGTCGTGAAGGGCGGGTGAGCATGAGGGTCAGCGTTGCCAGCCGGCGTAGCTCATCGCTGCGAGGTGCGACTGCGACGGCGGTCATCGTGCGCTCCCCGCCTCGGCACGCTGCTGGGGAGCGAAGCTCTCGCCCACGAGCCGGCCGTCCTGCATGTGCAGCACACGGTCGCAGCGGCGGGCGACGTCGGCGTCGTGCGTCACGACGACGAGACCGCGGTTCTGACGCGCGGTCGATTGGAGCAGAGCGGTCATCACGTCGGTCGAGGTGGCCGAGTCGAGCGCGCCGGTGGGCTCGTCGGCGAACACCATGGGCGCACCGTTGACCTGGGCTCGGGCTATCGCCACCCGCTGTGCCTGCCCGCCGGAGAGCTGGCCGATCCTTCGGTCCTGCATCCCGTCGAGTCCGAGGTGTGCGAGCCATTGGGCGGCACGGTGCTCCGCGTCAACACGGGGAGCGCCTGCCATGATCAGCGGCAGCGCGGCGTTCTCCACAGCGGTGAGCTCAGGCAGCAGCAGGTGGTCCTGGAAGATGAACCCGATGCTTGAGCGACGTACTGCGGAGCGTGCATCCTCGTCCATACCGACGAGCTCGATGACGCTGCCGTTCGGTCGGGTCATGCGGATCGAGCCGGAATCAGGTGAGATCACGGCCGCGAGGCAGTGCAGCAGTGTGGTCTTGCCGGATCCGGAGGCACCCATCACCGCGACAGCTTCGCCGGCTCGGATGGAGACGTCGACGCCTGCGAGTGCGAGCACATCGCCATAGCGCTTGGTCACGCCGACAGCATGCAGAAGGGTGGGGCTAGTCGTCTCGTTCATGGACCCAGCCTCCAATCTGCTCCGTGCGCGACACATCCGCCTCAGGATCCAGAACGGGTCCGTCTGCGGGATGACATCGAAGGGACACCCCGCACACTGCCCCTATCGGAAGCCTGCACGAGCCGTCCAGAGGCGATGGCGTCTGTGCGCCGGCGAGTCGCGGCCAGCACACGCCGGTCGGTGAACGAAATCGATGTGTAGACCGACCCGGCATCGGTGTGATGCGTGAGTCCGGCGAAGCCGGTGGCGCCTTCGCGCCTCGCTGCTGCACGCGCAGGTCATCATCGGCGACTGGAAGGACGAGTACAACCACCACCGCCGGCACTCCTCGCTCGGCTACCTACCCCCAGCCGAGTACGCTCGACAGTGCACCCATCAAATGGAAACCGACGACTCACAGAACGTCCGGACCGAATGAAGGGGGCGGCTCACGATCACAGGCGCCCGGGGCGCAGACGTCACCATGCCACTCCCGCTGCACCTCGACTGCATGGCGTCCTTGACGGCGACCGGCCCGCGGGGATCGCAAGCAGCTCGGAGCCTGGCGGCTGCCTCCGGAGCAACCGCGCTGCCAGTCCCATCGGACGGCGATGCCCGGCGACGCGCTACGGAAGGTGCCTGCGCCAGCTCAGAGCGACGATGCTGAAACTGATGAGCGCAAGAACCGCGCCGATGACGAACATGACCGTGTACGGGAGCCACGCACCCACTAGCGCAAGAACGGCCGGGATGAAGAATCCGATGTAGGTCAGCGAGTAGTACACGGCCGTGAGCCCCGCGAGATCGTCGGGGCCGGCGATACGCTGGATCTCGCGGAGACCACCAACGAGCAAGAGTCCATACGCAGCCCCGAGCGCGGCAGCGGCGACGACGACCCACGCCAACGAGTCGAGACCGACCGCGACGGCCGCCAGCACCATCCCCACGACGGTGACTGCGAGCGCCAAGCCGACACCGCGGGCCGAGCCGGGGTCATCGAAGCGGCCCGCAATCCGCTGCGCGCCGACGCCGCATCCTAGTGCGATCACACACAGGAGCCCGCTCATCGCGATCTCCAAGCCCGGAGCCTTCGACATCATCAGGCCAGGCAGTATCGCGTAGGCACTGGCCGCTGTGCCGAAGACCCAGGGCGCCATGGGCACGACGACGAAAAGGAAGCGACGATGCACAGCGGACGGAATCTTCAAGTCCTCGAGTAACGGCCGACCGTCATCACTTGTCCGCCTACTCTCCGGCACCCGCCACAGCAGCGAGAATGATGCGATGGCTAGCACGATGTGCACGAAGTATGGGCTCTGCTGCGGTGCGGGCCCGAATTGCGCGAGCGCCGCAGCAACCCCCGCGCCCAGGGCAAAGCCCGCTGTGAGGGCGAGCGCCGCGCGCCCTGCGCCGCTCCCTTCCCGGGCTCCGGTGTCGAACGGCGCCTGCGACAGCTCCTTCACCCAGGCAGTCCCCACCACCATAACCAACCCCAGCGCCACACCCGAGAGAACTCGCCCGGCGAACAACACGGTCGGCGATGAAGCGCCCAGCGCGAGCAGAACGCTCCCAGCGACAGCGACGAGCGGAGCAGGAAGGAAGAACGGCCGGCGTCCGAATCGGTCGGAGAGAGGGCCTCCGAGGATCAGAGCGGGCACGATACCGAGAACGTACGCACCGAGCAGAACGTCGAGCACGAGAGGCGTCATCTCGTCCTCCTGTCGGTACATCACCAGCAGGGGGGTGAATTCGTTACCACCCCACGCGACCGCGAAGAGCGCCGCGCACACGGCCATCCAGGGGCGGATGCGGTGCCGAGGACCCGCATCCGGGATCGGGAGGGAGTCCGTGATACTCATGGCAACAGCTCCCGATGTGTACGCCGGATGTGAGATTCGAGCGCGATTCGGAATGCGTCGCTATGCGCACCATCGATCAGCCGCGCGAGCTCGGTGTGGTCGTCGAGGACCCCCTCGAGGCGGTCCGCGCGCTTCCACAGCGATCGCGCCGTCATCCGCCTCTGCCGATCGCTCAACGACGCGAAAAAGTCCGATAGCAGACGGTTTCCGCCGGCATCGACGACCGCAGCGTGAAAGTCCGCGTCCAGGACCGCGAAGCCGTGAAGGTCTTCCCGCGCAGCGGCATCACGCTGCCCCCCGAGGATCGTCTGCAGTCGCTCGACAAGTTCGGAACGCAGCCGGGCATCGCCCGAGACCCGGGAGACGGCATCCGACTCGAGGAGAACGCGCGCCCGCACGATCTCCTCGCGTTCGTGTGGCCTCACCTCAACGACGAACGCACCGCGCTTGGGGTACAAACGCAACCACCCCTCGCCCTGCAGTCGCAGGAACGCCTCACGCACCGGAGTGCGACTCATACCAAGCTCGTTGGCCACCATCCCCTCGCTGATCATGCTTCCCCCAAGTAACGCGCCATCCAAGATCTGGGCACGCAAATGGTGGTAGGCAACCTCGGACGCGGATGCATGGCTAGCGGCACCAGATTCGGTCACGCTTGCCCCCCCCCCTTGTTTCTGAATACAACATAGATACTAGTCGCATACTCTACAAAAGACAACAAGAGAATGGCGGGGTGTTTTTACGGCGCGGCCTGAGCCAGCCTGGGCACAGGTTGTGGGAGTGGACCTGCCGAAAACGATGGCGGTCTCAACCGGTAAACGCACCACCCGCCTACTCTGTCAGGTCTTCGTGCCGTAGGTGCCATGTCTGCGGTAGCGAGACCCAGCGATGCCGCCCCCGTATCCTCGAGGGATGAACATGAGTCGTGGTCGCGCAGTTGGGAGTGCTTTCTCCGCGAAGGAGAAGACGGTGCTGGATCTTCTGTGCAGCGGGGATCACCCGTACCGTGAACTGGCTCGCGAGCAGCTCCGCGTCGCGTCGTGGGGTGGGTACCAGCTCGACGAGTGCGACTGCTTCCTTATCTCGGTTCCCAAGTTGCCGAAGGCAGCCCGGATCAGGCACGGTGGCGGACCGTTCTCTACCTTGGATGTCTCGCGCGCCGGAGAAGGGCTTGGCCAGCTCGATCTATGGGTCGTCGACGGTTACCTGCACTCCGTTGACTACATGACCTACGACGATCACGAGATGCTGCCTGACCTCGAAGATGACACTCTCGAGCCGCTCTACTGAGCCGTTTAGGCGAGCCTGCAAGCACGAAGTCGTTCGCGGCTGCTCAGCCAGTCAAGGACCTGGCGTGGACGTGTGTTGATCTTGTTCGCGATCTGATCGAGTTCGTCTTGAGTGAAGCGGTACAGGTCGGCGTTCTTCGCCAGGTACTGGCGTAGGAGCCGGTTGGTGTTCTCGTTCGAGCCTCGTTGCCACGGTGAGCGAGGATCGCAGAAGTAGACGTGGATGCCGAGGTCGTGGGCGAGTTGTTCGTGCTCTGACATCTCTCGACCTCGATCCCAAGTGATCGACCTCAACAGTGATTTCGGCATGCCGCGGAGGTTCTGGACGAGCGCGGCGCGGACGTCTGGGCCCTTGATGCCATCGAGCTTGACGAGGCGAACGATCCTGGTGGTGCGTTCCACGAGGGTTGCCACGGCGCTGGGGCGTCGCCCCATGACGAGGTCCCCTTCCCAATGCCCTACCTCGGTCCGGGTCTCGATCTGCTCTGGTCGATCATGGATAGAGACCATGTTCCGCAGCCGGCCCCGCCCGTGCCCGGTACGACGCGCTTTCCTCGAGGTGCGCATGCCGCGCCCCGACCGCAGATGCGTCTTCAGCGTCGAGGGGAGCGACAGGCGCGAGCTGATGTAGAGGGTCCGGTAGATAGCCTCGTGCGAGATCCGTACTCCCTGTGCTGAAGCCGGAGTCAGTCGGAGCCATGCCGCGATCTGCTGCGGCGACCAATCCGCCATCAGCTTCTCCTGCACGATGCTCCGCAGGTCATCGTGCGTTTCCAGCTTGCACGGCTTCGGACGCCTCGCGTTCTCCCACGCTCGTCGATCGGCTGCCGCAGCCCGGTACTGCGTAGGTCCACCGTTACGGGCGATCTCCCGCGAGACCGAGGAAGCAGACCGGCGCAGGCGAGTCGCGATAGCGCGCGCGGAATCACCGGCCGCGAGTCCGCGGGAGATTTCCTCTCGTTCAGTGAGCGACAGTCTCAGCGGTGCCCGTGAACGCGCTGCCGGGCGGATCCCGCCGGTCACTGCCAGGAGCCGACGCACCGCCTCACGGTTGCAGCACACAGCCCGGGCGATAACCCGGACCGGCTCGCCCGCGCGCCATCGTTCCCATACCGCGTCCTGCTGTTCGAGACTCAACACCATGCCCGGGCCTCCTCGCCGATCTATCCGCATGCTTCCACCACTGGGTGGTGCGTTGACCGGTTGAGACCGCCATCGATTGCGGTGGGCGTGGTTCGCGGCAGTGTCCACCGCCCGAGCTCGTCGAGGCTCTCCTGCGATGGACGACCATCGCTAATGGTCGCCGACAGAAGCGTGCACATGGGCGCGCTGGCCTTGGCGTCCGACGAGGCTGAGGTACTCGACCGGGCCGGCGCTGGTGGCCCCGAACCAATGGGGCGTTCGGGTGTCGAACTCGGCAGCTTGACCAGCTTGCAAGACCAGGTCTTGGTCGCCCAGCACCAGGCGGAGGGTGCCGTTCAATACGTAGGCCCAATCGAACCCTTCATGGGAGCGCAGGTCAGGGGCCGTATCGTCGCTGCCCCTGGGGAGGACGAACTTGTATGCCTGGATGCCTCCGGGGCGACGCGTGAGCGGGATGATGACCGACCCGTCGCTGCAGGACATGGGACGGAGGTCGATTCGGGGGTTGGCGGTGCGAGGCGCATCGACGAGGGAATCGAGGGTGACGCCGTAATAGCGGGCCAACGGGAGCAGTTGTTCCAAGGTCGGCCGCCGCAGTCCCGCCTCCAGCCGGGAGAGGGTGCTTGTGGAGATCCCGGTCTCCTCAGCGAGCGTGGTGAGCGTGACGTCGCGGCGCAGACGAAGGTGCTTCAGGCGTGGCCCCACCGTGTCGAGGGTCTGATCGGAGTGTTCGCTCATGCCCCTAGTTTGCCATTTGGCAAGAAAGATTGCCAATCTGGCTAGTTTGGGTGAACCTGGGTGCAGACATCACGGACGAGCAGAAGGACAGCGCAATGGGCTCCGCACAGGACCAGACATACGAGGCCGCGATCACCGGCGGTGGATCGGCACGGCTGAGCGCCGCGTACCGCGGCATGGTGCACGCATCATGAACGAGTTCGACAAGGACTACTGGGAGGATCAGTGGGCCCCCGCCCCCTCGGGCCGCAGCCGCCCGCTCCCCGTCAACCCCTATCTGACAGGCGAGACCGCGCATCTTCCCGTCGGCACAGTCTTGGATGCGGGCTGCGGAACCGGAACCGAAGCGCTCTGGCTGGCCGAGCAGGGCTGGGACGTCACGGCCGCCGACATCTCCGCGACCGCGCTGGCGGAGGCACGGGTTCGTGCTGCTGCGGCTGGTGCGGGCGAGCGCGTCGACTGGGTGGAAACCGACCTGTCGCAGTGGGCGCCGAATCGCACCTGGGACCTCGTGGTCACCAACTACGCTCACGCGGAGATCGGGCAGCTTCCGTTCTATCGGCGTATCGCTTCCTGGGTCGCCCCTGGCGGGACGCTCCTCATCGTCGGACATCTCCACGGCCACCAGCACGACGTTCACCACGGGCACGACCAGCCTGAGGGAGCGACAGCGACGCTGGAGGGGATCACGAGCTTGTTCCCCGCTTCGGAATGGCGGATCGACTCCGCCTATGAGCACACCCGCACTGTCCACGCCGGCGGTTCACCGGTGCAATTGCATGACGTGATCGTCCGCGTCCACCGACCTACCTGACTCGTCCCCCTCTTCGCGCGTCGAGGTGTTTCGACCTCGGCGCTGCTTCGACCTGCCTGCGATCAGCGTCGGGCAAAGCACTCCCTGAAAGGAAACACATCCCGCCATGACTTCCACCATTCACACCGGTGCGGAAGACGCCGCTTCAGTCATCAACGATCCACGACGCAGACGTGCCATCCTGTGGGCCATCTGCATCGCCTTGATGGCCGTTGTCGCCTCAGTTTCCGGCCTCAACGTCGCTCAGCCGCAGCTGGCGACGACCTTCGATGCGTCCCAAGGACAGGTGCTGTGGATCATCAACACCTACACACTCACGCTTGCGGCCCTCCTCCTCCCACTGGGAGCGCTGGGCGACAGGCTCGGTCGCAAGCCGGTGCTCATCGTGGGGCTGGCGGCGTTCGGGATCGCGAACATCGCCGCCGCCGTCGCACCGGTGATGGAGGTCATGATCGCCGCGCGTCTGCTCAGCGGAATCGGTGCGGCGATGATCATGCCGGTCACTCTGTCGGTGATCACCTCCTCGTTCCCGGACAAGGAACGGTCCCGAGCGATCGGAGTGTGGAGTGCAGTCGCCGGGGGCGGCGGCATCCTGGGAATGTACCTCTCCGCCGTGCTGGTCGATATCGCGTCTTGGCGATGGCTGTTCGCACTCCCCGTCGTGCTCACCGTCGCGGCGCTGCTGATCGGCGCTCGCGCAGTTCCGAACGCTCGTGACAAAGCCCCCGGCCGGTTCGATGCTCTGGGAGCGCTGACCTCGATCATCGCTGCTGTCGGTTTCACCTTCGCCCTGCACGAAGCACCGTCGCTCGGCTGGGCCGACCCGATCGTACTGATCCCGCTCATCGCCGCAGCACTCGCTGCCGCCGGATTCATCCTGTGGGAGCTGCACACCCCGTTCCCGCTGCTGGACGTCCGGACATTCCGCAACCGGGGGCTCTCCTCGGGCACCACGCTCCTGCTCGTCTGGTTCGGCGTTCTGGGCGGGGTATCCCTGGTGCTGTACCCCTTCTTCCAGGTCGTCCTCGGATGGAGCGGGCTCCTCTCCACGCTCGCCATGATGCCCCTGGCGCTGCTGATGATGCTCGCCTCCGGACTCGCCCCTCGTCTGGCAGCGCGCATCGGAGCCCGGGCCTCCATGGTGATCGGACTCACCATCGCCACTGCCGGGCTCGCGCTCATGGCCGGGCTCGTCTCCGCCGACGGCGGGTACATCAGCGTGCTCCCTGGACTCATCGCGATGGGACTCGGTGCGGGGCTGGCGATGACACCCGCTACCGAAGCGATCACCTCATCACTTGCCCGTGAGCAGCAGGGCGTCGCCTCGGCCCTGAACGACCTTTCCCGAGAGCTCGGAGCAGCCCTGGGCATCGCACTGCTGGGCGGAGTGCTGGTGGCCGGATATCGGAGCGCAATCGCCGGACTCCTTTCAGGCGTGCCCGAGGAGTTCGCGGCGACAGCGCGCGAAGGCATCGCCAACGCCACCGCGATCAGCCAGGACGCCGGGGCTCACGCGGAGCAGATTCTCGCCGCCGCGAACGACGCATTCATCGCCGGCTGGCAGCAAGCGATGTGGGTCGGCGTCGCCGTCATGACCGTCCTCACGATCTTCGTGCTCTTCCGCGGCCCCAACTCCTTCACGCCCACCGAGCCATTGAACGAAACCGACGACGAGGCTCCGAACCGCTCTGATGCCCGCAGCGTTCACCGTGAAGGCTGAGCAGCCCCGCCGACGAAAGGATCCCCGCTCATGACCACCGCAGGTTCTGCGCCGGCTTCGCGAAGCCCGGAACTCCGCCGCCTGAATGGTCCGCAATGAGCAAGCACACACAGATCCTCAAGTCTCCGCGAAATCCTCTGCTGGCAGCTGAGGAAATGCGGAGGACTTGAGGATCTGTCGGGTGACCGGCGCTCAGTGCGCCATCGCGGCGAGGGCCTCCTCGTCGAGGGTGGCGAGCGAGCGCGTGTCCTGGAAGTCGCGCACGCCGTGGATGCCCTGCTCACGGCCGTAACCCGACTGCTTCACACCGCCGAACGGTGCGCGCAGGTCCAGGCGGGTGGCGCCGTGGTCGTTGAACCAGACGTAGCCGCACTCGAGCTGCGAGCCGATGCGCTGCGCCGTCTCGGGGCTCGACGTCCACACACTGCCGCACAGGCCGCCCCACGAGTCGTTCGCGCTCGCGACGGCCTCGTCCTCGGTGTCGAACGGGATGATCGGGATCACCGGTCCGAACTGCTCCTCCGTGACGACGCGGAGCGACGGATCCGGATCGATCACGAGCGCAGGGCGCAGGAAGTTGCCGCCCTCCAGTTCGCCGCCCGGCAGCTCGCCGTACTCGCGCACCTCGGCGCCCGAATCCTTCGCCTCACGGATGAGACCCTCGACGAACTCCTTCTGGGCTGGCTGATGCAGCGGGCCCATCGTGGTTCCCTCGCCGAGGCCGTAGCCCAGCACGGTCTTCTGCAGTCGCGCCTCGAGGCCCGCGACGACGTCGTCCAGGCGCGAGCGGTGCACGTAGATGCGCTTGGCGTTCATGCAGATCTGGCCGGTGGTGTCGTAGACACCGGCGAACAGGCGGTCGAGGTGCGTGTCCGACAGGTCTGCGTCCTCTGTGACGATGGCCGCGTCGTTTCCACCGAGCTCGAGCGTCACGCGCGTGAGCGACTTCGAGGCCATCTCCATCATCTTCCTGCCGCCGCCGACCGACCCGGTGAAACACACCTTCGCGATGTCGGTGTTCTGAATCAGAGCGGACATGTTCTCGTCCTTGCCCGTGACGACCTGCAGCACACCGGCCGGCAGTCGCTCGGCGACGCGCTGCACGACGCGTGTGGTCGCCAGCGGCGCCGAGGGCGGCGGCTTCACGATCGCGGTATTGCCCGCCAGGAGAGCGTGCGGAAGGGCCGCGGCGAGGATCGCGATCGGCCAGTTGAACGGCACGATCACGGTGACCACACCGAGCGACTGATAGCCGACCTGCGTCGTGACGGGGATGCCGGGCGCCGGCTCCAGCGTCTCGACCGCGTCGACCTTGTCGGCCTCCGTGAGCGCGAGATTCCAACGCAGCTCGAACACGAAGGCATCGGCCCACGCCTCGCCGACGACCTTGCCGTTCTCCTGCGAGAGGATCGCGGCGTCATCGTCTCGGTGCTCGCCGAGCGTCGCGACGGCGTCAGCCATCTGCTTCGCGCGCTCCTGCGGCGTGAGAGCGGACCACGCGGGATACGCTGCCCTGCCCGCGGCGACCGCGTCGTCGACGTCGGCGGGAGACGCGGAAGCGGCCTCGCCCACGACCCGACCGGGCTTGGCGGGGTCGGCGATCCGCAGCACGTCGTCTGTGGAGCGCTCCTCGCCGTTGATGAACAGTGCCGTCTTCACGGCGTTCGAATCCGTCATGGATTCCTCTCCTTCGTTGTTCGGCGCAGCGTCTTCGCCGCGCGATGTGAGTTGGCGTGCCTCCCGAGCCGTCGCCTGCTGCGGCCCGAAACACGCCTGCTTCGATTCTGTTACGAAACGCACCTCTCGTGGGCCACCCATCCGGATTCGATGATCTCTGCCGCGTCGGACGCGACGCTCACGCCGTCCTGATACGTGGGACGCCATATCGCTAGCGCGCTCTGGGCGGCAGAAGGGAGCAGCGAAGCGGAGAAGGCCTCCACGCCCCAGCGGCCGGAGTAGCCGGCGTCGAGCGCACCGCGCACGACGCCGGCGATGTCGACGGAGCCGCGACTGAGCAGCCCTCGCCCCGACTGGCCGAGCTCGATGTACGCCAGCCGCGGCAGCGCCATCCGGATCGCTTCGGCCGTGTCGGCCTCTTCGATCGCCATGTGGAACGTGTCGAGGTGGATCGCCAGGTGCTCCGAACCGCTCTCCTCGACGTAGGCCATCGCCTGCTCCGCCGTGTTGACCATCGCGGTCTCGTATCGGTTGAGCACCTCCAGCGTCATGGTGATGCCGCGCTCGAATGCCTCCTCTGCGGCGAGCCCGACGGCCGCGGCCGAGCGCCGCCATGCGTCGCGCGGGGCGGCGTGCTCCGCGCGACCGAACAGACCGTACGGAACGCCGCCCAGCCGGTCTGACCCGAGCCCGGCCGCGAGCTCGATCGCGTCGCGCAGCGCCCGCGCCCCGGCTTCGCGGACCCATGGGTCCACGCTCGACACGTCGGCTTCCGGCGACTGCCCCGCCATCGGAATCGCGGTGAGCCCTCGCCGGTCGCACGCGTCGCGCAGCGCGCCGACATCGATGCTGCGCGCGTCCAGCGGCGGCAGCACGATGCGTCGGTAGCCGAAGCCCGCGAGCGAGTCGAGCAGCGCGCCGAGCTGCGGCGACGCGACGTCGGGCAGCGCGGCGTTGACGTGGAAGGCCACGTCGAGCTGCTCAGGGATCACCGTGGCCGACATGTCAGAACACCGGCAGGTCGAGACGCTGCTTGAACACCGAGTAACCGTCCTCGACGTTCACCACCGTGCCGTTGATGACGCGTGACTCGTCGGAGCCGAGGAACGCCACCACGTCGGCGATCTCGTCGGGGTCGGTGAGCCTGCCGCGCAGCTGCTCGGAGGCGAACGTCTGCTTGAGCTCATCGCTGAACTGGTTGATGATCGGCGTGGCCACGCGTCCCGGAGTGATGGCGACGGCCCGGATGCCGTGCTCGGCGAGCTCGTACGCCGCCGAGCGGGTGAAGGAGATCACCGCTGCCTTCGCGGCGCTGTACGTGAATGACAGCTCGGCGGCATCCTGCCCGTACACCGACGACGTGCTGATGATCACGCCGCCGCGGCCCTGCTTCGCCATCTGCCGGCCAGCTGCCACGATGCCGTAGTAGACGCCGTCCTGGTCGACTCGGATCATGCGGTGGTAGTCGGCCTCGATGTCGTGCTCGAGCAGCGGCGTGCCGCCGGCGATGCCCGCGTTGTTGAAGATGATGTCGACGCCGCCGAACGCGTCGACGGCGGCCTGCACCATCCGCTCGACCTCGGCGAAGTCCGACACGTCGACGGCGTGTGCGACGGCAGAGCCTTCGAAGCCTGCCGCATCGACCTCGTCGACGACCGACTGCGCCGCGGCGAGATCGAGATCGGCGACGAGCACCTTCGCGCCGTCGTGCACGTACCGCAGCACGCTCGCACGCCCGATTCCGCCGGCACCGCCGGTGATGATGGCTGACTTGCCGGAAAGCTTCATGGTTCTCCTTGGATGTGTTCGGTGTCGGTCGGCGCTCGGCCGGGGTCAGAAGGCAGTGTGCGACAGTGCGGCCGCGCCGCCGTCGATCGTGAGGGTCGCGCCGGTGATGAACGACGATGCGGGGGAGACCAGGAAGAGCATCGGGCCCTGGACCTCGTCGGTCGTCCCCATCCGGCCCATCGGGATCGTCGACTCCCACTCGCGCTCGAAGTCCGGGTCGATCTCGACGCGGCCGTCGCCGATCCGCGTGCCCTTGATCGGCCCTGGCGCGATCGCGTTGACCCGGATGCTCCGGGGCGCGAGCTCGAGGGACACCTGGCGGACGAAGTTGAGGATGGCGGCCTTCGTGGTGACGTACCCGTACGACACCATCGGATCCGTGCGCATGCCCGCGGTGGAGGAGGTGACGAGGATGCGGCCACCCGGTTCGAGCAGACGCGCGGCCGCGCGCACCGTCTCGAACGTGCCGGTGAGATTGGTCGCGATGACCTCGCTCCACTCCTCGTCGGAGTAAGAGGCCAGCTCCCCGCCCGACCGGTAGCTCGGTCCGCCCGAGATGCCCGCGTTCGCGACGATCACCGTGGGGCGGCCGACCTCGCGCACGATACGGTCCAGCACCTCGTCGACCGCACCGCGGCGGGTCTGGTCGACGGCGTACGCGTGGGCCGTGCCGCCTGCCGCGATGATGCCGTCGGCCACGGCGGCGGTGCGCTCGGCGCTGCGCCCCAGCACGACGACGGTCGCGCCGGCCGCGGCGTACGCTTCGGCGGCCGCCTGCCCGAAGCCGCTCGAGGCCCCGGTGACGACGGCGATGTCGCCCGTCATGTCGAACAGCGAGTGGATGCCCTCTCGTGTGATGGTGCTCATTCGTTCACTCCCAGTGTCGGTTCGAAGTCGGCCACGTTGCTCGGATCGATCAGCTCTGCCGGGATCTCGATGAAGTTCTCCTCGGGAAGCGCCGCATTCGTGCGGTACTCCTCCATGTGCGTGATCATCTCGTCGACGACCGAAGGCCAGTCCTGAGCTGCTGAAGCGTACATCGGGCTCCCCGCCTCGATCTTCTCCGCCGTCTCGGCGAGCGCATCGACGCCGGTGACGAAGATGTCGTCGCGTCCCGCTTCCTCGATGGCCTGGGTTACACCGAGCGCAGCATCGTCCCACCCGGCCCAGACGCCGTCGAGGCCGTCGGGGTTGGCCTGCAGGTAGTCGGTGACGAAGTTCAGCGCTTCCGTGCGCCCCGTTCCGGGATCCAGTGCCTGTTTCATCTCGCCGCCGGCGATGTTCGCACCGGCGTCTTCGAGCATGTCGAAGGCGAGCTGGCTGCGTTTCTGGATGCCGATATGCGGGTCATGGCCGATCACCATGACGTCCTTCCCATCGAGCCCGCCCATCGCCTCGTCCAAGCCCCCGACCGTGATCTCGGCGAGCTGCTGCTGATCGAACGTGATGTTCGTGATGAGATCCGGATTCGCCTCCACGCCGCCGTCGATCGAGAAGATCGGGACATCGGCGTCCTGTGCCGCCTGCACGATCGGAGTGATCTGTCGCGGGTCGGGGAACCCGGCGAGGATGGCGTCTGCGCCCTGCGTGATCGCGGCCTGCACGTCGCTGTTGAGCTTGTCGTAGTCGAAGGTGCTGGTGTACAGGGTCACCTCCCAGCCCTCCAACTCGTTTCCCTTCTCGACGAAGTCGTCGAGGGTGAGCTTGCCGCCGGGCACGGCGTATCCCGCGGTGAACGCGGCGACGGTGAAGACTCCGTCATCCCCCATTCCGTCGGACTTCCCGGCGGCGCCTTCTGCCGCGGAATCGTCGGACGTGCCCATTCCCGTGTCGACGCTGCAGCCTGCGGCGGCTGCCAGAGCGATCAGTCCGATGCCGGCGACGCCGGCGCGGAGGGTCGAGGATCGTGTGCGCAACGTGAAACTCCCTTGTGTCGTGCTGCTTCGGTTGTGGCTCGCTCCGGATGGGGCGGATCGCCCGCCCCATCCGGGTCATTCGGTGATGCCGAGCGTGGGCTCGAAGTCGTCGGCGTTCGAGGGGTCGATGATCTCCGGCTCGAGCTCGACGAAGGTCTCCTCCGGAAGCGCAGCGGAATCGGCGTAGTCGGAGAGGTAGCCGATGAGGTCGTCGACGACCGAGATCCAGTCCTGCGACGCCGTGGCGTACATCGGGCTGCCCTCGCGGATCTTCTCGACCGTCTGCGCGAGAGCATCGACGCCGGTGACGTGGACATCGTCCTGGCCGGACTCCTCGATCGCCTGCACCGCTCCGAGCGCGGCGTCGTCCCATCCGGCCCAGACGCCGTCGAGGCCGTCGGGATTGGCCTGCAGGTAGTCGGTGACGAAGTTGAGCGCCTCGGTGCGGCTCGTGCCGGGGTCGAGCACCTGCTTCATCTCTCCGCCCACGACGGTGGCGCCCTCCTGCTCCAGGGCCTCGACGGCCATGGTGCTGCGCGTGTGGATGCCGACGTGCGGATCGTGACCGATCACCATCACGTTCTTGCCCTCGATGCCGCCCATCGCGTCGCCGAGCGCGGCAAGCGTCTGATCGGCCATCGCCTGCTGTCCGAAGGTCTCGTCGACGACGAAGTCGGGGTTGGCCTCGACGCCGCCGTCGATCGAGAAGATCGGGATGTCCGCGTCCTGCGCCGACTGCACGATCGGAGCGATCTGTCGCGGGTCGGGGAACCCGGCCATGACCGCGTCGGCGCCCTGCGCGATCGCGGCCTGCACGTCGCTGTTGAGCTTGTCGTAGTCGAACGCGCTGGTGTAGAGGGTGACGTCCCAGCCGTCTGCTTCGGCCTTCTCGACGAAGTCGTCCATGGCGAGCTTGCCTGCCGGCGTGCCGTAGCCGGCAGTGAACGCCGCGACCGTGAACGTGCCGTCGTCGCCGAGGCCGTCGGTCTTGTCCGAGTCGCTGCTCGAACCGCCGCCGCCCATGCCGGTGTCGACGGAGCAGCCGGCGAGGGCGACAGCGGCGAGAACGCCGACGCCGACCGCCGCGAGGCGGGGGAAGAGGTGTGAAGTGCGCATCGTGATACTCCCTTGTGTCTGTGATGCTGTGTTCTCAGTGCCACCGGATGTCGCGGCGGCGGTGGGGCTAGGACCCGGACTTCTTCTTCATGCTCGACAGCAGCACCGCGGCGATGATGATCGCCCCGATCAGCACCTGCTGGATGTAGGTGTTCACGCCGACGAGGTTCAGACCGTTCTGCACGACGCCGATGATGAGCACGCCGATGATCGTGCCGCCGACGTTCGCGCGCCCCGAGCGCAGCAGCGTCATGCCGAGGAAGGTGGCGGCGACGGCGTACATCATCATGCTCTCGGCGCCGCCCGAGCCCGCCGAGCCGAGTCGGCTGACCAGGATCACGCCGGCGAGCGCCGACAGGGCGCCGGCCGAGACGAAGGCGAGCATTCGGGTGGGGCGCACGGAGACGCCGGAGAGGCGCGCGACCTCGGCGTTGCCGCCGATCGCGTACCACTTGCGTCCGAGCGTCGTGAAGCGCAGCACCAGCCAGATCAGCACGGCGACGATGAGCGCGTAGAACACCGGGAACGGCACGCCGTTCAGTCGCGCCTGTCCGATGATGCCGAACTCCTCCGGCCAGCCGTACAGCGTCGTGCCGTCGGTGACGATGAGCGTGAGCCCTGCGGAGGTGGTCATCATCGCGAGCGTCGTGATGAACGGCGAGATGCCGAAGTACGCCACGAGGGTGCCGTTGACGAGCCCGATGCCTGCGCCGACCGCGATCGCGACGATGATCGCGAGCGGGATGGGGGTGCCGCCGATCATCAGCGCCGCGGCGGTCGCGCCGGACAGCGTCGCCGTCGTGCCGACCGAGAGGTCGAAGTCGCCGACCACCATCACGATCGTCTGCGCAACCGCGATGATCGCCAGGATCGCGATCTGGTAGGTGATGTTGGTGATGTTGGCCGGTGTCAGGAACACACCACCGCCGATCACCGTGAACACGATCACGAGCACGCCGAGGGCGATGATCGTGCTGCTCTGCCAGACCCAACCGGGAACGCCTCGCCTTACAGGTGCGGCCGCCTCCACTTTGAGGGCTTCTGTCTGCGCCATGTCAGGCGCTCCTTCCGTATGCGTGAGTGAGGACGAGCTCCTCGTCGGCTGCGGCGGCGTCGATGTCGCCGGCGATGCGCCCCTCGTGCATGACGAGGACGCGGTCGCTGAGCCCGATCAGCTCGGGGATCTCGCTGCTGACGAAGACGACCGTCGTGCCGGATGCCGCAAGGCTCCGGATGAGGCGGTAGATCTCGACCTTGGTGCCGACGTCGATGCCTCGGGTCGGCTCGTCCATCAGCAGCACCTTCGGCTCCCGCGCCAGCATCTTCGCCAGCACGATCTTCTGCTGATTGCCGCCGGAGAGATGTCCGACGGGCTGGCGGGAGCTGGAGGCCTTCACCTGCAGCTGCTCCATGCCGGCGCGGGCGAGATCCCGGATGCGCCGGTAGGAGACGATCCCACCGGGGGATACCCCGCGCAGATTCGGTACGGCGATGTTCTCCTCGATGCCGCTCGACAGGATCACGCCCTGGCTGCGCCGCTCCTCCGGGACGAGGGCGATGCCCGCGGCGAGTGCCTTGCCGACGCCCCGTCCGCTGTACGGCCTGCCCTCGACCGAGACGCGGCCTCCCGTGCGCTTCTGAGCTCCGGCGAGCAGTCGCATCAGTTCGCTGCGGCCCGAGCCTGCGAGCCCGCCGATGCCGACGACCTCGCCGCGGCGTGCGGTGAACGACGCGCCCTGGACCCGCTTGCCGCTGAGACCGTCGACGGCCAGCACGACTTCGTCGGTCGCCGTGCCGCGCTCGGGGTAGACGTCGTTCTGTTCGCGCCCGACCATATAGGTGATGACGCGGTCGATCGACGACTCGGCGACATCCTGGGTCACGATCGTGCGGCCGTTGCGCATCACCGTGAGCCGGTCGCAGACCTCGAAGACCTCTTCCAGTCGGTGCGAGACGTAGACGATCGCGACGCCGTCGGCGCGCAGCCTCCGGATGACGGCGAACAGGTCCTCGATCTCGGTGTCGGTGAGCGACGCCGTCGGCTCGTCGAGGATCAGCACGCGCGCGTCGAGCGACAGCGCGCGGGCGACGGACACCATCGTCTGCTGCACGGGGGAGAGATCGCCGGCGAGGGCGCGCAGCGGAATGCGCTGGCCGAGTCGGTCGAGCTGCCGCTGCGCCTCGCGCCGCATCTCGCCCCAGTTCACGACGCCGCCCGCAGACGGTGCGCCCTTGGCGAGTGCGATGTTCTCGGCGACGGTGATCGTCTCGATGATCGACAGCTCCTGGTACAGGGCCACGACGCCGGCGCGGTTCGCCGCCTTCACATCCGAGAAGTCGGCGCGCTCGCCGCCGACGCGCACCTCGCCGTCGTCCTGGCCGTGCACTCCGGTGACGACCTTGATCAGCGTCGACTTGCCTGCGCCGTTCTCGCCGAGGAGGGCATGCACTTCGCCTGCGCGCACCTCGAGGTCGACGCCGCCGAGGGCCTGCACGCCGTCGAAGTGCTTCGTGACGCCGTGCACGTCGAGCGCGAGTTCCGCCGTCTCGGCGGTCGCGGTGCTCATCGCGTGTCCTCTGCGAGGCGATTGCACCGGATGATGACCTTCGGGTGCTTTCCCAAGACGTGCATCCGGAATGCGTCGGCGGCGTCGTCGATGTCGAACACCGACTGGGCGAACTCGTCGAGCTCGAGATGCGGCAGCAGTTGCACGGCGCGTGGGAAGGCGTAGGGCGAGACGAAGACGCCGGTGAGGGTGAGCTCCTTCAGATACAGGTAGTCCGAGAGGTTCAGCGGCATCTCGTAGCTCTCGGGATACATCGCGCCGTAGACGACGATCGCGCCGTGGGCGGCGATGTCGAGCAGACTCCGCACGGCGTGCGGAGAGCCGGATGCGTCGATGACGACGTCGTAGCCGTTGCCCGAGGTGATCTCGTCCGCCCGTGCGGCCTGGTCTTCGCCGATCGGGTCGATCACGTGCTGCGCGCCGTGGCGCAGCGCCATCTCGCGCCGTTCGGCGATCGGCTCGATGAGGGTCAGCGCCGTAGCGCCGGAGCGCGCGAGCACCTGCAGCGCCAGCTGCCCGATCGGACCGCCGCCGCAGATCGCGACACGGTCGCCCACACGCACTCGTGCCTTGTCTGCGATGCGCACCGCGACCGACGTCGGCTCCAGCAGGCACCCGTGCAGCAGCGACACCTCATCCGGGAGCTTCTGCACCTGCGACTCGTGCCAGGTGAGGGTCTCGGCCATGCCAGGTCGGTTGTACTCCTGGATGTTCTCGCAGAACTGCTGGCTGCCGGCCAGGCACGCGCGGCAGGTGCCGCAGAAGCGCAGGAAGTTGCCCGAGACGCGGTCGCCGACCCGCAGTCCCTTGCGGGTGGCGCGCTCGCCGAGGGCCTCGACGACGCCGGAGATCTCGTGGCCGAGCGGGATGGGCACGTCGGTGCCGAAGAAGCCCTCGGCGAGGTGCGGGTCGGAGCCGCAGATCGCCGCGTACGCGACGCGGATGCGCACGTCCTCCGGACCGAGCTCCGGCTCGGGCAGGTCGACGATGCCGATCGTGCCCCGCTCATCCGGATTCTCGGCTCGCAGACTGCCGATCTTGGTGACGGCGACGGTCTTCATCAGCTCGTCTCCTGCGTCTGGACTGCACGGCGCAGTGCGTCGACCGTGTGGACGAGGCCGTAGCCGTGCTTGTTGCGCAGCTCCTCGTCGTCGCCGAAGCCGGCGTACACCTGCGGGATGCCGAGTCGCTCGAAGGAGTTCAGGCTCACGCCGTTGTCGGTGACGACGTCGGAGATCCGGGTGGCGAGGCCGCCGTATGTGAGGTGGTCCTCGAGCACGACGAAGCGGCCGTCGGTCTCCGAGGCCGAGCGGATGACCAGCTCCGCGTCGATGGGCTTGAGGGTCCACATGTCGACCACGCGAACGCTCACGCCTTCCTTCGCCAGCTCGTCGGCTGCGTCGAGTGCCTGCGCCACTGTGGTGCCGTGGGTGAAGAGGGTGACGTCGCTGCCGTCGCGGGCGACGATGCCCCTGCCGATCCGGATGTCGTGCTCGCCCGGCGCGTAGAGGACCTTGTCCTTCTTCCCGACGGCGAGGCGGATGTAGATCGGTCCCGACATCTCCATCGACTGGCGCAGCACCTCGCCCACCATGACGGGGTCGCCGATCGACGTCACGGTCATGTTGGTCAGCGAGGCCATCAGGCTGAGGTCCTCGACGGCGTAGTGGGTGGAGCCGCCGTTTCCGACGAGGCCGCCGTGGGTGCCGATGATCTTCACCGGCAGGTTCGGGTAGCACACGTCGGAGCGCACCTGCTCGAGCGCGCGCATCGAGAGGAAGGGGAGCATGCCGGAGACGACGGAGATGTTGCCGTCGTAGGCGAGGCCCGCGGCGATGCCGACGCACGCCTGCTCAGCGAGTCCGACGTCGATGAAGCGATCGGGGAAGGTGTCGCGGAACTCGACGAGGGTCGCGCCGATGTCGGGGGTGAGGACCCACAGATTGTCGCGCTTCGCGCCCTCGGCGGCGAGGGTCTCGCCGATCACGGAGCGGGCCGACAGCATGTCGCCGAAGGTGAATGTTTCGGGCATCAGGCGTTCTCCTTCGTGCGGGAGGCGTCGAGCGCCGTCAGTGCACGCTCGAGGTCGGTGGGGTTGAGCGAGCCGGCGTGCCAGGCGAGGTTGCGCTCCATGAAGTCGACGCCCTTGCCCTTGACGGTCTCGCAGATGAGAACCGTGGGTACGTCGCTGTCGGCGTCGGGGAGGTCGTCGATCGCGCTGACGAGCTGGGACATGTCGTGACCGTCGATCTCCACGACGTTCCAGCCGAATGCGCGCCACTTGTCGGGGTAGGGCTCGAACATGACGCGCTCCTCGGCGAAGCTCGTCATCATCTGGCGGTTGCGGTCGACGATGGCGACGAGATTGCCGAGTCGGTTGCTGCGGCCGGCCATCACCGCCTCCCACACCGAACCCTCGCCGGTCTCGCCGTCGCCGAGCAGCGTGATCACGCGGTGCTTCTCGCCGCGGCCGCGGGCGCTGAGCGCCATGCCGACCGCGAGCGGCAGGCCGTGGCCGAGCGATCCGGTGGAGGCCTCCACGCCGGGCAGCTGCACCTTGCAGGGGTGCATGCCGTAGGCGCTGTCGAGCTGGCCGTAAGTGGCGACGATGTCGTCGTACTCGAAGAAGCCGCGGATCGCCATGGCGATGTACATGCACACGGCGGCGTGGCCCTTGCTCAGCAGGAAGCGGTCGCGGTTCGGGTTGCTGATGTCGTCGGGGTCGACGCGCAGGCCGTGGTGGAACAGAGCGGTCAGGATGTCGGCGACCGACATGTCGCCGCCGATGTGCACTGCGCCCTCGTAGGTGCCGCAGAGCTCGAGCAGCTTGCGGCGGAGTTCGTAGGCCAGATCCTCCAGCTCCGCGACCGAGTGGTGCTCGCCAGGATCGATTCCGGCTGTGGTCATGCGTGTGTCTCCTCGCCTTCGAGGTCGATGGCAGCCCGCGGGTCGCCCTCGACGTTCGCACTGTCTGTTGGGGCCGACGGTGGCCCGTGAAGGAGACGGTAGCAGTATCTGGTTTAGGTGTAAACATGAATAGACGTAAACGTGTTGAAATGCATCGCGAGTCCGATGCGCACCACGTCCTGATGCGACAATGGGGCGGGTACCGCGGCCTGCCGCCGCCTGAGGGGAGCGAGATGACCGACGTCAACGTCAGCACCGAGGCGGACGCGGCCTCTCGTGGAGTTCCTGCCGGAGCGGTCACCGAGCCCCTCGATGACGTCATCTCGCCCGACCTGTTCGTGCCGCGCTTGGTCGCTCTGCTGTCGAATGCACTGGTGTGGCGCGAATCGCACCAGCTGCGGCGCGCGGTCGGCCTCGGCACCAATGACTGGCGAGTCCTCTCGGCGTTGGCGATACGGCCAGGGCAGCCGTCGAACGAGGTGTCGGACTTCCTCAGCGTGAACAAAGCAGTCGTGTCGAAGAGCGTGAACACTCTGCTCGACCACGAACTGATCGTCGTCGGCGACGGACCGCGCGGCTCCCGCCCGCTGTACCTGAACGAGGCGGGCGCCGAGATGCACGCCAGAATGAAGCCGATCTCTACGAGTGGTGAGGAGATCATCCTCGCCGGGCTGAGCGCCGACGAGGTGCGCACGGCGACGGAGACCCTGCAGGGCATGCTCGACCGCATCCGCGCGGCGTCGTAGTCGGCGGCGGGGCGGCGTGCGGCCGGTTCCGGTGTGCCGAACTGCTCTTCCCCGTACTTCTTGGGGTCTCGGGTGTGCCGAATTGCGCTTAGATCTGGGCGGTGGCGCAATTTCGGGCACTGGAGCGGGCGAGCAAAGCGAGCGCTCGATGGTTGTGGGGCCTTGCCCGAGTGTCGGATGGAGTGAAGAGGAGCAGGATGGATCCATGAAGAAGCTCATCAACGCTCCGGAGAACGTCATCGACGACTACATCGCGGGGCTGGTCTCGTCGCGGCCGCATCTGGCGCGTCTCGACGATGCGCCGGTGGTGGTGCGCAGCGATGATCAGCGCAAGCCGGATGATCGCGTCGCGATCGTCTCGGGAGGCGGTTCCGGGCACGAACCGGCGCATGCGGGGTACGTCGGTCGCGGGATGCTCGACGCCGCCGTGCTCGGGCCGGTGTTCACGTCGCCCTCCGTCGATGACGTGTACGCGGCGATCCACGCCGTCGCGACGGATGCCGGTGTGCTGCTGATCATCAAGAACTACACCGGCGACGTGCTCAACTTCTCGCTGGCCGCGGAGATGGCGCGTGCCGACGGCATCCGGGTCGAACGGGTCATCGTCGCCGACGACGCAGCACTGGGTGACTCGGCGGGTGCCGGCAGGCGAGGGCTCACCGCGACGGTGCTGGCGCACAAAGCGGCGGGTGCGGTGGCGCAGCGGGGTGCGGATCTCGATGGGGTGAAGGGTGCAGCCGAGCGTGTACTGGCGCGGGCGGCGACGATGGGCGTCGCGCTCGGTGCGTGCACTGTGCCAGGCAGTGCTCGAGCGAACTTCGAACTCGACGAGAACGAGGTCGAATGGGGGTTGGGCATCCACGGCGAGCCCGGGCGGAACCGAGGCGAGGCGCTCGGTTCCGCCGAGACCGCAGAGGCTCTCGTCGAACAGGTGTGGGCTGCGATCGACGGTGCACCCGGCGACGAGATCGTCGTGCTCGTGAACTCGCTGGGCGGTACTCCCGACCTCGAGATCCGCATCCTGCAGGGCGACGTGCTGCGCGCGCTGGAGGCCCGCGGAGCACGCGTGCGGCTGACATGGGCGGGGCACTTCCTGACATCGCTCGAGATGCCTGGGGCGTCGGTGACCGTCGCCGCCGTGGACGACGAACTCGTCGAGCTGCTGAGTGATGAGGCGGTCGTCGCGGCCTTTCCGCACCGCACCGCTGAGCACGTCGGGGCGCGCTCGCGGCCGTCGGGCGCACCGGTGGCCGAGGAGGCTCCGGGTGGCGAACCGACGCAGATCGGCGAGCGGATGTTCCGGATCGCCTCGCGGGTGTGCCGCGCGGCGATCGAGGCGGAGACGGAGCTGACCGACCTCGATCGCAGGGTCGGCGACGGGGATATGGGGACGAACCTCGCCAGGGGCGCACGCGCGATCCTCGACGCTGAACGACCGCTGTCGGCGAGCCCGGATGCTGCGTCGTTCCTGCGCGCCGCATCCGGAATCGCCCGTCGCGTCGTGGGCGGCACATCCGGTCCCCTGTACGCCGCAATGCTGCTGGGCATGGGGGAGGAGATCGCGCGCTCGGGTGACGCGGGCGGCGCGTTCGCACACGGGGCTGAGCGGCTGATGGCGATCGGCGGGGCGAAACCGGGGGATCGGACGATGGTCGACGCGCTCGCGCCTGCTGCTGAGGCATTCCGATCGGGTGGTGGCCTGACTCAAGCAGCCGAAGCGGCGCGGGTCGGCGCTGAGGCGACGGCCCAGGAAGCGGCGCACCTCGGTAGGAGCAGCTACCTCGGCGACCGCGCGATCGGCGTTCCGGACCCCGGCGCCGTCGCGATCGCGAAGCTGCTGGAGTCGCTCGCTGCGGAGTGATGGTGGGATTCTGGGCTTCGCCATCGAGCTCGCGTAGGTTCGTCGTCATGGGCGACAAACCGATTCTTCCCGGCTTCCACCCCGATCCGTCGATCTGCCGAGCGGGGGATGAGTACTTCATCGCGAACTCGTCGTTCGAGTACGTGCCGGGCGTCCCGATCCACCGCTCTGCCGATCTCGTGACGTGGGAGCTGGTCGGGCACGCGTTGCCCGATGCGGAGGAGATCGCTGCGCCCGAGGGTGCTGCGGGTGCGAGCAGCGGCGTCTTCGCGCCGACGCTGCGCCACCACGACGGTCGGTTCTGGCTGACGACCACGGCCATCGGGCGCATTCGGGAGGGGCAGCTCATCACGCATGCCGAGCATCCGGATGGCCCGTGGTCGGCCCCGGTGCGGGTGCCCGACACGATCGGCATCGATCCGGACCTCGCCTGGGACGATGAGGGCCGGTGCCTGCTGACCTGGCGCAGCATGAGCCCGCCGGGCATCCGCCAGGTCGAGATCGATCCGGCAACGGGAGAGCAGTTCGGTGACACGCGGATGCTGTGGCCGGGCGGCGGGGCTCTTGCCGAGACCGAGGGCCCCCACCTCATCCGGCGCGGGGACTGGTGGTATCTGGTCGTCGCCGAAGGAGGCACAGGGCTGGGGCACGGTGTTTCCGTCGCCCGTGCCCGCGATCCGCGCGGACCGTTCCAGGAGCATCCGGCCAACCCGATCTTCTCGCACCGCAGCACGGGTCATCCGGTGCAGGCGGCAGGGCATGCGGATCTCGTGGAGCGGCCGGACGGCACATGGGCGATGGTGTTCCTCGGCATCCGTCAGAACGGCTCGTTCCCTCGTTTCCACGTGAACGGGCGAGAGACCTTCCTCGCGGGGGTCGAGTGGGTCGACGACTGGCCGGTGGTCGATGAGGGTGCGCTCGCCGAGACGACGGAGCCGATGGGCTTCGTCGAGCGATTCGAGTCGTTGGGTCTGCGCTGGGTGTCGCCGAGCGTTGCGCCGGAGTCGTTTGCGCGTGCCGATGGCGGACTTGTGCTCGCCGCGGGACGCGACGCCTCCTCGGGCGAGCAGACCCGCGTGCTGTGCGCTAGAGTCACCGTGCACGAGTGGGATGCGACTGCGGCGGTCGACGACGACGCATGCCTGTCCGTGCGGATCGACGCGGGGCACTGGTGCGGCGCGGAGGTCGTCGGTGGGGTGCTGAGAGCGCGTGCGGTGTCTGCCCCGTTCGACCAGGTGTTCGCCGAGACGCAGCTCCCTGATGGTGCTCGCCTCGCGCTGCGGGCCCGCGCCGTCGACGGGCACCACTCCAATGGACTCGGGCCCGACACGATTTCGGTCGGCTACGAGCAGGCAGGTGAGTTCACCGCGATCGCCGCGATCGACGGGCGGTACGTCTCGACCGAGCTCGCCGGAGGCTTCACGGGCCGGATGATCGGGATCGAGGCACTGGGCGGCGAAGTGCGGGTGCGGGAAGTGGTGTTCGCGCCGCGTTGAGAGACGCGCGCCGTTCGCGCTGGAAGCGCACCTGGTCGCGGCCGCTGGCACGGGGCAGTTGTCCCCGAGAATGTCGGACCCCCTTCCTGGACTTGGAGCATGCAAGGGAACCTGATCCCACTCGCCGAGGCGCTCGAGCATCTCGCGTCGGCCGGCGGCGAGCGTGCGGTCGGGGAACTGTCGTCAGCGGAGCTGGTGGCGGTGAACGGGGCCTTCTCGACCGACCGGTATCGATCGAAACGGCCCGCCGAGCAGCGGTCGACGCGCAGACGGTGCCGTCGGTGTTCGGCTCGAAGAGCGAGATCCTCGATCTGGGGCGCAGGCAGCGGTACCTCACACCGGCGCAGAAGCTTGCGATCGCGGAACGCGACGGCGGGTGTGCCCGGTGCGGAGCTCCGCCGGGGTTCACCTCGGTGCACCACATCCGATGGTGGGCAGCGCACGGCGGAAGGACTGACCTCGGCAACGGCGTGCTGCTTTGCACCGAATGTCATCACGTGATTCACGACGACGGCTGGAGCGTCGAGATTCGCGACACCGGCACGCGCGCGACGGCGTGGTTCACGCCGCCCGCAAGCGCCGACCCTACCCGCACGCCCCAGCGCGGCCTCAGTGCACATCTCGACCTGGCGGCCTGAGTCGTCACCTCGGGCCTGGCGCCCTATTCGATACCTGTGAGCACGGACGCCAGCGCAAGCGCACTGGCCGTGATTCCGATGGCGGCGATGACCGTCATCGCGATCGTCAAGACCGTCCAGCGCACAGGAGGCAGCATGTGGACGACGAGCGCTCCGAGCGGCAGGAGCACGACGATGCCGCTGATGACACCGGGCATCGGGCTCCACGAGAGCAGGCTCAGCATGATATGGATCGCGCCATTGACCATCAGTGCATAGGCGACACACACCAGGCCTTCGGTGCTCCAGCGTGGTCGGATCGCCACGGCGATGACGGCGATCGCGAGTACAGCGGCCGTGACGATGGCGAGCACGACGGCGAACTCGGCCTGGTCGCCGTGCAAAGAGCGTCCCGGGAGCCAGGGGTGTGCGGCAATCCAGCCGGTCATGTCGCGCAGCCACTCCTCGACATTGTGCAGCACCACGGCTCCGGCCGTCGCCGCCCACAGCAGCACCAGACGCCGGTCGCTGACCTTCTCGGCCGCCCTGTCGCCAGCGGCGTCGGCGAGTACTTGGTTCATGATCGTCCCTTACGACTGTATTAGAGGGTAGTACGACTGTATGCTGGGCTCATGACGGATGCAAGGGGCGGTAAGCGCAGACTGGCTGAGGCGCTCACACACGTCGTGGCCCGTGAAGGGATCGCGGGTGTCAGCGTGCGCGCGGTCGCGGCCGAGGCGGGAGTAAGCGGTGGAACGGTGCAGCATTACTTCTCCACCCGCGCCGAGATGATCCGGTACGCCATGGAGTGGACGTCGGTTCAGGTGGAGCAACGCCTTGCCGGGGTGCCTCGCTGGGGAGAGGTATGGGAGTGGACACGAGAGATCCTGCTCGAGTTGCTGCCGCTGGACGCTGACCGGCGTCGCGAACACGCGGTCTGGCTCGCGTTCGTCGCCCACGCCAGGACCGATCCGGCACTCGCGGAGCTGAAGCGACTGACGAACGTGATGATGCGCGAGCTCTACTCGCGCATCATCCGCGCGCGGCGAGGTCTTCCCGTGCACACCGAGGGCACCGCGCCCTCCGATCCCGAAGTTGACGCCGACACGCTACTTCTGCAGTCCCTGCTGGACGGCCTCTCGCTGCAGCTCGTGGACCTGAAAGCGGACGATGCTGCGCGAGAAGGCCCGGAGCTTCTCGATCGATACCTCGCCCTGGCCGTCGACCGGCCCGCCAAGCGGGAGAACACGTGAACACCGCAAGGAGACCGGAGGCTCCGCCACTCCGCTATCACCACCCGGGCACGATCGTGTGACTCGGGGCTGATGCTGGTTCAGGTGACAGTTTCGGTCTGGGCCCCGGGAATCGTGGGCGTGTTCCTCACGGTGCACGGCACTTGTTGTTGCTATCCCAACGTCTTCCGACGTTGCGACGGTGTGCAGGAATGATCTGCGTCAGGCGAACGCCTGGAAGGGGTCCTCTACTGGGGCGCTGGTGAGGCTGTTGGCGTAGGTCGACAGGGTGTACACGCCAACGCCCAGCACGACATTCAGAGCTTGCAGGCGATCGTGGTCGGCCGCCGTGTCCGAGCGGCTGCGCGCCCAGTGGGTACAGGCCATCGGTCCGACCAGGATGCGTGTGACCTGGAGGTCGACCTGCGGCGCCTCGTGCCTGAACACGCAGTTCGACTCGACGTGGCCAGTTGGATCGGACCTTGAACGCTCGTGCGCGGGTCACGTTCCGCATAGCGAAAATGGTGCTCCACGAGCGCGGCTAGGCCCCTCAAGGTGCTGGTCGAGCTTCGCTTGCACCTCTCGGAGGCGACATCTTTCGGCCGGCGGAGGGGGCGAAGAGTCGTTGCCCGTCCCTCTCGATCAGCCAGTAGATGGTGCCCGATCCTTGAGTGTCGTGGGAGAGCTCCTGTTCGATATCGCCGGGCTGCCGTACGAATTCGCTCGAATGTGTGTTGGAGAACCTGCAATTGAGGAAGATCGACACGGCTCGGCGGTCGGCGGATCTTGGGTGCGAGGCGCAGCGATCTACCGATCCCTCAGCAAGGCCAACACCCGGTTCGGGGTGAAACGCTCAGCGATGGCACGGAGACTTCAGGGAGACATCTGCGCGGTGCCGAACGCGCGATCCGCCGGTCACGCACTGATCCGGGCTGCGAGACCGTCGAGGACGAGTTCGAGCCCGTGGCTGAAATCACTGTCCTCCGACTCTGGCTCGGCAGAGTCGAGGACTGCAGAGGCCAGCATCGCCGCGGTGTGGGGGAAGTTGGCGGAGTCGATGAGTTCGCCCAGCACCCGGCTGTACTCCCGCTCGCCGTCGGCCTGCGGCTGCCCGGGTGGGCGACCCTCGGCGAGTTCCTCGTTCAGCAGGGCGGACTGCCGGACGAAACCGCTCAGCAGGGTGAGCGCCCCCAACTTGTCACCCCAGTCGAGCCTGGTGTCGGCGAGGTGGTCGAAGCCGTGCTCGAGCCACGCGATCTGGTGTGGTCCGGAGGGGGTGCGGTAGATCGGGACGCGGGGAATCCAGGGGCGTCTGCGGTAGAGGTCACGGAGTTCGCCTGCCCAACGACGCAGCCCGTCGCGCCAAGCGATACCCGCCGGTGCAAGGGACGGTGGTTCGCTCGCGGCGTCGACCATCAGTTGGAGGAGCTCCTGCTTCGAGCCGACGTGGCGGTACAGCGACATGGCGGTCACGCCCAACTCGTCGGCCACCCGGGGGAGGGCTGCTCCATCCAGGCCGTCGTTATCGGCCAGGCGTACCGCGGTCGAGACGACGGTGTCGACGTCCAGTCGCGAGGGACGACCCCGTCGTGCGGGTGTCGTCGGGAGTCGCCAGAGGCGGCCGATGAACGTGTCTCCAGACGGGTCGTCCATGCTCCTGGATCCTGTTGAGTGGTGGTGCTCCAGTGTAGCGGACACGCTAAACTATATGCCATATAGTTTAGCGTGTACACTAGATCTATGACCAGTCACAGTCTCTCCAATCGAACAGTCGCAAGCGGGCGCGTCCACGACGTCGACGCGCTGCGAGGCATCGCCCTGCTCGGGATCCTCGTCGTCAACATCACTTTCATGGCCTCGGCCTATCCGGGCAACTTGGTCGACGATCCTGCGTTCTCCACACCGATCGACGACATGGCCCGGGTCACGGTCGCCGCACTCTTCTCGATGAAGTTCTACCTGCTCTTCTCCTTCCTGTTCGGCTACAGCTTCGTTCTCCAACTGGAATCCGCACGGCGCGCGGGGCGGGCATTCGTGCCACGGATGCTGCGCCGGCTGGGCGGGTTGTTCGTGCTCGGTGCGCTGAGCCTGATCCTGTTCAGCGGTGACATCCTGAGCACGTACGCCGTGGTGGGGCTGGTCCTGCTGGCGATGCACCGGGTGCGTGATGTGGTGGCGCTGCGCACGGCCGCGGTGATCTTCGCCGTCGTACTGGCGTCCTTCATCATCAGCGCCCTCTTCTTGGACCGGTCGGCGTTCGTCCCAGGGCATGCGGAGGCGATGGCGACCGCCGAGGCGCAGACGCAGACGATGCTCGGCTCTTTCAGTGGACTGGTGCGGCAGAATCTCGACGGCCTGGAGTTCATGCTGATCCAGTCCGCGTCGCTGCAGGGTCCGATGGCGCTGGCCATGTTCCTGCTCGGGATGGTCGCTGCCCGTCGTCGCCTATTCGCGGACCTGGCCGAGCGCACGTCTTTGTTGCGCCGTGTCCAATTCGTCGGCTACCCGGTTGGTCTCGCCGGCGGGTTTGCCTACGCCGCCCTCGGGGCGCACGCCGACACGATGGCTGCGGGTATCAGTGTGGCCACCTCCCCGTTCCTCGCTGCGGCGTACGTGGCCTCCCTGCTCAGACTGCTGCACTCGCCCCGCCTGCCATGGCTGCGCCGAGCGCTCGCTCCGGCCGGGCGGCTGGCGTTGACCAACTACCTCGCTCACGCAGTGATCGGATTCGTGTTGTTCACTGGCGTCGGCCTCGGACTGGCCGGTCGGGTCTCACCCCCGCTGCTGGTGTTGCTGGCGGTCGTCGTGTTCGTGGCCCAGGCCGTCGTCAGTGCGTGGTGGCTGCAACGGCGCCGCTACGGCCCGGCGGAGTATCTGCTGCGGGTGGTCACGCACGGGGGGCGGCCGGTGCGACGTACGGAACCCGGAACGAAGTGAGCAGGTTCAACGCCGTCGAACTGCGGGCATCAAGCGACTATCAGACGAACATGCAAAGACATTGCTGGCCTGGTTCGAGCGTCGCGTGTGAGTGGCAGACTCAGGCGCTGGAGGCGCGCGGCTTCACCTTCGCTACGATCGACGGTCGCGGCAGGAAGATCCGGATCGGCGGACTGCGCTTCAGCTGGCTCGATCTGGCCGTGATCGCCGCCACGGCGGCCCTGATCGTCGCCGCCTACACGGCCGGCGCGCAGTGGCCGATCCACCGCAGCTGAGTCCAGCCCGTTCCGGTGTGCCGAACTGCTCCACCCGGCGGAGGCGCGGCCGATCGGGTGTGACGAACTGCGCCAGAGCTCTGGCGGAACCGCGATCTGGGGCACCCGAACCGGGGAGATCATCCGAAAGACGGATGCCACAATCGCACAGCCGATCGACGATGGGGGTATGGGTCAGAAAGTTGAGTCGGGGGACGGGCGCCCGCTGGAACCTGTGCGCGGATGGGAGAAGCTGTGGCGGTCGTCATTCGGCGCCGACATCGACGGCGCGCGCTACGACATCGACCTGAACTTCTTCGACTTCGACGAGAAGGTGCGTCTCTTCGTCGGCGGGCGGCTGAGCGAGACGCGCGACGCGCCCGCGAAGTTCCCCGTCCGGGATGGCTCCGTCAGCGTCGCGTTCGGGATGTACGGTGTGCGGCGGGCACAGATCGAGCGCGCGTCGGGTGATGTCATCCGGCTGGAACCGAACTCCGGCACGCTGGAGCACTGGCGCCGAGAGACCGATCGTCGCTATCCGGTCGCCAGCGGCATCGTCTCGATGCTGTCGTGGCTGGTTCTCGCGCTCGGCCTGCTGGTCGGCGTCACCGAGCTGCTCGACCTCGCCGGCCCGTACTTCGGCCTCGAAGACGGCTCACCGGTGACGGTGCCCGAACCCTTCAACGGCGTCATCGGCGGGCTCGGCATCGTCGCGGCGCTGGACCGCGCCCTCATGCTCCGGCACCACTGGCTGCTCGACTGAGTCCTACGCGAGCGACGGCTTCAGCAGTGCCTTCGTCTTCACCGTGCGACGGGTGGCGACCGCGATCATGGTGACCACGAATGCCAGCACCGCCCAGACGACGAGAGAGATCGCCGCCGAGCCAGCGCCCGTCGACTCGGCGATGATCGCGAGCATGCCATCGAACGCCGGAACCGTGGGGAGGACGTCGCGCACCGCGGTCAGCGCATTCGGAATCGTCGAGACGATGCTGATCGCGACGGTGAGCGCCCCGACGATGCCCGCGATCCAGCGCCCGACGCCGCCGAACACCGCGACGAGCGCCTGGTGGATCGCCGCGAACGCGACGCCGGCGAGCACCGACATACCCAGCAGACCCCAGAAGACGCCGGAATCGTAGCCCGCGACGATCTGCACGATGCCCGCGACGAGAGCGCCCTGCACGGCGCCGATCGCGGCGGCCGGGAGCAGGGACCCGGCGGCGAGGAACGCCGAGGGCCGGCGGGAGGTCAGCGCCTGCGCAGAGACTGCGCGCAGGACGAAGAACGTTGCGAGCGCCCCGAACCAGAGCACGGCGACGACGAGCAGCGGAATCGACGCCGCGCCGAACAGACTGGTGCCGGATGATGCGGTCACCGGATTCGCGACAACGCTCGCGAGATCCTCCGCCTCCTGATCGCCGTAGGACGGAACGGAGTCGACCGCCTCGCCGAGGCCGTCCGCGAGTTCGCCCGCACCGTCTTCCAGCTCGCCGATGCCGTCACCGAGCGAGACGACGCCGTCGGCGACCTGCGTCGCACCGTCCTCGAGCTGGGGCACGTTCGCGGCCGCCTGGCCGAGGCCCGTGGTGAGCTGGCCGACGCCGTCGGCGAGTCCGGATGCGCCATCGGCGAGGGCGCTTGCGCCTCCGGCGAGCTGGTCGGTGCCGTCGGCGAGCTGGGAGGCGCCCGCGGCGAGTTGGCCGGCGCCGTCGGCGAGCTGCGGGATGCCGTCACCGAGCTGCCGCGTTCCGCCGGCGAGCTGCTGGGCGCCGGTGACCGCATCGCCGAGCTGATCGGCGATCGTGCCGGGTGCCGTGTCGTTGATGCCGGTCAGCCCCTGCTGCACGCCTGCTGCCGCCTGCGCGGTCGGCTCGGCGTTCGCGGTGAGCTGGTCCAGCTGGTCGCAGAAGGCGGGAGCAGCCGCGAGGGCGCATTGCTGCGACAGCGCCGCGAGTCCGTCTGCGATGCCGCGCGTTCCCTCTGCCGCGCCGGCGGATGCCTGGGCGAGCTCATTCGGTACGAGATCCGTGCTCCGGATGCCGTCCACGGCGGTCTGCAGACCGCTGGCGAGCTGCTGCGCGCCGCCGACGAGCCCAGGGTCGCCAGCCACGCCGTTCACACCGGCGTCGAGCTGGTCGAGCCCGCCCTTCAGGCCTGCGGCGCCGTCGGCGAGGCCGTTCGCTCCGTCCGTGAGCGCCGGCACGCCATCGGCGAGATCCTGCGCGCCGCCAGCCAGTTCCTGCGCGCCCGCCGACGCGGAACCCGCGCCGTCGGCGAGCTGGTCGAGGCCGTTCCCGAGCTGACCGACCCCGTCGGCGACCTGATCGGCGCCGTCGGCGAGGTCACCTGCGCCGTCCTGTGCTTCCCCCGCGCCGTCTGCCAGCTGCTGCGCGCCGTCCGCGGCGTCTCCGAGCTGATCACCCATGGTGCTGAAGCCCACGAGCAGGTTCGACAGCACGCCCTCGGAGAGAGTGTCGCCCATCGAACCGGTCGCGACGTCGGCGAGCTGGCTCGTGATCGCCTGGTCGACGATGAGCGCATCCGGTGCGGTCTCGACGTCGATCCTGGCCTGCTCGGGCGTCGTGCCGTCGCCTGACAGGTTCTCGGCGGGCGACATCGCAGCTGCCGAGAAGTTCTCTGGAATGGTCACCACGGCCTGGTAGGTGCCGTCGGCGAGCCCGTTCGCTGCGTCGTCGTCGTTCGAGACCACCCAGGTGAGGTTGCTGCTGTCCTCGTCGTCGGCTCCTTCGACCAGGCCGGCGGCCAGCTCGCGCCCGAGCGGCGTGTACTGGCCGTCGACGGTGACCGGCTCGTCGTCGTTCACGACCGCGGCGGTCATATTCTCGAGTCGATCGGTGGGGCTGTGCAGCGCGGCGATCAGCACCCCGCCGATGACGACGGGCAGCAGCAGGAGCCCGATAACGGTGAGCCAGGTGATGGGCGTGCGCGCGCGTGCGCGTTCGAGAACGGTCATGCGTTCACCTCGGAACGGATCGTGGTGTGCGTGAGCGGGTCGGGCCATCCGGCGCTCGCCAGAACGGAACGCGCGGCGCGCTCGTCGGCCGCGGTGACGAGAACGGCGACCGGATGTGCCGGATCGGCCGAGTGGGCGGCGTCGCGGAGCGCGGCGGCGAGCTGATCCCGGTCGGAGTCGCCGAGTCGGTCGATGCCGTCGAGCACGACGAGCGGCGGCGAGCCGCGCAGCGCCTGCTTCGTCGCGTCGGCCGGAGGCGCACTGTCATCGAACAGCGCCACGCCCACGTGCGAGCGCACCCACGAGGCGCGCCCTGGCATCAGATGCCCGGCGACACGCAGACGACCCTGCGACGCAGTGCGTCCTGCGATGGCTACGGCCACGGCCCGCGCGGCCCGTTCATCCGGAGTCTGCAGGATCATCGCCTCACCAGGCTCGAGGCGCAGGCTCAAGCCGTCGACGAGCACCCGGTCGCCCGCTGAGATGCGCAGCCCATCGGCGGCGATCACCGCCGTCGAACCGGGCTCGGGCCAGTCGGCGAGCTGACGCTCGCGCTCGACCGCCTCGCCTTCGACGTCGAAGTGGGGCAGCAGGCGCTCCAGCCAGCGGGGCATCCACCAGGCGTGCCGCCCGAGAAGGGCCATCACAGCGGGCACGAGCGTCATCCGGATGAGGAAGGCGTCGATGGCGATGCCGACGGCGAGTGCCAGCGCGATCGGCTTGATGTTCGAATCGCCCTCGGGTACGAATGCGGCGAACACGGCGAACATGATGATCGCGGCGGCCGTGACCACGCGCGCCGAGGCGGCGTAGCCGGTGCGCACCGACTCGACGGCGAGGCGGTTCGCCGCCTGCTTGCTCGCCTTGTCGGTGATGGGCCCCAAGCGGCGCGCGGCGTGCACATAGTCCTCGCGCATGCGGGAGACGAGGAACACCTCGTAGTCCATCGCGAGTCCGAACAGCACGCCCATGGCGACGATCGGCATGAACGCGATCACCGGGCCGGTGTTGGCGACGTGCAGCAGATCGGCGCCCCACCCCCACTCGAACACCATCGTCACGACGCCGAATGCGGCCAGGATCGACAGCAGGTATCCCAGCGCGGCCTTCAGCGGAACCCAGATCGAACGGAACACGATCATCAGCAGGATGAAGGACAGCCCGACGACGAAGATGCCGAACGGCAGCAGCGCCTCGCCGAGCTGGTCGGAGATGTCGATCGATACGGCCGTGAATCCGGTGACCTTCAGATCGATGCCGTACTCGTCGAGCCACTCGTCGTGATGCGATCTCAGCTCGCGGACGAGGTCGGCGGTCTCGGGATCCGACGGGCCGGTCTCCGGCACGATCTGCACGATGCCGGTGTCGATCGTCTCGTTGGGCGTCGCCAGCGGGATCTCGGCGACGCCGTCGATCCTCTCGACCTCGTCGGCGAGATCCTCCATCACACCGACGGGGTCGTCGTTGGTGATGATCGAACCGGTCAGAATCAGCGGGCCGTTGAAACCCTCGCCGAAGTGCTCACCGGTGAGGTCGTACGCCTGGCGGGCATCGGAATCCTCGGGAAGCGACCCCGCGTTCGGCAGGGCGAGGGCGAGCTGCGCTGCCGGAATGGCGACGATGCCGAGGCCGAACACGATCGTGACGGTCGTGACGACCGGATGGCGGGTGACGAGTCCGACCCAGCGACGGGCGAATCCGACCCTCTCCTTCGTGCTCCTGCGCGGCTTCTTCGGGGTACGTGGAGGGCGGCCGGCGGCCCTGCTGCCGACGAAGCCGAGGAACGCGGGTGTCAGCGTGATCGAGATCGCGACGGCGACGGCGACGGCGACGGCGGCGGCGATGCCCATCGTGGTGAGGAAAGGAATGCCGGCGAAGCCGAGACCGATGAGCGCGATCAGCACCGTGACACCGGCGAATACGACAGCAGAGCCCGCGGTGCCGGTCGCCCGGGCAGCGGATTCCTCCGGCGGAACGCCCTCGCGCACCTGATCCTGATGTCGTGCGCCGATGAACAGGGAGTAGTCGATGCCGACCGCGAGACCGAGCATCAGCGCGAGCAGCGGCGTGGTGGAGCTGATCGTCGCGAGCCCTGTAGCCGCCACGATGCCCAGCATGGAGACGCCGACGCCGAGCAACGCGACGCCGAGGGGAACGCCGGCCATGGCGACGGCGCGGAACGCGACGATGAGGACGATCAGCGCGACGATGACACCGAACGCCTCCGTGATTGTGACGGCCGGCAGCTCCGTGGCGAACAGGTCGCCTCCGAGCGCGCTCTGCGCGCCATCCGGAAGCTCGGCACTCATCTCGGCGAAAGCAGCCTCGATGCGATCCTTCGCATCATCCGGGATCGTGGTGACCTCGCCGTCGAGCTGCACCTGGATGATGGCGGCCGTGCCGTCCTCGGAGATCGTGCCGTCGACGCTGTCGTCGTAGGGCGAGGTCGCCGCCGACACCTCGTCGAGGTCGGCGACGGCGTCCACGAAGCCCTCGATCGGATCGCGGTACGCCTCGTCGGTGGCGCTGCCGCCGTCTGCCGCGACGACGATGCCCTGGGCGCTCGTGCCTGCGACCTCCGGGAACGTGCGCTCGAGCTGCTGCAGGCCCTCCTGCGCCTCGGTGCCGGGGATGGAGAAGGAGTCGTCGAAGCCCTTTCCCAGCCCGAGTGCGCCTCCGCCGATGACGAGCAGCAGGAGCAGCCATGTGGTCAGCACGCGCCATGGATGGCGGAACGACCAGCGACCGAGGGAGTACAGCAGGGTGGACACACGCGCCTCCGAGCGGATGAGAAACGGTTTCGATACAACGGTGTATCCGATACGTAAGTGTATCGTAGTTGGCGTGCGGCCCGTCTAGGCTGGGCGTCGCGTGAGAGAGGGTTATCAATGAGCGCAGAACCGACGCGAAGTCGCGAGAACACCAGGGCCAGGCTGCTCGAGGCTGCGTCCGAGGTGTTCGCCGAGGTCGGCATCGGAGGCACGTCCGTCGAGGCGATCTGCGAGCGGGCGGGCTTCACTCGCGGGGCGTTCTACTCGAACTTCGAGACCAAGGACCAGCTGTTCCTCGAGCTCTCCGACTCCGCGGGGCGTCGTCAGCTCGAACGGGTCAGGCAGCGGATCTCGGAGCTCGAGCACGACCCCACGTTCGCCGAGGACGATGATTTCGACTCGCTGCTGCGCGTGCTCGACACACTCGGTGCCACGCGCGACGACATGATTCTGATGGCCGAGAGTGAGATCCGGGCGATGCGCGACGAGGCTTTCGGCGCGGCGCTGCTGGCGCAGAACGAGCGCTTCATCGCCGAAGTGACGGCGATCGTCGAGCGAGTCGCCCGCGTGCGCAGGCTGACGCTGCGGGTCGATGCGGCCACCGCCGCGCGGCTGCTGATGGCGGCGTGGGAGTCGACGGCGCGGTCATCAGCGATCGCTCGCACCCCGGAGGACGAACGCAACCGCGCCTGTCACGAGACCGTGGCCACGACGGCGCGGGCGCTGATCGCGTAGCGCAGCCGATCCGCTGGGCCGGCGTGCTGTCCCTGTGTGATGACAGGCCGAGACGATGCACAGAACGACGGCGTTGTGCTCGTCTGACGGCTGAACGAAGCAGGCCGGAGGCAGCCCGCCGAATACCGAACTGCTGCGGCGCTTCAAGCGGTGAGAACCGCGTATGCCATTCGGATGCGCTCGTGCCACCAGGTGGTGCGTTCCGCGGACGCGGCGTGCTCGGCGAGCAGCTCCGGGTCGGGTGCGACGCGGTGGACGGGAATGGACCCTCCGGCGGGGATGAGCCGGGGGGAGGCGACGTCGGCCGCGAGGAGCGCTGCCGTTCCGAGCCCGCAGTCGAAGTCCAGGTCGGGCAGCGCCGCAGCGAGGGCGGCGCCCTGCGCGAGGCCGACGCTGGTGTCGAGCGCTGACGACACCACAGCCGGAAGACCGGCGTCGGCGACGATGTTCAGCGCGCGGCGCACGCCGCCGAGGGGCTGCGCCTTGACGATCAGGATGTCGGCCGCGCCCGCACGCGCCACGGCGAGCGGGTCGTCGGCCTTGCGCACCGACTCGTCGGCGGCGATCGGGATGTCCCAGTCGACGAGCCGACGCCGGATCTCGACGAGTTCGTCGATCGTGGCGCACGGCTGCTCGATGTACTCCAAGTCGAACTCGCTCATCGCGTGCGCGGCGTGCTCGGCTTCGTCGACGTTCCATCCTGCGTTCGCGTCGATCCGGATGCGCCCTTCCGGGCCGAGCGCCGACCGCACGGCGCGCACGCGGGCGACGTCGTCGGCAAGCGACTGCCCGCGCTCGGCGACCTTGACCTTTGCGGTGCGGCATCCGTCGAACCTGGCCAGGACATCCGGAACCTGCGCCGGATCGACAGCCGGGACGGTGGCGTTCACCGGAATGCGCTCACGACGCGGCTCCGGCTGCGGCTGCCACGCGAAATCGAGCGCCGCGGCGAGCCACATCGAGGCCTCTTCCGCGTCGTATTCGAGGAAGGGGGAGAACTCGGCCCATCCTTCCGGGCCTTGGACGAGCGCGGCCTCGCGGCGGGTGACTCCGCGGAACGGTGTCGTCATCGGCAGCGACACGACACGGGTGGCGGCGAGCACCTCGGCGACGTCGGGGAGCGCGGCGGAATCGGTCGGAGGAGTCATCTCCCGAATCTAGGTCATGACCGCCCGCCGCGTCTGCCCCTGGAAGCGGATGCATCAGGTGACGCTGTATCGCCAGGAGTGTCCTGTGCGAGGCAGGATGGAAGCATGAGGTTCTGGATCGGGGCGCGCGGCGCGGACATGAGGTCGGAGGGCCGCGGGATCACGGCCGTGACGGCGGGCGAGGCGGACTCCCCGCTTGCGGGAGGCGCGTTCGCCGATCTCGGCGTGGCCGTCGAGGCGCCGTCGCCGACATGGCTCGCTCCGCACCCGCAGCACGAGGTCGTGTACGCCGCGCTCGAGGGTGCAGGCCAGATCGCCGCGTACCGTCGCACGGGCGACGCGACGCTCGATCTGCTGGGTGCCCCGGTCGAGGTCGGAGACGGGGTGTGCCACATCGCGGTTGCGCCGGACGGATCGCGTCTGGTCGCCTCCTGCTACGGGGACGGCCGCGTCGTGCACGTGCCGCTGCGCGGCGACGGCTCGCTCGGCGAGCCCTCGCATGGCAGGGCGGCCGACGACCCGTATGCCCCAGGAGGCATGAGTCCGGACTGGGCGAGCACCGGCGTGGACTTCGGCGCAGCGAGCGCGGCGGAGCGGACTGCAGTCGAAGCCGCACGGACGGAGGTCGGAGCAGGCGCGGAGGAGACCCCGAGCGGGTTCCTGATCCCCGGCGCCGAGGATATGAAGGGACTGCTCGCAGAGGCCCCGCACGAACCGAGTGCCGCGGAGCGGCTGGCGCAGCAGCGCGCGCAGGACGAAGCGGATGCGCTCTCCGGCATATCCGGCAGCGAGGTCCCGGCGAGCGACGCCGACCGGACCGGAACAGCCGATGCCGAGACCGCCGCGCGCCCTTCGCGCGCCCACTCTGCGACGTTCCTCCCCGACGGCCGCGTCGCGACGACGGACCTCGGCTACGACCTGGTCCGCATCTGGCGGGTCACGCCATCCGGTCTCGTCCCCGACCATGAGATCGTGCTGCCCTTCGGTGTCGGGCCTCGGCACATGGTGATGCACCCCAGCGGACATCTGCACGTGATCACGGAGTTCTCGTGCGAGGTGTGGACGTTCGCCGAGGGGCCTGACGCGCGCTGGCGCGTGGTCGCCTCTGTGCCGACGGGCGCGTTCGACGGCGACACCGGCGCCGAGCTGACGCCCGGTCACGGCAAGATGTTCCTGTACGCGGGCCTGCGCGGCAGCGACACCATCCAGGTGCTCCGCGTCGGCGGCGAGGGCGAGCGGCTCGAACCGGTCGCGCTGGTCGACTCCGGCATCACGGTGCCGCGTCACCACGTGGTCGTGCGCGACACGCTGCTGGTCGCCGGCCAGAACTCCGAGGAGATCGCGTCGCTGTCGCTCGACGAGCGCACCGGTGTGCCAGGCCGCGTGCGTCACCGGCTTGAGACTCCCCGCCCGCAGCACATCCTGCCGGTGCGATAGGCCCATCCGGCACGCTCGGGACCGGCGCACTGCTTCGACATCCGCATCGCGCCCTGAGCATCCGGCTGGCGACGCGGGCGTCCGCACGCCAGCTAACGTAGACAGGACAGTGCGGTCCGCAGCAGGGACCGCACGCAGGAGCAGGAGGTTCTCACACATGGCGCGGACGCGTTTCCCGAGGAACGTCTATCGAGACGGCGACGAGCCGGACCCTCGATTCAGCCTCGCGAACGAGCGCACGTTCCTGGCGTGGCTGCGCACCTCCCTCGCACTGTTCGCCGCCGCCGTGGCGCTCGAGGCGCTGCAGCTGCCGATCCAGCCCGCATGGCGTCTCGCGGCCGCCGCAGTCTTCCTGATCCTCGGCCTCGTCGCCGCGGCGCAGGCGTGGATCGGGTGGAGCTCGACTGAGCGTGCCCTGCGCCACAACAGCCCCTTGCCCGGCCTGTCGATCGGCGGAATCATCGTCATCGGCGTCATCGTGGGGGCGGCGCTGGTGTTCATCGGGAGCCTCGTGTGAGCGTTCCGTACGACCCGGGGCTGCAGCCGGAGCGCACGCTGCTGTCGTGGCGGCGCACGTGCCTGTCGTTCGCGGTGGGCAGCGTCATCCTCGCTCGCTACACCGTCGAGGCATTCGGCGTGTTCGGTGTGCTGCTGGGGCTGGCGGCCGCCGGCCTGGCCGTCGCGGCGTACTTCTCGGCGGCGTATGAGTACCGGCGCGTGCACGACTCCCTGCACACGCACGGCCACACCGGCGGCGACGGCAGACCGATGCTGCTGGCAACCCTGGCGGTGCTCGCTATCGGCGCGGCCGTTGCCTTCTTCCTCGTGATTGCGATGGTGAATCTATGACGGAGTTCGTCTCCCTGCCGGGCGGTGCGTTCCGGATGGGCTCTGAGCGGTTCTATCCGGAGGAGGGCCCGCAGCATGATGCGTGGATCGAGGCATTCCGGATCGCCGTGCATGCCGTGACCAACCGCGATTTCGCACGCTTCGTCGATGAGACCGGCTACGTCACGATCGCCGAGCGGCCGATCGATCCCGACGCGTTCCCCGGCGCAGCGGAGGTCGAACCCGGCTCGCTCGTGTTCACCCCGACCGACGGCCCCGTCGACCTGCGCGACTGGCGCCAGTGGTGGCGCTGGGAGACCGGCGCGAACTGGCGTCATCCTCGCGGACCCGAGAGCGACATCGCAGGTCTTGAAGATCATCCGGTCGTCCAGGTCTCCTATGACGACGCCCTCGCCTACGCGGAGTGGGCCGGCGCGCGTCTGCCCACCGAGGCGGAGTGGGAATTCGCCGCCCGCGGCGGCCTCGACGGGGCGACCTTCGTCTGGGGCGAGGAGCCCAACGACGGCACGCGCGCGAACTCGTGGCAGGGCCGCTTTCCGTATCAGAATGACGGGGCATCCGGATGGGTCTACACGGCACCTGTCGGATCGTTCCCTGCGAACGGGTACGGCCTGTACGAGATGACGGGCAACTCGTGGGAATGGACCTCCTCGGAGTGGACCCCGCGCCACGATCCGGCAGGGCACGCACCGCCGCAGGTGACCGCGGAAGGGCGCCAGAACCTGCTGGGCGGCTCCGGCCCGTCACCGGACGCGGATGAGGGCGCTGCATCCAGCGGCTGCGGCGGGGGAGACGGGTGCACGTGCTCGCCGTCGTCGTCGGCCGCACGAGGAGACCAGCCGGCGCCGATGGGCGTGAAGAACCGCGTGCTCAAGGGCGGCTCGCACCTGTGTGCCCCGGAGTACTGCCTGCGTTACCGCCCCGCGGCCCGCTCGTCGCAGTCCGACGACTCGGCGACCACCCACATCGGCTTCCGCCTCGCCCGCGACGCCTGAATCATTCCGTCTGTGGGTGATCTCCGCGGGTAGGAGGTCGGGCACAGCGACGGAGATCGCCCACGAACGGTGCGGGGTAGCCTGGCGTCATGCCGCAGACAGATACTCCGGTGCGCCTCGGCGTGCAGGTCCAGCCTCAGCATCACTCCGACTACGCCGGGATCCGCGATGCCGCGCGCCGGCTCGAGGGCATGGGTGTCGACATCCTGTTCAACTGGGATCATTTCTACCCGCTCTCCGGAGACCCTGACGGCACGCACTTCGAGTCGTGGACGAACCTGGCCGCATGGGCCGAGCAGACCGAACGCGTCGAGATCGGCGCGCTGGTGAACTGCAACTCGTACCGCAACCCCGACCTGCAGGCAGACATGGCCCGTACGGTCGACCACATCTCCGCGAAGGGCGGCGATGGCCGGTTCATCTTCGGCACGGGGTCAGGTTGGTTCGAGCGCGACTACGACGAGTACGGCTATGAATTCGGCACGGCCGGCTCGCGCCTCGACGCGCTCGCCGAGGCGCTGCCGCGCATCGAGGCGCGGTGGGCGAAGCTGAACCCGAAGCCGACCCGCGACATCCCGATGCTGATCGGCGGAGCCGGCGAGAAGAAGACCCTGCGTCTGGTCGCCCGTCACGCCGACATCTGGCACAGCTTCGTCGGTGCCGACGACCTGCAGCGCAAGCTCGACATCATTGCGCGCTGGGCCGACACCGACGGTGGCGACGTATCGGAGCTCGTGCTGTCGAACCAGATCCGCCAGGATGACGACCACACCGAGGCGCTCTATGACGCCGGTGTGCGTCTGTTCACCATCCCGATCGGCGGTCCGGAACTCGACTTCACCGCGGTTGAGCGCGCCCTCGCCTGGCGCGACAGCAAGAACTGACGCCTCAGGACCGAATAGTCACAGAACGCTATAATGCGGATTGTGACTATGACGGCTGCGGAGCTCATTCGGGATGCTCGCGAGAAGGCGGGACTGACCCAGGGCGAGTTCGCCGAGCGCGCCGGTGTGACGCAGAGCGTGGTCAGCGCGTACGAGCGCGGTCGGCGCGAACCCTCCTACCGCACGCTGGTCGACTTCCTGTGGGCGGCAGGCGCCGAACTCGACGTCGAGATCGCGTATCGACCGACGCCGACGCTTGCGTTCGTCCGGTCGAAGAAGGCTGAGCTGGAGCGGGCGCTCGGTGCCCTGGGGGCAGCGAGCGTTCGGGTCTTCGGAAGTGTTGCGCGCGGTGACGCCGGGCCGAACAGCGATGTCGATCTTCTTGTGACGCTGGGGCCGAACGCGTCGCTTCTGGACCTGGTCGGCATGAGGCAGGACGCCGGCGACGTCCTCGGCATACCGGTGGACGTCGTGCCGGACGACAGCCTGAAGGACGACGCCCGGGACAACGTGCTTGCCGAGGCGGTTCCTCTGTGAGTCCGCGGAGGCAACGAGAGCGGCTCGACGACATTCTTCAGAGCTGCGACGCGATCGAACGCTACCTCACGGCAGATCCTCGGCTGCAAGAAGGCCCCATACTTCGATGCCGTGCGGGCACGGATCATCTTCATTGGCGAAGCCGTGAAGCATCTCACTGCTGAGACGAAGGCGTCGGCACCGCACCTGCGTTGGAGGCGGATCAGCGGGATGCGCGATGTGGCGGTCCATGAGTACTTCGATACTGCCCACGCAGTCGTGCTTCAGACGTCGCGCGAGGACATCCCGGAACTCAAGGCCGCGGTCGAGCTCATGCTGCGAGGCCACGGCCTCGACGACGAAGACCGCCGGCCAGGTCGTTGACGGGCGTCCTCGCGCATCGCTCACAACCGACGACCTGCGGGTGCTCTGCTGGACCGGCGGAACGCGAGTCTTTCTTCGGGACGCGGGCCGCGTCACGAAGTGCGGATGCAGTTCGCGTTGCGAAGCCCGCACTTGCCGCGGCGTAGGGTGGGGGCGTGGCAAGCGACAACGTCTCCGACCTGTTCGATCCGGATGCCTGGGTGCTCGCACCCGGGGCCGAGGACTACCGCGACATCACGTCGCACGTGTCCCCGAATGGGCACATCGCGCGGATCGCTTTCGATCGCCCCGAGGTGCGCAATGCGTTCCGGCCGAGCACCGTCGATGAGCTGTATCGCGCGCTCGAGATCGCGCGCACCGATCCGAAGATCGGCGCCGTGCTGCTCACCGGCAACGGTCCGAGCCCGAAGGACGGCGGCTGGGCGTTCTGCTCGGGAGGCGATCAGCGCATCAGGGGGCGCGACGGCTACAAGTACTCCGACGACGACACCGCCGTGACCGACCCCGCCCGCGCCGGCAGACTGCACATCCTCGAAGTGCAGCGGCTCATCCGGTTCATGCCGAAGGTCGTCATCGCGGTGGTCTCCGGATGGGCGGCAGGCGGCGGCCACTCGTTGCACGCCGTGTGCGACCTCACGATCGCATCGCGCGAGCACGGCCGCTTCAAACAGACCGATGCGGATGTCGGTTCGTTCGACGCCGGCTACGGCTCGGCGTACTACGCGAAGCAGATCGGCCAGAAGCTCGCGCGCGAAGTGTTCTTCCTCGCCGAGGAGTACTCGGCGCAGCGCGCCTACGAGATGGGCGCAGTGAACCGGGTCGTCGACCACGACGACCTCGAGCGCGAGGCGATCGGGATGGCCAGGACGATCCTCACCAAGTCGCCCACGGCCATCCGGATGTTGAAGTACGCCTTCAACGCTGCGGACGACGGTATGGTCGGAATGCAGCTCTTCGCCGGCGAGACCACCCGGCTCGCATACGGCACTGATGAAGCGGTCGAAGGCCGCGACTCGTTTCTTCAGAAGCGGGAGCCCGATTGGTCGGGCTTCCCGTACCACTACTGATTCGGCCGACGGAGGCGACACAGAGTGTCACGCAGATCGGAGTACGACGATACGAACGAGCGCCCCGAGGGGTGCTCACGATGAGGCTGAAGCGCGCAGAGGGAAGCGAACCGCGCGACGTGCTGAGGGCCCTCCGCGGCGCCGTTCTCGGCGCAGGTCCCGCCGTCGCGCTGGGGGAGGTCGACGGGCTTCCCGCCTCCGTTCCCGCAGGCACGGCCGTCGTGCTCACGACATCCGGATCGACCGGCACACCGAAGTCCGTCCTGCTGTCGCGTTCGGCGCTGACCTCTTCCGCGATGGCGACAGCCGCGCGCATCGGGACGGGGCACTGGCTCCTGCCGCTCGCAGGCGGATACATCGGAGGCATCCAGGTCATGGTGCGCGCGCTCGTCGCGGGGCGCGACCCCGCCGTCCTCTCCGGATCGTTCACCCCCGCGGGCTTCGTGCATGCCGCAACGGGCATGCGCTCCTACGAGGCAGGGGAACGGGTGCCGACGTTCACGTCGCTGGTGCCCGCGCAGCTGCAGGTGCTGGTGCAGGCAGCGGAGGAAGCACCCGACGTGCGCAGGGCGCTGGAGTCGTTCGACACGATCCTCGTCGGAGGGCAGTCCGTGCCCGCGACTCTGCGCGAGCGGGCCGCGGCGGTCGGTGCCAACGTGGTGCGCACCTACGGATCGACGGAGACGAGCGGTGGCTGCGTCTATAACGGTGTGCCGCTGGGAGAGACGAGCATCGACGTGATCGACGGCGAGATCCGGATCTCCGGCCCGACGCTCGCCGACGGCTACCTGGGTGACCCGGAGCGCACAGCGGATGCGTTCGCCACCGACTATGACGGCAACCGCTGGTACCGCACGGGCGACGCAGGAACCATCGACGACGGCGTGCTGACCGTGACGGGACGACTGGACAACGTGATCGTCTCCGGCGGCATCAACGTCTCCCTCGACCGCGTCGAGCGCGCAGTGCACGACGTGCCGGGGCTCGAGGACGCCGTGATCGTCGGCGCTCCGCACGACAAGTGGGGCGAGACGCCCGTGCTGGTCGTCGCGGCTCCGGACGGCGCCGAGCGACTGCTCGAGTCGGCTCGGCAGGCCGTCGAGCAGACTGTTGGGAAGCCCGCACGGCCCACCCGCGTGGTCGACGTGCGGACGATCCCACGCCTGGCGAGCGGCAAGCCGGACAGGCGCGCGCTGGCAGACCTGGCGAATCGGTAGTCGAGTGGCCGACGAGCTCGGTCGCGGAGCGCTGACGTACTCGTCGATCGGTGCGACCATCGAAGGGCACGTGCCAGGGGGGTTCCGTGCCGTCGAGCGAGTACGTGTCATCGGCGACGGCCCTACAAGCTTCCATGAGGCTGTGGCGGCGACGATGAACTGGGGAATCCAGCGGGCCTCCGGCGTGCGTGTGCGCGCCGCCGAGCGTCCGCTGCGTTCGGGTGATGACGTCGTGATGCGCGTGCCGCTTTGGCCGCGCGACGTACCGTGCAGGGTCGTCTGCGTCATCGATGAGCCTCGCCGCGCCGGCTTCGCCTATGGCACGCTTCCTGGTCATCCGGAGCGCGGCGAGGAAGCGTTCGTCGTCGAACTCGACGAGGACGGGAGTGTGCGACTGCGCATCCGCTCGTTCTCCCGCCCGGCCAGCCTGATCTTCTGGATCGGATACCCGGTCGTGCGGCTCATGCAGGAGATCTACACACGTCGTTACGAACGGGCACTGACCGGGAGTAAAGGCTCGCGGACGTAGAATCCTCTTCGTGGCAAGAGCGAAGCAGCAGCGACACCTCAGTGGGAACCCGGCCAAGCGCGGCAGCGCGGAAGCTCCGCCGCCGAAGCCGGTGACCCTCGGCGACTGGATCGGTGCTGCGCGCCTGCGTACGCTGCCGCTGGGGATCGCGCCGGTGCTGATCGGCACGGGCGCGGCAGTGCGCGCCGACGCCGACCACCTCTTCCACTGGGTGATCGCGCTGACCTGCCTCGCGGTCGCCGTCGCGCTGCAGATCGGCGTGAACTTCGCCAACGACTACAGCGACGGCATACGGGGCACGGACGACAACCGGATCGGGCCCGCGCGCCTCACCGCGAGCGGCCGAGTGTCTCCGAGAGCGGTGCTCGTGGCGGCGCTGATCTTCTTCGCCATCGCCGCCGTGGCGGGCCTGGCGATCACGATCCGCACGCAGCAGTGGTGGCTCATCGCCGTGGGTGCGGTGTGCATCATCGCCGCATGGTTCTACACGGGCGGCAAGCGCCCGTACGGATACAACGCGCTCGGCGAGATCTTCGTGTTCGTCTTCTTCGGACTCGTCGCCACGCTCGGGACGACGTGGGTGCAGGCGCTGAGCCTGCCGCAGGAAGCGTGGTTCGGGGCCGTCGCCGCAGGCTTCCTGGCGTGCGCCGTGCTGCTTGCGAACAACCTGCGCGACATCGATCAGGATCGCGTCGTCGGCAAGCGCACCCTCACGGTGCTGATCGGCCGGCTCGGCACGAAGATCCTCTACACGGTGTTCGTCGCGTTCGCGTTCGCGATCCTGGTGTGGATGGCGTTCATCGCGTACCCCGCAGCGTGGATCGGCCTGCTGTCGCTGCTCCTGCTCGGCCCGGCGCTTGTCATCGTGTGGACGTACGGCAAACCGGGCGAGCTCGTGCCCGCACTGGCGCTGACGTCGCTCGGCTCACTCGCCTACGCCGCCATCCTCGCCTTCGCGTTCGTCATCTGACGCTCGGCGCGCGTGCGCGACCAGCGCCATCCGGAGCTCTGACCGCATCCGGATGCGCCCGACGGCTCGTCAGGGGCGTTCGTCGCCGCCTGCGGCCTCGTTGGCCGCGTCTTCGAACGCGTCCTCTTCCTCGCGCTCGCGCTCGGCGCGGGTCTTCGCTGCGCGCTGTTCGCGACGCTCGGCCATGCCGGTCGTGACGTCGGTGAGAGGTTTGCGCAGGAAGATGATCGACAGGCTCAGCCCGATCAGCGCGGAGAAGATCGCCGCGAGCCACCACAGGTTCTGGAAGATCGGCATCAGCATCATGAGGCCGAACGGCACCAGGAAGAAAGCGATGCGGGCGATGGCGTAGAGGACGAACTTCACGCCCCCATGCTACGAACTGCGCCTGTGTGACAGCACGACGCCCGTTGCGGTGGGCGCAGGGCCCGCCCGCAACGGGCGCCGAGCCGGGTCAGAGCACCGCGGAGAGGAAGTCCTTGGTGCGCTGCTCCTGGGGCTTGGTGAAGATGTCGTCAGGGGCACCCTCTTCGACGATGCGGCCGCCGTCGAACATCAGCACACGGTTCGACACGTCGCGCGCGAACTGCATCTCGTGCGTCACGATCAGCATCGTCACATCGGTCGTTCTGGCGATCTCGCGCAGAATGTTCAGCACCTCGCCCACGACCTCAGGGTCGAGTGCGCTGGTGACCTCGTCGAGGAGCAGGATCTCGGGCTCCATCGCGAGTGCCCGCGCGATGGCGACGCGCTGCTGCTGGCCGCCCGACAGGGACAACGGATGGGCGTCGGCCTTGTCGGGAAGCCCCACCTGCTCGAGGAGCTCGTGCGCATGCTTCGTCGCCTCGGCCTTGGACTGACCGAGAACGTGCACCGGCGCCTCGATGATGTTCTGGATCACCGTCATGTTCGGGAACAGATTGAACTGCTGGAACACCATGCCGATCCGCTTGCGCATCTCGTTGCGGTGCTTCTCCTTCAGCGCCACCCGTTTGCCGTCCCGCTGGGTGTGCGTGAGAGGCTGCCCGTCGACCAGGATGTACCCGTCGGTGAGCTCCTCGAGCGTCATCAGCAGGCGCAGGATCGTCGTCTTGCCAGAGCCGGACGGCCCGATCAGCGTCACACGGTCGCCCTTGCGCACCGCGAAGTCGAGCTGGTCGAGAACCGTGTGGTCGCCGAAGCGTTTGGTGACGCGGTCGAAGCGGATCGACGGAACGTCTCCGTCGGCCAGCTGAATCGCACCGGTGTGCGTTGTGACGGGTGCGTCTGACCCCTGGTCATGATGTGAAGGCAAGGCGCTTCTCCAATCGGGTGACGAGCAGCGAGGTCGGGTAGCTGGCGATCAGGAAGAGGAGCCCGGCAATGGTGACGACCTCGATGGAACGGAAGTGAGAGCCGCCGTAGGCCATGGCGGAACCGAGCATGTCGACCACGGCGATCGCGGTCAGGAAGGGCGTCTCCTTGAACATCGAGATGACGTAGTTCCCCAGTGCAGGTGCGGTGGCGCGCACAGCCTGCGGGATGATCACCGCTGTCCACGTGCGTCCTCGCGGCATCGACAGCGCGGTGGTCGCCTCCCACTGCCCGCGCGGGATCGAGTCGATTCCTGCGCGGTAGACCTCAGACATGAAGGTGGCGTAGTGCACACCGAACACCACGATGCCGATCAGTATCGGGTCGAGGCTGGTGAAGGCGAAGTAGATGAACAGCAGCTGGATGATGATAGGCGTCATCCGGATGAAGTCCGCCACGAAGGTGATGATGGCGGCGACCGGGCGCGGCACTGAGCGGCGCAGCAGGGCGATCAGGAGGCCGAGCAGGGCAGCGATGATGCTGCCGATGATGGTCACCAGGAGCGTCACGGTGACGAACTTCAGCAGCATGTCGGGCAAAGCCGCCCAGACGTGGTCCCATCTCCAGAGGGTCGAGTCGATCATGCGGCGACCCCCTTTGCGTCGGGGATGGAGAAGACGCCCGTGGTGCTCAGTCCGAGCTTGCGCTTGGCACGCCGCTCCAAGGCGTTCATACCGGTGGAGAGGATGTAGGCGAGGATGAAGTAGGTCACCAGCGCAATCGAATAGGTGAAGAAGACGTCTCCAGTCTCCTGGCGCAGGTCATTGAACCTCGCGGTGAGGTCGACGATGGAGATCAGGTAGACGACGGCCGTGCCTTTGAGGAGCTGAATGAGCAGGTTGTTCAGCGACGGGATCATCAGCGCCCAAGCCTGCGGAAAGATGACTCGCCACATCCGCTGCGCGCGGCCCATGCTGAGAGCCGTCGTCGCCTCCCACTGCCCGCGCGGCACCGAGTTGATCGATCCGCGCACCACCTCAGCACCGTATGCGCCGTAGTTGAGACCGAGGCCGAGCACACCGCAGACCACGGCAGGGAGCTGAACGTACATCGGCGGCAGCGGCAGCACGAAGAAGAAGAAGAACAGCTGCACCAGCAGAGACGTGCCGCGGAAGAACTCGATGACGAAGCGCGCGATGCCACGCAGCACGATGTTGTCGAGCCGGGCAGTCAGGCCCAGCACGACGGCGACCACGAGCGCGAGCAGCGCGCTGCCCAAGGTCAACTGGACGGTGATCAGCAGGCCGTCCAGAAGCTGAGGCAGCGCGCGCCCGAGCGTGTCGAAGTTCTCGCTCAAGAGAGTCCGATCAGCCGTTCGTTACTGCACGTCTTCGAGGTCACCCGAGCAGAGCTGCTCCGTGGTGAGATCAGCCGGCGGCAGGTTCTCTGCGCTGAAGCCGAACGGCTCCACCAGGTCGAGATAGGCCTGCTCGTCACTCGTGATCTTCGCGAGCTCCTCGTTGTATGCGTCCAGCAGTTCGGTGTCGCCGGGACGGAACACCGTCGCGCCGGAGCCGATCTGCTTGATGCCGTCGATCTCCTGCACGAACGGACCTGTGGTCTCTAGCGCGTCGTTGTCCTCTGTCATCCAGTCCAGCGACACCGCTGTGAGAGCGAAGGCGTCGGCGCGACCGGTTTCGACGGTCTCCAGACCGTTCTGCGCGCTGTCGACAGGAACGATGTTGTCGTAGCCGCCGAGCTGCTCGACGTAGCCGTCCTCGATTGCGCCGGTCTGGAGCGCGAGCGTGACGTCGCCGCCCGAGTCGAGCGCAGAGTCGAGGTCGCTGAGCCCCTTCGGATTGCCTGCGGGGACGGCGAGCGTCGTGGTGTACATGATCTCGGGGTCGCTGAATGCTGCTTCCTCGCAGCGCTCCGGCGTGATCGACATGCCAGCGCTCACCGCGTCCCACCGGCCGGCGTTCAGACCGGGGATCAGGCTGTCCCAGTCCACCTGCTCGACCTCGATGTTGTCGATTCCGAGGTTGCTGAAGATCTGCTCGTGAATCGCGATGGTGGCTCCGGTGGGCTCATCGGCGTCGAGCCAGGAGTACGGCTGCTCACCGTTGATGGCGAGCGTGATGGTGCCCTCTTCCCGCAGCGTGTCGAGGGTGCTCCCGCCACCTTCGCCACCTTCGGAGTTCTCGGGCGCTGTTGACGTGCATCCGGCCAAGCCGAGCGCAACGATCCCGAGTCCGGCGAGCCCGGCGGTCGTGATACTGCGTCGAATCATCGTGATTCCTCTCCAGGTGTGGGCGGCGCGAGCGAGTGCGCGCGCCGCTACAGGACGAGCCCCACGATTCCACACTGTCAATTTCAAATCAATCTAATTGTCTTCGTGTAGACAATCAGACACAATCGGTGCGGTGCGAGAATTGGACGCATGCGAGAACTGCTGAGCGAGAGGAGGGGCGAGGTGCCCAAGCCCCAGGCTGCTGGTGCTCAGCGCTCCATGGTCGCCCTCGAGCGGATGTCCACCGTCCACATGGTCGCCGTCGAGCTGCGCAAGGCGATCCTCACCGGTGATCTGCCCACGGGCGGACCCATCGGCGAGGTCGAGATCGCCGCTCAGCTCGGGGTCAGCCGGGGGCCCCTGCGAGAGGCGGCCCAGCGGCTCGTGCAGGAAGGCCTTCTCGTCTCGCATCCCGGCCGTGGCATGCGCGTGCGCCGGATCGCCCCGGATGAGGTGGCCGATCTGTACGAAGCGCGGCTCGCAGTCGAAGCACACGCGGCGCGTCGCCTTGCGCAGCGTCCGGAGCGGGTGCAGACAGCGGAACTGGAGGCCTGCCTGGCCAGGCTGGTCGCCGTCAGCGAGGGGGACGAAGCCGTACCGATCGGCGATGCCGACATCTCCTTCCACCGTGAGCTGGTGAGACTGGTCGGCAGCCCGCGGCTTTCCTCGCGCATCGATACGCTGCTCGCCGAGACGCGCATCGCGAGTCTGAGCGCGAGCAACGGCTATCAGGTGCGGCGCTCCGTCTCACCGACCTATCGTGAGCTGATCGACGCGATCGCCTCGGGCGACGGTGAGGCCGCCGCCGATGCGCTCTCGCGCCAGTTCGAGGAAGCCATCGCCCGTCTCACCGGCAAGGACGCGCAGACCGAGACCGTTGAGACCACCCTCGGGCACCCTCCGGCGACATTCCCTCGCCTTGACTCTCCCTGACCAGCACCTTCCCGTCACCAACGGGCCCTTCCAGCCGACATGCGCCGCTGCGGTCGCTGATCCGGACAGCAACGGTGCCTCTCGTGGGCTCCGCGGACGCTCACTTCGCCCGCACATAGGTGCGCGGCGTAGGCTGGAGGTATGGCCCGACTTCTCTTGATCGGCGCGGTCGCCGCGGTCGTATTCACGGTGATCAGCATCATCGACTGCGCTGTGCAGCCCGCGACGCGCCACCGCGGTGCGCCGAAAGCGGCGTGGGTCGTGATCACCTGCGTTCCGGTCATCGGCGGCATCCTGTGGTGGATCATCGGTCGTTCCCGCGGCTCTGCCGAGACCTTCACGGTGCCCGACGCCCCGGACGACGACCCCACATTCCTGCGCGAAGCCGCTGCGAAGGAATCCGACGAGCGGATCCGTCAGCTCGAAGAGGAACTTCGCCAGCTCGACGAGGAAGAGGACGACGAGGGCGAAGCCGATGGCGAGGACGACGGCGAGGATGACGACTCGCCGAAGGGGCGCGGGGACGACTCCGACGAGTCCGGGGACGCCGATTCACGCGGAGCGGGCGACGGGCCGAACGGCCGCCCGGATGCCCGCGGCTGAGTCACCGGACACAGGAACCGGCAGGATGGGTCCCAGCCCGGCCACCGGCGCGGCTGGCGCGGTGCTGGAAGCGTTCGTGGCACTCGGCGGGCGGCACGTCGTGGTCAGCCCAGGGTCGAGGTCGCAGGCGCTTGCGCTCGCGGCGGCCGAACTGGAGCGGCAGGGCACGATCCGGATGCACGTGCGCGTCGACGAGCGCGCCGCGGCGTTCCTGGCGCTCGGCATCGGGCGCGAGTCGGGCGTTCCTGCCGCGCTGGTGTGCACATCCGGCACCGCCGTGGCGAACTATCTGCCTGCGGTACTCGAGGCGCACCACGCAGGAGTGCCGCTGCTGCTGCTGACCGCCGACCGTCCCCCGGAGCTGCGCCGAGTCGGCGCGAATCAGGCCACCGACCAGGTCGGCATCTTCGGCGGGGCGGTGCGACTGATGGCGGATGCTCCGGTTCCGGATGGGCAAGACGGCGAGGCAGATCAGTTCCGATCGCTTGCGGTCGATGCGTTCCGTGCGGCCGTGAGCGGTGCATCCGCTGGCCGGGACAGTGACGGGGGGCGTGACCTCGCGAGCTCGAGCCGCGAGACGTCGACCGCCGCGCCGGCTTCGAGCCTGTGCGTCGCCGGTCCGGCCCACCTCAATCTGCCGTTCCGGGAGCCGTTGGCCGGCCCATTGCCTGCCGGTTTCGGGGAGTTCGTCGACGCCGAGGCCGTGCGTTCAGAGGCCGAGGCGAAGCCGACGGTCGCGATCGCTCCGACAGTGCTCGACCGCGGCCCGCGCACTGTCGTGCTCGCCGGTGCTGACGCGGGGGCAGAGGCGATCGCGTGTGCCGAGGAAGGCGACTGGCCCCTGCTGGCGGAGGTGGTCAGCGGTGCGCGGCGCGGCCCGCGTCCGGTCGCCGGATACCGGGTCGCGCTGCGGCAGAGCGACCTGGGCGCGAGGATCGAGCGCGTCATCGTGTTCGGGCACCCGACGCTGAACCGCGAGGAGACGGCGCTGCTCTCGCGCGGCGATGTCGAAGTCGTCGCCGTCAGGCGCGGAGGCGAGCCGCTCGATCTGAACGGTGCGACCCGTCAGGCATCCGGAATCGCCGTCGGGCCGGGTGAGGAAGACGACGCCTGGGCCGCTGCATGGGCCCGCTGGTCGGCGGAGCACGATGCCGTTGCCGGCAGCACCGCACCCGCCGCGACGATCTCCGAGGCCGCCGACACCATCGATCGCGAGCAGCTCGTCGCCGCGGTGTGGCGGGCCAGCGGCCCGGAAGATCGCCTCATGTTCGGCTCGAGCCGCCTCGTCCGCGTGGCCGACGACACCCTGCCGCCCCGCGACATCCGGGTGCACGCGAATCGAGGCCTCGCCGGCATCGACGGCACGATCGCGACCGGGCTCGGCATCGCGCTCGCCAGCCAGGACGGGCATGCCCCCGATGCCGCGAACGGCGCCGAGGCGGAGCAGAGGAGTGCGGCAGTCGGCGGCGTCACCCGTGTGCTGCTCGGCGACCTGGCGTTCCTGCACGACGTCGGTGCGCTCCTGATTCCGGAAGGCGAGCAGCCGCCGCGCATGCAGGTGATCGTCGGAAACGACGGCGGAGGCTCGATCTTCGACGGGCTCGAGGTCGCGCAGTTCGCGGGACCGGCGGCCATGGACCGCGTGCAGTACACGCCTCAGGCGGTGTCGCTCCAGCACCTCGCGGCCGCCTACGGCTGGGCATACGCGCGCGCCGACTCGCCCGCCGCGCTCACCGCGGCACTGGCGCAGACCGACGGCATGCGACTGATCGAGGTGCCGCTTCCGCGGTGACCCCCATCCGCCCGATTCTTCATTTCTGGCACATCTCCGGGTGGGCGCACCACCGGAGATGTGCCAGAAATGAAGAGTTGTGATGGACGCGTGATGGAAAGCGACAGAATGGACGCATGACTTCGCAGCGCCGCATCGTGATCGCCCCGGACAGCTTCAAAGGGACGGCAACGGCCCCCGAGGTGGTCGACGCGCTCGCCGCCGGGCTGGGCGACGGTGTCGAGATCATCCGGATGCCCATGGCCGACGGGGGAGAGGGCACCCTCGACGCGATCGCGCAGACCGTGCAGGGGGCTCGCCGCACTCCGGTGAAGGTGACCGGACCCGCGGTGTTCCCGGTCGATGCCGAATGGGTGTGGCTGCCGCCCGCCGACGACGCGCCCCAGGGCACCGGCGTGATCGAGCTCGCCTCGACATCCGGAATCGAACTGCTCTCGGGTGAGCTGCGCCCATGGCAGGCGTCGACCCTGGGCTTCGGGCAGGCGATCGCGAAGGCGCTCGACCACGGGGTGTCGCGACTCGTGCTCGGCATCGGCTCGAGCGCATCGACCGACGGCGGCGTCGGCATGCTCACCGCGCTGGGCGCGCGCTTCACCGACGAGTTCGACATGGCAGTCGCTCCGGGAGCGGAAGGCCTCAGCGACATCCGGAAGGTCGATCTCAGCCGCCTGCGCGCGCTCCCGGATGCCGGGGTGCAGGTGCTCACCGACGTGACCAATCCGCTGCTCGGGGCGAGCGGCGCCGCCGCGGTGTTCGGGGCGCAGAAGGGACTGACCGACCCCGCGCCCGTCGACGCGGCGCTGGCGAACCTCGTCGAGCGGATGCGCGCCGCGCAGGGCGAGGCGGCATCCGTCGCACAAGAGGCCGATCCGGATGAGCCTGGCGCGGGAGCCGCGGGAGGGGCAGGCTATGGTCTGCTGGCATGGGGCGCCGATCTGACCAACGGCGCCGAGCGCGTGGCCGAGCTGATCGGGCTGCGCGAGGCGATCGTGGGAGCCGACCTGGTGATCACAGGCGAGGGGTCCTTCGACGGACAGTCCGCCGCGGGCAAGGTGCCCTCGCACGTGGCCGCGTCGGCGCGTGAGGCCGGCGTGCCTGTCGCCCTCGTCGCCGGCCGCATCGCGGACGACGCGGACACGTCGGCGTTCGCCGGCGCCGCGAGTCTCACCGACCTGGCGGGCTCATCCGATGCCGCCATGGCCGACCCGGCGCGCTGGCTCACCGAGGCCGCTCGCGCACTGGTGTCCTGACCTCGAGCCATGTGGCCGAACCGTGCGTCGCCGCCGGACGGCGCGCATTCGGCAACACGATGCGCACAACCCAACACGCATTGCGTCGTGGCGTGTGTGGGGATGCGCAATCTGTTGTGTTGCGCGCGGCCGCACCGGGCGCCGCCGCTATGCCAGGGCGTCGACGATGGGGCGGAACTTGACGCGAGTCTCGTCGAGCTCCGATTCCGGTACGCTGCCTGAGACGATGCCGCCGCCGGCGTGGGCGGTGACACGGCGCGTCGCGTTCGCGCCGCGCGACCAGTCGGCGGCGGCCGGGTCGTCGCCCTCGTCGTCTCCGGTCGAGGTCGTGTCGCCGGCACCGCCGAACTGCGCGCACCGCAGCGCGATCGCCCACTCGCCGTCGCCGTTGCCGTCGATCCAGCCGACGGGTCCGGCATAGCGGCCGCGGTCGAACGGTTCGACGTCGCGGATGATGCGCATCGCGACGTCGCGCGGCGTGCCGCCGACCGCAGCGGTCGGATGCAGCGCGCGCACGAGGTTCAGCGCGGACGCGCCGTTCGACAGCGTGCCGGTGACGTCGGTGGCAAGGTGCCACAGGTTCGGCAGCCGGAGCAGCGAGGGCGTCTCCGACGCTTCGAGAGTCGCCGTGTACGGGCGCAGCGCCTCGAGCACGCTCGCGATGGCGAACGCATGCTCCTCGACGTTCTTGTCGCTCTTGGCGAGCTCGACCGAGAGCGCCGTGTCCTCGTCGGCGTCGGCACCTCGCGGGATCGTTCCGGCGAGGACGCGTGCGGTGACGGTGCCGCCCGACACCGTCACGAGCGTCTCCGGGCTCGCACCGATCAGCCCGTCGACCGCGAAGGTCCAGGTGTCGGGGTAGCCGTGAGCGAGTTCGCTGACGAGGCGTCGGAGGTCGGCGCCTGCGGGAACGGTGCCGGAGATGTCGCGCGCGATCACGACCTTCTCGGCTTCGCCGTCGGCGATCCTGCCCAGCACATCGCGCACCGCGTCGCTGTGCGCCGCAGGGTCCATCCGGCCAGGGCCCAGGGTCGCCGACCATTGCGGACCGTAGCCGACCTCGTCGACATCCGGAACGTCTGCGCCCTCAGCTCGGGTGATCCGTGTGATCCAGTGCCTGCCGCCTCGCCGACCGATCACGGTCGAGGGGACGATCAGCGTGCTCGGCGCATCGGAGGCCTCGTCGAAGGCGAAGGCGCCGAACGCCACCAAGCCCGTGCCCGGCAGCTGCACCTCGTCGTCGACGTCGGTGGCCTGCACGATCGCGTGCCAGATGTCGGTGAGAGCCTCCAACCGGCTGTCCTCGCCGATGTCGAGGCGGAGCAGCTCTGGTCCGGCCCCGACGATGCCGTCGCCGCGCCTGATCCACGCGAGGGGGTCTCCGGCGGAGGCGTGCAGCAGCGGGTCGTCCAGCGGCGGGACCTCGCGCGTCGTCGCGACGAGCTTCGGCAGGGAGAGTCGCTCATCAGTCGTCACGAGACCACCATATTCCGGCCCGCTGAAAGCCTGCCGCCTGCCGTCGAGATGCGCACTTCGTCGACAGAACCCCGTCCAGACGTGCGCATCTCGGTGAGAAGTGCGCATCTCGGCCGCCGGGGTCGAGCGCGTAGGCTCGGGGTATGTCGGTTCCCCCACCAGGTACGAAGGTGTCCTTCCAATGGCGAAAGTGGGACGGCTCACCGCACTGGGAGCACGAGTGCGTGTACCTCGGCAGTGACAGGTGGGGCGACTGGCTCGGCCAGCGCGTCGGGTGGCGCTCATTCCGTCCTGGGCGAGACATGCTGCTCACGTCGGCGAGCGTCGCGCTGATGCCGGAAGGTCGGACCGACTACGTGCTCACTGTGAACGCCGCACCCCAGCGCACCCGCATCTACATCGACATCGCGTGGGACGTGCGCTGGCACGACGGCAGGCCGACCGCGATCGATATGGACCTCGACGTGGTGCGCCGCGTCGACGGCACCGTCTTCATCGATGACGAGGACGAGTGGGAGGAGCATCGCGAGCTGTACGGCTACCCCGCCGACGTGATCTCGGCGCTCGAGCGGACTGCGGGCGACCTCGAGAGCCGCGTCGCCGCATACGAGCCGCCCTTCGACGACGCCGCGCCGGACCGCTGGTTGAACGTGCTCGGCGAGCTGCCCGAGGTGCCGCGGTCGCGCCCCACGCATCAACCCGGTTAGTCTCGAACGGATGAACGCTGAGCCAAACCGCGCGGATCTCGGCAAGGACCCCCAGCGCGTGAGCGGAATGTTCGACCAGGTGGCCGACCGGTACGACGCGACCAACGTCGCGATGACCTTCGGGCTCGACGCGGCATGGCGTCGCGCCACCACGCGAGCCGTCGACCCGCAGCCGGGCCAGCGCATCCTCGACATCGCGGCGGGCACGGCGAAATCGTCGGCATCGCTCGCTCGTGAAGGCGCGCACGTCGTCGCGGCCGACTTCTCATCCGGCATGCTCGCCGAGGGCAGGCGCAGGCACGGCGACGTCAGGAACCTCGAGTTCGTGCACGCCGACGCCACCGATCTGCCGTTCGAGGACGACTCCTTCGATGCCGTCACGATGTCGTACGGCCTGCGCAACGTCGACGACCCGAAGCGAGCCCTCGCCGAGTTCCTGCGCGTGACCAAACCGGGCGGCCGTGTCGTGATCAACGAGTTCTCCACCCCGCCGAACCGGCTCATCCGGGGCTTCTACCGGGTCTACAATTCGCGTGTGCTGCCCATCGTCGCGCGCCTCGTCGGTTCGAACGGCGGCGCCTACGACTACCTGAACGAGTCGATCGCGGCGTGGCCGGACCAGCGGGCGCTCGCCGGATGGATGCGCGAGGCCGGATGGACGGACGTCGCCTACCGCAACCTCACCTTCGGTCTCGTGGCGCTGCACAGGGCGGCCAAGCCGGAGTGACGGCGCACACCATCCTCCGGATGTACGTCGCGGCCGCTCAGATCAGCCTACGGGCGGATCTCGCACGGGTCGGCGCCTTGTAGGCTGGCATGGTGACTTCGGGCCCCCAGGTTTCGGGCTCGCGCCTGGCGAGCCGTTTCGGTCTCAACGACCGTGTTTTCGCGACCCCAGCCGCGCGCCGCCTCGTCGGAAAGATCGAGGCGGGCCTCGAGCGCGTCGAGGAGCAGCTCGCCGGCGATCTGCACTCCACCGACGAGCTCGTCGATGCGACCGCTCGCTACCTGTACGAGGCAGGTGGCAAGCGGGTGCGCCCGATGCTCGCGATGCTCTCGTCCCAGCTCGGCGACGGCGCGACGGACGGCGTCGTCAAGGCCGCACGAGCGCTCGAGCTGACCCACCTCGGATCGCTGTACCACGACGATGTCATGGACGAGGCGGACCGCCGTCGCGGCGTCGCCAGCGCCCACGCCGTGTGGGGCAACAGCATCGCGATCCTCACCGGAGACGTGCTGTTCTCGCGCGCCAGCGTGCTGATGGCCGAGCTCGGCCCCGAGGCCATGAAGCTGCAGGCGGAGACGTTCGAACGACTCGTGCTCGGTCAGATGCACGAGACCATCGGGGCGGGCGAGACGGACGACCCGATCGAGTTCTACATCCGGGTGCTCAGTGACAAGACCGGCTCGCTGATCGCCGCGGCGGCACATGCAGGGGCGCTGTTCTCCGGTGCGGACGGACGGTTCCATCAGCCGCTGCGGACCTTCGGCGAGAAGGTCGGCGTCGCGTTCCAGCTCATGGACGACGTGATCGACCTGTCAGCCGACCCCGCCGAAACCGGCAAGGTTCCAGGCACCGACCTGCGCGCCGGAGTGCCGACGATGCCCTATCTGCTGCTGGGCGAGGCGGACCCTGCGCTGAAGGCGCGCATCGACGACGGCGTCGCGCGGATCGCCGACGGGGCCGCCCCCGCGATCCTCGACGACTGCGTCGAGATCCTGCGCGACCACATCGTCACGGCGCGCACGCGTGAGCTGGCCACCTCGTGGGCGAACGAGGCGACCGCCGCATTGGAGCCGCTGCCCCGCGGCGGCGTGCGCGAGGCCCTGACCCGGTTCGCCGGCACGCTCGTCGACCGCGACAGCTGAATCTTCCTCACCGCCGCAGCGGTGACATCGCAAGTGAGAGGACATCCATGACCAAGCTGAGGCTGGCAATCGTCGGAGCGGGTCCCGCGGGAATCTACGCGGCAGACATCCTGCTCAAGCTGGAGCGCTCGTTCGACGTGTCGATCGACCTGTTCGAGCACCTGCCGGCCCCGTACGGTCTCGTCCGCTACGGCGTCGCCCCCGACCACCCGCGCATCAAAGGCGTGATCAATGCGCTGCGCGGCGTGCTCGACCGCGGAGACATCCGCCTCTTCGGCAACGTCCGCTTCGGCGAAGACGTCACACTCGATGACCTGAAGCGCCACTACAACGCGGTCATCTTCGCCACCGGTGCCGTGCGCGACGCCTCGTTGGACATTCAGGGCATCGACGCCGACGGCTCGCACGGCGCCGCGGATTTCGTGAGCTGGTTCGACGGGCATCCGGATGTCCCGCGCACCTGGGAGCTGAACGCGGAATCCGTCGGTGTGCTCGGCAACGGCAACGTCGCTCTGGACGTCTCGCGCATCCTCGCCAAGCACGCCGAGGACCTGCTGCCGACCGAGGTGCCGCAGAACGTCTACGAGGCGCTCGAGTCATCGCCCGTCACCGACGTGCACGTGTTCGGGCGCCGCGGCCCCGCGCAGGTGAAGTTCACGCCGCTCGAGCTTCGCGAACTCGGCGAGCTGCGCGACGTCGACATGGTCGTCTACGACGAGGACTTCGACTACGACGAGGCCTCACGCGCTGCGATCGAGTCGAACAAGCAGGTCAAGGTGATCGACCGCGTGCTGCAGTCGTGGCGACAGCGCCCTGGCGCGAACAATGCGGGCGGAGAAGCTTCGCGCCGGCTGCACCTGCACTTCTGGGCCAATCCGGTGGAGCTGAAGACCGACCAGGAGGGGCGTCTCACCTCACTCGTGTACGAGCGCACAAGTCCGGATGGGCATGGCGGCATCGAGGGCACGGGGGAGCTGCGAGAGGTGCCGATGGGACAGTTCTACCGGGCCGTCGGCTACTTCGGCTCGCCGCTGGACGGTGTGCCGTTCGACTCGCGCCACGGCGTGATCCCGAACCACGAGGGCCAGGTGCTCTCGGAGGACTCGAATGCCATCATGCCCGGCATGTACGCGACCGGATGGATCAAGCGCGGCCCTGTGGGCCTGATCGGCCACACCAAGTCCGACGCGATGGAGACCGTGCAGCACCTGGTCAACGACCAGGGCTCGTGGTGGCACCCCGAGGCGCCGGAGGAGACGGCGATCCCTGAGCTGCTCGCCTCGCGCGGTGTGAAGTGGACCGACCTCGGCGGCTGGCACCGCCTCGACGAGCACGAGGTCGGCCTCGGAGAACCGCAGGGCCGCGATCGCGTCAAGGTCGTGCCACGTGACGAGATGGTGCGCATCTCGCGCGGCGAGTAGCCTCCGCGGCGCCCACCCGCGGCGCGGGCGTTCGGACCGCCGTTCGTTTGTGCGCTTGTCGGCGTTGAGCGGTGGTATCGCCGACGACGGCGCAAACGAGGCGGGTCGCCCCCGCGCGGGCGCAGGCCGTGGCGTACGGGCGCGTCGGCGTGGCGGCGCCGTTCGTCTGTGCGCTCGTCGGCGTCGGGCGGCGGCATCGCCGACGGCGGCGCAAACGAGGTGACACGACATGCGAAACGCGCCCGCCCACGGTGAGGGGACGGGCGCGTTC